>JAETSI010000059.1 GCA_021769725.1 Oscillospiraceae bacterium | reverse complement strand
TCCTTTCCGGTAAGATTATCCAACGCCAAGTGAAAATATTTCAGAGCATTCGGGCTGTCCCCCATATCACGATATGTCCTCCCTCCATAATAGAGGGCTTCTGTGTAGAATTTGTCTTTATCGTGAGTTGCATAATAGTTAATTACTCTAAGAATAATACTATCAGAGGTGTGTTTAATATATGCTTTGTCTTCTGCTTTTATCCTTAACAGATCAAATAACTGTTGGTTAGCATACGAAAGACTGTTATATTCGATACTGTCAAGAAAAGATAAAGCCTCTTCTGGCGATTCTGAAACAATATCGGCTATGTGAGATAGTCTTTTGTCTTGTTTTGAATCAGAACAGCCAAATAGAACAGCAAAGAAAGTTAAAATGAATACTATTCGATAAATCATTTTTGGTTTATAAATTGGAGCATCAGTTCCTCGATTACATCTGACATTGGGCGACCTTGATAAGCGCATCCGGCTTTGAATTGAATAAGGATCTCCGGGGAAAGGCTGAATGAAGTTGGCCGCTTGAGTGTTGGCTTTTTGGTTGTGGTACCTGAGATCATATTATCCATTGGCGTTTTAATTTCCGCAGGTTGGGTTCCGTTCTGTGGTACTGTCAGAGATTTCTTTGTTGCCATAATTATTTGTGGTTTTTATTACTAAATAAATAAATCAGTAATAAGGTGAATAGTTGTTTAGTGTTTTAGTAGTTTACTATAATTTGCTTTCGAGTTCTGTAGCAAGGGATTGGAAATCCTTTGCTCCGTTTGCGTCAGGATTGAAGCTCACGATGTCGGTATAGTCAAAGGCAGCCTTTGAGACATCGTTGTTCTTTCTGACAACTGTTGTAAGAACCCTGTCTCCGTACTTTGTCCGGACATCGGTCTCGATAGCATCGGTTATTGTCTGCCCCTTCTCATATATATTGAAGAAGATATAGTCAATGTGGATTCCGGGATTCAGGACCTGCATCTTGACGCAGAACTGATCCATCATCGAGAGTCCGTAGTTTGACATAAGGTCTGCCTTCATCGGAACTATCAGATGGGTGGCAGCTGTCAGTGCATTGATGGTGACAAGACCGAGAGCCGGAGGACAGTCAAGAATGATGTAGTCATAGATGCTGTTATAAGGATCAAGAAGGACTTTAAGAACCCGTTCCCGGTTAAACATCATCTGAAGCTCCAGGTCAATACCTGCCATATCGAGACCGCTCGGAACAATATCGAGGTTAGTCCGGATCGGATAGATTGGAAGGTTGGATTGTTCTCTTATCGCATGGTATATAATGCGGGGTGGAATGTTCTCCATGAAATGACGGGTAAGGTTTGCTTGGGTATCGAGATCCACGAGCAGAACCTTTTTACCCCGTGACGCAAGGATGGCCCCGATGGAAGCCACTGAAGCTGTCTTGCCTACACCTCCCTTATGGTTGGCGACTGCGATTATTTTTGCTTTCATTGATGTTTTGTTATTGATGTCTAACCCTTCTTTCAAAAGGCTCTGCAAAGATAACGATATTTATTGATATAGCGAAATAGATATTTACTTATTTAGTGATTTATTTTGCTGGATGAGAATTAATGATTAACTTTGCAACAATAAAACAATATAAAAATATAACAATAAAACAATATGAAATACAAGATTGAAAAGAATGGTACGGCAGTAACTATTACTGATGTCTCCACCGGGATAGGGTTGTGCTTCACGGAGGGAGAAACCTTGCAGAGATATACAGCCTCTCTCTTTGTTCCGGAGATATCCATAATGGAGACGGAGGATGGTGTAAGACGGGTTGGAGAAATATCTCGTGAGCTTGAAGAGTATGCCGCCGGGATGTTCCCGAAAGAGTTCGCTGAAATAAAATAGGGCTATGGATGATGTGAACAATAAGCGTAAGCCGGGAAGACCGAAGGCAGGTGGCGATGAGCTTGAAGTCAATGTGACATTCAAGCTGCCCGATTCACTTATGCAGGAAGTGAGGATGCTTGCGGTAATCGAGAGGACAACACAGAAGGAAATCGTGATTGAAGCTCTGAAGAAATACCTTGCCGATAAAACATTAAATCGATAAATAGTTAAGTTACTAAATAAGTAAACAAATAAATTGGTATTGTATTAGGCGGAGTCTTGAGTCGATTCCGCCTAATGTTTCTTGTTGATTTGGTGGTCTCGAAAAAAGGTGCTAAATTTGTCAAAAGTGTAAAAAAATTGTATTGATAATATACGCCCCCCGTGATGGCGCGAGGAACGAGCGCCTATCTGTTCAAAATTTTAGATTATGGATATAGAGAAGTTTGATTTTGATTCGTTGACTGATGAACAGTTTAATAAATTTATATGGTCTTTGGATGCTCTGAAGGCTCGTCTGAACCGTGTCTCTGTCGAGGAGCTTGAGCGGGAGTTTGAGGGGAAGAGTTTATATTTGTTGGAGAATGAGCATTACGAGTTATCGGAACTTGAGGTTGGTGAATTTGTGGAGACGTTGTTTGAGCGGAGGACTTTGGGTAATGGGGAGATTGTTGTTCCGTTTGAGGAGATTCAGAGTCACGAGTATCGGCTTTGGCTTAGCCAGAAGATGAGGAACCGTAGAGGGGTCAGTGATGGCGAAGCCTCCGGTCAGTTATCCTCCCTTCAGATTGATTACAGTGGTTATCGTATGTGGAGGTATAACCCTGTTATATTCTACAAGGAGGATGGCAAGGCGAGACACCGGCTGTTGCTTCTTGATGATGATGAGACGTTGACTTTTTTGGAGAACCGGGAGTTTGCGATTATGTCTCCTGTCACCTATGTTGGAAGAACCAATTCTTATCGGAACGCACGTTACCTTTATGCTTTTGCTATAGATTTGGACGGTGTGAGTATTCACGAGGTAAGGGCGTTGTTGAGAGGTATGACGACGGGTGTTTATCCGGTTGCCAATATCATTGTCAATTCGGGGCATGGTGTTCATGTGTATTATCTGCTTGAGAGTCCTGTTGGGATGTATGAGACACGTCTTGATGCTCTGAATAAGATGAAGGCGGGGTTGACCAAGATTGTGTGGCTTGTGTCAAGACTTGGGAATCCGCAGGTTCAGAGTGTCGTGCAGGGTTTTCGTTTGCCGGGCACAAAGACGAAGTTCGGAAAGCCTATACGGGCGTTCTGGAATAGGTCGGCACCATTGCATACGTTGGAAGGTCTGAATAGTTTTCTTGGTATTTACAAACTGTCGGATGAGGAGATAGCCCAATTGAAGGAGAAGCATCCGCACAATCCGGCAAGGGTTACTCTGGAGGAGGCAAAGAAGCGATGGCCGGAATGGTATGCTTCGAGGGTTATTGGACGCAAACGTGTTGGGAAGAGATGGAACATCAACAGGGGGCTTTATGATTGGTGGCTCGGCAAACTGAGAGACGGGAGTGAGGTTACGGTTCACCACCGCTATTGGTGTGTGCTCACGTTGGTTGTGTATGCTGTCAAATGCGGCATCTCCCGGGAGGAGGTGCTTAACGATGCTCTTGCTTTGGTTCCGGCTTTTGATCGCAAGACGGAGACTGTTGACAATCCGTTCTCGGAGGATGATGTGCGGGATGCAATGAGGGCTTATGACGAGCAGTATTGTAAGTGGCCGTTAAGGGTCATTGAGACAACAACAGGTATCCGCATCGAGAGGAATAAGAGGAATGGAAGAGAGCAGGAGGTTCATTTACGAAGAATCAGAGCATTGCAGGAATCAGATTATCCGGATGGTACATGGCGTAAAGGGAATGGTAGAAAATCCGTTGAGTCGATTGTCCGAGAATGGCAGGAGCAGCACCCAGGCTGCAGGAACAAGTCTCTGTGCGCCCGTGAGACCGGACTGACAAGACCGACAGTTCACCGCTGGTGGAACGAGTCAAAGGCTGGGCCTTCAGACAATGCCGAGTGACAAGATGGAACGAATCCGTTGCCAAACAAATCTCGGTGTACCGGTGTTATAGGATCAGTGACGCCGCTTGCGCAAAAGAGCAAATTTAAAAATTTGCCGTAGCTTAATAGGGCAAAATATTGGCTACGCCACCGCATCCACTCCGTTGGGACGCTACATTTAGCCCTATTAAGGCATGGGGCTTTGCCCCCTACAACCCTCACAAGGGGAGTGGCCTCTCCCCTTTGAACCCTACCGCCGGGATGACCCTTCCCGGACCCTCGGCCAAGGGCTTTCAGCCCCCGGCACCCCTGAGCAGGGAGTGACCCTCTCCCTGCACCCTCCGGCAAGGGGAACCGCTCTGCGGCCGCCGTTCCCCTTGCATCCCTTCCCGGCCGTATCCGGTATTCCGGCAATGTCCTGTTGCCGTCATGACGTCTGTTTGAACGTTTGATCAAACAATCAAATGAACGTTCAAACGTATGATCAAATGAACAGATGATTGAATGAACAATCATTCAAGTGACGAACTAGGAAGGTAATTGATTGCAAGACTGACCAATCAGTCATTCAGATGGAGGCAACGGCATTCATGCGATCAGATGTCTGTAGTGACGTAGCTGTATGTCCGTATGTCTATACTAAATTTTTAATATCTCAAACTCATAATATGAGCAATTACGTTGTCTGCCATTACGAAAAGTGTTACGGGCCTCCTGTCTCCTATACGACCCATATCGAGAGGAAGAAGGCTGACGGCTCGGAGCACATACCCTACAACATCAAGCGTTCCGACCTTACCCGTCACAACCGTGAGTTCATAGCCGAGGCGAGGAAGATAGGGCGCACCGCCGCCATCGAGAAGCGTCTCATGGCCGTCAAGCATCAGAAGGACAGTGACGGTAACGAATACGAGCGCAAGATCCGGAAAGACCAGGTGTGCTGCATTGAGATCCGTCTCAGCGCGTCGCCGGAGGCGATGGCCGAGATTATCGCCCAGGGCAGGCTGATGGACTGGTGCCGGGAGTCGGTGACGTGGGCGCAGCGTGAACACGGGAAGGAGAATATCGTCAGTGCCGTGCTGCACATGGACGAGGAGACTCCGCATCTCCATGTGTCGCTTGTCCCGGTGGTTCAGGGTGAGAGCAAGAAACAGGCGACCACGAAGAAAAGGGCGGCGAAGGATAAGGAGAAGGCTGAGTCCGAGGGGAAGGAACCACCGAGAAAGAAAAGACGCTACAAGAAGAAGGCGGACACATCGACGCTGAGACTGTGCGCCGATGACATAATGACCCGGGGCGGACTGAAGCTTTACCAGACGGAGTATGCCGCCGCGATGGAGCAGTTCGGTCTCCGGCGCGGGGAAGAGAACAGTCCGGCACGTCACAAGGATCTGGCCGAATATTACAAGGAGCATTGCGAGGAGATGCACGCCCGGCTTGACGAGGTTCTTTCGGAACTGGCAAAAGTTGAGCGTCTGGTGGAGGACAAGGACACCGAGATCCGGCACCGGGATGATATAATCCGGAGGAAGGATGACGAGATATCGCTTAGGGATTCCGAGCTTGAGAAGAAAGACCGTGAGATTGCCCGGCAACAGAGGACTCTCGATGAACTCATGCCCAGGATTGAAAAGGAGCAGGGCAGGTTCGACACCCTGTTCACGGCCAACGAGTATCTTGAGGGCGTCGAGCTTTCAGCCGACAGGCTGCTGGCGTCGTATGACAGCAGGGAAAGTGAAGTGGTGAGGATAGAGTCCGAGGCTCTTGAACGCATCAACAGCGCTTCGATAAGTTTCTGGGCTAAGAAGGATGTCGAGAAGCTGGCGAAGGAAAATGCCGGACTCAAGCTGCTCGTCTCAAGCAAGGACACCGAGATTCAGAAGGAGAGGAATGAGACGGAGAAGGAACGGACGGCAAGGGAGAGGGCGGAAGCTGGCATGGAGCGTCTGAAGGATACCGTTTCGTTTTCGCAGTCTGCACTTGCCCGGAGACATCCTGTGGAGGCGAGGCTGCTGGAGGAGCTTGTTTCTATAGGGATACATAGACCGGACTGGCAAGACAAGATACTCGGTGGTGAGACATTGAGATTCGCTCCCCGCAAATGGGCTGACCCTTCCAACGGCAGGGAAATTCCGGAGGAATTTTATCAGGAGGTCGATGTAAGGATGGAGAATCGGGGGAAGGACTCTTTTATCTCGATGTGCGGGATGCGGATAGCGGACTTCTTCAGGAATATATGGGCGAAGATTACCGAGGCTCTCGGTCTGAAGAAGAAGCAAGAGGAAGAGCAGCGCAAGCAACAGAAGCCGGATACTCCGAGGCGTGGCATGAAGATGTAAAATGCTTAAATCAATAAATATTGTTTTAGTAGTTTAGCGTCTTAATTGTTTAGTTGTTTATTGATTTTTCCCTTGCGCTCATCGATAGCCCGGTAGAGTGTGGAGCGGCTTATTCCTGTAGCATCGGTTATGTCGGCTATGGTGTGCAGCTTTGAATCATACATCTTCAGTGCTGTCTCTATCTTGCCGGAGGATGCTTTGGGACGACCTCCGTTGCGACCCCGAGCCCTTGCCGCCTCAAGTCCGGTCTTGGTGCGCTGCCTTATGAGGTCTCTCTCGAACTGAGACAGTCCGGCGAAGATTGTAAAGAGCAGGTTGCCCTGCGGTGTGGTGGTGTCGAGCCATGTCTCACGGAGAGACTTTATCGAGGCTCCGGCTTCATGCACTTTCTCGATGATAGCGAACAGTTCCTTGACGGAGCGACCCAGCCGGGTCAGTTCCGTTATAACCACAGTGTCCCCTTCCCTCAAAGCATCGAGCATCCGCTCCAGTTCCGGACGCTGCGCTTTGGTTCCGGATATTTTCTCACTGTATATCCTCTCACATCCGGCTTGAGTAAGCAGATCAGTCTGCCCATCGAGGTTCTGACCGGTGGTCGATACTCTTGCGTAGCCTATGATCATATCATTAGATCAATTTAATGATTATAAAGTTTCCTTCTTTAACCATATTCTGAACAGTGGATCCTTTATAAAATACTTTGTGCTTCGTTTTACAGAGCTATCCTTTGTGATGATGCCCTTTTCCTTTAGGCTTTTTAGATAAGGAGTCAATATACCGGATGTCAGTCCGCTGGCTTCTCTGATATCTGGGACAGTCATATCTTTTTCCGAATTACTTAGAATATTCAGAATATGTTGTGAGTTCGTAGGTACATTGTTGTATATGTCTCTGTATATAATGGAATAATATGATAGAAGAAGATCTAAATCGTCCTTTGGATTACCACCTGCTTCAATGATATTGGATATGATTTCCACCGAATTTATGGTAGGTGGAACAAATTTAAACATAGTTGAGACTCTGTCAATATAATCATCGCTAAATATCCGGGTCAAGTCTCCATCAGTAATTGGTGGTAAGTGAATCTTCTTCAGACCTTCAAAGAATGGAGCCTTATATTCCGTCAAGGCTGGAATTAGTTTGCTTACATTGGCTATCATCATGGGAGCACCTTCATTATATAGAAACCTGCGGAGTCGGAACTGTTCCTCGTAAGAACAGCGATTCAAAAAATAATCGAGGTTATCTATGATAAGTATTGAATCACCGGAGACTTGTCCAATGATATCAGAGGAACTGAATATGAAGCGTCCGTCAATCCAAACAAAGTGTAAGGTCGGGTATTTTTTTATCAGACGTCTGAATAATGTAGTCTTCCCGGATCCTTCCTGACCAATAACCAATACTGGCTGTGGTATGGAAGACCCGATGTTGCCATCAATTTCACCGCAGATAGCATTGAAAGCAGCCGAATTTGCGATGAATGAGGAAATTGTATTTGGTTGGACACTATATCCCATTATTCAACAAATTTAGAATACCACCATTTTTTCAGCAAAGGAGAGTGAAATCTCCTTATGCCTCCGGATACTCGCATGATATAACCATCATGTTCAATCATATTGAGAATAAGACTGAACTTTGTGTTGGCATTAGCCACTGGCTCATTGATGAACTGAGCAAACATATCAAGCAGTTCCCCTCTTGATAAACCATTATCGGACATACTTAGGGCATTAAGAAGTAATTCTGCACCTTCTTTGAATCCGTTATACTCTGCGAGACGTTCATACCAAGTACTTAGATCATCAGTGTGTGCCAGATAATCAAAGGCAGAGTCAACCATCTGTTCAGTAATGCCTTTCTTTACATCCGGATAATTCTTTATTGTAGTGAAAAGCAGTTGGATGAAATATGGTATGTACCATTCAGTCTTGTCAAGAATATATTGGACTGTATTTCCGGTAATGGGTATGTCCAATGAATCTGACAAAGCAAGAATCAATCCTTCTGCTTCTTCCTGTGATAATGCATCAAAATCAAAGGAAACCATATCGTTTATGGTCATGGATAGATTCTTCATGCTTGTGAAGTTGTGGAGTCCGACGGAACCACAGAATATCCACCTGATCTTTGTTCCGGAGACTTGTCTCAGACTTCTGAACCAATTTAGCAGGAATCCGGCGTTCTTGTGGGATGGATCTTCTTTGTCAATTATATTGAGGAATAGAGGAAGTTCGTCGATGACGATTAGAGTATCCTTTGTATGATCGATGGCATCGGATAAAGAGGTGTATAGATTTTGAGAAACCTCTGGCCGTGAGAAGTCAAGTTTGATGGGGCCAATCCCTTTTACGCCCTCGAATAAGCGGTTGATGAATCCACCTGCTACTTCGGCTGCTTGACTCCAGATTTTAGATCTGTCAAACTTGCTGATGAGAGTATTGAGAAATTCATCTTGTGATTGTATCCCTTCTAAGTCGATATACACACAAGTCCATCCTGTGGACTCTTTATCCTCGACAAGTTTTTTGGCAAATGATGATTTGCCTATTCGTCTTGGAGCAGAAAGAACCAAGGAATGGTTTGTGTCAAGGAACTCATGGGCATGAGCGAGTTCTTTGGATCTTCCATAAAAGTCTTCACCGGTTACAGGTGGACCTACTTTATTTGATATAGCCATATAGTATTACAGTGTTTGTTATTACAAAGGTATAGAAAATATTTTATATAGAAAAGTTTTTCTATATAAAATATTTTCTATATGATGCCCGGTATCTGGTATATCGTTGGGATATATACCACTTATGAAGGGGTGTATTTAGAGGTTGGTGGTAAATTTGAGTATATAAAGTATCTACTTAGGTATTCAATCTCAGAACTCAGAGTATTCGCACTATTTTGAGTTGTTGATTTTGAGATGACTTATGAGATTGTTTCCAGAATGGATATTTCTATCTGAAGATAGTTTGCCGGACAGTCTCATAAACGGCCGTTTAAAGAACCATATAATTATGATGGTTGAGGATAATATCAATTATAAATATTTCCGTACATTTTGAAATTTTTATTAAAATGTGCAAACGTAGTGTCAAATGTTAAAGTGCCATCACCTCCTACTAGGTAATATCCTGTGTATGATTTCCCCTTTCCCATATTGGCATGCATATAAACATTATATCCAGGGAAGAATGTTCCTCTTGTGGCAGGCTGTGTTCGATAGCCATCGACTACCCACCAGTGACCTCCTCCATTTTTATCCTGTCCATACATGAGAACTGGACGAAGTTCATCAATTGAGGCTTTCAGTTTTGATACATCTAGATTTTGACCATTATCTATATTAATATTATATCTCTTAAAGAAATCAATTACCTTCTGTGGATAAACAGAACTTGAATTACAAGAATAAGAAACGCCACATTCTTCGCCAATATATTTCATTAATTGAGCAATCATTAAACATTTGTCATCAGGATCTTTCGTATAAGACCCAAAATAGTCATAAGTATCATGAATTTCCTCCTTCTCACATAGATAATCCCAATCTATGCGATTACCATAGACATTCATAGGCGTTTTAAGAAATGAAAATATCTGTGCGGTAGCAACAACTACTGAGCTAATTGGATAGCGATTATCCCATAGCCAATTATCTTGACATGATTGTGGCATTAATTGATTATAGGGCATGCCTTGATCCCAACTAACAGAAATAAATGGGCCATTACCAGCAATGGCATCAGATGGTGGATTTGTAGTTATTGTTGCTCTAGATAAAGTAGCATCTTTAATTTTTATATAACGAGATATATCAGTATTATTCAAGGATTCAAAACTCAAACATAGATTATGTTCAATCTTTGTTACAGTGGATTGATATAAGGAGTCTTTTAGATGTTCAATCTGAGATATATGATTTGAAAGAATATCTTGAGCATATGTGAATGGAAGAATATCGATTAAATCTTTAGATTTGTGGTTTTCAAATTTGAATAATGCTAAAATATACGGAAATCTTTTATCTCCAGATATTATAGCTTTATTATTTCCATCAAGCTCATATTCAACTTCATATAGAATAGAGCTGGGGTTCTCAATGAATTTTTTATCAATATGTTTTATAATTGGTTTTTTATTATTTGTAGAAGAAATGGACAGTTCATTTACATAATCATTAAGAATTTTAATGATTTCTTTCTCACTTAGTTTTGTAGTATCATTGAATGAAATGCTAATTGCTTCTTCGGTGGTTAATTCGATGAAATCATGGGATTCATTCTCATCGGTTAAGATATTTTCTGAATTTTGACAAGAACAGAGAATCGTAATAACCAACAATATTATGATAGAAAAGAATTTCATAAGGTATTATAGAATTAGTAATATAAGCAGGAGGGTCATGACCCTCCTGCTTAGTTAGTTAATTGAGTCTTACGTTTGGATAAGCTTTAAGATTATAATCAAATAAATCATAATCCCAAATATAACCATTACAACTGAATGTTATACTACCATCAGATAAGAATAAATACCATCCATCACTTTCTCCTCCCCATCCAAAATTGCAATGACAGTAAACATTGTATTGTTTTAGAATCATACGTGTATTTCCATTCCTTTGTCTTATCTGATAGCCATCTGCAATCCAAGCATGGCTGCCACTTGAATTAAAACCGCGAGATGAAGTTACACGCCTAGCTGTACCACTTAAATATACTAATCTTAGAGCGTCTAAGCTTGATTTCATGTTTTGATAGGTGCATGATGTGGGGTTATCCATATATACGCCATATTTTTTCATATATTCACGAGCCTTGTCTGTATTTGTGGATCCACCATTTGCACCGTATGTAGTACCACTTCCGTCAGCTATCATTTTAACTAGGTTAGCAACAGATTTTGCTTGATCGGAAGTATCATTCATAGATAAATATGGGACATTGCAAATGTTCCAATTTACACCGGGAAGGGGAGCTTTTAGATATGCCGCTATTTGTGCCATTGCTATGACCACACATCCTGCAGGATAGCGATCACCATATCCATAAAAGTAATTGTTTGTTCCATTTGTTGATGGAGCGTATAGATTATATGGAGGTGTCTGGTTCCATGTAGTGGAAGTGAGTGGACCAATCTTAGCCATCAATGTTCCTCCGGGTTCCTCTTTCCATCCTCTTGATTGATTGTCAAGTAAGAAGATTTTTTGTTCCACGGAACTAAAGTCAAAAGTATCAGGGATATTATTTTGACCATAGATTTTAGAAAGAGTTTTATTCCTCAGAGAATCTTCGAAATGCTTGACTTGAGAAATATTTGCGAGAGCATATTGCTTGGCATTGCCAATCATTATTTCAGAGGGTTCAATTTCTTTATTATATGAATCGATAAATGCAATGACAGAAGGGAATCTTTTATCTCCACAAACAATAGCTGTAGTTTTAGAATCGTCAGTTCCCAATTCATATTTATAAAAAGTCACATGATCGTCAGTTTTATTCAAACCACTGCGTGATTGTGTTGAGAGCTCATTTATCACTTCTTTATCTTTGAATACTATTGATTCCGATGCTCTTGATTTTGACTGTTCAGACATGAAGTCCTTTAGTACCTGCTCTCCTTCTTCTTCAGAAAGTTCATTATTTGAACCATACATAATACTGAGCAATTCGGGCTCAGTAAGACCAATAGTTTTTTTAGGGAGGACTCCTCCTATATCAGGAAGGTCTTCTGATTGTTGGCTACATGAGGATAGTATCCCTATAAACAGTAGCCCAATAAGAAAGTAACTTGATTTCATGATTGGTATGATTTTTGAGTTGATATTTATGCTTTTTAATTTATCCTATTTATTTAAGACGTTCTATTACTGCCATGGTTGTCATTATAGGGAAGTCTCTATTATTTGACAATTTAATATAGTGTGATGTCTCCTGTAATAGAATAATTTTCGGTTTCGAATTTGATAAGCAAATTTCCTGTCATAGAGAATATATAATCTAAGAAATCTGATTCCCCAGAAAAAGACGCAATGTTTATTTCATGCGACGTGTCCCAAATTTCATAGCTTGTTATATCCTCAGTTAAACCAGCAATATTTATTCCGTCAGTCTTGCTAATGACACAATATATTGGCATAGGAGGTGTACGAAGACCTTCCTCATCTAGACCTTTATTATGTCTGGATTGTTTTCGCATAGACACAGTGTATGAGGTCCTATCTCCAGCCATTACAGAATCGGGGAATAGGATACTCGCCATGAGCATGGTGAGAAGTGAAATTGTAAAGAGTCTTTTCATATCAATGCGCTTCAGTTTAGTTGAAGCTACCACAAAATTAGCTATAATAGTCTATAGGATAGTACTAAAACGGTACGGTAATGGTACGGATTTTGGTTCTGCTATTTTCCGCACTGTCTTATTGGGGGGGGTAAAACGCTGATAGTCAATATAAAAAGAATAAAACAAGGCTAAGGGAGTACGGTAAAATGCCGTACTCCCTTAGCCTTTGGTGTAAAACTCTTAAAGTAAGCGAATTATACCATCGATGACTGTTGTTCCTAATTTTTCTCCAAAAATTTTAAAGCAGAGTGATTCTCGGCGAGAGACGATAGCTCCTTTCGATTTGTTGAGTAGAACGGCCATCTGAGATGGTAATATGTGGCATTTAATCAATAAGGCAGTATGAAGATCGATAGTAGTAAGTCGGCTTTGGGTCAATAATTGGAGGTTGTCTTTAAATTTAGGTGAGGATTTAATCACAACATATTCCAGTTCATCCCAAAGAGGATCATCGTATGATAGAATTTGTTTTTGCTTTATAAGTTCCTGGAGTTTCTTGTAAGCTTCAGATTCGGAAATCTCCTTGTTAAGAGTTATATTCTTGTTGCTATTATAAAGAGATAGTAATTCATTACGTAATTTATCTCGAAGTTCTCGTTCTGATTTTGTTGTTAGAAAACTTGTGCTTTCGGAATCATCGGTTGTTAAAGATTCCTGAGCATTATTTACTAGTACAGGTTTATGTATGTATTCAGTTGTCGTTAAATTCTGGTTTGCTTCAGATATGTTTCCCTTAAGTATATCGATATTTTTTAGTGCTAAATGTAGCTCAACCAAGGTCTTATTGACTTTATTTTTGTAATATAATACTGCCATGCCAAGGATAAGACATAAAGATGAGATGCCGAAAATCCATTTAAGCAGAGTAGTATTATATGCTTCTGTTTCTTGCTGTTTAATCACATATCGTTGATAGTTATAGAAATTTTGCTGATTTATAGTGAGTTGTATTTTATTACCGTCATGGTAATTCTCAAGAAGTTCACGATACTCTGATATGTATTGATATAAAGTATCTAAAGGAATAAAATTTTTTAATTTGGGAGAAATGAGGGTTTGGTAAGCTATTTCCTTATGAGTCGAATCCGGACGAATGAGTAACTCATGGGCATACATATATGCCGAATCTAATAATTCGTTCTCTAAATAGATTTCAGATGCAGTTGCTAAGGCTCTGTTACGGGCGATTGGTTTGACTAAATCTGGAGTATTACGAATTAAGGATAAGGCTGAATCTAAATCCCCTACTTGATATTTTATATCAGCCAAGTACATCCTAGACTTTGCATTGAAAGATACTGGTAAATTAGAACTTATTTCAATAGCCTTATTAAAAGAATGTTCAGCTAAACGATATTTCTTTGCTCGAAGGTATGTTCCACCCAATAACTGAAGTTCATATACAATATTTACAGTATCTTTATTAAGCTCACAAATTTTTATAGATTCTTCTATATATGGAATCGCCTCGTCATACAAACTGATACCCGTTAGTAATCTCCCGGTCTGACTTAGAATCCTTGCTTTCAGATTATTGTCCTCTTCCTTTCCGGTAAGATTATCCAACGCCAAGTGAAAATATTTCAGAGCATTCGGGCTGTCCCCCATATCACGATATGTCCTCCCTCCATAATAGAGGGCTTCTGTGTAGAATTTGTC
>JAETSI010000193.1 GCA_021769725.1 Oscillospiraceae bacterium | reverse complement strand
TTGTGTAAACCTCCAAACTGATGTAAGATGAAATTACTCAGTATGGAGGTTTTTAACATGGCAAGAAAAAAGGATACGCCACAAAAAGCAATGATGAGAGAGTTCATGCAAAGCTATCTAAAGGAAAACGATGTAAAAATAAAAAATGGAACGGATGTCAATTCCATAATGCGAGATATGATGTCTGTAATCCTTGAAGGGGCTTTGGATGAGGAACTGGAACAGGAACTTGGTTACAGCAAATACGACTATCGCAACAAGGAAACAAACAATAGTCGTAACGGTCATTCTCAAAAGACTATGCACACTAGCTACGGGGATATGCAGATCGATGTTCCAAGAGACCGAAATGGAGAATTCGAGCCGCAGATCGTAAAAAAATATCAGAACACCATTACGCAGGACATGGAAGAAAAAATCATATCCATGTATGCTAAAGGGATGACTACAGCTGATATTGAAAGTCATATGAAAGAACTTTACGATATAGACATTTCAGACAGCACGATAAGCCGCATCACGGATAAGATAATGCCGGTGGTAAAAGAATGGCAGGAAAGACCGTTGGAAACTATTTATGCAGCTGTTTTTATGGATGCCATTCATTACCATGTCAGAAGTGAAGGACGTATCGTAAAAAAGGCTGTTTACATCGCTTTAGGCATTGATATGGACGGACATAAAGATATTCTTGGAATGTACATAGGAGAAAACGAAAGCGCCAAGTTCTGGCTATCCGTACTAAATGGTCTTAAGAACAGAGGTGTGGAAGATATCCTGATCGTTTGCGTAGACGGACTGAGCGGATTTCCACAGGCGATAGAAGCGGTATATCCTGATGCGGAAGTACAGCACTGCATCATCCATCAGATCAGAAATACCACAAAATTCGTATCCTACAAAGATATCAAAGAATTGATGGTTGATCTTAAGCGTGTATATACAGCTGCCACAGAAGAGATTGCCTTGAATGAATTGGAGCTTTTCAATGATAAATGGGGTAAAAAATATCCTAAAATCTATAAATCCTGGAATGATAATTGGGCAACCTTATCAACATATTTCAAGTACCCTGCGTCTGTACGAAAGCTTATCTACACCACCAATGCCATAGAAGGATTCAACCGACAGCTCAGGAAAGTTACTAAAAGCAAAAGTGTATTTCCTACTGACAACAGCCTCCTGAAGATGCTGTATTTGGCCACGATGGACATCACTAAAAAATGGGTAGGAAGACGCCAGGATTGGGGCGAGATACGTTCACAACTTGAAATATATTTTGAGGAGCGATTAGATGGAAAATACTTCTAAATCCTGATATTTATTGACATAGATAAAAACTGCTGTATAATGCAGTCAAGGGGCGGAGCTTTTAAAAGCGGCTCCGCCCCTATCGTTAATT
>JAETSI010000058.1 GCA_021769725.1 Oscillospiraceae bacterium | reverse complement strand
GGGCCTCCCTTGCATTGACTCCCATTAAGATTGCAATGATAAGGCAATGATATCCCTCCGAATCGTAAGAATCTCTCATCCGCTCCCTCCTTTCCGCCTTCTGGCTTCTTCCTCCTTTCTGCAAACAAAAAAAGAGACACCAAAACAATTCATTTTGATGTCTCTTCATTCCCGCAGCACAATAGCTGCTCTTATTCTGTTACTTTAAAATCCTGCTTCCAGTTTTTAATGCCGGAACAAAAACTACTTGTAATCCTTGGATTACATAAATCAGCTTTTCCACTCATTTTACCACCATATATAGTTTTTGTCAACTTCATTGCGCTATATATCGTGTTGTTCTCCTGCCTGTTCCAGTACCAGCTGTTCCAGGCTTTCGCTGATATAAAATCCGTTCTTTTTCATTTTTTCGAGAACGGAAGCAATCTCCGGAATAATCCCCTCTCTCTTGGCTTTCAAAAGGACTCCGATTGTTCCGGTAACTTTTAGACCGAGATATTTTGCTGTTTTTTTAGCAGCATTGTCATCTATCACGACTAAATCGTCCGCTGTCCCCTCCTGGGCCAGAATCATGACTTCCACTTCTCCATCGTGTAGCTTCGCCTTATACATCTTTTTATCTGACTGGTTTGCGATTTTTTCCACATGTATCCAATTCAATGCAGTCTTTAATACCTGACATGCCGAATCGTCTTTCTCTGTCACCTCACGGTACACAGCCTCCGGGATACAAATCTCTGCATAGAGCGCCTTCAGTATATCCAATAATCCAATATTACAAAGTACAATGATGGGGGTGGAATTTACAATCACTCTACGCATTCTCCAGTTCCTCCAAAAACTCTGCTTTATTGTCAAACTGGAAAATACTGACCTTCCCCTTTCCCAGATATTTAATAAATTCTTCTTCTGTCATACCGGCTATCTGGGCACAGTATCCTATGGACACATTATTCTGCGTATAATATCCTACTGCTACCATACATCTGGCAAATGCAGCGGCCTCCTCCTCACTCATATGTGTATCATACATAACTGCATCCGGTATGCGGATTGAGATCTGGCACATAGAAGCCCTCCTTTCTGTTCCAGACAATTTATGCTTTTACAAATCTAATATATCATATCTGCCCCTCTTATTCAAGCAAACAACTTTTACAGGGTCTTTAGAACTAAATCATCCTGCCTTTTTCATAGGTTCCTCATCTTCCCTATGGATACAAGTGAGCAGTCTGTCGGCTGCTCCCTGTATCTCATTCTTTAAAAGACCATACAAGCTGGTAAAGTTTCCAATCCTGTTTTCCCGAAATGCATACTCTGTCTCAAACGCACGTATATAAGCATCTGTCTTGCAAAATAGGATAAACAGGTCTTTATCATTGATGTACAGACTGGCTTTCTTGTCACAGATATAACTGTTCTTTTTACAATACCGGCCACCATTGGAATTTTTCATTGCAATGCCGCGTCCGTTTTGTATTTCTACAAACCATGGGTAATTACGTTTATTCCCCTGGGAATCAGTATCATACCGGACAATCTTAAGTTTTGTGACAATACTGTAACCCTCCTTATCTGGATTACCAAAAATCTTTTCCTGGGGATAATCAAATTCCCACAGATGATTAAAGAGCGCCGAGTATATGTATTTAGCTTCTTCTGGGCTGATATTGGCATAGACACTCACTGTATTATCCCCTGTTCCTTTGCTGTAATCCAGCATATTAAGACGGATTAAGGACCTTTCCCCAACTTCTGACACGTCTCCGGACGCATGGATATGAGCCGGAAATAAATATGACGCTGGTTTTAAATTATCCATGAGCTCTAACAGTGCCTTATCTGTTTTATACACAGCAATCTGACCGGATACTACGTTAGACCAGTCCCGTTCTTCCCTTTCTGCCATATGTCTCCTCCTCTATCTGATGAACCGGGCGATGAGACCTGCCAGTTTGACTGGCATTGTATTGAAATCTGCAATATTCAGAAATCCGTCTTTGTATATTTCCTCAATCATCTCACGGTCATCACCAATTGCTGCGGAAAACAACTTAACTCCTCTTTTTTCCAGGCTATATTTGGCTTCTTGCAAATCTGCTTTTGCAATTTCGCCTTTATATCCTTGGGCATAAGGCTGTCCATCTGAAATCATTAATAATATTTTTATATCCTCTGGCCGGTTTAGCAGTTTTTGCCCTACAAATCTAAGTGCTACTCCATCTCTATTACAATCATAGGTACTAACACTCATGATTCTTAAATAATCCTGATTGTCTACAGAATCAAAATCTGCAAAAGAGTAAATGTCTACCACTTCCGTATATCCCATATCATGGGTTGTATGGCCATACAGCATAACCGGTATTCCCAGATTCCGGCAAAACGTATACATGACAAGACCCGCTTTTTGTGCAGACTCAATCCTGCCACCGGATGACATAGAACCTGAAAGGTCAAGCAGAACCGCAAATGCGATTGAAAATCCATCTTCCGGTTTTATTGTTTTTTCAAAAATCTTATCATCCAGCCGGTACAGATTTCCACGGCTTAAACGTTTCCCCATGTAAAGACCTGATTGCGTACCTCCCTCCAACCGCTCCAGCACATCTTCAAGCGATGCTTCCAGCCGTCTTGTGATTCGGTTTATTTCTGGAGCAATCATTTTATATTCTTTTTCCAATCGCAGGGGAACTGTTGTCATCCGGTGCATTTCAATCACTGAATCTTTGTGGATACCATCCAATTTAAAATTTGCTGCCTCCTCCTCCAGATTCCTTTTTAAATCCGATTCCTCATCCTGCAGAAACTTCTCCTCTGCTATTTTCTGCAAAAGATTAGATAATGTCTCATCTATCTCCGATCCTTCCTCTGTTTCCTCTTCTCCTCCTTCCTGCCTCTGCCCATCTCGCATTTTCTCAAGTGCATTTTCTAATTCTTCGTTCTTACCGTTCTGATTTTGAGATTCCGGTTCTCCTTCCAGCTCCCCGTCCCAGCCTTCAATTTCCTCTTCCACTTCATTCTGTTCTTCCGAAGCACCGATAGTCTCTGAAAGTGCCACCCATAACATTTTCCGCTTTAAATACTCCTGAATTTTCTTACTCAGTTCTTCCTCCGAAAGCCGGTTTATTTCATTTTTCAGGCTCTTTGCCGCTGTTTTAATGGCCTGTCTGATGTATTTCCACAACTTTAGCATCAGGCGGTTCGTAGCATAAAAGCGAATATCCGGGTCAGCGCTTACCACTGCCTCATCAATGATTTTACGGCAGGAATTTAAGCGGGAACAATACTGTTTATCATATTCTTTTTCTGCCTCTGTCCTTCCGGCTCTGGCATAGCGGAAAATCATATCCAGCATAATGGTCAGTCCATCGCTCTTTTCTGCCTTACGCGCTTCCTGCGTTGGAATATGATGAATGATAAGCGCGGCATTACGTTGAATTCCATTTTGAATACTGCCCGGATACTTCTGGCACATAAAACTTTCAATATACACATCTTCCAGTACGTTATTTATATAAGAAGCGGTTTTCTGTATCACCGAGGCTGCCACCACGTTATGGGCATTTAAGTATCCTTTCATCTCCTCCCAGGCTTTTCTTTCGTATACCAGCTGCACCTGTGGAGGCTTTGGATACACACGCCATCTGGAGAATCCGCTTACATACCGGCCCCGCCGTTTGAAATCCGAACATCTAAGATGGCCGCATTCATGGGCTATAAACCCCTCATGGCTCTTTATTTTAGACACCCGGCTCGTCATCAGATTTGTGATTAAGTTCGCCGTATTTAAGTAGAGGAGCCGTCCATTTGTAAATGCAATCCTGGCGTCATCGGACTCTTCATAATCCATGAACAGGGTAATATCATTCTTCTGTCCCAACAATCTGACAGATTTTAACATGGTGTCATGATAGGATTGAGACAGAAAAAAATCTTTATCCGTCAGCCTTCCCATTCTATTTTTTATTTGATTACGTTTTTGCTGCACTTTTTTATTCATTGGTTCCTCCTCATTTTTTTATGCCGCCTGCGCCTCTGTGAACGCGGGTATCACCAGTTTTTTATAAATTTCCTCCCTTTCCTCTGGTTCCGGCGCTGCTTTCGCAACGAGCGTGCATTTTGCTGCTTTCAATATATCCTTCTGTATAAGGTAAGCCCACACCCAGTCCTCATATTCCCGGTATCCGCATACTCCGCCCGTAATCATTTCTGTATTGCAGTGTTTTTGTACTTCACAAACAATATCCGCCATTTTCTTTAAGAAAGTCTTATCGTCAAATTTCACTTTCTTCTTGACCCGGGCTACCATTGCCTCCGCATTGAGCGGCTCTAAGTAATGAACCATACGCATTCTGGACAAAACGGATTCGTTAAATCCCCGGCACCCTTTATATCCCATATTGGTTGTAATGAGGATTACTGTGTCGGGATGCCGTTTCACCACTTCTCCACTGGTCAGTGTGATTGCCGCACCTTCATCCAGCAGTCCATTTAACTTAACCAGAGTACCTGGTTTGGTAATAACAGAAGGCTCCTGTATTTCCACCAGTGATGGTCTTCTGCACCCAGTCACAATAGGGGACTCTACCATGACAAATTTCTTATCATCCTTCCCATTTTCAAATCCATTTTGATAAAACATGGTCAGGATTTTTCTAAACGCCTCTTCTTCACTGATTTCGTTGTCGTACAATCCACATATCTGCGCCAGAGCGGAAGCCGGGTCCATGATTAGATCCTGATACGTTGGGATGGGAATCTGAATCTTTCCCGGCCGTTCACCTGTATTGGGAACCATGGAAGATACCAGATCCACTTCATCTGTTCCCTCGCTGCATGTAAAAGCATAGTACGGCAATCCTAACAACTGTGCTATAATTTTTGCGTTTGTTGTTTTGCCTGTGCCAGCTTCCCCGACACTAAGGAAAACCCGCATGGGGCTGTTGATAACCGCGTCCATAATCTCCTGTGCTTCTGATGATACATTGTATTTTTCCGGCAGCTTAGGAACCAGATTTTTTTCCTCATCGGTAAGCTCAAATTTGCGGTCATACTGCTCTTTTAATTCTGCTATTGTTCTTTCACAGTCCTTACATTCCAGAACCTGAAATTTTCCATATATCGTCTCGGTCGGGTTATAATCTCCATCGGCCAGTTGACTGGTAAGAATTAACGGTACATTTCCAGACGCAATACTATCCCCGTCAAACAAAATACCAGACTCACCGAGAGACGCACTATTGACAATTCTTCGGTACAGATTGTCACAGCATAGAAAAGCCAGGTCCGTTGCCTTATCCGCATCCGGATATCCATTTTTTATCTCATCGTTTAACAGCAAGAAGGCTTTGGAAAATTCATCGTCATGAAGAGAACCTTCTGCTAAGCTTGCAAAAATGAACATCATGATAATTTCCCTGCCGCTTGCCCCCCGCTCACCAATCTGCGGATATGCCGCCAGTGTTGTTCCGTTCTTTACAATCCCTTTCCATTTACCATCCTGTGGATGATACACACCGATTCTTATTTCAGAACCGGCAGCCACAGGCTTTGCGTACTCCATACAATACCATTTAACCGTTCCCGACACTGTCTGTACACCAAATGCGCCTTCCTGGTCTCCTCTTATAATTGCAGATACGGCCAGCAGTGCTTTTAAAGTGGAAGCGTGCAGGGTTGCACGCTTCATTCTTGACATATGGTTATGGACGGAAATACAGGATGCCTCCGTTGTGTCTTTTTTCCCGCGGTTTGCAGCCACGCCCGCAAATGGTTCCGGCAAAATTCTGGTAAATGTCCAGTTTTCAAAAATCTTCATCATCTTTTGATTTCCTCCTTCTTATGCAGCTTCTTGTCCGGGAATCAGCCCCTGTCTCTGTGCCTCTGCACGCAACCTTACTGCCAACAGGGTATTTCTCTTGCCGATATCACTGTTGGAAATTGCCATATAGAGAGCTTTCTTTGATCCAACAAGATGAACCCGAAATTCTGCCCGCGTGACTCCTGTATAATAAATATTTCGCTTTAGCATCGGCCAAAAGCAGGTAAGTACCGGGATTATCACAATTGGAAATTCGGCTCCTTGTGATTTATGTATACTTGTTGCATATGCTAACTCAAGGATTGATAACTCATCTTCCTGATATGTTTTAATGACATCTCCAAAATCCACGGTCATTTCCATTTCCCCAGCTTTTGATTTTCCAATCTGGACAACCCTTCCAATATCTCCATTAGCAATCTCTTCTGTATTATGCGTCTGCATAACCCGATCACCAACACGGAACAAACCGTACTTGGTTTCCCACTCCGCTTTATCAACAGCAAACGGATTGGCAATTCCCTGCAGCCGGTTATTTAAAGCAGTTACCCCTGCCTCTGTTTTAGCGCGTAGAGGTGATAATACCTGAACCATATCCAAATCACCGCCGTTTCTTTCCAATTCCTCCTGATATATTTCCGAAATTTTTTCTGCGGCATCATATGCGTCTTCCACATAGGTAAAGGTAAAATCATCTCCATAAAGAAGATTCTTTTGATTTCTGTTTATCAAATCCGCATTCCATATGATATTTGACCCCTTCGCCTGCCGGAAAAACTCGTCCAGAACCGTAACTGGAATCACATCGGAGACAATTAATTCTCTAAATACATCTCCCGGTCCCACCGATGGAAGCTGATCCGCATCACCTACCAATATAAGTCTGGCTCCTGTCTTGATTCTTGAAAACAGCATACTGGCAAGCTTCATGTCGGACATGGTAAATTCATCCGCAATAATCAAATCCTCTTCGAGGATTTCGGGTTCCATATTGTCCATCTCATCATCCGTTACATATAATGCTTTGTGGATTGTAAAAGCCGGATACCCAGTGCTCTCTGAAAGTCTTTTCCTGGCTCTGCCTGTGGGTGCGCAAAGTAGTACAGACTTATTTTTTTCCAGACGTTCAAATATCTGAAGAATAATTTTGAGGATGGTAGTCTTTCCTTTTCCAGGGCCGCCAGTGATGATGGATACCTGGGACCGAAATACCATTCGGACTGCCTCCTCCTGTTTTTGTGCAAGCGTCATTTTACTTTTTGCTAAAACAGCCTCTAATTCCCGCTCAATATTATACGTGTTCCCCGGTGAACGGAGCAGCCTGACAAGATGATACGCTGCCTCTTTCTCCGCCTCCCGGTATGCCTTTAAATAAATAGCCGTTCCATCTGCCTCCAGAATCTTATCCTTCATTACCAGCTCATTTCCTGCCAGCTTAATCTGTCCGCGCCTGACTGTATCAGTTGGAAAGCCTGCATTGAGCACCTTATATGCCATATCGACAATGATGGTACTGTCTAAATACAGATTTCCTTCTTCAGCGCCCTTTCTCAAAACATATTGAATAGCCGCTTTAATCCTTTCAGGCTCATCCGGAGCGAGGTCTTTACTGGCTCTGGCAATGGAATCAACGGTAATAAAACCAAACCCTTTGATTTCACAAAGACGGTATGGGTTTTCCTTCAACAGTGTCACTGCTTCCAGACCAAAATGCTGTTTGATTTTTTCGGCCTTTTTGGGTGTGACGTGGTAAGGTGCAAGATACGCCATTAATTCCCTTAATTCCGCACTCTTCTGATAGGATTCAATAATAAATTCCAGCTTCTGTTCAGTAATTCCCTTAATAGCAAGGAGTTCATTAGGATGATTCTCCATAACAGTGAAGGTATCGGTTCCGAACCGGTTGACAATCTCTCTTGCCATAACCGGGCCGATTCCCGTAATCAATTCGGAGGACAGATAACCGATGATTCCCTCCCGGCTTTTGGGAAGGAGAACCCTCGACCAGTCAACACCGAACTGAAGGCCATATTTCTTGGACCTTTTCCAGTCTCCCTCCATCTCAATCTCTACATTATTCATACAAGGAAGTTCTTTTCCAAATGCAGTGAACGTCACCTCTGTTCCATAATTGGATATGACTGCTTCACTTGGAATACAATCCAGCTCCATACTGCTGTATTCAGCCACGGTATAACCATTCCCCGGGTTTACATACAGTCGGCTCTTAAATTTACATACCATCGGTTCTCTTCCTCCCGCTTACCTTGAAACATAAATGTATCTCCCATCATTGACTGCATAAAATCCGTCCTGCTTTAAATATTCGGTAATGGTATTGGCTTGCGCGCCCGGATATCCAGGAAGATTGCCAGCCCGTCTGTAACCCTTTGGGGTGCGGATATTACAGACACCATCGGTACGAATCCAAAATTCATTTTTTCCATGTGCAAATATATTGGTAGATATCGCTTTGATTCGTTCCCTTCCGCACCGTGTATACCATTCATATACCGGGGTGTCCCTTTCGTCCTGACCATTATTTCCATCATCCGGACCTTCCTCGGCCGCTCCACTTCCACTGCCAGACTGTTCTTTTTCCTCCGATGATTTAATTATCCTGATTCTCCATTTTTTTCTGATAAGCAAGTAATACACTGCAAATGGAATTCCAATCGATACCGCATTCACAATAAGCCCCAAAATCATGGGAGCTGCCAGCTGTAACATCACGGTCCCCGCTGTGCACATAAAAAATACCATGATGAATTTCTGTACTTTCTTTTCATTCATCTTCGTTTATCCTCCAAAAGCAGGCGGCTAGAATGCGCCATCACATCCTAGCCGTCTGTATTCATACTGTTAAATCAATTAAACGGAAGACCTTCTTCCATTCCACTCGCTACATTCATAAAGTCATCGCCGGCAGCTGCCCTCGCAGCCCCTCGCTGGGATGCGCTTCTTCCTACCGCGCTTCGGCTAGGTGCCTGACGCTGTGATGTATTTCTGCTGGCAGCCGGTTTTGCGGCGCCCTGATTCGTAGCTGGCGCTGCTGCTCTGGATGCCGCAGTGGCTGCTCTGGGTGCCTGTGTTGCATTTCTCGTCACCGGAGCTTCTTTGGACATCTGTGCCGCTGATGCATTTGCAGGATTTGCTGTTCTGGACGGAGTCGTGCTCTGCGCCTGCCCATTATCTGCCTCTCTCTTTCCATCAGCGAACTCAACATCGTCCGCTTTCAAAGAAACGCCATATACCTTTTCTCCCTTTTTATTTGTGTAGTTATCATTCTGCATTCTTCCGCTTACCACCACACGCATACCACTGTACCAATACTGTTCCACAAACTCTGCTTTCCTATCGAATGCCACACAGTTAAAAAAGTCTGCTTCTGGTTCTCCTTCTCTCTTTGGTATCCGGTCCACCGCCACAGTAAATCTGGCAATCGACATCTGGGCTTTCTCTGAAAAACTCACCTCCGGATCCCTTGTCAATCTTCCCACAAATATACATCTGTTCATTTGTTATCCTCCTTCGTTTTTATACAAACCCACTTTTGGATTGCTCCATCTTAGCTTCATGCGCAAAAATAGACACGGAAAGATGGTTTCTCTCCCTGCCTTTTTATACGGCAATGCCGCCTTCTCCTGTATCATCTGTTCCCCAGATTTCAGCCATCTCCTCTGGAAAGGCTACTGCAGCCACATCCCGATACCGTCTTGCTCCTTCATCATTCAACGGGGCCTCCAATGAAGCTTTCGACCAAAAGATTGCTTCTTCTTCCGGTACATGATAGGGACCTGTGAGAAATCCTCCGTAATTCCACCGGGGTACGGAAGGCTCTAAAATCGCTTCCAGCTCCCCCTTTGTATCTGCATTCAGTATCATCTGACTTTTCTTTAACATAATCCCAACCAACAGGACAAATGCAAAACACTCTGCTCCGTATCCATTGACACGTCTTCTGATACTTTCTAAGGCGCTACAGGCACTAAGCTTCATTCTCTCTGTTTTTGTCTCATCACTACGCAACTCTTGTTCCGTATGACGGCAAATTGCTTCGATGATGAATTGTTCTGTCCATCCCATCATATCCAATCTGCTCCTCTTTTTTCTTCAGGCCAGACCACCAGTAATCATCAATTCCCTTATCATTTCCAGCCCAAATCCCATCTTCTCTCTGGTCCCAGGTCTTGCGGATGCATTTTAATTTTAGCCGGTCACAGCTCTCATAGAGCCTGCAGCAACCCGCACGAATCTGGTCCCGCTTTTTCCGTTTCTCTTCACAAATCTTCCTTCCATAGTAACGCTCCTTGTTCTGACATTTACCACAAGTAGAGGACTTATAATCACCATAGCAGCCGATATCCATGAATTTGTCCATGTCAAAGTATTCCATGACCATCTCAAGACCGTTCTCCTTTAGGACTGCCAATGCCTTCTCAAGGCTCTTATACTGGTTTACTCCCGGTGTCCCCAAAAAGCTGTATCCGGATAAAGCATGAGCGACAATCGGTTTTAATATTCCTTCCGTTACCCGTACCGTCTTGTCAAATGGATTTCCAACAAAACTGACCGGACTCTTACTGCCGGCACCACGTTTTTTATTGGTACTGCTTAACCACAAATACTTTTTATCATCATGGGGAGCATCCAACCGTATCTGAAAACCTTCAATCTTTCCGGATATACTGTAAGCCGGGCATAGGATTCCCTGGTTATTCCGATATAACGCAATATCCCAGTTTTGGTTTTGATTCATGTAAAATCCCGGTATGCCCGCAAGAGAATATCCTTCTTTTATCAGCCTCCTTGCGAGCCCCTCAGTCCCATGAACTGGAGTACTGCGAAAATGGAATACCTCAATCTGGTTGCTTGTTAGCCCCCGGTCCATCAGTTTTCTCCGGTGAGTTTCCGACAGGGACAGCATCTCTATGAGTCTCTGATAAATCTGACTTCTTTTCTCAAGATTTGCTGTTTCTTCCTCCTCTATCTGTGTCATCGTTCCTGTGAAGCTGCTGTCATAGCTGTTTCTGCAGCCAGCGCCCTCATGCAGCGCCGTCTTAATTTCACGATAGGCAATTTTATACCGATCCACACCACAAATTCCCATCAGGTCTGCATAGAGTGTCAGCATATTTCCATGAGCGCCGCATTTAAAGCAGTGATAGGTATTTGCCAGCTCACCGTCTTTTACAATACGGAAATTCATTTTTCCTCTGGTATCGCCACAGAACGGACATACGACATTAAAGGAATTTCCTTCCGTCAGCCTCTTAATTCCCAACAAATTTGCTACATCTGATATGTTAAACATCTTTTAAGTATTCTTTCCCGCTGCTTTCACCATGCGGCCTACAGCGTGCTCAAAAGCAATCTGGCGCCTTGTCGGATTGTTTCATTTCTGCCGCGGTAATTATAGGCTATCCACTCCAACGCCTTCACCCCTTCTTCTCCCTGATTGAGCAGCTCACTCAGACATTTATTGTTATAGATACCAAATGTGCAAACAATATTGCCAGCTTCCTCAATTGTCATATTTACAGCCGGCTGTGGGCTTACTTCGTTTGGCAGATTCACCATCGTCCCATTCTCCGGCATGATATGGCGGCTCAGAACCGGACGGTTCGTGTCTCCCTTATCTGCCTTCTGTTTATCTTTTGCAGATTTCCTTCTGGTCTTTTTTGCATCTGATTCCATACCCCCATCTTGTTGTTTTGCTGTTTCTTCCGCATCCGCTTCCTCCTGCCCTGATTCTGGGTTCATCTCTGAATCATTCATCATGGAACGTTCTTCAGATGCATCAACTTCGCTCTTCTCAGCTTCCTCCATCGGTTCTTCCTCCGGTAATTCATCCGGTACTTCCTGTCCGCCTTCCATTTCAGCGTCCAGTTCCATATCGGTTATTCCAGAGGCATCTCCTGCTATACCTTCTGAATCCCGATCTGAGAAATCATATGCATCAGAGGACAAGCCATCATTTTCCGGTATGCTCCCATCATATGTATCCGGTGGAAAATCCCGCATATCCGGGTCTACACCGCCCTGGTCGATGCAGTACTTATCCATTAGGTAGTATTTCATGGCATATGTGAGCGCACTGCCTTTTGCTTTCTCCGGCATTTCATGGGTACCGATGGCATGGATTGTAACGGTTACCTCGTCTTCTGGCTTCTCTGCATTAATCCACTTTAGTTCTAAATCTGCCTCATACAGCCACATTTGACAATATGCTAAGAATTCAACATAGACAGAGTCCCCATTCTCGTTTCTCTTTGAAGCACATTCCGAAACAATTTCAAAGTTCACATTCCATCGGTTCATTGCCGGGGTCAGATAGCGGAAAATATCATCAATCTTTATAAAATCATAATTCACGTCCTCACTGTATGCGCGTTTTACCAATGCAGGTATCTCCGAGCGGATCTTTACCATTTTTTCCTGTAGTGTTAAAATCTTTTGTTCCATGTTCATTCCCTTTCTTAACGTGTGATTTGTATTCCATCATAATTGTCTCCACCTGGCCTCTTAGTCCATATGCCAGATCTCGTACCATCTCAAAATCCATATCCACAAACAATGCCTGATGGAGTTTTTCCTTTACCTTTGCCTGAGTCACAGCCTGCTGCAACTCAGTAAATAAGCGAGATTCTTCACTCGCAAGCACATAACCGCCCTGACCGGAATATACCACATCACATAAGTATTTTTTCGCAGTATCTGTTAGCTCACAGGACCAGTCATTCGGAGTTCTATGGCCGGCAAAACCGGCTTTTTCCCGTTTCAGCTTTCTTAACCAAACTCTAAGCTTTAATTCCAGAAAATGTCTCTCATTATCAGTCAAAATTCCTCCTATGTTATAGTAAGACAGAGGGTACTGATGCAATCAGACTGGCAATACGGTAAGATTCTCCCTGTATTTCTTTTTCCTCTTTTACCACCCAGTCACACCATTCCACTGCGAACCGAGTCAATATCTGCTGAAGTGTACGGTCCTCCTTTTGCATAGCAACCAGGAACTGGCGAAATGGATTGCAAATTTCCCATTCTGTTTTAGATAAATATGCTGCAAACAGCCGTTCAACTGATTCCGTCTGGTGGCCGCTTACCGAAACTTCATTGGGTGCAGAATCCCCATACGTGACCCAAGGCCATAAATTGGTCTTTGAAAGCTCTGGTTTCAGTTTACAGGACAATTTCACACTGCCCTCATTTCGTTCATCCCACTCACTACTGGAGGATAAACATATAAACCACTGCCCAATCAACATCATAAAATTATGCCTGATTCTGTAGTCTTCCTTCAACATAAGCTTCATAAAATCCGTATGGTCCACAATAACAACATTGAGATATCGGCCAACCAAGATTTCCTGTACCTTCTTTCCATCTATCACAGATACCATTTCTTCTGGCTGTCTCATTTCTTCGTCCATTTTCATTTTCCTCCCCTAACTTGCCTTATCCTCTTTAATATAAAAAGACTGTGAGGTATTTGTCTGCGCATACTCTCTGTAAATATCCGGATGCATAAGCTGCAGCACCTCCAGGCTGTCTTTATTGATGGAAGTTGTAACTTTCCTGTTATAGCCGGCCAAATATCTGATATTACCAGTTTCCAGTACCGCTTCCTCAGCTCCCTCCATGGCTTCCTTTATTGGCGCATAGGCAAGTTTCATCTGTTCATCTATCTGATCCATTTGACGCTTCAATTCTGACTTCCGTTTTTTCAGTTTCAGATAGGACGTCATGTTTGCCGCATATGATGGTGGGAGTACAATTTGTTTATTCTCCTGCACACCATAGCGTCCCTGAATGCTTTTAAGCATTAAGTCAGCCTTCTCCGTATACTTAGGTGGTTTTCTTAAAGCAACACACTGATTCCAGAAATACGATTCCTGCCGAATCAGTTCTTCTTCCTGTGCCAAATCACGCTCCAGGCGCCGTATGATAAGAGAACCCTCATGGTTACCATGAAGGCAGAGAAAAATTATGCCATCTACGTTAGCCACACTCATATAATGAATCCCCTGGAGAACATAGTGCGGCGGAATATTTCCACCTTCCCAGCCATTCATGTGGTGGTAACTGAACGAGGTTTTGCACTCCAACAAATAGATCTTCTCATCAAGCTTAACGAAAAAATCAAAATCAGATATCATAAACATCACTCCCCCCAATCCCCAGTGTTCTGTATAATTTCCATTCGTCATGGGATAGGGTTGTTATATCCTCCACCAGCACATCTGGTTCATAATTCAGGTTCAGCATATTGTCTCCTTTCTGACAGAACAGTAGGGTTCCCTGCCCTGCCTTATTTCTTTCATCAGTACAGAATCGTTCCTGGGATATCATATTCATGGAAACGATAGGTCAAGCACCGTGAAACCATCTCTTCCAAATCGGTTAATGCCTTTGCACCCATTCCATTGCTCTGTGCCAGAAAAATCGCCTCACAGATTCCACAATAAATATCATAGCCATTACAGATTCCCGGTCCATGTCCGGCCTTAAACTGTTCTACCGTCTGGGCTGTCAGCGCCTTACTGATACCAGCCTTAATCATAACACTAGCCATAACGTTAGCCGGATAGCTGGCATATACATGAAACAGCTTCGACAAATCACCAATGGCCTCCTGATATCTGGCAAATATCTGTCCCATATTCTGAGAGAAATCTTCTATGGATGCATTATTCGTATGCTCCAATTTCAATGGTTTTCCTAAAATCAACGGCTTCTTCTCTGCTCCCAGCAGAAGAGAATAATAGATATTCGCACCACTTACGCCAACATCGGATGTCTGGACACGAATCAAAGCTGATAATACGTTATCTGCCTGTAAGCCATACTGGAGCAGCAGTTCCCGGTATGTATCCAAGAGTCCTTTTTCTTCCAATTCCCAGGACGCCATTGCCAGAGAATGACTGAACAGACCGTTTGAAAAGGTAGCCTTGTCATAGTTTTCTGCAACATAGATAGATGCTACTTCAAATAATTCCGGCATTGGCAGGACGGAATAGTCACTTGGGTCTCCGCCATGTACCGCGCGCACCTTTCCTTCATGAATTCTCACAAGAGCATTTCCCTTTGTCACTTTCAGACAGTCATTTAATACCCGGGCTAATTTCCCCTTCGGCAAATCCAATAGCGCAGAACCTGCAATCCTGGCCCTGCTCTCGATTGACTTCATGGTGGTCTGTCCGACCGGATAATAGGTACTGCCAAGGCATAAGAACAGGCCGGAATTCTTCATTGTATCTTTTATGATTTCCTCTTTCTCGTCCATGTCCTTTATCTTCTCGCAAATCTCTGGTTCTTCCTCTCCGGCAATCACAAGAACAGTATTGGTTGGATGTTTCTGCCATTCTGCCCCGCACTCAATCCCATCCAAAAATTCGAGAAACTCTTCCTTATCACAGAATGTCTTTGAAAAATCATCTGCAAAATTCATATGCGCCCTCTCCTCATAAGTTAATTAGAACAGATACAATATGGCCTCCGCTGATAACAAACTCATAGCCATCCTTTCCCATCTCAACCATTTCGCCGATTGTGAGCTGGTCTCTCCCTGCGTTATCCCATCTTGCTTCTAACTTCATTTGTTTTCCTTCCTTTCTTTTATTTTTGTCCAGGCTTTATGCCTGAAAATCATCATTTTTTGCTACATGCAGTTTCTTATCCGCCCGGTCAAACAAATATACAAGGTCAGAAAGCTTCACTCCTTTATTTTCAATATTTAAGGCATGTATCACAGCTTTCCAATCCGCAATAGAAGTTCTATTTTTTCTGGACGGAATTAATATAATCTCATGAATGTCTACCGGAAGTATAAGGAGGCTGTCATTACAGCTCTCTGAAATCTGTCCCAACAGATGATTGTCAATCATATTGCTGGCTCCATACAGGCCACTTTGATTTGACAGCACATACATAGGGTTCTTCTGTTCCTGATGGCTTTTGATAGATTGGAGCATCTCACCAAATGTGTTTCCTATTGGAGCTGATATCACCTTCCAGTCCTTAATTTCAACCATCTCAATCACCGGTGGATTGAGATCTGTATTTGACTTTGCCGTTTCCAGCACGTCCTGCAGCTCCACTTCCCACCGGTCTAAATCCTCGTTTACCACGGTTCTAACATACGATTCTCCATCCACCGTAATAAAAATCAAGAAGTACGCCACCATGTCGTAGTATCTGATATGCGGTATATACTTCAGCACTTCCTCATTGTCTTCGCGATTGGCCAATGCACAAACAAGATTGTTTTTTACGTTGCTAAAGCTATCTCCTGTGAGATATGGACCATTTAAGAATCCTCTCTTTTTTTTGTACTCTTCTATCACTTTTGTTACCGCCCTTTGAATGTCTTCCTCATTATCCAGCCAATGAAACTCACTGCCGTTTAGGTATATCCAAATTCCAGCTGATTCACCGGATTTTTGGACTCCAACCCTGAGAAATTCCTCGTCCTGTTTTTCCATTCGCTGCGGAAATGTCGCTTTATATTCCGCTCCCAAGTTCTCCTTTAACTTCTCTTCAAAACTTGTCTTACACGTTTCCATGTTCATTTTTTCTTTCTCCTTTCCTTTTTTTAGCAAAAAAATAAGACACCAGAAACTTCTTCAAATTTCTGATGTCTTACTTACAAACAGAGATTGCTTCTCTGCCTGGCTTTCTTATGTTAGGCTCATGCCTGAAAAACTTAGCTTCCGGTTGACCGGAACAAACATTCCAATGCGCTTAGTAAAAAAGCGGCACAAATCAATGTCATGTTTATTTTATCACTATATATAGTGTTTGTCAATATTCCAAATCTATATCTAGCTATTCAATCCAATGTGATCGCTAAATCGTATCAATTCTTCAAATCCTCTCTACTGTGTAATATCATGCAATCTGTTTATATCCTCTCCTATAGTTTTTCTCTATCCAGCTAAGCAGCTTTTTCTCTCCCAATTCCTCCATACAGAAATCATAAAGCTTGGGATTATATGCTTTCAGCCTTACGAATTTTTCAAAGCTTGTCAGATGACAGCCCACCGGACAGAACAGACAGCCGGTTCTTTGTTCTCCTGTGCACTTAAACGGCCCACATAATGGAAAGAACCCAATCTGACCGGGAACTTGCCCCACTTCGACCACCTCACCATATGGCTCTGCAATTTCTAACTGTTTTTCCACTGTATACCGGAGCACATCCTGTGCTCTCCAAAATCCCATTGGCTTACTAAGTGGCCTTTCGCTTTCAAAGCTATTACAGCCCGTACGAAGATATGCTTCCTTGCGCCTGGCAGATTCCTCTGCCATAAGTGCTAAAATGGGATGCTGTCCAGTCTGCTTCTCATACAGGGCAATCGGCTCCTCATTCTGCTTAACACAGCAGTAGTGTGATATCAGAATATCCGATTCATACAGTGGTAGCCATTTTGTATACCCCTGCCGATACTCGGTTTTTTTTCCATTCCGATCCAATCCATGCAACTTGTTGAGGGCCCATTCCTTTCCCTGCCACGCATACCAGTCTTAGGTGTGGAAATATAGTAACCCACCTCTGTATCACGCAATAGCTGGTGGTCTATGTTAATCACACGGTTAGTTCAATGAAGCAAGATATACTTCAGGGTCAGTAGAAGGATAGTATGCAAACAGTATATCTTTATATACCAAATCGCCAGTAAATAAGTATCCTTTGTCTTTTTCCCAAAGGCGCAAATGCCCTGGTGAATGTCCAAGTGTATGCAACACTTCAATTTGCCGTCCGCCAATATCTATCACATCATGGTCAGTTACAATTTTTGTTGGCATTCCTTGAAATAGCTCGTAAGATTTATCCTTTCAAATTCTTCAAAGCAGACGGATTATTCACTAAGATTTCTCCAACAGTGGGACATCTCTCTAAATCCAAACAATCGCCACAAGTAGCAACACCCTTTTCTAATGCACACTGGCGAATACCACACATATTATCACAAAATACGGTTTTAATTCCGTCAACACGACAGCCTTGACAGTTAATATGCTCAGGAAGAATAGGTGCATTATTTAATTCAGCCCATAGCTT
>JAETSI010000192.1 GCA_021769725.1 Oscillospiraceae bacterium | reverse complement strand
TGTGTAGTGCAGTGAGCGAATCGAAAAGACCGAGTTACAGATCATATTATGACAAGAAAGAGTCCTAACATGGGCTCTTTTTATTTTGTAGAAAAGGAGAATAAAAATCATGGCAGGAAGAGTAGCAAACAATTTGGTAATCGAAGGAGCACGTATTATTTTCAGGAATTTTGCAGGCCGGGAGAAACAGAACTGCGGTCGTGTTATTAACCGGGCAGGTGATCGGAATTTCTGCGTTATCATTGAGGATCCCGACCAGGCGGAACAGCTTGCCAACAGCGGGTGGAATATCAAGATACTAGCGCCGAGAGAAGAGGGGGATGAACCAAGGTTTTATGTTCAGATCAAGGTAGCGTATGACAACATTCCACCTAAGATCTTCATGGTTACCAGAAAGGCAAAGACACTTCTGGACGAGGAGTCGGTTGAATCACTGGATTACGCTGAGATCCGTAACGTGGATCTGGTTATCCGGCCGTACAACTGGACTGTCAATGGTAAAAGCGGCGTGAAAGGGTATGTGAAGAACATGTATGTTACGATCGAAGAGGACGAGTTCGCCGAGAAGTATGCGGACGAAGAGTTTCCGGGCGAGGTTCCGTTCCGGTAAAATGTGTGTGACAAGAGCTCAGGTTGAATGACTTGGGCTCTTTATATTTTGAAAGGAGATCAAATAAATGAGTTTAGTAGATTGGGCAGAGAGAGAGGTTGCACTTGCTTGCAAACGTGAGAATCCTGACAGAAAGGAAGGCGAGTTTGACTACGGTTGTGCTTGTTATGAAAGCGCGTTGAAGGCTTTTAAGAGCTTATGCGAAGACGGGCACAGCGGATTTAGCATCAGCATGACGAAGCATATTTTGAATCAGCTTATCGACAAGCGGCCGTTGACGCCAATTCGGGAGGATAATGTCGATTGGCGGTTTTGCTACACAAAAGACGATGACGGTTCGTCGGTATATCGGTGTGATCGAATGAGTTCTTTGTTTAAAACAATTCATCCAGATGGAACTGTAACTTATTCAGATAACAATTCTTATTACTGTGTTGATGTAGGTAATCCTAATGCCAGCTATCACTCCTGGCTGGTGGCTAGGATTATAGAAGAAATGTTTCCGATCACAATGCCATACTTGCCAGGTAATCCGGTTAAAGTGGTGTGCGAAGATTTCCTGACTGATCCGAGAAATGGCGCTTTTGATACCAGGGGAATTCTCTATGCCGTTAAACCTGACGGAGAGAAAATTCAGATCGCCAGATATTTCAAGAAAGCAGAATGTGATTTTGTCGAGATTAGTGTCGACGAGTATGAAGAACGCCGGAAGATGGCTATGAGGAGGATGACCGTGAATGAAAATACTGACGAATAAGGAACGAGACGAGATATTGAGCAAACTTGAAACATGCCAGAAACTCGTTT
>JAETSI010000191.1 GCA_021769725.1 Oscillospiraceae bacterium | reverse complement strand
ATTGGCGGTGTGCCACCTGCTGTTAAACGTAAAAGATTTTATGATATGCTGTCCGTTGCCGCTTAGCTTCTATTTCTTTCGAACACTTTGTGTCAAGTATTATTGACAATTTCAGTATTTCAACGGTCGCACCAATATAAAGGACGGCGAGTTTATCTGTTTCGGGGTGAAAGGTCTTATGGATACCAACAAAAGGCTCAAGGACACTCTGCTGTTCAACATTTTGTCATATATGAGCAATCAGCTTTTAGGCAAAGGCAATACCGTTGCGGCAGTCGATGAGCTCTACCTCTTTTTGACCAATATGACGGCAATCGAATATATCAGAAACGGCATGAAGCGTGTGCGTAAGAAAGAGTCCTCGTTTATTCTGGCAAGTCAGAATATCGAGGACTTTCTGCTGCCCGAGATCAAGGAATTTACAAAGCCGCTGTTTTCTATTCCGAGCCATCATTTTCTGTTCAATCCCGGTAATATTTCGCCGACTGCATTTATCGACACTTTGCAGTTAGAGGAATCGGAGTATGGCTTGATAAAGTACCCCGAAAGAGGTACTTGCCTTTACAGGTGCGGTAATGAAAGGTATCTGCTGCAGGTCATTGCGCCTTTGCATAAGGCGGTGCTGTTTGGTTCGGCAGGGGGAAGATAAGCCTATAAAAATGCTTGATTTAATAAGTAAAATGTGATATAATCAATACCACAGAAACGAGGTGCAGAACTTATGGATTTAAAGAGAACAAGCGTGTTCATCAGCCTTATACTTCGTCATCAGCCGGAGGTTATCGGAATATCACTTGATCGGCATGGTTGGGCGAATGTTCAGGAGCTGATAGATGGGATAAATAAAACCGGAAAATACAGTATTGATATGCTTACGCTTGAAGAAATAGTGAGGACGGACAATAAGCAGCGATACAGTTTTAATGAGGATAAAACAAAAATAAGGGCAAATCAGGGACATTCCATTAATGTCGATGTGGAACTGAAAGAGGCTGTTCCTCCCGAAATACTGTATCACGGCACAGGTGAAAAATATGTTGATTCAATAAATACTGAGGGATTAAAACCTAAAAGCAGATTATATGTGCATCTTTCTAAGGATATTGACACAGCAATTAATGTTGGAAAACGACATGGAAAGCCTGTTGTATACAAGATATCCGCAGGAGAAATGCATCGGCAGGGATATAGATTTTATCTGTCTGAGAACGGTGTATGGTTGACCAAAATTGTGCCTGCTAATTTTATTAAAATTAAAAGATAAATGATTGAGAGCTGCAGTAAAATGCGGCTCTTTTTTTGTTACAGAAACGGAGGTAGATAAAAATGCAGAAGAAAAAATACGGCATATGGAAAACTCGCTATGCTGAAAACAGCAGAAATATTTTTGAAGACTGGGTTCGCCGAAACGGTGAGCCCATTTTGTTTTCCACGG
>JAETSI010000057.1 GCA_021769725.1 Oscillospiraceae bacterium | reverse complement strand
TATGTAAGTGCGTGTAATCAGCGATATCAAGAAGCTGATGATTTATATGGATATGCAAACTGGGCATTATCCGGAATTCCGGATATGTTTAAAGGCGCTTTTAAGCCAGAAAAGCCGGGTTCCTTTGAACATGTTATGGATTCCTTAGGTGTGGCTAGCTTAATTGTTGGTGTCTACAAAACAACTAAATGTGTTAATAATAAGTCAGTAAAAAATAAAAATTCCGCCGCTTCAACCTCCAAAAGTACTACTTCTACTCAAAAAGGATTTGCCGATTTAATGTCTCCAGAAGACGCAAAAATTTACAATAGATTCCTTACAAAAAATGCACCTATGCAGGTTGCTCCCGGAATCAAAGATATGACGGGATTTCATATAAATGGTCGTGGTCGTGTTGAACCATGGCATGCTTACTACAATGAGTATGGATATATAATTGCAAGAACAGATTATAATGCTGGAAATATTTCAGCTGGAATTCCTGATATTCATTATCATACCTATGAATATATTAATGGAGGCATTTGTGAGACAGGCACTCACATACCAGGAGAGTATATACCATGAACAGCTTAAATAAATTGAAACTATTGTTGATAAAGAATAGGTATTTTAAAGGATTATCAATTAAAAAATATTCAAATTATGATAATCAATTTGTAATGGACTTAGAAATTACATTATCTTCTGATTGTCTTTTATCTGATGATGACATGATTATAAAATTTTTTAATGTCAAGAATTTAATGATTGGATATTTAAATCCAAATGTATCATTACAAATTAATATATTTGATAAAACTTCTGATCAACTAGAAGATATCAATTTTTATGTAATTGATGAGGAAAATAGTACATTTTCTTTTTATTGTGAGAAGATTTGTTCAAATAGTGAAGAATTTTTTAATGATGATTAATATTCTTATAAACAGATTATATTTAGATTAATACAGATATCATACTCAGAACGCTCACGGCGATGTTGTTAATCTTACCAATTCCGACGGAGAAGTTACTAAGAAGTACACTTACGACGCTTTTGGTGTTGAGAAGAATATTGATGATTCCGATGCTAATCCTTTCCGTTACTGCGGTGAATATTTTGATGCTGAAACGGGTACGATTTATCTTAGAGCGAGGTATTATAATCCGACTACTGGTAGATTTATTAGCCGTGATTCTGTTACAGGTAAGAATGAAGATCCGCTTAGTCTGAATCTTTATACTTATTGTCATAATAATCCTGTTCTTAATTTTGATCCGAGCGGACACATAAAATGTCCCAAATTTATAAAAAGTATTGGAAATTGGTTTGAAGATAGAGCAGATGATTGGGAAACAGGCATAGATATGCTAAAAGATGGATGCTGGGGAAGTGGAGGAAAGCGTTTTGCCAGTTATAGTGAAGGTGTAGTAGATACCTTATGCGGTTATGTAGAGGGTGTAGACAAATTTTTTGATCATCCGATTCAAACAACATGTAACGCTGTTGGTCAATTAATAACTGATCCAGCAAAACCGATAAGGGAAATGAGCGTTAATATGGCCTTAGCAATCCATAATCGTGACTGGGATAGTGTTGCTTACCAAGTTGGCGGATTAACAACTCACACTGCTGTAATTGGCGCAACATATATGGCTACTTCAGGTATTCCTAGTAGTATTAATGTGAAAATCCCTAAAATTTCGACTGCTGCTCTGACAAATGGAAAAACTGCATTGGTTGTATCAACTGCTACTGCACGAGTTTCTACTGCGGGGGCTGTTTCTATAGGCAAAGCTGCTGCTGGTGTTAATATTATGTATGCTAAACCAAGTAAAAAATCTGGAAAAGAACGAGCTACTGATATTCCTAGTTGGGCAAAAGGCGAGAAGCCACTAGATGGAGAAAGTGGAAAGGACTTCGCTAAAAGGCTTTGTGACGAAAAATTTGGACCAGGAAACTACAATACTGGTCCGGGAAGCGACTATAGTAAACTGAAAAAAATGGAGATCGTGGTTACTAAAGGAGATGATTAATTTGTTTGTATATTTATTGCAGCATTCTTATTTGATTGATGATGAAAGCGATACTTATGAAACAAAGATCATAGGAATATATTCTACAGAGCAAAAAGCAATGGATGTTCTTGAAAGTTATAAAAACAAAGAAGGATTTAAAAATTATCCTCAAGATTTTTATATAGATAAATATAAAATAGATGAAAATTTTTGGAGTGAAGGGTTTATAAAATTTGATTAATTTTTCTAAACTCTAATTTCAAGTCATTCACATAAAAACAGCAACTATGATTCCTTATTTGAAAGTATTAGACCTCTTACGAAATTATAAAATTGCCTTTAAAAATTTTCGATGATATAAGTTTTTTAGCAAGCTAAAAACCAATTTTGCAAGAGATCAATTGTAAATATTACCGATATTTCGTGGAGCGAAACAAGCTTTTAAGGCAAGTTTTGCTCCGTATTTTTTTACCTTTTCCGCAATAAAAGCGGAACGAGGAGTTTTTATGTCCACAGGATTGATTGGCGCTTACCATTCAATGTCAAAAAACGACATTTCAGTGCAAACTTATTGAAGTTAAGCCAAATTTATGATATAGTGAAAGTACAAAATCTCGAATAAAAAGAGGATTTGTATTTTAACCGAAAAAGCTGTAATTTTAAAAAATTCAGCGGATTATTAAAGGAGGGACAGTATGTCACAAGCAAGAAAATTGGCTGCGAGTAATTTTGCGATCAATGAATACGAGAAACTATACAGTTAATAGGCTTTGTTAATCTTACAGATAACAAGCTGAAAATACAAATGAACAGTAAAGCGGGAAATAAATAAACAATGATTTATGCAACTGATTTCGGTCAGTTCATATCCGAAAAAAGAAAGGAGTTCTCTTTGACATCAACTGAATTAGCCCAAAAAGTTGGTATATCAACAGGTTATCTTTCTCAGCTTGAGCGAAGCAAAAGGGTAAATCCCGATATTCAGCTTCTGAAGAAAATGATCGCAGTATTCGAGCTTAGTGATGATGAAATTGTTTGCTTTTATGAATTGTACAGTAAGGTATCAGGCGAATTTTGTCCCGATATATCAGAATATATTCAATCAAGAGAAGCTGTAAAGGATGCCTTGAGATATGCAATGAAAGTTGATGCATCTGATGAGGACTGGAAGAAGTTCATAGAATTTCTTTCTCAAAAATGAACGATAATTTTGCGGTATATGCCGCAAAATTATTGGAATAAATTTTAGCTGTTCAGCTAAAATCGGGAGGTAATTAAAATCGAAAGAGAATCATAGCAGTCAGGTACGCTGTCCTATATGTAATGCAAGGTTGTTTGACGTTGCGTTTAGCAAGCAGTGTGAAGTAACTTATGACACTTTTGAAGTGAAAATCAAGTGTCAAAAATGTCATGAAATAATAACAATTCCATATAAAAACTTAGTACAGACACCACCATATGAGAGTAGGAGTTTGACAAGCTTTTAAAGCATTGTCATTCTGCTGCTCTTTTTTATTGACAGCTCCTGTTCTGCTTTAAAAGCAGAACAGGAGCTTTAATGTTTATACGAGCAAAATGGTTGTGTATAGCCGCAAAGTATCCATAGCCTTCGTTTGATTTCAAATCGAACGGAGGTGAAAAAATGAAGAAAAACACTGTGCGTGTTTACGACACAATATCTAAAAGAATTGTGGAGGTTGAAGTGAGTGATGAGGTTCGCACACATTACAACAGAACCCAGTGGAACATAGATGATAATAACGAGTCGTTTTACAAGCATGAGATACAATTTTCGGCGCTGATAGGCGGGTATAAAAATGCGTTTGAAAATTTTCATGAATTCCAGACTGAAAAAGATATAGTTGAAAAAAACGCAATACAAAAAACAGAAAATAAATTGCTTTATGAAAGTCTAAGTATGCTTTCCGATGATGAACGAAATCTGATTATAATGATTTACTTTGAGAACAAAACCGAATTAGAATGTGCGTTCTTGCTGCATACTACTCAACAAAACATCCACAAAAAGAAGCAGAGAATTTTGTGCAAATTAAATAAACTTTTAAAAAGTTAGAAAAAATGGTTGTTAAATGTCCGACTTCTTCCCCTATACAAGCGAAAGGAAAAATAAATTCTTTCAGGAAACTTGAAAATTGAATAGCAACTTTACAGGTACGTTAATCACATGGGCGGTCTAAAAATCGTCAGCCATAGAAGCCATACGCCAAGACCTCGAAAGAGCGAGCGACAAATATGCAGCTTCAAAATCCGGAACAGCTTTCCGGAACGGCGATGAAACGTGTGAGGATAATGATACTTCCGTCCAGTCACAGCACCCCTTGGTCGGGGAATCAGGCAATGAGGGCGGTTCTATGAGAACCATAGAGGGATGAGAAATCCATGAGATCGGTAAGATGCCGATTGCCTGTAAAGCTCCGCCATGACGGATATTGGGAATAAATATCATGGGAAATCGTCTGAAAATCAGACGAAGGCAAAACAAATTACTGCGGTTTGCGTTTGGCGGACCGCAGTTTTACATAAACGTCAGGAGGAGATAAAATTAAAATGATCATAAAACGAGGGGATGTTTTTTATGCAGATCTTGATCCGATAATTGGCTCTGAACAGGGTGGTGTCAGACCTGTTTTGGTGGTGCAGAATAACGTGGGGAATAAGTATAGTCCGACGGTAGTTGTGCTGCCAATCTCATCTGCAAAAAAGACGAATATGCCAACGCATATAAGAATTTGCGGTTCAAAGATGCTGCAAAAAAATTCTATTATTCTTGCAGAGCAGATACGCACAATAGATCGTAACAGACTGCAAAGTTATGTCGGTTCTCTTGGGTTGGAAATAATGGAGAAAATAAATGAGGCAATGAAAATAAGCATAGGAGTGAATGTTAATGACTAAATTCGGACAGGCAGAATTTGCTGAATTTTTAGCTGAACTTTTCATGGAAAGCAAACTCGGTAAAATTCTTGAAACAGAAGAAAAACAGAATTTCAGCAGCAGAAATACAGAGGATATTTACAAAGAATTTCCGTCCGCAAAGGACGCTGCGTAGGAGGACAATATGTTAGGATTTATAATAGGTTTGATGGTCGGCGGTACAACAGGAGTGGTTGCGATATGTTTATGCAAAGCAGCATCAGATGCCGATAAATGTATGGATTACACAGATTCTGACAAATAATTTTATCAGGTATGGTGATACCATTTTTAGAAAAAATATGGTATTCTTGTTGGTGGAAAGGAGAGTGAAAATATGCCGACAGTAACGGTGATACAGCCAACAATAACAGAAGAAAAAAGTACGGTAATTCGCTGTGCGGCGTACTGTCGGGTGAGTTCCGACAGCAAAGATCAGCTTAATTCTTTTATGGCACAAACGAGATACTATGAAAAAGCTTTTGAAAATTCGGAAACGGAAAAATTGATTGATATTTATGCGGACGAAGGTGTGACAGGTACTCGTGAGGACAAGCGTGACGAGTTTCAAAGAATGATAAAAGACTGTCGAAAGGGCAAAATCGACAGAATCTATACGAAGTCAATAAGCCGTTTTGCCCGAAATACAAGGGATTGTCTAAAAAATGTCCGTGAGCTTAAATCGCTTGGAATCACGATATATTTTGAAAAAGAGAACGTTGATACCGCCAATATGACCGATGAAATGATGATAACGATACTGGGCGGTCTGGCTCAGGAGGAATCAATTTCAATTTCGCAGAATATGCGCTGGAGCATAAAAAAACGAATGGAAAACGGTACTTTTAATCCTTCGCAGCTTCCATACGGATATGAAAGAATTAATGGAAAAATTGTAATAAACGAATCGGAAGCAGAAATTGTAAATTACATTTTTTCAAAATATATTAGCGGAAACGGCATGGAAAGCATAGCAAAGGAACTGAATAAGTCGCAGATAGATAAAGATGAAAAAGGCTATATATGGTGTAAAAATACGATCAGATATATTCTGATGAACGAAAAATACACAGGCAAATCAATTTTTCAAAAGTTTTATACGACCGATAGTTTTCCGTATAAACAAAAAGAAAATAAAGGCGAGTTGGAGCAATATCTTGTACAGGATACAATGCCGCCGATAATATCCGAAGAAATGTTTGAGATAGTGCAGAAATTAATTGCAAAACAAAAAGAAAACAGCAAATTTTCTGAAAAAACATACCCTTTAAGCGGTAAAATAAAGTGCGGAAAATGCGGTTGCTCATTCAAAAGAAAAATGATCAATAAAAAGGTATGCTGGACTTGTTCAAGGCACAATTTAAATGCGTCAAATTGCGAAATAAAGCCAATTTCTCAAGAAATAATTTACAGCGTCTTCATTAAACTTTACAATAAACTTTGGCACAATTACAAGCATATTCTTGTACCCTTGCAAACAGTGCTTCAGGAAATGAAAATTCGCCGATTTAATGGAAATTCTAGCGTTATGGATATTCATAAGGAAGTCGCAAAATTAAAAGAACAGACTCATGTACTTGCACGTCTGAAAACTAAAGGATTTCTGGACAATGCGAAGTATCTTGAACAGACCACGGGGCTTACGGCAAAAATAAATAAATTGCAGTCGGAACTGAAAAAGCTCACTCGTTCTGATGACGAAGATGAAACCTTTGAACATATCAAAATGTTGATAGATTATTTTGAGAATCAAGAAAATTTCATGACAGAATTTAACGAGTCTGCATTTGAATTTTTGATAGAAAAAATTGTGGTTATAAATCAAAATGAACTTGAATTTCACATAATCGGCGGATTAAAATTTAACGAGAAAATATAAAAAATATGCTCTGATAAAATATAAATTCAGGGCATATTTTTGTTGGTTTTGGTACTGGATTTTCATAGAAATTTGTGGTATTCTTGTACGTTGAAAAGAGGTGAAAAAAGTGGCAAAAAATCGCACAATACCATTCGGCTATTGTATGAACAACGGTAAAATTACAGTAGATTTTACAGAATCAAAAGCAGTTATCGAAATTTTTGAGAAATACCTTAACGGCAGCAGCTTAATGCAGATTGCAAAGCTGATGAAGTCCGAAAAAATCCGATATACCGCTGATTCAGACCACTGGAACAAAAACATGGTCAAGCGGATAATCGAGAACGAAAAGTATCTCGGAAACGATAAATACCCACAGATCATCAGTAAAACTTTTTTCAATCAGGCGAATGAAAAAAGAGTATCAAAGGCGACTTCCGTCAGCGTAATTCCGGAGGATTTACAGGAAATCAGAAACCGCACATACTGTTCCGAGTGCGGTCACAGACTTTCGAGAATCGGCGGTAACTGTCGTAATTCAAAATGGGACTGCCGTAATCCCGACTGCTATAAATTTGAATATCAACTGACAGATCAGATGATAATCGGAGCAGCGCTGACTGTTCTTAATACGGCAATTGCGAATCCAAATTTGATTGAAAACAACGGCGAAATCAGTGTGTATTCTCCTACTGCCGATGTAATTCGCAAGCAGAATGAAATCAGTCAGATGACGGATTCCGCGCAGCCTGATTTTGACAAAATAAAATCTGAAATATTTAAGCTTGCGGAGTTAAAATATGCTTGCTGTACTTACAACGAAAATCCGCAGAAAACAGCGGAAATCAAAGCTCTGCTCGAAAATCACGAACAACTAAATACGCTTGATATTGGCTTATTTAAGTCCTGCATAAACAGGGTTTTGATAAGCCATTTTTGCACCGTTGAAATTGAATTTACCAACGGAATCGTAATAAAAAATATAACGGAAAGGAAGAATGAAAATGCCCATATCGCCCAATGTAACGATAATTCCTGCAAAGGCGCAAACAGCGGAAAATCGGGATAAATACCGCCAACTGCGAGTTGCAGCGTACTGCCGTGTCAGCACCGAACAAGAGGAACAGCAGAATTCATATCAGGTACAGATTGCTTATTACACCGACCTCATCAATAGAAAAAAGGAATGGTCGCTGGTCGGAATTTTTGCTGACGAAGGAATCTCAGGTACTCAGACGAAAAAGCGTACAGAGTTTAACCGTATGATCCGAATGTGCAAGAACAAAAAAATTGATCTTGTAATAACAAAATCAATTAGCCGATTTGCCCGAAATACCGTTGATTGCCTTGAATACGTCCGACAGCTTAAAGACCTTGGAATCGGCGTGATTTTTGAAAAGGAATCTATAAATACGCTGACCATGACATCGGAATTTATGATCGCACTTTACGGCAGTTTTGCTCAGGCAGAAAGCGAATCAATTTCAAAAAATGTTAGCTGGGGTAAGGAAAAAGCCTATCGTGAGGGCAAAGTGCAATTCCAGTATAAGCACCTCCTGGGTTATAAAAAAGGTGCAGACGGTAAGCCGGAGATCGTTCCCGAAGAAGCGAAAATAGTAAGAATGATTTATAAGCTCTTCCTCGACGGGTACAGTATGAGAAACATCAAAAAAGTTCTTGAAAACAAGGAGATTTTGACCGCCACAGGCAAGAAAATCTGGAATGAATCGCTTATCAGCAGCATTTTGAAAAACGAAAAATATGTCGGTGATGCGCTTCTGCAAAAGACATATACGCTGGACTGCATCACACACAAAGTTGTAAAAAATAAAGGTGAACGTCCCATGTTCCTTGTGACAGACCACCATGATCCTATAGTCGACCGTGACATCTACAACCGAGTTCAGCAGGAGCTCGCAAGGCGTTCCAGTAAGCGAAAAATCAGCGATAAAACAATTACCGAGCAGGGCAAATATTCAAGCAAATACGCCCTTACGGAGTTGCTGATCTGCGGTCAATGCGGCACTCCATATCGAAGAACTACGTGGTCTTCGAGAGGAAAAAAGCAGATCGTATGGCGGTGTATCAGCCGTTTGGAACATGGCAAAAAGTACTGTCCCGAATCGCCTACAATTAAGGAAGAACAGCTTCATAAAGCCATAATACACGCAATAAATAATTATTACTCCTGTCGAAACGACATTGCGAGAATTTTAAAAGCAAATATCGGAACAGTACTTGAATGTCAGGGACAGGAAGAAATAATTAGCATCGAGAACAGGCTTAAAGAAATTGATAATGCAAGAAATGATCTTGTTAATTTGATCGCTTCAGGCGGCTGTGACGAGGACAAGCTTGACAGCGAATTTTCAAAGTTATATGAGGAAGAGCAGCAGCTTAGCGGACGGCTGGAAATCCTTAAATCGCAGAATAAAACTTCCGCCGAAACTCAGGCAAAGCTTGACAAAATCATGGATATGATAGAACGTGAAAAATTCGAATTGGAAACATTCGATAACGTACTTATCCGTAAGCTGATCGAGTGCATAAAAGTGCTTAATAAGACCGAAATATTGGTGATTTTTAAGGGCGGATATGAAGTTGCAACTGAAATTGAATAATTAAAATGCAGCTTGTAAATTAAATTTTACAGGCTGTTTTTTATTGAAGGGAGATGATACTTTGTCGGGAAATTTTGAGAGTATAAAGCAACAAAAATTTGGAGTGGAAGTAGAATGTACAGGCTTGACAAGAGCCGCTGCCGCAAAGGCGATAAGCAAGGTTTTAGGCGGTTCTCCGGAGCATTTCGGCGGCAGCTACGACAGGTATGACGTTTACGACAGTCAGGGCAGGCGTTGGAAAATAATGTCCGACGCAAGCATTCGTTGTACCACAAAGAATGGTGATCCGGCTTCCAAACTGCATTCTGTTGAACTTGTAACTCCGATTTTGGAATATGAAGATATGGCTCTTTTACAAGAGGTTGTGCGCTCCATTCGGCGAAGCGGCGGCGTTTGCAACGAGTCGACAGGAATCCATATTCATATTGATTTCGCTCCTTATAATCCGCAAAAATTGCGTAATTTGGTGAATATTTTTGCCAGCAAGGAGGATATGTTGTATCAAGCATTGCAGGTCGAATCCGGTCGTGAAAATACCTATTGTAAAAAGGTTGACAGGCGTTTTCTTGAGGAATTAAACAGGAAAAAACCGAGGGATCTACAGACGATCAAAAGGCTGTGGTACGGCGATAATGCCGACTATCACTCCCATTACGACTCGTCTCGGTATCGATGTCTGAATTTACATCCTGTGTTTACGGACAACAATATTGAAGTGAGAGCTTTCAATAGCAGCTTGAATGCCGGAGTCCTGAGAGCATATATTTCGCTGGTTTTGGCGGTCAGCAATCAGGCTTTGACGCAGAAATCTGCAAGTCCCCGTGTTACGCAAAGTGAGAATCCACGGTATACTTTTCGCTGCTGGCTGATACGCATTGGATTAAATGGAGCTGAGTTTAAAAATTGCCGCAAACATCTTCTTGCACATCTTGAGGGCAATATTGCTTGGCTGCATCCCGAAGATGCCATTAAGCAGAGGGAACGTCTGAAACAAGAACGTATCGCCGCCCGTGAGCAGCGTGTAGAGTCTGTAAGCGAGGTCAGAGAAGAAATCGAAAATGTACCCGATGAGATTTCAGAGCCGACAGTGAGCGAATATGACGAGGATTTGGAACAGGAAGAAACATTTGAAATGAGTATGTAACGGAGGTCAAGAATGAGTAAAAAACAGTTATATATCGCATATGGCAGCAATATAAATTTTGAACAGATGGCATTCAGATGTCCGCATTCGAAAGTTGTGGGGACGTCCGAAATCAAGGGATACGAATTGGAATTCAGAAGCGTTGCCACGATAGTACCAAAAGAAAATGCAAGCGTTCCGGTTCTGATCTGGGAGCTTGATGGAAGGGATTTGCCCATATTGAATCGTTATGAGGGGTGGCCTCGTCTTTATAGGCAGGAAAAAATGCCCTTTGAAATGAACGGGAAATCCTATGAAGGTATGGCTTACCTGATGAATCATGGAATAATTTCTCCACCGAGTCCGCAGTATTACAACACGATTTTGCAGGGTTACCGGGAGAATGGGCTTGATGAGTCCTATCTGGAAACGGCTTTGGAAAATTCACTGCAGCAGGAGCAATTAATAGAGGAAGAATTTGATGAAGATTATGATTTAGAAGATGATCTTCAATTAAAGTTTTAGGAGATTTGCGATATGAAATATAAAGGATTTTTTGTAAAAATTACTCCCGATAAAAACCTGTTGAGAGAAGATAAGAACGGCGAAATTGTTGCCTGTGATGGTTTTACAATTGAAGTTTTTTCGGGCGAATCTGAAAAGGTTGCGATTGATGTGTTTTCGGCTGCTGTTGATTTTGAATTGGTGAAAAATAGTCTTGCAGAAGCAGAACAGTTTGCCAAGGATTACATTGACTGCGAGGAAAAGGAATATCAGAGAATGTTGGATGAGTTTAACATTAATAAATAAAAGCGAAGTCAAAACATATCCTAATTGTATGATTTTAGGTTAAAATAAGTAATAAATATGCATTTCATGCCACAAATATGCATTTCGTGCCACAACTATTGACAGACGGAATAAAAACAGCTACAATAAAATTATACAATTAATTGGATTTTTATACCAAAAGTCCAAAATTCCGATTTTTTACTACAAACAAACCGACATTTCACTTCAAGTTTCGGCATGAATCACAATTTGGTGTTATAATAGGGACAGGTAGTTATAACGTTTTTCATTTCTATGCGAAACTATTAATCCAGAGAGATCGAATCAAGACATTCTTATATTATGCAGCACCGGAATTGATAGCCAAAAAAAGGTTTGGCTTTATTTGACAAAAAAGCTTTTCTTGAATTGTGCATTTCTACAAAATTCGACTTTTGTTCGGCACTTTTGACACAAAAATAGGCATTAATATATAGAAGGAAAAATTGAATATAAAATGAGTATTGTGACAGCAGCCTGTTCGTTCGGTTTTTTGTGTATATTTATACTGAATTGACCTTGCATAATTAAGTATTCAGGTTTGAAGTAGGACGAGCTGTCTTAAATCGGGAGTAGCTTAACCAAAGATAATTGTATATTATTTTGCGTTGACTTTTATTTTGTTCCATGGATGTTTGGCAGAAAGTATTTCTTTCTGATTAGGCATAACGACATAGGTATAAATTTGAGTGATGATTATAGAACTATGTCCTAAGAGCTTTTGTATGCGGCGAATATCAACATCTTTTTCAAGTAGTAGCGTGGAGGTAGTTTTACAAGCGTTGACTGATATTTCTGCCTATTTATAAAATGAAAAAGGTAATGAATCATTGATTAAGGCTATATTGGTTCATTATCAATTTGGGTTAATCCATTCGTTTGAGCGATACAACAGCATCGCTGGGCGAATTGCGATTTCGATGATTTTGCCGATATTATCAAAGAAACACTATCGCTGATGTGTTTGCCCAAATATTTGCAGCATAGTGAGAATAGATGCTTTAATTTGTTCAGGACAAAGCACTATAGCGATTGATATATTCGATGAATAAAATTTTGTGTAAATGCTATAAGTGAAATTTTTTGTGCTTTTTAAGAGCAAATTACATAGTTACTTAAAAAAGCGATAACGTGAGGAATTATATCAAGGAGTATGTTGTTCTTGTATATCTTTGGTTCAATGATAATGCTTGTTTTAAAGATAATATTTGGCTCGGAGGAAGTTATGTATATAAATAAAATTCACATTCAAAATTATAGGAATTTTGCTGATTTCACAATGGAATTTCATAAGGGTTTAAACGTCATTATTGGAGCAAATAATTCCGGAAAGACAGGGCTACTCTATGCTATCAATCTATTAAATTCTCCTTCGGATATTTCGGTTGATGATTTTAATAAGAATAATCTTTTACAGTATTCTAGATTGTACTTGGAAACCGCACCAAGCATTACGATCGAATACAATATTTGTCACAGGATCTGTGAAGATGACACCAATGATGAAAGTATTATTAGATTACTGCCATTTTTAGGAATAAAGGAATTTGCTGAAAACCGACAGGAACAAGACGGAGTTGTCGAATATAATATTGCTGCGTGTATAAGATCGGTTTACTCTCTGGATACAAAATTTTTAGAAGAATATAAAAAAGCTGTTGCAAATGAAGCGAAAGACTTTGAGTCTTATTTGTTGGTACTAAAACGCTTTGTAGAGAACCACTATTCATGGAATTACACAAATGGAATTAGTGATACAAAGGCTGAACAGAAAGCTGTAACAAATGTTTTTGACATTAGATTTATCGGGGCAGAACGCACAAGTGAAGAAGTAAGAAGGGAAACAAAGCGGGAAATTATTTCTTTCACGAAGAATGCAGATAATGCAGCTGACCTCGACAAGTTTAAGCATAAAGTATCCGAAGATATAGAAAAATTGTTATCTCCATCTATTACCAAGCTGGCTGCCTTATTTGAAAATGAAAAGAATGAGATTGGTCTCGCAAAAGGCAATGTTTCAATTGCATCAACAGTTCACGCCAATTTTTCTTTGGCAGATACTTATACTACAGAAGTGAAAGATACCAAAAGTGGATATACACTACCATTACAGTATAATGGCCTTGGTTATAATAATTTAATTAATATTTACATGCTTATCAAATTAACAGAAATACGGCCTGGAAAGGACTTCCGCATTCTTTGCTTGGAGGAACCTGAAGCACATCTCCATCCAGCGATGCAGTATAAGTTGTTTAAGTATTTAAGAGACTTAGACGATACAGATGGATTGAAGCAACAGATTTTTGTCACAACGCACTCAAGCAATATTTCTGCCGTCGCAGGTTTAGATAACATGTTTATGATTGCTTATAACCGTGAAGGGGATAATTATGATTGCTCTCAACAAAGCTTGTTGGAACAGTTCGACGATAAAGATGGTACAACAATTAAAGCGGAGGCAAAAGCTCATCTTACAAAATTTCTTGATGTTACGCGGTCAGACATGTTATTTTCCGACAAAGTAATTTTAGTAGAGGGAATTGCCGAGAAACTTTTATTACCACTGTTTATGGAGATATGCGGTTGTGCCTATGAAGACGAACATATTTCAATTGTTGAAATTGGCGGAAAACACTTCAAGTATTTTATAGAACTTTTTAATAGGAATGCAGTTAAGAAAAAAGTACTATGTATTACCGATAAAGATTTTAAATGGATAGATTTTGATGGAGATAGCAATCTGCGAAGTTATTCCGAGTATGAAAGCAATGAATCAACGCATATTACCGACTTGAAGAAAAGATTTCCTATTGAAAATTTTCACATCTGTACACAGTCTATGGGTGGAAGAACATTTGAAGACGAATTTTTTCTTGCGAATATTGAAAATGAAGCTACCGCTACAATAGTGTTTAAAAAAGCAATTAGCGACACAGTAAACGAATTCTTTGATAAATATGGCTTTGACTTAACGGCTTGGGAGTCACATATTGAAGAAATGGATGGGCGTTCACGTAAGACAGTCAGGAAATTTCTTGATGCGTATAAATCAAGAATAGACGATTCTCCAGAACGGATTTCTGATTATGAAAAATTGATATTTGCAGAAATATTTTTAAATTATGCAAAGGATAAAAAAGGCGATATTGCATTGGGAATACTGACAGACAAATCGCTTATGAACGAGGATGGTTCATCAAAATTGGTAGTTCCACGCTATATTCAGGAGGGGTTGAAATGGCTATTGAAATAACATCCGGAGACATTTTCACACCTGAGCAGTTGGAAAAGCATGCTAAAGTATATGCAGGTCCAGGCGCAGGCAAAACACATTTTGAAATTGTCAATAATACTTGACACAAAGTGTTCGAAAGAAATAGAAGCTAAGCGGCAACGGACAGCATATCATAAAATCTTTTACGTTTAACAGCAGGTGGCACACCGCCAATA
>JAETSI010000056.1 GCA_021769725.1 Oscillospiraceae bacterium | reverse complement strand
CTCCACCCCATACACTTTCATTGCGTCACCCTCTTTGGTGACAATCACATCCTGCGAATAGGCCGACAGCCCTGCTGCCGCACTTAGTAAAAACATCAATGTACGTTTCATAATCTTTTTGTGGTTTTATAGTTTGCCTGTAGAGCTATTACATGTTTCTTGTAATCATGTGACTTTGCCGTTGTCTCCAATTTTCAATAAAACATATTCTTCATTAAAATGTAATTGTCTAATTGTTCCTGAAGATTGCGTAAGTGCTGGCTTTTTCCTGTTATATCTCTGTATTCGTTGTATGCCGATTGGTATTTTGCATAAAGCTGTTGATAGACCGCATATAAGTCATTGGGAAGTTTTAGTAGATGGCCTATCTTGGCAAGTTCTTGGTCGTAGCTGTTTTTTGCAGCGTCAATATTCTGTACTGTGTCATACCGATAAAAGCAGAGCGCATTATTTTGATTGAAATGTATGGTTCCCTGATTTAGTATCTGACGATATCTTTCCCAATTATTTGCCATTGCCGGGTCGTTTTGTTTCAAGCGTTTCACTGCCTCATTCTCTTTATCCGTATATGGCAAGCCGTATTTGATGGTGTAAGCCAAAGCTCTTGCCTGCATCCCTTCGGGGGAGTCTGGGTCGTATGTTACATTATCCCGTGTTCTGCTACTTTGTTTTCTGCCAGTCCCGCCACAATGCTGGCAATGAATATGACTGTGACCGGTAGACTTGAGAGTGACAGCTCCACAGGTCGGACACTTTACTTTATAATCGGCCAAACCGTACTGGGATACACTGATGTTCTTAACTACTGTTCCTGTACCGTGGCAGTACGGACAACTGCTTTGTGCCATTGCTGCTGTCACCATAATGAGCGGAAATAAAAATGTTATAATAATTCGTTTCATATTATCGCATTAATTTTTTTGTTTATTAGAACTACTTTTTTGTCGGACGCTTTTACTTTATGCACATATCCTTTATTTATTTTGCAACTTTCCCTGAACCATTGCAATTGTCACATTTTCGATGATGATGAACCGTGGAAAGCCAATGTTCTTTACCACATTCAGGACATACGACTTTTTTGTCATTCCCATAAGTTGCTACGGTGCTTGTTGTGAATATTTCACCTGTTCCCCGACATTTGTTGCATTGACGGTATTGGGTGGCAGGTTGAGATGATGATGAATTGGGTTCTTTACTTGACGATGACAAATTGGTCCTATTGTCTGAAATTCCAACCGATGTGCCACCATTAGATATATTATTTGACGTTTTTGAAGGAGAAACCAAATTGTTTATTGACTTAAGAGCTGATTTTGTAATACCATCAGCCAATCCTTTCATAATAGACTTTTCTAACATATTACCAAAACTATTTTTTTCAATATCGAATTATTTGTTTCCAAAATATTTAAATATTTCTTGTAAGTTGAAATATTTTCTTTGTAAATGTCTTGTCTAATCGTATCTTGGATAGTGGCTGTATTCAGTATTTCTATTGCATTCTGTAAGAGACTCTTTGCTTCTTGATAGTCATATCCTTTTCTTGAATTAACAGATGGTGCAGAAAGGTGATTTTGTAATTTCATAATATGTCCTGTCGCTATACCAAACATTGCATATGATGAAAAGAACTTCGAATCAGAATCATCAACTCCTGTTTTAGAATAGTATTCAATACACTCTTTGTATTTATGCTCCTTTAGATATTGTTCACCTTGATTTTTGGGAATATAAACTTCTTTAATATCAGGATTATATTCATGAAGCTTATCTATGGGAGATAGCTTTACATTAAATGTGCGTTTTTTATAGTTTGCCTCTATTTCTTCATATTCTGTAGGAACTATAACGTTTAAATCTTCACAGTAAAAACCTCCTGCATTGTTTTTCGTATTAAAAACGAAAGTCGCGTTAAATGTATCTTTTGTTTTTGATGTTATGTACATTAAAAAGTTTTCATTTTTAACAATCTCTTTCCCGTCCCATGTCATGAGTCCTATATTTTTTGTATCGTTGTTCACTAACATTAGGCGTTGACAACCACCATAATTTCTTATATATATTTTTTTAGAGTGGGTTATTATCCAACTTCCACTTATAAAACAATCATCATTTATATTCTTGATTATACAGCCATCAATAAGAGCAATGACCGTATGACCAGCCATGTCCTCTAAAACAAAATGTCCTGGCATTGCATAATGATAAATGGATACTGTTTCCTCGCCTCCTTGCATGGATGGGAAAGTATGATATCTATACCCGTCATCGGGTATTTCCGGTAGATATGCTATTTGTGTATATTTACATTCAAATAATTCTTTCCTGTCTTTGTCGATTACTCCATATACTTTTTTTCCTTCAATTTTCTTTCCAACTAAAAAATACCAAAAGCCATTGTCTCCTGTCTTGATGTCAACAGATTTATAGCCTTTTGATTTCAATTCTTTTATATATACTTTATTCACTTTCTCAAGATCTCTTATGTTTTGAGCAGGAATGAAAAGGAAGTGAAAGATAAATATCAATAGTATTACTATTCTATTTGATAATATTTTATTCTTATTTTTCATAAATCATTTTGTTATAGTTTCTTGTTTAGGTTTCTATTCCATATTTGTGTTCATAAAATGAACAAGATGCTATTTCTCTAAATCTTTCCTCTCCCGTTGCAGACGCCGCATCGTCCGGAACCTTTGCAGATGGGGCATTTCATTATACCGTCCGAGGTGTTGTATTGTCCTTCGTACTCTACAACTCCTGTGCCGTGGCAGTGCTGGCATCCTCCTGTACCATGGCAGGTGTGGCATGATGGGGCATCGGTTGAACCTGAATTGCTTGGAGCAGGATGATAATTCCCATCGTCAATGCTTGTGCCGCCATAACCTCCTCCACCTGTCATTTGGTCAATTTGTTGCAGGGACTGCCGTATTTGTGCTGCCCGTGATGCCGTTGTGTATCCACTTCCTTTACATTCGCCACAAGTCTGGCTGCTGCCATAGCCACTAAAAACACCTGTGCCGGAACACATCGGACATTGCACTTGGCTTTCTTGCTGCATGCCTCCCGTATTGGGACTGTCAAATTGCCCTGATCTTATCTTCAACCAAGTGTTCCTGATCATTTCATAATCCTTTGCCGGCACCTCTCCGTCTCCTTTGCAAATAGAACATTCAATCTCTTCAACAGCGTTTATCATCACGCTTCCCTCACCGTTACACACGGGACAGGTTTTTGTGCTCTCACAACTCATAAGAAAGAACACTACCATAAATAATAATGAAATCTGTTTCATAATTTTAGATATTGACCATTTTATATAATTCTATGTTTTTTATTGTTTTGGGAAAGAATCTCTCCTTTTATTATCGGTGATACCTATTGTTAAAAAAAGGATATCATTATTTTTTATATTATCCGAGTAGTATCTGTATCCCAACATATCCTTCAGATAAAAATACGATGGAAGAACATTGGTGGAAGTGCTGTTCTCTGTTTTGGAGTATGCAACAAAGAAAGACATCTTTACAGGTGAGTTTTCGGGATTATATACATAATGATCTCCATACATCATGGTACCGGCCTGTGACTCCGATGAAAAATTTGCATAAATGCCATAAATGTAAGATCTATCCATTCTCTTTACCAGACGATACTTTAATCCTGTTGAAATGTCCTTTTCCTCATTGCAGAACAGGTATTGTGGCGATAACTTTACAGTTGACAATGGTGCAATGGCAATGATGCGTTGCGAAAACGTGGTGTTGCTCGTAGTATTTGAAGAACCGCCACCTACATTTACTCCATTAGCTAATGTTCCGACCGTGCCTCCAATGCCTAATGCTCCCGTTATCGCCCCAAGGTTTACACTGCCCCCTCCGGAAGATGTGTTGGATGTCGTTGTTGATGATGGAATGTAGTAGCATGTGGATTGTCCCATTGTCACATAAAATGTATTCGCAAGATCCAGATATAGAGTTTTGGATGTTCTGTTCTTTATTGAAAACCGTATTCCCGGGTTCTCCGATACCAAACTATATGCGTATCTTCCTCCATCCCACCCGGCAGGACTCTTTTTTGACGCTTTGTATAAGCGTCTGATTTCCATACTCACTTCAATATCTTCATTGCAAAGTACGGAGTTGGGAGCGATCCCCAAACAGGCATAACCAAAGGTCGCTTCTTTCTTGCCTATATCTTCCTGATGCTTTTCCTTGACATCAAATTCCACTGGTGCGTTAATCTTCTTTATCAGCGCGTCGTTCGCTGCCTTTGTCTCTGCTGACAAGTCATCAGGCTTCACCTGTGTGATACCCGGTTGTTCATTGCTTTCCGCCTGTGCCGTTGGTTTTGGAGCGGATGCGGGCGCATACTCTGTAACGTCAATCTTGGTGCCGTCTTTTTTCTTTACCATCAGCACGTCGGTCTTGGCTATCTTTTGTAGGACGGTATCATCTTTGTCTTCCTTTGTGTAATACAAATACGTGTCACCTATATCTATACGATAAGCTTCAAACACGTCACCATCCTTGGTTATCACTCTGTCCTGTGCAAAAGCACTGCCTGTGCATAGAAACATAAATGCTATGATACTTAATCTCTTCATTTTACAATTATTATTTTGGGAAAACTATTCTTGATATGCGGATTGCTGCTGACTAACTTATAACCAATTAATCTTCATCATTTCCTTGGAAATATGTTTCCTCTAAACCTAAATTCTTTGACATTTTGTTGGAGAACAGGGCGAAACATATTTGGGTCATTTGTCTATAACCATCCCTTATGTTTTTAACATCATTGATGTTGTCAGAGGGTTCGCTTTTTTCTATGTAATCAAAAACCGTCGAACTTTCCGGAATACTGAAGTGCGCTTGAAATTCCACAGAAATACCCATAAGATAATTTAATGTCACACCAGATTCGTTGGTATATTTCCATATATGGGGTATGATTACTTTTCCATTACTGATTTCCTGGCTTGTAATCGTATAATTAAACATCAGATGGGGCATCCGGTCTTTATTGTCTGAAAAACTCACCACGGTTATGAAGTTCGGGGAAAATATCTTGTTGATGCTTTTCTGTACACCGGATATGAGGATATCCATAAGTGTCGTATTGTCTGTTGATGTAAAGTTTGATTTTAACGAAATCATGCCATCTGCAATCGAAATCTTGTCTTTGTTCAATATCTCAAGCAGTTTGCGTACATCTGTATCATACTCATTGTAATCTTTAAGTTTCAACGTGGAGTTGACATCTACAAGAATGGAGTTGATACGGTGTTTCTTCATGTACTGAAGCATTTCAGACATGTATTTGACCGCTGCTTTTGATTCGTTACCCTTGTCTCTTTTATTGTATCTTTCAATTTCTTTATCCCATAGAATGTCACACAAGGCATTGACTTCTGTAACATGCTTTCCTGAAGGAAACTTCTCAAGATACTCTGTTACTGAAGGCATGTTGTGTTCTAGAATCTGAATTCTGATGTACATGACATCATCCAAATGCTTGCCGTCAGGATATTTTGATATATACCTATCACACATTACAAGGTTATGGGCTTCCTCAACCTTATTAAAAAACCTGATTTCTCTAAAATAAGGGAGATTGTAAACTACTATTGCAGTAATGATAACCGACACAATGCCTATTTTCCATTTCATTATTACCAACCCTAATCCGTGTCGGGCGCAACTTTTAAATTTTACAGTTCTATATTCGAAAGTAACATTTATGCTTTCGTTATATTAAATGTTTCTCAGCTTTCCTTCAACAACAACACTTTCATTTTGGAACAAGATGTCTGTCAGTTCCACAATATCCAATATCTTACATGCCTCTTCAATCTCGTTCAGGTGCACTACAATGCCGTTGCCTTGTGTCTTCTCCACCATATTCCGGGCTGAGGATGAAGACAGAAATGTGAACAGGCCACCGATAATCATGTCTGTTCCCATACCGCCATCATATTTCAGATATACATCATGGCCTTCTATCCGTTCTACACTTATATTCAACCCTATGGTCTTTTCTATTTCACCAAGCAGCGGCACTTTAATACTCACTTTGGTTTCCGCTTTCACTGTCCGCTCATTCATGACAGACAGTACCAACTCCCGTCCTGTCTTTGACATTGCGAGAGAATGGATTTCTGAAAAATTAATTAGTATTTTCATTATATATTATTTTTTCGTTATATTTTGCATAAAGTTTCAACATTGCTTTATGACATTATAGCATGTTCACCGTACTGTTTTCTGTGTAGTCATGTTACTGTTCTCGTTTTCCGGTTTTTCTACTGGTTTTTTGCCACAATTTGGACAGTAAACGGCTACCATCGGTAACGGACCGTATTGACATGCTGGGCAGACGATGACTCTTTTTCCACAACACATGCAGAATTTGCTTGACGTTGGAATTTCATTCTTACAATAGATACATTTCATGCACTTGTTTATTTATTGTTTGCCATAACTGATTTGTTCACAAAACGGTATTCCATATTTTATACCCTTTAATTTCTGCGTTGTAAACATAATGGGAAATAACAGAAGAGAATACATACAATACTAAAGGTCCAAAGAATAATAATTCATTATCAGAATACTTATTTTGATTAGTCATAAATACAAATCCTAATATTATAACAAGAATAGCAGCCCCAAAGGCTTTTCTACATGCTTTTTCCCCATCAAATAGTATGCGATAGTAAAAATATAGGGTAAAAAGTGAAGATATCGAATATGCCCCAAAAGCTAAAATTGATAATATGTAATATCCAATATAAAATTGGGCATGGCTGAATAAAGGAGAAAATGGTATTAATGAAACACAAATTACAGGCAGAAAGCAACTGAACCAAATAGCGTAGAAAATAGTTTTTCTAAGCCATTGCCATTTTGCTTTGTATGACCGTTCTATAGGAATATTGCAGTTTATGGTTGGAGTATCGTCTGTAACAGAAAAATCCCTCTTTCCTATTTCATATTCATATATAGATCCTATATAGAATTGTATTTTTGTAGGGCCATAAGGAAGTTTTCGGCAGATTATATCAGATGGAGGTATTTGTCCATCTTCTGTTGGTAAGAATGTTGATTCTGATGTTGATGAATATATTTCGTAATAACATGGGACTCCTTTATAATGATTTCTGTCAAAATGAAATTCAACATCTTTCCATTTCCGTTCTAAAATCAAAACGTTTTTTTCTGTTTTGATTTTCTCTATGAAAGTTTGAGATTGAACATTAAACATGAAGTCATAAACCTCGTTTCTTGCCAAATATAGTTTTGCAGCAATATTGTTCTTATAGACAGATTTAATCGTTGATTTATTAAAGCGACATGTTATTTCGTCTGCATTTGTTTCTATTGTTGTCTTACACCAATGGATATCTAATGTTAGTGCCTTTTCAACAGAAACATGTTTTGTTATATGACCGTAACCATGACTGTCAGAGACAACGATACTGAAATCGTATTCTGCTTTAGGAAGGTGAATCTCAATAGTATTATCTGAGATTTTAACAGTATGATTGGTTTTCCATTTTTGAATATCAGAATTGTTTATTAGAAATTTTTCGATTTTGACGTCAGACTTAATTAATATAGGAAATGATTTTCGCAATGTGGATTCATCAAGCAAAGTTGAAGAACTGTCAAGATTCAGATTCTTCTTTTCTATTTTTCCATCCAAACTATACTCCAACACATATTTCCCATACGGTACGGAGAATACTTTATAACTTGTATTCTCTATTATTATAGGTAAATTCATGTTTGGACCATATAGCTTAATTTGACATGGTGACGAGCATTGGGCGGCAATTCTTCCCCATTGCAATTCAAGTTTGTTGCATATACCAGTGTCGACAACCTTTTTATATACATGTCCGTCTCTTTCAAAAAGGACTTCAACTATTCCTTTTTCCTCAAAATCAAACACATGGCAGAATCCGACTTTTCTGTAGCGAGTATGACGGGGATTTGTTGATATGGTTCGACATTCAGCACTTGACGATACTTCCAGTATAATTTTAGGCTTTGGTGATGGACGGTCAGACAGACTGGATCCACATTCTGAGCAGAAAACCGCATCATTGGGATTTTCGTGTTTGCATTTAGGACAAATTTTAATGCTTTTGTTTATAGAATGTTTTGATAGCTTTTCACCACATTCTGAGCAAAACACGGCATCATCGGGGTTTGAATGACGTTTACTGCAATACTTCGTATTCATTTTCTTCTTTTAGTTCAACAATCGCTTTTATATGAATAGTGTCGTTCTGCAATACCCCAATTCTTACAGTTCGTTTTATATATCTATTATTATTGAAAGGTGAGAAAATGTTTGTTCTGTGTATTGCGAAATCGAATTTGTCATTCTCTTTAGGATTAATAGGAACACATCCGGCAAGAATGAGTTTCTCTATGAGTATGTTGGCAGCTTCATTGTATATGTTTTTCTGGGCTTCATCAGATACTTTTGCCGCCTGATTGTCGTAGATCTCTATTGTTTGTACGATTTCCTTGATGAGCTTTTCCGTTGAAACATTACGGTCCTGGTCTTGCAATGGTGTTTGTGGCAGGTTTATGTCTTTTATATCATCATTTTTGCCAACACCATGCAGTGGGTCTGACGAGGTCGGATTATCACCAATATCCCATGACTCAGGTTCTACTTTTGGGGCAGGAGACGGATTTTCATAATCGTCTTGGGATATTTTCAGAAGAAATTCTCCGCATCTTTTGCCTATCCATCTCAGATTCGTGATTATTTCTTTCCCCAAATGATTTTTCTGTTTGCCAATGTCTTCGTTTTTATTCTTATCCATATTGTTTGTATTGATTAAATGAGTATGATAAACTTTTATTTGAATGTTTTATAATGAGTGGAGGCGGAATTTAAGAAAAGAGTTTTCGCAATCTTAAGTTATTGCCGGCAAGTCCACCATTCTCATATTGGTTATTAAAAAATTATTGCGAATATAACTCCAATTGTTTCAATGACTTTTATGACAGCTCCAAGGACAAAATAGCCTACAACTATAAGAACACCTATAACTAATAAATTTCCCCAAAAACCGGTGGAGTTCGTTGTGTACGATTTTGATTCATGATGTGTAGGTGTTGTTTCCAAATCAGCTGGTTCCCTCAGTTCTGATGTCCTTTGATCGAGTTTTTCTCCACATTCAGCACAAAATACAGCATCATCCGGATTGTTGTGCCCTTTACTACAATGTTTCATAATTTATTTTTTATAATTTGATTATATTTGTTTATCGCTTGGTGGACAATATGTTGTTTAATGGCATTTCGAATAAGAAATTCTCTACCTTGCCAAAAGTCCAAACGTTCTTGTGCAGTTGCCTTATCAATAACTTGGTAAGGTCCGAAAACAGTATTGAGTTCTTCGAATTCGTAATCCTTGAATAAGTCTTTGTTATTCCGTAGTAGTTGTAATGCCTGGAAATCGTCATCGGTTTGTTTTATTTCTACTAACAACATTTCAATCGGGGATTTTAAATCGTAGATAAGTCCGATTTCTATTCTCTTAATGTCATCCCTGTTTCTATGTCGTTTTTGCAGATATTCAACAAGCCCGGTTACCGCTGGATCATTGAATTGTTGAACGAATTGTATCCATTGCTCAAATTGACAGTTCTCTTCCCTTAATTGGAATAAGCCAAAAGAGTGTACTTTCAATACAAGTTGATAAAGTTCATTCATAATCCTTGTACATCGTATAGTCTTGCTTCGGCTGAAGAAATAATCTTTCACAATGTGTTTCACATTGTCAATGTTGGCTATTTCATTCAGTTCTTTTAGTGATTCCTCAACCGTGTCTGCATAGTAAAGACTATTGGCTATTGTGCGGAATATGCTCCAAGGTATATTGCCAAGCATCTCCTTACGGGATTCTATGGGAATGTCAGAAAAACGATCGGACATAAAGATGTCTCGGCCTTTCAACATCATACTGAAAGAACGTTTTTTTATGCTCTTTACCTGATTTTGCCATTGTGGGAACAGATGTGATTTTTCTTTCAACACCTCGTGTAGACCGGCAGAGACCGGTACTACTGTGCATAGTTGCTCTTTGAGACTATCTGCCAGATATTGTGATTGTTCATGCCTGTTTTCAAGCAGATTCATGTCAATATCCACTTTTGACAATACACCGATGGCATTGATTGGAATGCAATCTTCTGTGCTGCTTTTGAAATCGTCTAAAAAAGATTTGTCATTGATGTTTGCGACAGCTCCCATAAGATATACCACAGCATCTGCTTTAGAAGTACAATCGTGCGTTTGCCTTTTATGTTTCTCGCGCAAGTCGAAGTATCTTTCTGCGACATTCTGGTGGGCTTCAACTACAGCTCCTGTGCCAGGAGTATCAACCAATGTGAGCTCGCGGAGTAATGGATTTTCCACTTGATATTCCAAATAAGCGATTTTAGATGCTTTTGCAAGTGTGTCTGTGTCATGACCTTGCAGACTGTTCATGAAGTCAAGTGTTTCCAGTGTGAATGCTCCATCGTCCCATACCACTTTTACCGGTCTGTCTGGATCTTCCGGCTTGCCGTAGCAAAAACGGTTGATGGTGGCTGTTGTTTCTAAATCGCCTACTTTTGCAAGATTCTCACCGATTAAAGCATTCAAGAAAGAACTTTTCCCAGCTTTTACCTTTCCTGCAATAGCCAGTTCGCAGGGTTGGTGAAGACGGACTTTAAGGGCGGACAAACGTTCAAGATAACCTCGTCCAAGTGGAATTTCCTGAAACAAATCCCATGCTTTGTTTATGAGTTTTTCACTCTCTTCTATAGGATTCAAAACTTACCGGTTTTTATAAAATTGTGTTTGCCGCAATAAATACAGAAATTATAACTACGAAGAATCTTCTTGCCATCATACATACAGTAGCACCATTCCTTCTCCGGATTGATTTCTATTGGGCTTATTGCATAGCAGGATGCACCTAATGCAACGGCAATATCAGCATCGCCCGTTGTTCTGATATCTATATCTGGAATAGCAGCCTTCAGACTTTTCTCGACGAAAGGGATACAAGAACTCCCTCCTATTAAGAGTATGAAGTCAAGGGGCAATCTGTTGTTTTTTACATCGTCAGCAATCGCTTTTGTTAAATTGATAGTGCGCCGGATGGTGGGTTTAGCTATTTGTTCGAATTCATCTCTTGTCAGATCATATTTGAACTCTTTCGACATGTCTTGTGAGAATATGGAAATCGGTATCTTATCTAAAGTAGAAAGCATCTCTTTCCATCCTCTACACCGAAAAAGCAAACCCAAATCTTTTTCTTCTGTATGATATCCATTGCCTATAATGGGCCTTGCCTTGTTTATTAAGAGTTCATACAGGGCATCATCTAAATTGTCCCCACCACAATGTGCATCACCGTTCGGTGGAAACGGGACGATAAAGTGTCCGTCTTGCTTAGTGACATAGGCCACGTCAAAAGTGCCTGCCCCCAAATCATAGACAAGCAATCCTTTCGTTTTGGACAAGTCGCTATGTCCCAAACAACGAAGATATCCTATTGCTGCAGAAACCGGTTCAGGCAGAAGCTGTACGTTATTGAATCCTGCTGCTATTGCTGCAGTTTTGATTAGATCTTTTTTCCATTCTTCAAATTGGGCGGGATGTGTCAGTACAAGATTGTCGAAAATAATTGGTGAACAAGATTTCTCAGATTCAGTCTTTATGTGTTTTATTATTGTTGTGACAATTTCTCTGTGACTATGACCGCATCTCTGACCGTTCACAGACAAGTTTGTTTTAATGCTTTTTATTGTAGTTTTCATGAAGTCTTCCATCAACTGGTCTTGTCCGGATATGGATATCTGTTTCAGATATTCTGTTACAGTATATCCGACAATGGTTTGGTTGTTGTAATAAGAAACCAATGACGGCATTTTGGTATCATGCCCGGGGAATTTCACTGCTTTAGGAGTGCCGTCGGACGTGATGTAAGACGCAGTGCTGAATGATGTACCAAAATCAATACCAAGTGTGCTCATTGTTATGCTTTATTCGTTCTTATGAGGTTTTCCAATTTGGACAGAGTATTTCTGAGTTCCTTTAGTTTCGTATAAGCCGGATCCCATTTTTCCTTAATGGCTTCTTGTCGCGTGATTAGTGCTGCCCTTTGTGTATTGAGCAGAGTTATTTGCTCATTAATACGGTTTACCTCCTTTTGGGTAATGTCTAATTGTTCGTTATATATATTGCTTAAGAGATTTTGGGCTTGTTTCAAATGTTTTTCTTTTGAATCTTCAAACAGACTTTTGGAAAGTTTGTCATCCTTGTTTATCGGGTTGCTTAGGACTTGATTGCGAAGAGATGACAGATTTGAATTCAGGTAACTTTTCAATTCCATTTTCATTCTATTTGTTCTTGCTGCGTTTCCTGTAAACCATCCGATAACGGCAGCTATTGGCAAAGCGAAAATCGTAAGAGATAAACCAACGACATTTGCTGCGAAGAACAGTGTAAGCCATCCGGCTTTTGTGTCGTTGAATACATCCAGGAATTTTCTTTTGGGTATGGAAAATGGAGGCAATGTATCCATTAAATTTGCTGTGTCACCATTGCGGTCTATAGTCATTTGTTCACGCGCATTTGATATTAATTTGACTATCTTTGAAAAGCATTCTTCATTCAACCCTTGCCATGCTTGCATATATTCAGTCATTATCTTTTTGGGAAAGAGTTCGGCATAAGTTTTTGTTTCGTCATAATCATTTAGGCTGTCTATTTCTTGCATCAGTTTGTTATATATGTCTGTTCCAGGGTTGAACAGAGCCATTGCTTTTGTTGAAAAGGCATTGACAATAGCATTGACATCATTAATGATGCTTTTTTGTTCTTTCCCGTTGGGTCCCCATTTGCTTTGAAAATCAGCTTTTATTTGCTGCTTCTGTACGGATAAGGCATTTGCTTCATTTGGAGATCTCAATATTTTGTCTCTTTCTGCAACTTCTGCCATCACTTTGTTGTTATAGGCGTTGACAGCATTATAAGCAAAAACGTTTTTTGATAAAGCAATGGTTGCTTCCAGCATGTTCAACAACTCTTTTTTCACGTTTTCGAAACTGCTTATATCGTAGAATAGTTCTCGTTCCTCTTTATCGTATGAATCTGTGTCGGAGACATCCTTGAGTAAAGCGCTTGACATGGGTAAAATGTTTATTTGGGTATTGCTGAGTTTTTCTGCAATACCTTTTTCCGTAAGTATTTCTGTATTACGCCTTATCTGTGTCTTGATATAATTACCGTCATAGTTGTCCTGCTTTGTCATTACTATCATGACATTGGAAGTGATATCTGTTATTTTTTCGAGATATGCAATTTCCGGCTCGGTTATTGGATTGGATGGGTCTAATATAAAGACAACAGCAGATGCTTTAGCCAAATGCCGTTCTGTCACTACAGCATGGTTGGCATAGAGAGCTCCCAGCCCCGGAGTGTCGACCAGAACTATAGACTTGGGCAGAAAAGGAATCGGAGTGTGAATTTCCATATAATCCACAATTTTATCAAATGTGATAGGTTCCCCGTCTTTATCTATTCTGGCCTGTGAACCATATCTGTCAAGGTCTTCTCTGCCAACAGGCTCTTTTGTTCCATCAGTGTATACCAAATAGTAGGATTCCGTGTCAGAGTTGATGATGCGAAAGGCTTGGGATGTGGCCACTCTCGTATCTACAGGTAGTATGTCTTTTCCTATTATGGCATTAATGAATGACGATTTGCCTTTCTTTACTTCACCGCATACAACAACATTGTAAATTCCGTTGTTGAGCATATCAAGAGCTATGTCCAAATCTTTGTCAGCATTGGGAAAATCGTCTGTTTTTGAATATTCAATGACTTGGTTGCAAAGGGTTGTCATTTCCTTTCTGATTCTTGTGGCAAGGTCTTTTATCGTTTCGTTCATAAAATCAATCTGGTAATGGTTGTTGTATTATAGTATATCTATGCAGTCTGGCAGTGTAGAACTGTTTGTTTCCCAATTCCAACAGTCGTTCAGTAAAGAGTGGCAGATGTCTGATGGGTTGTGTTGGGAAGAAACATCCCAGTTGTTCTGCATTAATTGTTCTACATTGAACATGTGTTCAAACTGGGTTTTAATATGTTCTGATATATTGGTGGCATCATCATGTACGTTCTTGTCTGAATTTAAATTGTTGATGCACCTGTTCATATTTTTAATGATGTCGTCATGGAATATTGAAAACTCACTTACAAGCGGTTCGTAATTGTCGTAAGGTATGTTGCATATAAAAGGTATATGACCAATTTCATAATTGAACCCGCTCATTTCCGGATTGTTCTTGACGGGTACAGCATTGTCTGTTGCGACGTAGAAACAGTTTGAATCATGCCAAGAGTCTAAAAACTGGTCAAGTGGGTAAGTTTTTGCCACATCACCAGTCCCTGGGTCTGTAACTATTACTTTCACATTATCCGGGTCTGTCGTATCAATGCCTGTAACCACAATGGCATGATTGGCCTCCTCTCCGAACAAGTCGTTGAAGAAAGATGGTCTCCATAATTCATCAGCATCAACTCCAACAATTACTTTGTGACCTTGTGCCAGTTCGTTGACAAGGTCATATACATTGGCATTAATTTGTGTATGAGTCGGAATACCATGGTCGTTAAGTAATTTGCCAACTTGTTCCGGATCTGAGCCGTATCCGGGATGATAGTAGTTTTTAAGGCTCATCCGACATTTCGAGTGATAAAGTCAATAAAAAAAATAAAAGAAAACTGCCGAAGTTTTTGTATATTTGAATAACCACAAACAAATATATAAAAATGAACAGCAGTT
>JAETSI010000190.1 GCA_021769725.1 Oscillospiraceae bacterium | reverse complement strand
CGCAATCGACTTGACCATCCCGCTTATAGCGTCCACTCGCTCGGCAAATGCTTTCGCGTTGATATATTTTTTCACGCCCTTCGAGATGGTTTTCAAAGACTTAACAAACTCAGTAGCCGACTTTACTAAGCCCGCTCCTTTGGAGATAAGTCGACTAAGACTGAAAACAAAACTTATAATGCTTACCAGCTTTGCCTGATCCAGAACGTTTGATATGTCAATCCCCGCTATTTTCTGAATGATACTGCCAAAGAAATCAAAGATGTTGTCTTTGAAACTTTTTACACTATCACCAGCAGAAACAAATTTCCCCTTTACATCAGACACAAAATCAGAAATCGCTTGTCTTAAATCTCCGAATTTATCTCCGATATTGGTGAAATACCCCAGCACATTGTCTTTGAAATCCTTAAACACCGCTCCGGGATCAATCTTCTCCATTGAGCTTACTCGGTCAATGAACGCCTTGATCTGTTCGATTCCGCCGAGCAGATATGACTTCATGTTTGCATAGGTCTTGCTGAACGCCGTCCCAAAACGCTCGAGATTCGTCTTCACAAACGGAATTTCTTTGAACGCTGCGATCCATTTCTTAGCAGCATTCACCCCCATTTTGAGGTTGTCCGTTATATAACCAACAATATCACCGCCATTCGCAACATACTCACTCAAGGAATTTTGGAAATCAACAAATGCATCTGATACACCACCTACCAGATCTTTCACCGGTTCCAATTCCAGGAAAGTGTCTATCCAAGTTTTAGCCGTCTTCGCCCCTGTCAGTAAGCTGTCGTAAATGCTGTTAAACGATTTTGTAATCAAGTCATTTGATTCCACCCAATCACCAAATTGCAAAAGAGCGTTTCCGACTGTCTCTCCGAGCTCGAGTGCTCCTCCTCCAACTGTATCTGCAAACGCCTTACCGAGTTTTCCAACAACCTTCGCCCCTGCTTTCGCGGACGAGGTAAAGAGCTTGAAAACGGAAAACACACCCTTAAACGTAGTCTTAACCTTCCCGGCAGCCTCATCACTCAGGATCAAATTCTCGGAAAAGCTGTGCAATCCCTCGATGACCCCATACAGACCTTCCGCAGACATCGGTGGAAATACTTCTTGCCAGGCTTCTTTCATCGTAGACGACACTTTGATTACTGCCTTGATATCATTCAGTTTTGCCAGTTCTTCAACTGTGGTTCCGTACTTCTTCGCTATGGCCGAAAGTGTGTCTCCGGATTGAACCGTATACTCCTCGGTCTCTTTCAGGCTGCCTTGCATCCCCTCGAGCGCTTTGTTAAACTCGTCGATCGTGAGCCAACCGTCATTCAAAGAATCAACAAAAGACCATTTGTAGTCCTTCGTCATTTCTTCCGTAAAGGCTCCTTTTTCTATCCCAAGCTTGATCAGGGACTCCCTGAGTTCGTTCGTTGCTGCATTAGCCGATCGCAGCTCATTCCAATCACCCGAATTTAATGTCTTCTCACCAAGCGCACCCGCCAGCAGATTATTTCTCGATTCTGCTGAGGCATTAATAATTCCGCTGAACAGATCGGATAAACCTGTGAGAAACGTTTTTGCTTCATCAAAGTCTCCGATAATCAGCTCCCATGTCTGAGTCCACCCAGACTGTGCAGCCTCCTTCAATGTGTCGAAAAGCTGTGTAAAGGTCTTAACCTTTGTAGCAGCGTCGTTCGCAGTCTGTCCCATTTTGACGATAGACTTGATCTGCTCCTCTGTGTATCCCATCGACGCCAGCTGTGCCTCAGTGAGATCTCCTGTGAACTTGCTGAGCGTCTCTGTCAGGATCTCAGACGACAGCCAGCCTTTGCTGAGTGTCTCCCGGAACGACCCTTCCTCCTCAATCATGGTGTCGATTGCAATGCCGTGTACGCGGGCAGTCTCTTTCAACGCATCCTGGAAGACCTGACCGCCCATACCGGCA
>JAETSI010000055.1 GCA_021769725.1 Oscillospiraceae bacterium | reverse complement strand
TGACTTTCAGATGGAGCTTTAAGGAGGACAGTATGAAATATAAAGGATTTTTTGTGAAAATTACTCCCGATAATTATTTGCCGAGAGAAAATGAAAACGGTGAGATCGTTGCCTGCGAGGGATTCCGAATCGAAGTTTTTGCAGATGAATCTGAAGATGTGGAGATCGACATTTTTTCTGCTGCGGTTGATTTTGAACTGGTGAAGAACAGTATCAATGAAGCGGAACAGTTCGCCAAAGATTACATCGACTGCGAAGAAAAAGAATACTGCAGAATGCTTGACGAATTTAACGGAAATTAATTTTGAGATTCAGCGGTATGAAAAGTACCGCTGAATTTTCATTTTCAAGTTCATGAAGCTCGTGAGTTTGAAAATGAAAAATTTATTTGACAATTCTTCTTTAAAGTGGCGTAGAATCGGGATTTTTATAGGGCAGCTATTTGGTATCAGCTTGACAATAATTCCTCGATTTATCGGGGATTTTTCTTTTTGTTATGTTCAATTCCTATCTTGGCACTATGCGTTATCTGTTACACAAGTTATGATGATGCGTCTGCCTAATTTTAACGAAAAATAGCCACAGGAGTTTGCATTTCTTCTGTGGCTGTTGTATTTCATACTTCTATTTCAGGCTCAGTGTATATAAAATTACTGTCATTGAAATCCCCATTCATCTCGAATTTGATATCAAGACTTTTATCCTCATTCTGATGAATCAGGATTTTATTAACAAGCATTCTGAGATTCACATCTGAAATTTTGCCCTCGGATAAGATTTCATCAAGTATCTGAGTTGTATTTTTGAGGTGTTCTTTTCTCTGCTTGCAAACCTTGTCATATTCTCTGAGCTCCACTATCTTTTTTTCGAGAGCAGCTATTTCTTCTTCACGCTTGGCGATCATATTGTTATAGATTGAAGCGTGTTCCCTATCGCCGATACGCTCTATAATTAAATCTTCAATCTGTTGTTTCAGTGACAGTATTTTATCTGTGTTCGTTTGAATCTGCTGTTCATACAAAGGCTTCTTTCTGAGCCAATCTTTAACGATTTTGCCGTATTTATCGCTCTCTTCTAAGATGTTATCTCTCAGCGATTTCACTTCATTTTCTACAAGTTCGTCAAGCTGATTCTCTCTTACGGTGTGCGGAGTACAGTATTCCTTTCCATATCTGTGACAGCTATTGCAAGTGTAATCAACGTATTCGTTCCCACGCCATTTTCGAGTTCGTGCAGTAAACCCTGAACCGCAATCGGCACATTTTATCAGTCCTGCATAGCGATGAAGTTTACGACCGTTTTGCGAACGTGGATTGATTTTAGAACGCTGTTCCAGTAAAAACTGAGCCTGTTTCCATGTAGTTTCATCAATGATAGGTTCGCAGAAATTTTCGTGACGGTACTGTTCTTCCTGCGGTATGAACGTCTTGGTCTTATAAATCTTACTTGTCACAGTCTTGTGATTGACCATCGTGCCGATGTAAAGTTCGTTAGTCAGAATACGCTTCACAGCAGTTTGAACCCATAAGTATTTCTTGGAAATATCGGGTTTCCAATCGGCAAGTTTTCGATTGAAGTAGTAATCGGGAGAGCGAATACCGTCAGCATTCATCTTTTTGGCAATGGTGGTAAGTCCGTAACCGTCAACGTAAAGCCTGAACACTTCACGTACTATCCATGCCGTATCCTCATCAATTTTCACTTCGTTTGTGTTGCGGTCAAGGTAGTAACCGAGCGGCAGCGTGAGAACCAGACCCTTGCTTTTCTGTTTCTGTTGCATTCCAGCCTTGACCTTTTTACTGATATCTTTAGCATAAAAATCATTAAAAATTTGCTTGAATCCAATCATCAGGTCATCGTTTTCGTTAGTGGAATCAATGCCTTCGGTGACAGAATATACTCTGACGTTATTCTGTCGCAAGTGGTCTATGAATAGTTCTGTCTGTGTTCTGTGGCGACCCAGTCTGCTTAAATCCTTGACCAGAACCACATCTATTTTCCCCTCATCAACTGCAATTTCAAGTTCGCCTAAACCCTTTCTGTTGAACGTCATTCCCGAAACATTATCATCAAAACTCTCGCCAATGATTTCATATCCGTTCTGTTCCGCATAGTCAACAAGTATCTGTCGCTGATTCTGTAAGCTGTTCATTTCCTCGTCCTCATCACGGGAAAGTCTGTAGTAGAACCATGCTCTCATCATATCAACCTCCTTTGAATTTGTGTTGTTGGCAGTCGCAGCACCTTGTCTGATGCTACGACAACCATATCACAACCGTTTCCGAAAGTCCAGCAATCACGCTGATTTCATATCTTTTTCTACCTTAACAACAAATTTGGAAGACGCAGATTTGGCTATACTACATGAATTCAAGTAGTCCAGAATCATGGACTCCATAAAAATTTCAAAGGATTTTTTATCGCCGTTGTAGGTGACAACGACTGAATTGATTTTGGGTATCGCTCTCGGTCTTGGCATACTTTTACCGACCTCCTTGTTGTTCCTACGCTTGATTTTCTTGTGAATAGTAAATTGAGCATTTTGAATTTTCCTTTCTTAAATTTTTAGTTTTGCTGATACTCAACGGCATCTTCGTAGTCAATGATGCCGTTGATTTTACGGACTTCTGTGACACACATAGCGTGCAAACTTTTCAAGGTTTCATCGTCAATATCGTTCATCGCTGCGGTCATATGAGACAGCTTTCCAAGCTCAACTGCGACCTTGAATATCAACCTTGCAAGCCGCTGCTCCGTGCCTTTTATCTGCGCTTTCATCGTCTCGGTTATCATCGGGGAGAGGTAATTCACCTCCTCCTGCTGACGAAGATAGCCGATGTAGAACTTGACCGCTTTCTCAATAAATTCCGTTTTCGAGGCACAGTTGTCCTCTTGATATTCTTGTTCGATCTTCTTAATCGTTTTCGGCTGAAAATATACAGCCATTTTTTCTTTTGCCATACATCTACTCCTTTTCTTCTTGCGACTCCTATAAATACGCCAATTATTGGTACTATTTCGCAGTTACGACTCCTGAATGCGATCAGTTTTCAATTTTTGACTCCAAGATGCGACTGCTGAAAACTGCACAAGCCACTTACGGAAACATCGTAATTTCGGCACTTCTGCGGTCGGCTTTGCCGTCCGCTGTGAACGCATAGGGGCTTCAGACCCCTATGCTTTAACTTGCAACAAAATAAATCAACTGGTTATTTTCAGAAGTCAGCTTCGTTTGTGCAATATGCCAATTTCATATTTTTTCATCACCTGTGCCATAATCGGGTTACTCGCTCACAAATGCTCCACGTTGCCCTGTGTGCCGTTTTAATGCTCTCTGCCGATAAATTTACCCGACTTGAAATAGGAGGGCAAGAACCGCCGAAATCAACGCTATTCTGAAAATTTTATCTTTGCTTTATCAAGCATGATCACATTTATGACCGTATTTGAATTATCACGAATTGAAATCGTATTTCTGTTTGTCCGAGAAATCAAAATCCCATCTTTCCGTAATTGTCGAAGCAATTCATTTTTGCTGATGCTGAAATGCTCACCCTGTTCAGCGCACAGTTTTCGCACTTCCGAATGTGCAGCGTCTGCAAAAAGATAATAGTAACTATCATCCTGCAATCCCAAACAATTTTTCTGACGAGTACTCCCCTCTGCACCTCTGATTTCAACGTAGCATCTACCGCTCTCAAGCAGACTGCGCAGCTTTTCACAAAACTTTGTTGTAGGATTTTCAAGCTCTATGATTTCTGTATTATCCGAAACAGCTTTCAGAATTATTTCATCAAATACTTTTTTAAACTTTTCGAACTCTGACTTGGTAATTTGCTCGTGTTCATTTAAGAACACAAGCAAAAATGAAAATCCGATTTTCAGATGTGCAAGCATATCGGGAGTCCTGTTATGAAATTTTATTTTTGATTTGCACAGCACATTGATAAAATCAGAACGATATTTCAAGAACATATCTTCAAGCATTTTTATAAACGAAATTTCATCATCAAGGTACACATCTTTGATCCAATCAATGTACAACTGCATGATTCCGCACAGCACACCAACGTTCGCAAGCTGCTGATACTCCGACAGTTCATCAAGCTGAACATCATTTTCATTCAACTCAATGTTGAAGTATCTTGCCGAACCTGAAACAGAAATCTCAGGAGCATACTCCGCTGTGATGATTGCATTTCCTGTCGGTGGACGGCTTGACTGCAATTCTGATTTTGAGTTCAGCCTTGCACGACCGATTCGGTCGCCGTAGTATCTCGAAATATTCTGAGCGATACTTTTCATTTCCTGTTCATGAAACATTCCACTGGGATGGAAGTCGTCAATGCAAGTCAGAACATCTTTCAAGTAATATATATTTGAAAGAATGCTGTTTGCTGTATCGTGAAAAGAAATTGGAAGATTGCTTGCACTGAATTTTCCGAAGAACGAAAGGAATAGAGCTGCAAGAGTTGATTTTCTTGAACCTGTCTTACCGATAAGGGCAGTTACAAATTTTGGTTCATATCCTGCGTTTTTCAGAAAATGATTCAGAGGACACAGAAAAGTCATAGCTAACAACGGCAACATAACGTTCTGCGTGGCGAAGCTATTTTCAAGCATTGCGGAGAGAAAAATCAAATCATCTGGCGAACACTTGTTACCGAAAGAATAATTTTTCAGTTTTCCTTGCAGCTCAACGCTGATTTGTCGTTGAGTGTTCGGCATAAGAAACACATACTCGCCGTTGATTTTCTTCCAGCCAGTCTGCAAGTAGACAGTTTTAAACTCAACTGCCGTTTGGGTACTCAGTATCGCATGACAAATTTTGCTGAAAACATTTTGTTTTGGCTGCGCAGCTCCGTATGCTCCCCAGCGATTCAGAAGCCATTTCATCGACTGCATTTCATCTGCGGAAACAGTTACCTCCGGCAAAATAATTCCCGATTTGTGTATAGCAGAAACTTTGAATTGCTTGGTCTGCTCAGTACCATCGTCACGGGTTATTTCAGCAGCAAGCACAGGTACAAAGTCCGCAAGTTTTACGGGAACAATCTGTTCTTTGATTTGAACCATTTCGTACAGACAGCCGCTTTTCACCGCATAAGGCGGATCATAGACCGATTCGTCAATCGCATCTTCAATTTTTTCTTCTGCCAATATTTCTGACATTCTTATCACTCTCCAATCTTTTTTCGCTCCCATATATTTATTGGGAGAATTGTTTGTAATTTATCAAATCGCATTACAAGCAAAAACTCCATTCACTACAGAATGGGACTTGACAAGTATGATATAATTAACTTAAAAATGAAATTCGATTCGTTACAAGGAGAAACGATATGAACAACACAATTCCAAACAACCCAAACTATGATATGCCGGATGACAGCTTTTTCAGGTTCTATTTTCTTATCCATAAAAACAGAATTTTCACGACTAAATGCAGCTTGAAAGTTGGTGAAATTACCACTGATCTGCTGAATATGAAGCCTGATGATATGAAGAAGATTTTTGATTTAACAATTGACTTTGCAAGATTCACAGATAACGGCATGGCAGTAAAAAACGAACATACAATGACAGAGTTTGTAAACCGTATTATTGAAATTGAGGAAATGGCTATAACCTTACCGCCGTACTGCTATGTAAATATTGATTTGCAAAAAGAAAAACAGCGTGCTGAAAGAATGAAAAGCAGTGATTTCTATGGAAAGCTGTACGATGTTACTTCCGAGGAATATTTGGAGTATGAGCGGTACAAAAAGCTGTTTTCGGGTTATGGAATTGGACTTTATATTATGTCGTGCTGTATTGCAGAAATATCTGATATGTATTTCTCACAGGTAAAAAAGCGTGACGAGGACAACTACACTGCGGCGTGGTGGGCGTTTAACGAATACTCCACGCTTTCACACAATCTGAGAGCGACTGTTCCATACTATGATAAAGCTAATATTAATAAAACTATGGATGTAAATCTTGGCGTTTCTGGAATGATTGATCCGAACGATAAGGAAAAATTAATCATGGTGGAGACCTATGAATTTCACAATGCACAGAGCGTCATCCAATACGACTTTTTCAAGGCTGTTCAGTATGGTAAAGCTCCGTTTCGCTGTCATAACTGCGGACGTTTTTTCCTTTCAACTGACAGCTATAAAACATTTTACTGCAATGAAAAATCTCCCGAAAATTCAAACAGAACCTGCCGACAGATCGGCGCTAAAAACAAGCACAAGGAAAAGGCGGAAAACGATCCTATCGTTCAGACCTATAACAAGGCAAGGAATAAATATTATCAGCAGAAATTTCGTGGAAATATTTCAGATGAGGAGTATGATAAAATCCTGCATTATCTTGAAACTATGCGTGATATGGCTATCCGCGGAAAATGCGATGCAAATAGTGATTTAATAACCTACAAAACACTTGAACAGTTATTTGAAAAGAACTCACTATACAAGACCTTAAACATCGGAGGGGCAAAATGAAGAAGAACAAAAATGAACGGCTTATCCATGAAAATTATGATAATGTGTACAGGCTTGCAGAATCGCTTTCAAAGACATATAGCCTGCCATTTGAAGCCTTTGAAGATTTGCAGAAAGCAGGCTATGTTTCGCTGATTGAACAATCCAGAAACTTTGACGAGAGCAAAACAATACCGTTCTGGACATATGTTTACAGCGGTGTCAGATTGAAAATGCTTGAGGAAATCAGATTTCTCATTGACACAGTCAGTATTTCCGAGCATCTTAACAAGCAACTTAGTAAAATTAGAAAAATCTGTGCTGAAAACAGTCAACTTTCAGTCGATGAGCAGATTGCCCTCATAAGCAATACAATGAATATTTCTACTGACAAGGCAACAGAACTTTTTATTTTAAGTCAAAAAAGAAAAACAAGCATTGACGAGTACCGTTCAATGCTTGATAGTAATGATTTTATTCATGATAAAAAACTAGACGAAAAATTGCTGTCTGACATTTTGAATCCTGAAGAAATTATGATTGAGAATGAACAGAAACAAATCGCTGAAAATCTAATAGATACACTCGATGTACTTCTTAGTCCACGTCAAGCTGAATATATCAGAATGTACTACGGAATTGGCTACAAACCGCAGACCTTTTCACAAATCGGTGAGGAGTTCTGCGTTAGTGCAGCAACAGTTGAAAAAGGCGTTAAGACTGCTTTGAAAAAGCTGAAAGAATATTTTTCCTAAAAATCCATATTACAGTATTACAAAATTCATTTTTCCCAGTGTTATCGAGGAATTGTGGGAATTTTGATAGTATTACAAAAACGTACAACCGTACTACTTATTTAAAATTGTAGTACGGTTGTATGCTGATTTTTTTAGATAGTATTACTTGGAAACGACGTATTTAGGTGATTGATGAGATTGTATGCTCTGTAATAAGGATTTTTATATATAATGAGATACAGGGAGTTTAGATACATTTCGTGTGATCTTTATGTGATTAGTTACATAATAGTTACAACACTCCTGTAACTACGAATAACTCTCCATGTGTATGATCTATTCGTCAATAACTATTGCAATTATTCTTACTCTATGATATAATAAGAGCATAAAATATTTTGAGTTTGTGTACATGTTGAAAAATGGTCAGCTCAAAATACAGAGTGGATGTGATTAGGAGGAAGATCAAATGATAAATAAAGCTACTTGCCGCACGGAAGATCAAGTTAGAGATAGTGCTAAAATTATATTGGGTTTTGATGCCATAGAATCAAAAATACAACAAGGTACTGGACAAATTACAACCTTTAATCAATTAGGATTCAAAGGTATAAATGACAAACCTGACGGTTGGTATCTGCCTGATGATCATAATATGCCAGCCATAATTCTTGAAACAAAATCAGAATCCGAAGATATTTCTCTTCAAAAGTGGGCAGATGAACTTATTAAAAATTGCGATATTGCCGCTACTAAATATAAACAAGTAGTTGGGATTCTTTATAACGGAATAGATACTCGTACTTTTAAGAATAATATTGAAGATACTGAGATTTCAACAACTCTCCAACACAAGACATACTATATTGCTCTTTTTACCAAGAATGCCATAGATAAACAACGTATTTATAATCTTACAAAGAAAATCAACGATTGCTTGCACACAGAGTTTGGTATTAAAAATTTGTATCACAGAATGATTTTTACCGCTTGTGCTTTGGTAGCAAAAAGATACGAAGCCATTTTAATCAAAGGTATGGATTTTTCCTTGATGAAAAACTCCATTTTGAGTACATTGGGTAAATCTTTAGAGGAAAGCAAAAAACAGAATCTAAAGCTGGATTTATTGATTGATGTTTACGCCGAAATTAAAATGAATAACGCTTCCAACCAAGAAGCGATTGACAATTTCATTAAATGGGTTTCCGAAATTTCCGATTGCGTCAACTCTGACTATTGGAACGGCGAAGATGTAATGGGTATATTCTTTAATGAATTTAATCGTTATAAAAAGAAATCTGAAAGCGGACAAGTGTTTACCCCTGATCACATTACCTCGTTTATGTATCGTCTTATTGATATAGATCAAAACGACAGAATACTAGATGCTGCTTGCGGCTCCGGTGCATTCCTTGTAAAGTCTATGTGCAATATGATTAAGGCAGCGGGCGGCATAAATGCCAAGAAAACACCTGAAATCAAAGAAACACAGTTGTTTGGCATTGAGTTTGACAGGGAAATATTTGCTCTTGCCTGTGCGAATATGCTTATCCATAAAGACGGAAAAACCAATTTGGAACAGTTGGACACACGCACACAAGAGGCTTGCAATTGGATAAAATCCAAAAGCTATAAAACCAACAAAAAAGGTGAATTCCAAAAAGATAAAAACGGCAATTTGATTTTATTGAGTAACCCTATAACAAAAGTTTTAATGAATCCACCTTTTGAACGCAAATATGGTTGTTTAACAATTGTAAACAATGTTCTTTTGAATGTACCGCCGCATATAAAATGTGCCTTTATTCTTCCTGATAAAAAACTCGAAAAGGATAACGGAGCTAAACTGCTCAAGCATAGCACCTTAGAGAAAATTATTAAGTTGCCGGAAAAGATATTTTCCGAGGGTGTAACGACTTCCATATTTATTTTTGAGGCAGGTGTTCCACAGAACAATAAAGAAATCTTCACTTGTTTTATTAAAGATGACGGATTGGAAACCGTTAAAAATCAAGGTAGACAGGACATTAAGGATAGATGGCAGAGCATTGAGGACAGATGGGTTGAAATCATCCGTAAGCAATCTGGCGATGATACAATAAAATGGATCAAGCCTTCCGAGCATTTAAGCTATCAGATTCCCGAAAAGGAATTTGAAATCAGCGAGGAAGATTTCACCAAAACAATGATGGATTATTTGATGTTTAAACAGGGCGTTGATGTGAAAGAGTTTAGTGATGCATTGGTAAAAAAAGTAATGTATAGTAGTGAGATTACATCCACCGACAAAAAAGTGTGCATTTCGTTGGATAGCAGAGAGGTGATTGATTGTGAGCAAAATTGAAACATCCGATTGGAAACAGTTTAAGGTTATTGATTTGTTTGAAGTAAAAAATACGCATAGTATATTGAAAAATGAAATTGAAGAAGATAGTGGCGAAACTCCCTATGTTACAGCAAGCAATGAAAACAATGGTGTTTATACATATATCACCTATAATGAGGATCTAAAAGAATCAGGGAATTGCATTATGATTGCTGGTAAAACTTTGACTATCACATATCAAAAAAAGGACTTCTATTCAAATGATAGTCATAACCTTGTTTTATATCTAAAAGATAACAATCATCGTACAGAGAAAGTACAGTTGTTTTTAATTACGGCATTAAAGACAAGCATAGGGCATACTTACAATTGGGGAGATTCTATATCTTCGAAATCAATTCAAAAGGACATAATAATGTTGCCAGTTGATAAAGATGGCAACCCCGATTTTTCATATATGGAAGAATATATGAAAAATCGGGAAATTGCAGTCAGTGCTTCGCTGACTAAATTGCAGTCAGCAAAACGGTCCGCTATTTGTCAAAAATTCAATTTAGAAAAATGGCAAACCTTTCATTTATATGATATTTTCGAGATTGACTCTGGTACAAAATTGGACAAGGCAAAGATGGAGACCACTGCACCTAAAATAAATTTTGTTGGTCGATCAAATTTTAACAACGGTATAACCCAAAAAGTCAACGAAATACAGGGATTAAGGTCTTATAAACCGGGCAGTTTGACCTTAGCTTTGGGTGGCGCGTACTTAGGTTCTTGCTTCATCCAAGAAGAACCTTTTTACACAAGTCAAAATGTTGTAGTACTGATACCAAAGAAAGATATATCTTTTGAGGCAAAGCAATTTATTGCAACTGCAATATTCAAGGAAAGCCAAAATAATTACAGAGCATTTATAAAAGAGTTGAATGCTCACATCAAACGGAATTTTGTAATCAAATTGCCTGCAAAGGTTGATGGGACGCCTGATTATGAGTATATGTCGGAATATATCAGTAGAATAAAGAGCCGAAGCTTGCACACGATTAAAACATTGCAAACCGTATAAACTCCAAACGGAAAGTTAAATAGTGAACTTACATTGAACAACAAAAACTAAACGCGCATTTCTGCAAAGATTTTACTATAAAACTGCCTGTCAAACACGATGCAAACGGAATTATGTATGATGAAACACACGAATTTTCGGACGATGGATACATTTCAGATTGGGATTGGATGGATGGCTATATGAAATCTTTGCCATATAGCGATAGAATATAATAAGAATAATATAGTATAGAAAGTTAAATTTATTCGGACGAATAAATTGATTTAATAGATGGAGGGGTTTACATGCAACTATCAAAAATTAGAATCCATAACTACAGGCTACTTATTGATGCTGAACTGGATGTTCACAAGGAGACAACGCTTATTGTTGGACGCAATAACACTGCGAAAACATCATGTATTGATTGCGTCAGTACGGTGTTGAATGACAAAAATTTTTCTTATGATGATTATCCTTTAGAAAAGCGCCAAGAACTACATAATTTAGTTGCAAAATACATGGCAAAAGAAATTTCATTCTCTGAACTTTGTGAAAATCTTCCAATAATTTCTATAGAATTTATAGTTGATTATTCTTCTGATGACCTCGAAGATAATCTGGGAGCACTTTCTCCTTTCATAATTGATGTCGATTTAGATACAACAGAGGCTTTGATACGTGTAGAATACAAGCTAAAAATAGAAGAAAAAGCCTTATGGAATTTATTAGAGAAGACTTTTTATAAAAATAATGTTTGGATGCCTGATACTACAGAAATACATGACATTGTTGTCAACAGTTTTACCAAGATATTTGGTTTGACAATTTATGCAGTAAATCCTAAGAACATGAAAGATAGGCAAGTAAAAAGTTCAAATGAATTATCTGAATTATTTCCATTCTACTCAATTCCTGCGGAACGTATACTTGGCGAAGATGGCACTCAAAGTAAGAACACTCTTAGTGAATTGATTTCTAGCTTTTTTGATGTAAATGAAGAAGAACTTGATCCAAAAGTGGCAACAGAGATTATGAAGTTGCGCCAAATTATTGAGGATGCAAATAAAGATGTTCAAAAACATAGTAATGAGATACTTAGTTATGTAGTTAGTAATGCAATCGGGTTTGGATATCCCAATGCAGAAGAATTGCAACTTGGTGTAACGACGCACTTAAAAATTGATGATCAAATTAAAAACCAAACAAAACTATCTTATACTTCTGGAGCATCGAAAGAAAGTTTGCCAAGCACGCATAATGGACTCGGTTATAAGAATTTAATTAAGATGGAGTTTCTTCTTGCTGCATTTGCAAAAGATGTGGATAAACACGGGGAAGCATGTATTCCATTACTTTTCATTGAAGAGCCTGAATCACATATGCATCCTCAAATGCAACATGCGTTTGCAGATTATCTTGAAACTTTTTTGAATAAGATTTCCAATGTGCATATTCAGACTTTTTTGACTTCTCACTCTGCTCATATTGCAAATACAATGGACTTTTCAAAAATACGATATGCACAGAAAACAACTGCTGGGGTAATTTATAAAAATTTACACTTGTTCGCCCAGAGCAATGCCAATAACATGGATTTCATCAAGAAGTATCTAACCATTAGTCGCTGTGACTTGTTCTTTGCTGACAAAATCATATTTATAGAAGGAGCCTCTGAGAGATTACTACTGCCTGATATGATTACTAAATGTGAGAAGGCAGGATTGTTTAATTCTGCAACATATAAGTTACCGGCACAGTATTACGCATTAATCGAAATAGGTGGTGCATACGCCTATAAATTTATTCCATTTTCAAATTTCCTTGGTATTCCCTGTCTGATTCTTACAGACATTGATTCAATGGAAGATGGGCGAACAAAAGCAGTCGTAAGTAAAGGAAAAACAACATCCAATTCTACAATAAAATGGTGGATGAGACAAATTAAATCACTATCTGAGGATGATGCTACACCAATTGCTTTGTCCGAAATAATTGCGTTGAATGAAAGTCAAAAAACAAGAGGAAAATGTCACATTGAATTCCAAACGAAGGAAAACGGATTGTGTGGTAGATCTTTGGAAGAATCTATTATAAATACAAATAGAAACTATTATGGATTAGCTGAACCTGTCACCGAGGAATCGTTGACATTCAAAGAAAAAAGCAAAACTGATTTTGCATTAAGGCTAATTTTCGATAAACCAGACTATGAGATTCCGCAGTACATTAAAGCTGGTTTGGTCTGGCTTAACGAGCAGAAAGTTCTTGAATGAGGAGGCGAAAACTATGAGTGACAACCACAAAGATACCAACTATGATATTGCAAAAGCAGAAGCTGATAAAGTAGAAGCACAAATTATTGCTGCTCTACAAGAAGGTCTTAGTTTTCGTGTTGAAGCTGGAGCCGGTTCGGGAAAAACTTATTCACTAAACAAAGTAATTGAATGGGTACAAGCAAACAAATGGAATGAATATAATCGAAAAAAGCAGAATGTTATTTGTATTACCTATACAAATGCTGCCGTGAATGTAATCGCAGAACGGTTATCAAATGATTCATTTATACTTCCTTCGACAATTCACTCGTTTGCGTGGAACGCAATCAAGCAATACCAAAGCACATTGCTGAATATTATTCAAAAAGATGAGTCATTTCAACCGGATGAGGGAGATTTCTTTAAAGTGTCCGAAGTTAGATATACTTTAGGACACAGATATAAAGAAAATGGAATACAGTATTTGTATCATGATGATGTGCTTAAACTTTTTTGTTCACTTTTGGATAATGCAAAATTCCGACGTATATTCACAGATAAATACCCATTAATTTTAATTGATGAGTACCAAGACTCATATAAGCCGATTATTGAACGCTTTATTGACTATTTTATTGCCACAAAAAAAGGTCCACAATTCGGTTTTTTCGGAGATGCTTGGCAGACAATTTATCAATCAAATAAGGCGTGTGGGGTAGTAGAGCACAATAATATTAAGGAAATAAAAAAAGGCTCAAACTTTAGATCAGCACCAAGAATTGTAAAATTTCTGAATGATATTAGACCTGAATTGCCTCAAAAGTCTGCGATAGACGATTTTGAGGGTGAAGTGATTGTTGTTACTTGTGATGACTACTCTGGAGAACGGCGTACTGATCGAAATTTTAAAAATGAACTGCCTGCACAAGAATTAAGAAATAGGTTAAATGGGTTAGTCAACGGTATCAAAACAACCACTCCCTCTATCGAAAAACTGAAAGTGCTGATGATTACTCATAAGGTACTCGCAACACAGCAAGGCTATGAACGCCTATTAAGTATCTTAGCAGACGGATTACGAGATAAACAAGATCCGTTTCTTCTGTTCTTTATGAATACTGTAGAGCCAATATATGAGGCACTTTGCACGTTGAATATGCAGTTACTTTTTGATACACTTGGAATTAAAAGATATCCTATCACCAAGAAAGCAGAAAAAACAAAGTGGAAAGAATTAGAACAATCATTAAAAATAGTTCGCACTAAAAAGACGATTGACGTTCTTAATTCAGTTATTAACTCTAAGCTTATTCCCATCCCACCGCAGCTTGAGGGATATTTAAAACTGTACCATAGTGCTCCGGAAACAATATATAGTTCGGATACTACCATTCAAGACTTTTTGGAGTTGGAATATGAACAATTTCTGTCAGCTATGGATTTTCTATATCCTGAGGCAGAATTTTCTACTGAACATGGTGTAAAAGGTGAAGAGTATGATAATGTGATTTTTGTCATAAGCAAAGGGTGGAACCAATACCAATTTGAAACCTATGCACCAATGATGAATGAAACAGTCTCAATTCCAAAAGGAAAAGAGGCGTCTTTTGAAAGGAATCGAAACTTATTTTATGTTTGCTGTTCAAGACCTAAAAAGAGGTTAATAATGTTTGTAACACTCCCTATTGATTTCACATTTCGAAATTTCTTAGAAACATTGGTGGGCAAAAATAATATCTTTACTTACACACAGTTTATAGATAAATTAAAAACTATAGATATCTTATAAAAGAGACTATGTTTTGAGATCGTATGTTGGTATTTTTACAATCCTTACCTTATGTAGAGTTAGCCAAAAATAATATTTCTATATTTCTGCATGAGAATAATGCCCATTGGAAATAATTACACTATCATGACGTTACTCTCAGGTGCCAGTCGGGGCAACTCGGTGCAGGTTCAACTCCTGTTATCCGCACCATGTATAGCCGTTTCTCTTGATTTGAGGAACGGCTTGTTTTTATGCTAAAAATACAACTACGACATCTACTATGACACCTGTACCAAATAAAAATATAGCAAAACCGCCGTCCCACAAAACGAGGGCGGCGGTAATGCTTTGTTGTCTGATCTTTCTTTATAACGATCATATCTAAATTATAACCGATATTTCCACAGAAGTCAACTGAATATAT
>JAETSI010000189.1 GCA_021769725.1 Oscillospiraceae bacterium | reverse complement strand
TGATATGTACCCCCTTTACTGGACACCCAGTAGAGGGGGTATTATTATGCGGTACACATATGAGTACAAAAGGAAATGTGTAGAACTGTATCGAGAAGGAAAATGGCCAGAAACGCCGGAAGGTGTTAGCGATAAATCCTTTCGGGATAAAGTGAGACTATGGGTAAGAGCAGAGGATAGCCGCGGTCCAGAAGCACTGAAACACAAAAATTTCAACAGGAACTGGACACCAGAAGAACGGCTGGAACTAGTATCCCAAGTAATGTCCGGAAAATCCTGTGTGTCAGTGGCAATCGAGGCCGGTATTCAAGATAGACTATTGTATCAATGGGTTCAAAACTATAAAACAAAGGGGTATAATGGCCTGGTAGAAATGAAAAAAGGTCGTCCAAGTAAAGGGGTACCCCAAATGAAAAAGGAAGAAGCAAGGCCACTGAATGAATCCGAACGAGAAGAATTGATCCGGCTTCGGGCAGAAAACGAGTATATAAAGGCGGAGAATGAAGTTATAAAAAAAGAGATCGCCTTGAGAGAAGAGAGGCACGCAGCGCAACTCAAGGCGAGAAAGCAGCGATCATCAAAGAGCTGCGTGAAAAAGGATACCAATTGAAATATCTGTTGAAATCTATGCAGATGGCACGGTCTACCTATTATTTTGAGTTGAGCAAGGCCGATCAAGTTGCTGTTCGAAACCATTGCTTGGCAGATGAAATCAAAGACATTTTCTCACAGCATAAAGGCCGCTACGGTGTGCGAAGAGTATATCAGGAACTGATAAAGCGCGGCCACAAGGTCAATCATAAGCGGGTACAACGGCTTATGCACACTATGGGGTTGGCAGGAAAGCGCCCAAAGGAAAAGTATCATTCCTACAAGGGCGAGGTCGGCAAGGTTGCTGAGAATATCCTTGACCGGGATTTCAGCACGACAGCTCCTATGCAAAAATGGACTACCGATGTATCTCAGTTCGGTTTTTCGTGGGGGAAGTGTTATCTCTCTCCTATACTCGACATGAACACAAACGAAATCATTTCTTATGATTTATCTCAAAGTGCCAATATGGAACAGATCCAGAGAATGTTGGCCGGCGCCTTTACGAAGTTTCCCTCTGTAGATGGCCTGATCTTTCACTCTGATCAAGGGTGGCAGTACCAGCACGTGTACTTCAGGCAGGCACTTAAAGATCACAAAATCATTCAATCCATGTCAAGGAAGGGCAACTGTTACGACAATTGCATCATGGAGACCTTCTTTGGACGGATGAAAAACGAGATGTTCTACGGGCATGAAAAAGAGTATTCCTCTTTTGAAACATTTGCCAAGGCTGTTGACGGCTACATAAATTACTACAACAACGAAAGAATCCAAGAGAAAACAAAATGGATGCCTCCTACAAAATTCAGAGAGGCATCCATGTGCACCTAATTCAATTTTTTATGTGTCCAGAATTCTGGGTACATATCA
>JAETSI010000054.1 GCA_021769725.1 Oscillospiraceae bacterium | reverse complement strand
TATGCTTGGAGATTGACACCCACAGACCCGACACCAAAGGGAAAACGGGAAAAACCCTCACTTCGAGAACTGGAACAGCAGATAAGACGGGATATTGAGGACGGTATCGACAGCACAGGCAAGAAAATGACGCTTTGCCAACTCTACGCCAAACAGAACGCACAAAGGGCAAACGTGAAGAAAAGCACACAGAAACAACGGGAACAGCTCATGCGGTTATTGAAAGAGGACAAGTTAGGTGCTAGGAGCATTGATACGATAAAACCCTCTGACGCTAAGGAATGGGCGTTACGCATGAAAGAGAAAGGTTTTTCCTACAATACCATTAACAACCATAAACGCTCGTTAAAAGCGTCATTCTATATCGCCATACAAGACGATTGCGTAAGGAAAAACCCTTTTGATTTTAAGTTGAGTGAAGTCCTAGAAAATGATACCAAAGAGAAAGTCGCATTGACAGAAGAACAGGAACAAGCCCTACTCTCATTCATCAAGACGGACAATGTGTATCACAAGTATTATGATGATGTGCTGATACTATTAAAGACAGGACTTCGTATCTCGGAACTGTGCGGACTGACAATCATGGACGTTGATTTTATCCATGAGGTTGTGATTATCGACCACCAGTTATTAAAAAGCAAGGAACAGGGCTATTATATTGAAACGCCTAAAACAAAAAGCGGAACAAGGCAAGTGCCATTAAGCAGAGAAACGATACAGGCATTTCAACGGGTTATGAAGAAACGCCCAAAGGCAGAACCATTTGTGATAGACGGACGGAGCAACTTCATATTTGTCAATCATAAAGGCAAGCCCAAAGTTGCCATTGATTACACTATGCTTTTTGTCCGTATGGTAAAGAAATACAACAAGCACCATAAGGATAACCCCTTGCCACATATCACACCGCATACACTACGCCATACGTTCTGCACAAGGCTGGCAAGCAAAAACATGAACCCGAAAGATTTACAGTATATCATGGGACATTCAAATATCAGTATCACAATGAACTGGTATGCTCATGCGTCCATAGATACCGCAAAATCAGAGGTTCAGCGTCTAATCGCATAAGAAGTATTTACCACGATTTTAACCACGCTTGATAGCGAAAATATAAGAAGATAGACCTAGATATGTGAGGTTTACCACAAAAGCAAAATGCCCGTAGAGCCGATAAAATAAGGCTTTGCGGACATTTAAGAAGATATAAAAAGATAGTCAAAAAGACATATATAATTTAAAATAAATTTTAGGGTGGGTGTCCGGACAAAATGATGTAAATTGTTACTTTGGCAAACGCCGCATGAACACTTCACCATGTTCATGTGGCGTTTTCTTTTGTGTATGTATCTTACGTAAAAAGCTCGTATTTTATTTCGTTTTCTCAAAGGTAATGCGGATGCCTTCTGTACTTTTGGAAGACGTAGTGACTGTATATGGTGGCAAAGCAAGTTCCATACTATCAGATATAGGAAAAGGTGTACCTGATGCGTCCATGAGAAGTACATCGTATTTGTTCTCACTGCATATCTTTACACAATCCGTACATAGATATTTTGATATAAGAGATTCGTCTGGCTGGGAGTCAGCCTGCATATATATATCTGCACGAAAGCTCTCGGAGGTAATGGGTGAGGTTATAATCATAGTTCCGTTCTCGGAAGAGGTGATTGTGACACTATGATCTCCCTCCCAACTTCCTTTTGGAATAGTACTAACGGATCGTGAGTTTAAGTTTATTACACCAAATGCAGACTCATACGAGATATACGATTGGAGTTTACCCGAACAAATCCAGCATTCGGATTTGGAAACTGGACGGTGTACAATAAGCAATACAAAAGTAATAATAAAAAGAATACTAACAAGAGAAGCAATACAGAGCCGTTTTAGTTTGCGCTTTTTTCGGCAGCGCGCTATAGCCTGAGTGAATTGTTCCCATTCTTTTATATGCCGATAGTATGCAGGTTCAAGCCGGGCCCAAAGTTGCTCATACTGTTTGTCTTCAGTAAGATAGGGTAAAGGAAAGAATTCTTTACAAACATCCAGTAAATCAGAGATATCTTCATCACTTACATCACTTTGCGATAGAAAAAGTTGATTTGTTTCAAAGAACGCCTTCTCGACCTGGGAAGAATCGAAATTACCTTCTAGTGCTGTTAAAAATTTTGAAGCCAGCCTCATAGTATTTTTCTCCAAAATGTTATCTAAAAGTTTGTTTTCGTATCTATAAGATAACATTTATTCATATGGATGTCTAGTAAAACTAATCTACAAATGTTCCCTGAAATAGACAATCTTTTTATATACAAATGAAACTGAGATATAACGTGTGTAATATTTTGGTGGACTGTTGCAGAGGGAAAAGTGGAATTATACTAGAAGATAACAAAAGTAGCTAATGGTAATATGCATATAGATGGTGAGGTGTGATGTGGACCCCAAAGAATTCGGTGCTAAGTTGAGAGGTAAAAGAAAAGAATGCAAATTGTCATACCAGGAATTGGCTGAAAGGTGTCATGTAAACCATGGATATATCAGGCAGTTGGAAGCTGGCAATAAGCTTCCCAGCGTTTCGCTTTTATTCATTATATGTGATGTTTTAGGTACATCCCCCAATTATCTGTTTGGATATACGGAGGATAATGCTGATAAGGAATTGCTAGAACGTATATATCAATTAACGCCAGAGCAAAAGCGGGTGATGCTTTGTATTTTGGACGCTTATTTAAGCTTAGAAAAGATGGAAACAGAAAGTTAAAGTTGGACAAGAGGCATCTCTGATCTTTGAGATGTCTCTTGTTTTTCGATGGGATATGGTTCGAGTAAACGAGAAAAAATGTCTATTAAATCAAAAAATGTTGACATAGAAAAAGGCATGCTCTATAATAGCACATATTTTTATGGTAAACCGTTGAGTGGAGGAGTCGCGCTGATTATAGAGAGCTACCGGTGGTGTGATGGCAGCATTTTAAATCAATGTGAATGGGCTTGCGAGGGTAACTCTGACTTCTGTTCGCAGTGGCAGGAGCCTTTTTGCTATTTAAGAAGCTGTTGTATTGATAATATAATCTTAAAGGTTGGAAAGAGAGGGTGGAAGCTGCAAAGTTTAATCTGATGATATTTTGCCATTATCAATGATGAAAGTGAAAAAATGATAGGTAATAATTTTAAACGTGTATTGCGATGAAAAATCGTAGTACGGGGACACTCGATAAACGGTAAACAGGAGACAAACATATGAAGGATCATACATGTTCAATAACAGAGAACATTAGAAGGGCACGCGAAGAAAGAGGTCTGACCCAGGAAGCCCTGGCCGAATTGGCCGGAATATCACATAGCCATCTGAGTAAGGTAGAATCTGGCTCCAGGACAATCGGCATGAAAACATATATAAAAATACTGGAAGCCTTAGAGGTTGTTCCTGTTTTGGTATCTGAAGCAGATGGGACGGAAAAGAGCATAGAACTATTGTCACGTTTCTTATGTATCTTAAAGGAATGTCCGGAGTTGGAACTTCAGTTTTACTTAGACACAATTGAGTCGATGAAAGGCAGTTTAAGCAAAATAGCCCTTTCAAATAATGACAATGATGATAAAGTTGCGTGAGTATAAATTTACGGCATTAGTTGAAAATAGAATATGTATTGTAAGAGAGCTGCCATCTACAAGCAGTTCTTTTTTTTTCTGGATTTATGTCGGAAAATCTGAAATGGCAAATTATACGCTAGAATTGGATGATATTGGTCTTTACAGTCCGTTCTCAAACAGGAAATCATCATGTAAAATACATTCAAACTTAAAAAGGAGTATGGTACGAAGATGGTTAACAATTTTAATATTGCTCAAAACATTCGTACTTTAAGAGAAGAAAGAGGATATACAATAGAGAAGCTTGCAGAACGGGCAGGGGTGTCTGCAAATCATATGAGTAAAGTTGAAAACGGTTTGAGAAATTTAAGTATGGAATCCTACTTGAATGTATTGGAGGCATTGAACGTATACCCTGTATTGATAGAATTTTCAGATATCGGTGACACGAAGGAACAGTACATATTGGCCTTTATAAATATCATAAAAGGCTGTTCAGGGAGAGAAGCGAGTTTTTTACTGGAGACTGCTGCTTGTATTAAAGAAAACATGAATAAAGCCGGATTTACCCTTCGTGATGGAACCGGGAGATGATAGATACAACCATTTCATAATGTCTGTATTGAGTATGACACTTTTGGCGTTTGTGAAGTATCGTTAAGAAGATGTAAAGAATATCATTGTCCTGGGAGGTATAGAGAAATGCTTACGATTGAAGAGCTGGATGCTTTCCAACAGATAAAGTTGGATGAGGTTGATATTGATACGCTGGTGGATTTGAATAGTGTAAAAATAGATACCTCTTTACCATGTGAGAAGAGAATGAGAAAAATACTGGACGAAGGAGTAAATCCCTACCTGTTCCGCGTGGGGGACATGAAGATAAAGGTATCTTATTCAAGTACGGGCAGGACCTTATCCGACATAATTGAAAATTTGATAGAAAAAGCAGAGTGTTGACTGAGATTCGCAAAAGAGAAAAAAAGAAGGTGATAAATGGTTAGATAGGTGTGGACAACTGGAATGAATCATGGTAAAATAAAAGCGGAATAGAACTAAACATTTAAGCAGGTTCCTGCTACTTATTTGATGTATGACCCAGGGTTCATGCGCTAACTAATAAGTGGTTAGGAGCTGTTTTTATGCGTAAAAATCATACATATCGTGCTTATGCTTATCTGCGCTTATCCGTGGAGGATGGCGATCAGATTGAAAGCGACAGCATTAAAAATCAAAGAGTCATAGTACAGCGTTATTGTGGCGGACAACAGGAAATCCAAATCATCGGTGAAGCAGTCGATGATGGGTATACTGGTACAAACTTCAATCGCCCCGGTTTCAAGAAAATCCTGAATCTGATTAAAAGTGGGGAGATTGACTGTATTATCGTAAAAGATCTGAGTCGTTTGGGCAGAGATTTTACGGAAGTATTGCGGTATGTACAGCGTAGATTCCCGGAGTGGGGCGTCCGTTTTATTGCGATTGATGATAACTATGACAGTGAAGCCGAATCCTGCAAAGAGGATTTTCTAACATTACCCATTAAAAGTCTGTTAAATGAAAGCTATCCGGCAAATACAAGTATCAGTATCCGAAACACATTAAAGGCTATGCGTGAGCAGGGACTTTTTGTCGGGGCATACGCGTATTATGGCTATCAAAAAGATCCAAAGGATCATCACAGGTTGATTCTTGACCCTATCGCATCGGAGGTGGTGCGGGATATCTTTCGCTGGAAACTCTGTGGTTTAAGTCAGGATGCCATCGCAACACGGCTTGATAGCCTTGGTATTTTGCCGCCGGCAGACTATAAAGTATCACAGGGGGTCCGGTACAGGACAACATTTAAAAAATATGAACGTAGCCATTGGACTGCCGTAGCTGTAGGAAGAATTCTTAATAATACCGCTTACCTGGGAATACTGATACAAGGAAAAACCACTACTCCGAACTTTAAAGTAAAGAAAATAATCTACAAAAGCGAAGAGGAGTGGGCTGTCGTAGAGGGGGCAATGCCTCCCCTTGTGAGCTGGATTGATTTTATGATTGTCAATCACTTGTTAGAGCATGATACGCGGACAGCACCTGGTCAGGAAACCGTATATCTTTTTTCCGGGCTACTGGAATGTATAGACTGCCATCAATCACTTGTACGCAAATCCACGAAAGCAGGTGGAAAGGAATATGGATATTATGTGTGCTCTACCAACAGGGAGAATAGCAGGACATGTTCGCCTCACAGGGTTTCAGAATCAAAGTTGAAAAAAAACATTCTTCTGCTGATACAATACCATATTTCTGTTCTTACTGATTTAAAATCAATCTTGTCATATGTTGATACAATACCATTTTCGGACCGCAGGGTACAGAAGGAAAGCTCTCGGATGGAAATGTTAAAAAAGGATTACCAGAGGAATATGAAATTAGCTGCCTCATTATACGGTGACTATCAGGACGAGCTGCTGACAAGAGAGGAATACCTTCAGCTGAAAAAACAGTATTCAAGCCGTTGTACTGAGCTGGAAAAGCTGATTGAGCAGCAAAAGGTAGAAAATGATAATATATTTCGGAATATCTGTGGCAAGAATGCATGGATTGATCATTTTTTGCAATTCGGTCAGGTAAAGGAACTTGACCGGAGGTTGGTAGTTAGTTGTATAAAGAGTATTCAAGTCTCCGAAAAGGGAAATCTGGAAATTACGTTCTGGTTTGAAGATGAATTTAGAAAGGTCATAGCAAAAATCAGACAGATTTGTACAGAATTGCCTAACCAGAAAATGAAAACATTCCTGGAAAGCATAGGGGGAGGCGGTGTCATGTGTGGCTAGAAAAAGCAGAAGGAATCTGGTTGAAGAACAAGTTATTTTCTCGCTTAGAGAATACAGATTTGGATCTTATGCACGCTTATCGGTTAGAAGCAATAAAATTAAAAACGATGATTCCATCAGTCATCAGTTGCAGAGAAATAGGGAATTTATAAGCAGGAATCTGTCAGGAAGTATTCTGACCGGTGAATACTGCGATAATGGTGTTTCGGGCACTACATTTAATCGTCCGGGCTTTTCTGAACTGCTCAAAGATATTAAGTCTGGAAAAATCAATGCAGTAATCGTTAAGGATTTTAGCAGATTTGGAAGAAACTATTTGGAAGCGCTGGAGCTGTTAGATGTAGTATTCCCGGAATTAGATGTTCGTTTCATCAGCATAGACGATGGATATGACAGTGCAGATCCACAATGCAGCAAAGAACGAATGGTTTATGTGATTAAACATCTGGCAAATGAATATTACGCCCGTATCTCTTCCAAAAAACTTACCCAGGCCCATGAACTGGCCAGAGGCAATGGGGAGTTCTGGGGAGCGAGGCCGCCATATGGATTTGAGCGTTCAAAAGCCAATAGTAAAATACTCGTGATTGACCCGGAAGCTGCCTCTGTTGTTGGCCGTATATTTAACATGTTTGTGCTGGAAGGATATTCATACTATAAGATTGCCCAAATATTGAATAGGGAGAATATTCCCTCGCCGAAAGCCTATCACTTGATAAAACATGGAAAAGCAGAAAAGGTAGAAAAGAACCCGGAAAAGTATCTGTGGCTGGGCAATTTCATTTCTAGTATCATTCAGAACCCCGTTTATATTGGCTGTTTGGTTACCCATAAAACAGAACAAAGCTATTATAAAGGAAAAAAATTGAAAAGGGTGCCGCGGCAGGAATGGAATATTGAAGAGGATGCTCTACCCCGTATCATAAAGCAGGCAATTTATGACAGGGCCCAAAAGAACGCACAGAAAATCTGGGTGAATAGCTTTACCAGAGAAATTGATAAGAGATATGGATTATTCGCAGGGAAGCTCGTATGTGGAGTTTGCGGAAGGCATATGTCACAAAGCAGGTATCATACAAAGCAGGGGATCGGTATTGAATATCATTGCCCTGGACATGATGTAGCACCTAATCATTGCAAGAACAAATTTATCAATGAAAAAGCAGTATTAAAAGCGGTTACGGTCCTCTTAGATAAGTGGGTCAGTATAGCAATGAAGGAGAAAAAAGCATATAAAAAGGACTCTTTTATAACCAAATTGAAACGGGAATACCAGAATCAGATTGCTGACATTGACCGGGAAATCCAGAGCCTTTTAGTGAGGCAGCAACAATTATACGAAGATTATGTAGATCAGATTCTGGATAAAAGAGAGTACATAGAATTTAAAAGGCAGAATATGGAGAAGGTTGATGAACTGAGGGCACTAAAAGGGAGTTTGATTATAGAGTCAAATGATATGGTCAGGAGATATTCTTTAAAGAACAAATGGCTTTCTGCATTGATGGACAAGCAGGGAAATCTCTGCGTGACAGCGGAAATTATTGATGAATTGATTTCGGAAATCAAAATTATAGACAAAACCTCCATGGAAGTTATCTTCAAATCTGAAGATATATTCAGCATGGATTTGATTGCAAAGGCGGTGTGAGGATGAAGAAAAAATTTCTGTTTTTTTATGAACGTCTTTCTAGGGAAGATGGAGACGATGAAAGCTGCAGCATTACAAACCAAAGAAGATTGCTTAACCGATTCAAGGAGGAACACAGCGAATTTCATGATTATCAAGTAGAAGAATTTATTGATGATGGCTACACTGGCAGTAATTTTAACCGGCCTAATTTTCAGAATATGATGAGCAGAGTCCGTTCTTTATATGGAAATATGATAGTAATAGCAACGAAGGATTTCTCCAGACTTGGCAGGGACACCATAGATACCGTCAATTATTTAGAAAAGATATTTCCTTTTTTGGAAGTACGCTATATTGCGATTAATGATGATTATGACAGTAAAGATTATCAATACGGTATAGATTTTGAAGCCAAATTCAAGAATTTGATTAATGGGTTAGTTCCAATTCAGGCGTCTACCATCCAGAAGAGAATTAAGATGGAGGAGGCTCTTCAAGGAAAGCATAACGGCCCAGTACCTCTTTATGGATATCGGTATACAGTTGACCGTGAATATGAGGTGGATTGGGAGGCAGCATCTGTACTGCAAATAATTATGGATCTATTAGACCAGAAAAAAAGTTATAAGTTTATAATTAAGTTCCTGGCTGAAAAAGGAATTGATCCGCCGAGCGTTTATTTGGCTAAAAAATACAATGCCAAATTATGTAAGACCAGCTCTGCCTGGAATAAAACAACACTGAAAAAGATTGCAAGGAACAAAGCTTATTTGGGATATTCAGTACGTCACAAAGAAGAGGCTTGTGTATTGGGGACAAAAGGAACACGGGCAGTGAATAAGGCGGACCAAATTCTTGTTCCAAACAGACAGCCGAAAATTATCAGAGAAGAGCAGTTTAACAGGGTGAATGAGTGGCTGGATGAGAGGGCTGCTAAAAGTGGTTGCAAAAGTGGACCGAGGCGCAGAGTATCAGCATTATATAAAAATGTGTATTGTGTACATTGCGGTTCAGCATTAAGCAGGCGCAGATATCATGAAGATAATGACTTTTACTATTGTTTGGCTAAGCGTGAAAATCCATTGTCGGATTGTACTTTTCCGCCTATTGAAACAGCAGTATTAGAAAAAGCAGTGTTTTCGGTTATACAATTCAATTTAAGATTATTTACCGACAGCAAAAAGAAAATCTCAAAGGCTTTGAATCATAATATGGCAGATTACCATGCAATCATGGAAAGATTTCAGGAGAGGGCAGAAGAAATAAAGCAGAAGAAAATGAACTTGTATGAAGATTACAGAGCAGGGCATGTAAGCAGAGAAGAATATCTAATAAAAAAACAGAAATTGTCAGAACAGCTTGTTCCATTGGAGGCAGGAATTCAAAAGGTGGAAGAAGGAATCCGAAAATATGATGAGGCAAATATCATATTCTATTCAGATTTTGCCCGATTGGTCGATGAGTTTAGAAATAAGGAGGCGTTGTCTCCGGAGTTGGCTGATGCCTTTATTGAAAAAGTGTTGGTAGACAAGAATCATAATATTGAAGTTGTTTTTAAATTTCAGGACGAAATTAATATGCTGTGTATGAGAAAAGCAGGTTAATTACTTTCAAATTAAAAGGAGTGGACAATCTATATGAAGAATATTAAGGATTGTATGAAAAGTCGTATGAAAAAGAGGGCCGAGTTCGTAAAGGCACCCTATGGTTATCGTATTAAGGACAGGCAGTTAGTTGTAGAGGAAATGGAAGCTTTTCGCGTGAGGTCTGCTTTAAAGTTTGTTATGGATTATCTGAACAATCCGCCGGAATACATGGTATTGGAGTTCATAGATTATAAAAAAGATACACAGCATCTTGTCTTGAATTACGAGGAGGCGGCAAACAGTATTCCCTATAGTTGGATTTGCCGGCAGGTGGGAAAAGAAATAGAACTTCGGGAACAATACTTTCAGGCGGGAGAAGATATATCATTGCTTGCTTTACAGAATGTGATGGAGCTGTCATTTACAGAAGTGGAATCACATTGGAGTAATCAGGGGAATCTAATGAGAAGTGCAGGCATATGGGCAAAGAGATTGAGAAAAATGCCTGCCTCCGTATACTATGCAGGGGTTGTTACGGCGAGAACAAAATCATATTCAGAAGAGTTGAGATATATAGGCAATTATGAGCCAATAATATCAAAGGAGCAATTTGATGCATTGAATAAACGGGTGAATGAAACTGTATTTGTGGACTAAATATTACTGAATAAACACCTGAAAACATAGAACCGATAACTTATGAGCATATTTCTCATGGTTATCGGTTTTTTTCTTTCTGAACTATGTTGATGAAAACTGTGACTTAGAAGTAGTACAGGAATGCTATAAAAAGCTACATGAATTACTGGCCTGGGGATATCCATTCACATTGATCCGCATTAATAAAAGCTGTATGCATGTAGAATATCTGGACTATATCAATCAGATGGTGAAAAAGCTGTCGAAAAACAATTTGGAAGGCTTTGTAGATGTATGGGAAGAACTTATGTTAAGGGAGGAAAAACTGGCAACTGCAAATACTTTGATTAGAAAGGAAAAATAAATCAAAGAGGAATGTGTAGGTTCAGGCAATTGTTTAGTAAAAACAGGTCTATGCAAAAGCGAAAGGTGAGGTATATGGCCTGACGACTGCCCGGTTCTGGAAGGTTAAGAGGAGAAAAATGAGTGCCTTGGCACAAAAAGAAAATCAGGGAAGGAATCCATTAAATCCTTCCCTGGTTTTCATTGATACAGAGGGGTGAAATGGGGTAATATTTATAATTGCCATCCGGTGGCTTCCACTCGTAATTTAAGGAAATTCCGGTAAATACCGTCCTTTTTACTAAGTTGGTCATGGGTGCCCTTTTGTCTGACTTGCCCATTATCAATCACAATAATCTGATCAGCGTTTTGTACGGTACTCAATCGGTGGGCTATGGAAATTAAAGTCTTATTTTTAGTCAGCTCCTCAATCGCAGATAAAAGTGCCTGTTCATTTTCAGGGTCAACACTAGAAGTCGCTTCATCTAAAATGACAATGGGTGCGTCTTTTAAAATTGCCCGTGCAATAGAGATTCTTTGTTTCTCGCCGCCCGATAATGTAGACCCACTTTCGCCAATTACAGTCTGATATCCATCCGGCAAGGCCATAATAAAGTCATGACAGCAGGCTCTTTTTGCTGCCTCCATTACTTCTTCAAGTGACGCATCAGGCTTCCCAAACTTAATATTATTTTCGATTGTGTCATGGAATAGATAAACCTTTTGGAAAACCATACTGATACAGTCAAGCACACTGTCAGCGGTATAGTCTTTCACATTTTGGCCGCCAATACACACAGAGCCTTCCTGAACGTCCCAGAAACGAGCGATTAAGTTACATAATGTCGTTTTACCGCTTCCTGACGGACCTACAATCGCACATGTAGTATGTTCTGGTATGTTTAAGGATATGTGGTCAATAATTCTGCGGGAACCATAGCCAAATGATACATCTTTTAATGAAATCTCATAATTGGAAGGATGGAGTTTATCTGTGGTGGTGTCCATCTGGGGAATATTTGTCACTTCTTCCAAACGGTCTAATTCGGTATTTATTTTCTTGCTCAAGAATGCACTGTTTCCCATAGTTTCCAAATCAGAATAAACGGTAAATGCACAAAACAAAAATGTCATACAGAATGGCAGGGAAATTTTTCCGTCCATGTATAAGATACCAGCAGCAGCGATTAAGACGCAGCTCATCAATTTATAGACAAGGCCATATAGCCGGAGAACACCTGCGGTTGCCTTTTCCTGTGAATAATCAGCGTCCCATTTCTTTTGAAATGCAGTGTGTACCTCTTGCTGGCCGCTTTTGCCGTTTGAAAATGAACGGAGAACAGCAATCCCACGTATGTACTCTAAACATTTATTAACCAGATTTTCCTGGGCAGCCTGATAAATTGGCGAATGTTCTGCGGCCCGCTGTCTGACCAGGCGTAATACTGTCAGGCCAATTACTAAGCCTATCATACTTAGTGTCCCTATTATTGGATTGAAAAAGAACATCATGAAAGACATAAGGAATGCCATAGCAACACCACTGGTCATCTGTTCGATAGCCATCATTGAGTAACCTTCCAGATCCGCTATGGTAGTGGTTAAAATTGTTTGGATGGTTCCAAGGTTCTGCTCTGAAAAATAACCCATAGGTGCTTGTTTTAAGCGCTCACCAATTTCTAAACGGTAATCACGGAAAATATCATAACCAGTTCCGCTCATGGTACGGTCACTCATCCATTGGAAAAAGAAACGTCCAAGAATACTAATAAGAATGATAGTTACAGCTTCTAAAATTATTGAGGAGGTTAGTGTATCAAGGTTCAACATGATTAAAAGTACACTGAGCATCATAAAACTTTGAAAAAAGGATTTTAAAATATTGCACAGTATTCCAACTGTTATTTTTTTTCTGCTGGAGCCGGCGATTTGATAAATACGAGAAATCATTTCAAACATCTAAGATTCTCCTTTCGTTTTGGAAGTTACCGTATCTGAATAATTCTCCCACATTTTCTTATAAAGAGGGCAGTTCTCTAACAGTTCATTTTGCGTTCCGCATCCAGCTATTTTCCCATCAGCTACAACAAGGATTTGATCGGCATTGCGGATTGTATTCAGACGATGTGCAACAACAATTAGGGTTTTTCCGGAAATTAACTTACTGATTGCTTCTTGTATCAGTGCTTCATTTTCCGGGTCAGCATAGGCAGTTGCTTCATCAAGAATAACCACGGAAGCTTTTTTAAGCATGGCACGCGCTATGGTGATACGTTGGCGTTCTCCACCGGATAGGCGGTCTCCGGCATCTCCGGCCATAGTGTCGTAGCCTTTTTCTAATTGCATGATAAAATCATGGCAGTTTGCAGCTTTTGCAACGGTTTCTATTTGTTCGTCCTTTGCGGCTGGATTTCCCATGCGGATATTATCACGGATGGTTTTATCAAAAAGAAAGTTATCCTGTGCAACATAACTGATTTCTCCCATCAGCTGCTCAAAGGGGATGTTGCGAATATCCTGTGAACCAAAAAGCACAGTCCCGGAGGTGGCATCCCAAAACCCCGCCATTAATTTGGCTATGGTAGATTTACCAGATCCGGATGGGCCGACAATCGCTGTCATTGATTTCGGTGACGTCTTAAATGAGATATCGTGCAGCACTTCACTTTTGTTATAACCAAAGCAAACGTGACTAAATTCAAATGTCGGTTCTGTTAGAGTAACCGGGTCCGCAGGCCGCTGCAGTTCAGGAGTTTTTAAGAAGGCAGTTACTTGTTCAAGGTTTCCTTTGATCATACTTACCTGCTCCATGGCTTCCGATACTTTCATCAGCGGCCCTGTAAAGCCAAGGGGGACAATAAGACATATCATCAGAACCGGTAAAGTAATCGAACCATTCATAAAAAGCAAAGCGCCTATAGGAAGCGTGCCAAGTAAGGTGGAGGGAAGGACTGCACGAGCGGCCGCATTCCATAGCCAGCACTCACTCCACCATTCCATGGTGCAGTCGTGGAAGTGATTGACAGCTTTTGAGTATTGCCCATAGGACGAGCTGGACCGGTTAAAAGCTTTAATGACCTGAATACCATTTACATATTCCACAAGAGAACTGTTCATTTCATTCGCAGAACACATATAGTTTTCCATACGGGAGGCATATCCGCGCATCATGGCAGCGAAAAACAAACCTCCCAACGGGACAGTAATTAAAGAAGCCAGCCCCATGCGCCAATCCAAAATAAAGATTAATAGAATACTGCATAGAGGTGCTGTAATGTGGGACGGAAGTTCAGGCATAAAATGGGCCATAGAATCCTCTAACTTTGCCACATTATCTACAATTAAGTTCTTAAAACTGCCGGAAGGGGTTTCCAACATAACACCCATGGGAACCTTCGCCATTTTATCGGCAATTTTTTCACGTATATTTTGTAAAATAGTAAAGGAAATACGGTGGGACAGAAGGGACGACCTCCATGTAAGGAATGTCTTAATGCACTGGCAAAGTGCCGCGATTCCCGCCAGTATCAACGTATTTTTAGTAGAAGCTGTTCCGGAATAGAGTGAATCTGCCAACATAGCCAGCATAAGGAATGGAACCATACCAAACAGTTCCCCTAAAACGGCCATAAGAATGGAAAATTTCATTTTCCCCTTGCTATTGCCAACAAACATAAAAAGCTGCCGGATTGCCCCCGGTTCTTTTGATTTCATATAAACATCATCCTTTCTGTTAATCAGAAGTTGTAATTGGGTATTGATTTTTTAGGAAAAGGGTGGTAAAATCTATATTACGATGTAATATTACAGTGTAATATAGTATAGAATGGAGGGGAGGAAATGTCAAGGGATTTCCAGCAAACTCATGAAAAGCTTTTGGCCTGTGCAAAGAAACACTTCTTAGAATTTGGCTTTGAAAGAGCCAGTATTAGGGAAATCTGTAAAGACGCAAATGTAACCAATGGTGCCTTTTACAATCATTTTGCTGATAAGGAAGCTTTATTTGGTTCTTTAGTGGAATCAGTTGTTCAGACAATCCAAAAGATATATTCAGAATCAATAGATAAGCATTTTGATTTAGTAAAAACAGATGAGCTTAAGAATTTGTGGAAGCTGTCAGAAAGCACGATCATCCAGATAATTGAATATATTTATGAGAATTTTGATGTATTCAGGCTGCTTCTGATGTGCTCGTCAGGAACAAAGTATGCAGGATTTTTAGACGACTTGGTACGCGCAGATGTGCAGGAGACAATAAAACTCATTGCAGAATTAAAAGCACGCGGTGTACCTGTCAATGATTTAGATGAGGATGAGTGGCATATGTTGGTCCATTCTTACTATGCTTCAATTGCGGAAATTGTTATGCACAATTATCCAAAGCCAGCTGCATTGAAGTATGCTCATACGCTCTCGGTATTTTTCAGCTCGGGCTGGCAAACTGTTTTGGGGATTTAATCCCCAAAAAATTTCCCTTGCAGTTAGACATATCTAACCATAAAACATGAAATTAGTCATAACGAAAGGACGATTAGTGTGAAAGAAAGTAGAGGATAGCCAAAAAGTGACGTACTTTAATAAGCTACCAGAAATGGTAACCTGTAAAAAAGTATAGATCAGATAATTAGTTTAGGAAGCCAGGGGT
>JAETSI010000053.1 GCA_021769725.1 Oscillospiraceae bacterium | reverse complement strand
TCAAGGAACATATCAAGGACTTGTTGACTCCAGAACCGGAGCCAGCACAAATAGCAAATTGCCATCCAACTCTTGACCTCGAATTTGATTAACACTTTTTAAGAGACACTAGTGTTCCAATCCAAATATTATCCTGATTGTCCGGGACAATACAATATATAGCATTATCAGATAGTGTTCTTGAGTTGCCAAATCGCTGCGCTACTTTCTTAATGACACCGGAAGTAGGATTTATAATTGTAATTCCACTTTCGGTACCAAGCCAAATATTCCCTTTTGAGTCCTCTGTGATAACCCTGACCGTTCCATCGGTCAATCTTGACGCATCGTAAATCGTTTTTTCTCCTGTTGATAAGTTAAGGCTCATCACGCCTTTGCCGTCTCTGCCAATCCACAAAAGCCCGCTTTTGTCGAAAAAGAGCGGAGCGATGGCATCGAATCCGGAAAGAAAATCAGAATAGACTGATGAGTCAAGAACGGTCTCCGACACCATATCCGACGTAAAATATGAAATGGAATGATTGGTCGATACAAAGATCCGGTTGTCGGGAGAAACTTCCAGTCCTACCACATACGCCTCCAACTGTCGGGGCATCTGGTGGAACACATCCTCCACCTTTCCCTTTTTAAACACCTTCATTCCAGTGCAGATGATAGATCCCTCCAACGTCTCCGTTATTCTGGTAATCGGCTCATTCTTCACGTCATACCGCATGAAATCGTCTGTCTCGCGGTTGTAACGGCAGATCTCCTTGTCGCATCCAATCCAGACATTGTTTTCTGAATCTACATAGATATATCTGATGAAGTTATGGGGTATGGTGGTTTTGTCATTCGGATTATGATAATATGTCACAAATGAGTATCCATCATATTTTGCCAGTCCATTTCTTGTGCCTACCCACAATAAGCCATCTTGGTCAAAAGCCATAGATTCTACTTGCTGATGTGGAAGACCGGCATCGCTTTTAAGATGTGTAAAGAAATAGTTTTCCTGTGCTGAAACCGTTATCGGAAGAATACCGATAACGATCAGCAGCATAAATATGATATGTCTGTGGATATTCATATTTAATTATAATATGGGTTATAATACGGGCTGGTCAGACAAATTGATTATTTGATTAAAAGCTTGGAACGAAAATGATTTCCATCGATATCGGTTACATTTATTATATAAATTCCATTCCGACCTGACATATTAGTGCGATATTCAGTGCCGACACAGTTGTCTGATTTAACAAAAGAGCCGGTAATTGAGAATATCGAGGCACAAGTAATATCGCGTGACGATGTCACGCAGATATTACCGTTTTCTACTGTCACTTTAGCTTTAGCTGTATTATTGCCAGTCCAGACATCATCGATGCCACTGAACCCGTCAGGATTCAATTTAAATTCAGGCCAAGTCCATGACTGGCGAAGAACTGCATCAGGTATTGTCTCGTTAACAATCTCAGAGTCACGTCTATCACGAACCTCAATAAAACATCTCATATCCTTGTCGATTGGAGCCGACTCGCAACCAAGAACCGACCATGGTATTGCAACCTCCATATCATAATATAATGATTTGACATTGGCAACAAACTTAATGGTTTCGGGAGTCTCAATTTTATTCCACTTGCCGCCGTTGCCTTCATAAAATGAAATAGAGCCATTAGCATCAAGGAACATCCGGAACATTCCTTTTTGAGGATATGTATCACAGCAATTATCTATATCAAGAGCTAATGTGATACCATCATTGTCCACTTTATCTGTAAACGCATTTTTATCTACTACACGAGCATAGAAATACAGGTTGTCTTTATCATAAAGGAAATCCATTGTAGACCGTTTACGGGTAATCGTTCCCATAAAAATCTGCTGAGCATTCTTCGCTGTCCACTTCTCGCCAGAGAAAGAACCGTTTATTTCAGGAGTACCATGATTAGCCATAAAGCCTTTCATCGGATATCCTTTCATGATAGTCACTGAGTTAGTCTGATTTTTATTTCCGATAGAGCCGACAGCAAACACATCGCCATTATGATCAACACACAAAGAATTCCAAATAGATTTCTGACCAAGTGGCAATCCGAAAGGCTGGGTTATAGCCTTGAAATTCTTGGCATCCTTGTCTCCGACTGCGACATACATGTCGTATTCTTCCATCTTGACACCGGCTCGATTTCCACGATCGCCTTGCCATGATGCGATAGTCTCTCCAGTTTTAAGCTTACGGATATAAGGCGCGGCAGATACGGAATTCTTGTCAGCGTCATCGGCAAAAATCATATTGCGGTTGGGACTCCACGCATCGACCCAGTTGCTCCAGTTGTCTTCTAATGAAGAACGTACGGTTGTAGCACGGAAATTACTTCGGTTAGGATGTCCATTGTCTTCAACAATGACAACAATCTCACCATTATCTGTCAATATTGCAGCAGGCATACCGTCACGGCTTCCGGCTCTGTAACATATTCTTACTGCATCAGACCAAGTCTGCCCCTGATCAAATGAACGGCACATGGAAATTTCCTGCTCTCCTGAATGAGTAAAATTTCCTTCATTGGCAAAGTATAACTGGACCTCTCCGCTCGGCAACTCAAGGAATGATGGCTCCCAGCATCCATCCTCAAATGTATGTTGAGCGTCATACACAAATATCGGGCCTTGCCAAGTCTTTCCATTATCTGTTGAACGCATTACACGGATGCCAAATTTACGATCCTCGGTATAAGGACGGGAGGGGCGAGGATTATAGCCAACGATAATTGTTCCATCAGTGAGTTGAATCAAATCGGGCACACTAAACGGTATGTCTGACGCACTGCGTATAATCATTTCCGGTGCGGACCATGTCTGACCTCCATTCTTGCTATAACAACACGAGATACCTCCGCCAGACTCAGCAACTACCATAAGACGGCCATCCTGTAGAGGTGTCATACGAGCATAGTTTCCGGATGGAAAAATTTGTTGTTTGGTATTTATATCCCAGTATATTCGAGGAAGATTATATGGCTCATGCTTAGCAGCCACTAAAGTCAATGCTGACAGTACAATGGACGCTATTGCAGTAAAAAATCTAGTCATGACTGATGTATTTAATATTATACAAAATTACTAAAAATGAGGGTATGATTCTCTATGTGAGAACCATATCCTCATCAAGAATTAATTTATTTACAAGAAATTGTTACTTTGCATGTCGATTCCACCGATATTTCAGGATTATCGGTTGATGTTACAACAAAACGATATTTAACGGGATTGGTGAAGTCCACAACATTCCCGGACGTTTGTTCCACATTGTCAATGTAGACTTTCTCATTGGAAGCATACAAAGTGAAATCAGGCGCAAGTCGAGTAAGATCCGTACCGGAGGGAACCTCCATATTGATCTCATAATAACTGTAATCATACTCAGTACGAGTAATCTTTCCGGTCACACCGGCGGCCTTGAAAGTCTTAAACTCACCGTAATTTAAGGTATAGAGGCTGTAATCCTGCGAAGTACCTTCATTTGACACAAGTTTGACGGCATGGGTTTGAGCAAGATTATATTTGCTATTAGCATTATAATCAGCACCATCAATATATACCTTAGTCGAGGTGGAGGGAATGTAGAATTTCACTTTCTGACTTAGAGATACCGAAGGAGTTGATGTTTTGTATTTTATCTTTCGTGGCAACGCTACCAGCCAATCCATCTCATTAAGCTTCTCCGCAAACACTTCGTCATAGAGAGCTGTTACTGAAATCTTTTCAATCTCGGTGCAGTCATCGATCACCTTGATATAGACTGAGCAAGTGTCCGAGAGAATGGATTTCCCCTCGTCAGCATGATTAGTGGCTACACATACGACTTTGTATGTGCCTGGGGTAGTATACGAGTAGGTCAGCAGGTTCTTGTTTACCACAAGGCCTGTATTACTTTCATTACGAAGTTCATAGTCATGGCCGGAATCACCGGGATAGACCACCACATTGTCGGCATTGCCAACAAAATGAATAGTCATCGACTCATTCACTTCAAGCATATTCTTTTCAATGCTAATAGCCGATGTCGGCTGTGTTGCCTTTTCATCATCACAGGCGGTCAACATTGTTGTCAACCCTGCAAAAATCAGGCATGCTGATATTCTGAATTTCATGAGAATGCAAAATTGAGGTTTAACAATCAATTAGTAACCGGGATTTTGAGTGACCACACCATTGGAGAGATCGACCTCGGTTTGTGGAATCGGGAAGACTTCATTTACACCTTCGCGGAAATATAGTCCACGTTTGTTTGAATGAAGGTTGGCAAAAGTTGTAAGCACCTGCTTGGCTCGTCCCTGACGTACAATATCAAAGAATCGATCCCATTCAAATGCGAACTCGATTTCACGTTCTTTCCAAATCTGGTCTCGCAGATAACCATAACCGCCACCGATATATAAAGTCGACGAATTGTTTATCTGATTGACAACTGATTTATTGCTATTGAGTTGCTCAAGAGCCTCGGCACCCTTGCCGATTTCGTTGAGTGCTTCAGCATACATAAGAACAACATCTGCATAGCGAAGTATACGTCGGTTTTTCCCATTATCATCAGTGTAGACAGGACGATCCTTGATTGGGGTATACCATTTCAATGAAAGGATACGTCCGGCTCCAATATCTGTGTTCTCCATGTCAGGAGTGAACTGGTGGTGTCCGATGGTGAAGCTGCGACGGATATCAGAGCCATAAATATTGTTGATTATCTGATCATCTGCAAAAATATCGGAATCACGAGAGAAAAGGCGAGAGTATATGTTTGAACCTTCATTTACATCATCTGTTGTTCCATCTCCAGACTCTTTGAACACAATTTCAAAGATTGAACCCTGACAAAACTCTCCGTCAAGATAGAACTGTTGGTCGTATGTAATCGGAGCATTGTATGCGCTTAGATATCTGAGTGAGTATGCGTTTAACAGCACCGGACACTCAGTTTCAGGAGTTTCATACGGATCAGTACCGACATTTAGCTCCTGAGGCTTGAACCACAGACGCTTGCGGATTGATTCCCAGTCGGTATCTTTGTAGCGTTCGGGATAGCAAAGCATATCCTTCATTTGCATGGATTTACCTTTTACGAAATATTCTCCAATTTCTGCGAGCTGCTGCCATTTCTCCGAACCATCGCCCGGCCGGGCCTGATACATCAGGACCTTCATAAGCAGTGCTGCTGCGGCTCCTGCCGAAGCCTTACCTGATTGTGCTGAGGTATATCGGTTAGGGAGCATGATGATTGCTTCACGCAGATCCTTTTCAATATAAGCGTATGTATCAGCGAGAGAACTACGCGGAACAACAAGCTTGCTTACTTCTTCAACCTCCGGACGAATGGGTACACCGCCAAAAGTCTTAACAAGATTGAAATAGTACAATGCTCTGAGGAACTTTGCCTGACCGAGAATCTCTCTGATTTCACGATATGCGGCATAGTCGTTAGTCGACAAGCGGCAACGGTCGATGTTGGCAATCACCTGATTGGCACGATGAATACCCTTGTAATTTATTTCCCATCGCTCCTTAATCCATCTGTTGGATGTTGTAAACCTGAAATGGACAAGTTGGCCCTGATCGGAAGCAAGACCTTCGTCAGTACCAATCACATTGTCGGCAGTTGCCTCGCCGAAACGCCAGTCTGCGCTTTGGAATGCGTCAGTCTGCAACACATCGTAGGTAGCGTTGAGAGCTGATTGCAGTTTATATTTTGTATCGTAGAAATTTTCGTCAGTGTTATTGCCGAGAACCTCCTGATCAAGGAAGTCATTGCAACCGGTCAGGGTAATCATGGCACCGGAAAGAGCCATGACCGAAATCATTCCCCAAACCTTTGACGCTGTTGTTTTAATTAAATTCATAGCTTTGGAATTTAAGGAATTTAGAAACCGAATTTGAGACCAAATGTAAATGAACGGGCCTGAGGATATGTACCATGGTCAACGCCCATAGAAAGGTTGTTACCTTCTGTGCCGGTAACTTTACCAATTTCAGGGTCGAATCCGTCATATTTGGTAAATGTCAATAGATTATATGCTGTCGCAGAGAGAGTCAGGTCGCTCAGCCCAAGCTTTGAAATAATTCTTGCAGGGAATGAATATGCGAAACGAAGCTCTTTAAGGCGGAGATAACTTCCATCTTTTACAAAGAAGTTGCTTGAACGGAAATTACGGGCAGCGTCGTTCGGATCAAGGTCGGGTACTTCGGCTGATGTATTCAGAGGGAAGAAGGCACGATTTTCTGCAACCTGGCCTGACCAGTGCTTGCTACGTATGTCGGCATACACGTTCCCTTCTGCTGCATTATAAAGATAATAGTCCATTACATTGTATATCTTGTTTCCGGTCTGTCCTTGGAAGAAGATGTTAAGTGAGAATCCTTCATAACGTAACCCAATGGGTAAGCCAAACACGAAGTCAGGGAGCGGTGATCCCAGATATGTGCGGTCTTCGGCTGTAATCTGACCATCACCGTTAAGGTCTTTAAAGCGGAAATCACCTACACGAGTTGTCTGTTCAGAATCCATCTTTCCGGGTTCATATTGAGCACTTGCTCGCACCTCTTCGGGAGTCTGGAAAATACCGTCAGTAACATAGCCATAGAAGCTGCCGATAGGACGACCAACGGCTGTCTTGGTAACATATTCCTGAATAGACCCTTCATTAAGGTAAGAACCCCATATAGGCTCGTTGCCGGTACCGAGTGAAGTAACCTTATTTTTAATCCAAGATAGGTTGAACCCTATATCAAATGAGAATTTGCCAAAATTTTTGCGGTAAGTCAACGAGCCTTCAAGACCATAGTTCTTGACTGAACCGGCGTTTGTCATAGGAGCTATGTTAAGGGCGGCAGAGGGGACGGTAGGCACGGCAATAAGCATGTCGGTTGTGTGCTTATTGAAATATTCAATACCAAATAATATGGTATTGTTGAGGAACGCCATGTCGAGACCTACGTTGTATGTCTCTGTCTTTTCCCATTTAATGTCGCTGTTACCAATTGTCAAGGCGGAGTAACCAGGCTGAAGGACATGAGTACCCTGTCCAAAAGGATAGTTGAGCTGCCCGGTCAGATAGGTGTATCGTGCAAGCTCGTCAATTCGATTGTTACCAAGCTTTCCCCAGCCGACTCGCAGTTTACCGAGGGTCATCCATGTCTGGTCACGAAGGAACGGTTCTGATGAGAATTTCCAGCCGATTGAAGCTGATGGGAAACATCCCCAACGATTATCCTTGTTAAATTTTGAAGATCCGTCGACACGGACATTTGCCTGAAAAAGATAACGGTCAAGGATATTATAGTTTATACGACCGATAAAGCCGACAGCAGTCCAGTTTCTATTTAAACCATTTGCCTTATCTCCTGTGAATCCGCTCGACAGATACCATTGGCCCGGATCATTTGAAGGAGTGCCTAGTTTGGTCGATTCCTGAAAATCATATTTATAACCTTCGGCTGTCTGACCGGCAAGGGCAGTGACAGAGTGAACTTTATTGCTCCAATTAAATGTCAAAAGGTTATTAATCTCCCATTTGTATATATGGGCTTTCTTTTCATATATAGTAGAAAGATCCGTGATTGCAAAGTCCTCTTCAAGCTTACCTACCTCAGTAAACTGTCGAGTAGTCTCAGGCGTCGAATAGTATGAGCCTTTTAACTGATAATTGAAATATTTAAGGAAATTGGCGGATAGTGTAGCATTCATTTCAAAACGGTCACGTTTTACCGAACGATGGTAACGGGCTATCTGGGCAAGAGGATGGTCTTCAGTCCAGTATCCTTTCGTATTGTATGTCATTACCATAGGATTCTGATTAAGCGCACGCTTCAGGACTGAGCCTGAACCTTCGGGTATAAGGTCTCTATCTTCATTTGAATAAGATAAATTGGCACTCAGATCAAGCCACGATGTAATTTTCTGCTGGAAATTCATACGTACGTTGAACCTCTGATAATCAGAGGAACGAATAACGCCTTTTTCATTAAAATATCCGCCGCTTACATGGTATTTGGTGTTGTCGTTACCACCGGTAACAGCAATATTATATTGCTGCTTTATGCCGGTGCGAGTAATGGCATCCCACCAGTTGGCAGGAGAATTAGAACATATTGTATCTACAAGAAATGCCTTATGTGCGTCGTATTCATATCTTCCATCAGCAGTTTTAGTCTGATACATCTTGCCATCTGCAGAATAGACAGACTGACCGTTGATATAGTCAAGCATCAAGGCATAGTTCTCTGTATCCATGACACTGATTTTTTTCCAAGGATTAGAGAAACCCACATAGGAGTCAAATGTTACAGAAGTCTTACCCTGTTCTCCTGACTTAGTAGTAATACTAACGACACCATTAGCTGCACGAGCACCATAGACGGCTGACGATGCGGCATCTTTAAAAATCTCGATATTCGCAATGTCATTAGGGCTTAGATGAGTGATGTCATCAACGATAAAACCGTCCACAACATAAAGAGGATCAGCATCGTTCACCGTTCCTGTGCCACGAATTTTAATGGTAGTCGCACCACCGGGAGCACCGCTATTCTGTATGATGTTGACACCGGATGCTTTTCCTTGCAGTGATTGAAGTACAGATGATGTAGGAGTGTTATTGACGTCTTTACCACTTATTGACGATATTGAACCGGTTATATCACTTTTTCGCTGTACGCCATAACCGACAACCACAACTTCATCCAAAATCTGTGAGTTTGTTGTCATATTTATATCGATCGTGGTACGACCGTTAATTTTTTCTTCTTTGGTGTCATATCCTACATATGAGAATATAAGGACACCGTCGGCAGGAGCCTTGATAGAATAATGACCATCATAATCAGTTACAACTCCGACTTTAGAGCCTTTTACAATTACTGATGCAGAAATGATTGGTTCACCTTCTTCCGGATCAAATACAGTGCCACTTACTGTAATCTCTTGCGCTACGGCACTGATGCTTATTATGGCAAATAGTGCAAGAACTATACGCCTTATTATATCTTTGAACATATTTCCATGAGGTAAGATTAGGTAATTCAATGATGTAGAATATGATTGGTCTATAATGATTAAGGTTGAAAAGCTCGGAAGTAGTGGCTACTACCTCCGAGCCAACCTTTTTTACCTAAAACAATCTTATTTTACTATCAATTTAGAAACGCAAGTACCTTCATCAGTTTCAATTGAAAGCATGTAGATACCAGGGGCTACGTCGCTGACATTTACTGTGTTATTAGCAGGTGCATTAACAGCCTTGGCAAGAGAGCCCGAGATACTGTATATTCTGACTGCCTTCACAGGAGAATCAACATCTACAGTAAAGTATTCAGTGGCAGGATTAGGAGAAACTGTAACCACAGTACGCTTGTCTGCGGTGATATTATCAATACCGGATGATTCTGCAATTTCCTTGCGTGTACGGTATTCAATTTCCATATTGTCAGGATTCTTATTAGGATCATATCCTTCCTGACGATAGTGATAGCAATATACCTGATTGTTTACAGCAGATGTGAACAGAAGGTCGCCATTGAGGTTGCGGAGACAATAAACTTTGTCACCGTTAGCGTCAATGTTTGATATAATCTGAGGAACACCATCAGCCTTGTCAAGACGGATAAGTTTGGTGTCGGTTGCTGTGGTTCCGTCAATGTTACCTTCGTTCCACCAATACATGGAGCCGCCGACTACAATTGGCTCTTTCACCCAGTTGCTTGCAGTTCCGGGTGCAAAATCATATTGCAACCATACTTTCTTGCCGTCATAGCAATGAAGTTCACCACCATGATGAGATTCTACGGCAGCATCGAAACCGGTTGCAGCACAGAAGATATAAAGACCGTCAAAGACAACACCGCAATCGGGGTATGAATTGTTGGTGTTGGTGGGCTCATAGGTGAAGATGTCGAAGAACTTCATATTTCCCTTTTCAAGATTTGTAGCACCAAGCTCAAACCCGATCTCTGGAGTCTTTGCACGGAAAATGATTTCTCCGTTATAAGGCTCTCCTGCCATACATACACCGCCACCGTTGCCAAGACCGTTAGCTCCTACAGTAGGATTGGTATTGAAGATCTCGTAGGTTCCTTCCTCAGTTCCGTCAGAAGCCCAAGGCTCATTACCCGATTCCATTGACCAAGCCTTGAAGAAAAGTTTCTCGTTATAGAAGTTCTGCATGTGGGCAAGTGCGGGAGAAAGTGTTGACACTCCGTCATTCTTTCCGAGGTTAGGCTCTATATTGATGTCCTTTACAAGATAGGTACCCTCCGGAGTTCCGTCTGTCACCCACAACTCAACACCGTGTGTCACTCCATTCTTGTCGGCTTCCTCTGCCTTGAAGAATACACGGCGACCTACACGCATATTGGCACCCCAGCGGTTGTCGGCTTCCTCCTGTCCGGGGAAGATACAGTCAACTTCTTTGAGCAATTTGGTACCGTCTTCTGTACCATCCGTTATCCAGAGATACTGCATTTTACTACCTTCTTGAGCCATTTCACTTTCAAAGTCCATAGCGTAAAAGATAAGACGCGTCTCATCGAGCTGGCAGTAACCAACGGCGTTAGAACTTTCCAGTTCATGCACGTCCTTGAGCATAAAAGTACCAGCCTCTGTGCCATCAGAGATCCAAGGCTCATAACCGTTTTCCCCGTCATTTGCGGTGAAAACCACCTTGTCATTGAAACGAGTCAGCCACTGGATGTCTGATGTTGCAAGACCGGGATTAATATCCTTGACCATTTTAGTACCGGCGGGAGTACCGTCAGTTACCCACAGTTCCTCACCGTGATCAGCATCTTTAGCAGAGAAGAAAGCCTTGTACCCTTTTGTCGGAGAACCGGCAACTGCCATATTCTTTTGGGCATAGACCTGTTTGTTTTGACTGATGTTAGCTGTAACGCCTGCCGGAAGGAGGGCAGTCATTCCCTCAGGAAGTGCCTGAGCGAAGACTCCTGTCGAGCACAAGAGTGCCACTGACAGAATCAAAGATTCCTTTTTCATGTGATTTTATTAGTTTATAGGTTAAAATTTATTCATTATTGTTGTTATATGAAAGTTGCTGTTCTCTCTCTTCAAGCATTTTCTTGACTTCTGAACGAGCTTGTTCTCTATCCTTTGAGAAAATAGCTTTGATGCGATTCATGTCAAATTTTGAAGCTCTGTCGTATGTATATATGCCGTTCTTTTCAAGTTCAACGTCGACAATCTGTGTATAACAGAAGCCTGCAATGTGATCAAGACTAAGTATTACATTGACCTGTTCTTCAAGACGTTTATAATATTCTTCGAGTGAACGGGGAGCCTGACCATATCCCCAGAAAGCTTCTTCTGTAGCCACTTCGGGAGCATCCATTTTTTTATTCCACTGGATACCACCGAATTCATCAATCATATAGCACTCACCTTTGTATTCTGCGCTTTCATTGGGATGATGAATCCACGGCTTACCTTCATTATTGAGCCGGAGTTGCTGATGTAAAGCTACAGGATCCTGCACATAAGTATGTTCGGCATAAATATCCGTGAAACCTGCATGATGTCCACCGCTTGATGCTACAACAGGTCGAGTTCGGTCAAGATTTTTGGTCATGAAATAAAGATCGTTGGTCAGTCGGTCGCGCTGTCCGTCAACATCATGAATCCAAGTTTCATTCAGTGGCGACCATGCTATCAGTGAGGTTACATTATAATCACGGTCGATGCATTCATGCCATTCTGCCAGCATGTTACGGGCTGCTACCTTATCAGTCCAGTTCATACCCCAGCTTGCAGATTCCCCCCAAGTCAGGTAGCCAAGTTTGTCAGCCCAATAGAAATAGCGAGGTTCAAACACTTTTTGATGAAGTCGGGCTCCATTAAAACCGGCAGCTTTGCCAAGCTCAATATCCCTTTTAAGCTGCTCATCGGTCGGAGCTGTCCACTGACCGTCAGGGTAATAGCCTTGATCAAGCACAAGGCGTTGATAATACGGTTCGTTATTGAGATAGAAAACACCGTTCCGTAATTCCGACTTCCTCATTCCTGCATAAGAATTGACTTTGTCTATAGTCTTTCCATCTTTATTTATTACCGAAAACTCAATATCATAGAGGAAGGGATTTTCAGGAGACCATGTCTTAGGATTCTTGATTCCCGCAGTTATAAATGAACTGTTGCTTGCAGGAGTTGATTTATCGTAAATAACTTTGTTCCCGTCCTTTATCTTAATATTAAATTTTGACGCACCGTCAACGCTATAGAATTTAGGCTCAAAAACAAATTGATTACCATCAAGGTCAGGAGTTATACGACATTGCTTTAAAGCGTTCTGATCAACGGCTTCAAGCCATACAGTTTGCCAGATACCTGTGACACGAGTATAGAAACATTCGTAGGCATTGAGACGGCGGGATTGCTTACCGAGTGGCTGTTGCCATGATTTAACATCATCCTCCACATAGACAACCAAATCGTTGTCTTCACCATATTTCAAAGCGTCAGACAAGTCGACGGCAAATGAAGCTCCACCTCCATAATGCGTAAACAGCGATTTGCCATTGATAAAGATTTCGGCGCGATAATCTACGCCACCAAAATTAAGCAGAACTTTTTTTCCGTTCCAGTCTTCAGGAATCGAAAGATCACGATGATACCACATGGCATTGATGAAGTCGGTATGACCTACACCTGACAGTGGACTTTCAGGGCAGAATGGAACTGTGATATTTTCGGCAAAGCCGGTAGATTTTTGCAGGTCTCTCTCTTTGCCGCTTTTCCCGAAGTCGAACTGATAGGTCCATTCTCCATTGAGATTGACCCATGCTTCACGTTGGAATTGGGGGCGGGGATATTCCGGTCTCGGAATATCTGCGGATTGAGATGCAGAGGCCGAAACTGCAGCGGCAAATAGTAGTGCCAGAGATATGAAACGATTTTGCATCATGTGAATAGATTGGGTTAAATTTTACATCGGCAAAATTACTTTGGACACCTCTATATAATGGGTAATCCTGTGTTTTTTGTGGGTAATCCTGTCTAAACAAGTCTGTAAAAATCGTGTTATTGTCTGATTTGCGCATATTTACCCATATAATAGACATTCTTACCCATGTCATATCATCATAGGTTTGTACCTTTGCTCAAGTCAATTCGATAAGCATTTTTTGCTTGTAAATTCACATATCATCAATCAAATCACAATGAAAAAGGATATTCAGATTGGACTGGCAGTTATAGCCATCTTTAGTATTTGTGGAAATTGTGGAATCATAATGGCAGCAGAAAACGAGGAAGAGATAATGCTGGCAGACCCTACTATTTTTCCATATGAAGGGAAATATTATATGGCCGGGACCCAAGGGGGTAATCCGGCAGGATTCACAGTATATGAATCCGACAATTTGATTAACTGGTATTCAACCGACAGCCTGCCCAATCTTTCGGTCGGTAAATCTATTTTTGGTACCAGTGGATTTTGGGCTCCACAATTTATCCAACTCGACGGCAAGACGGGCATGCTTTATACCGCTAATGAACAGGTTGCCATTGCTCATGCTGACTCGATTAATGGTGTATATACAGGTACCGAATTACCTATAGACGCTTCGGAGAAAAATATTGATCCGTTCTTGTTTAGGGATGACGATGGTAAATACTATTTATATCATGTTCGATTCAATAAAGGAAACTATATTTGGGTCGGAGAATACGATATAAAAAACAATGCGATAATACCGGGTACTCTGAAACAGGCCTTGTATAACGATCAGGCGTGGGAAGATACCGGAGTTTTTGAAAGTGTACCTATAATGGAAGGACCTACCGTTATAAAGCTGAAAGATACATATTATCTATTCTATTCGGCAAATCACTTCATGAGTCCTGATTATGCGGTAGGTTATGCTACTGCAAAGTCTCCTTCAGGTCCATGGATAAAGAATCCGGCCAACCCGATAATTCATCGAAATATCGTAGGTGAAAATGGAGCAGGTCATGGTGATGTTTTTATTGACAGCGACAGAAAATATCGGTATGTTTATCATGTGCATAACTCGGACTCTATAGTTTCACCACGAAGGACACGTATATTATCGTTGAATCTTGTGCCAAGTGATAATGATACGATACCGTTTGAGATTACAGTAGATACCGGCAAGATAATAAAGCCCGTAAAAAAAACGGGAGTAGAGATATTCGTAAGACAAGGTGACTAATTAAAGGTAAAAAAGATTGTAAGATAGCTCATTAATACCTTAATCTAACATCTATGAATCACACATTTTAAAATACATACCTTAATGCATAAAAAAAATGAATCATCAAGCATGAAAACTATCATTGAAAATGAATTTAAGAAACGTTTCGGACAAGAGGCTGTCTTCTATGCGTCTGCCGGGCGTATCAACCTTATTGGCGAACATACCGATTATAATGGTGGCTTTGTTTTTCCCGGTGCCATTGATAAGGAAATTATGGCGGCAATAGCCCCAAACGATTCTGATAAGACTCGTGTGTTCTCAATTGACATCAATGAGTATGCCGAATTTGGACTCAACGAAGATGATGCCCCGTCCCAGTCATGGGCGCGCTACATTTTCGGTGTAGCTCGTGAGATTCTGAAGCGTGGTGGTGTAGTCAAGGGGTTCGACGCCGTGTTTGCCGGTAACGTACCACTCGGTGCCGGACTCAGTTCCTCAGCCGCACTTGAGTCTTGCTTCGCATATGCTCTAAACGATATGTTCAACGACAACAGCATCGATAAATTTGAGCTTGCCCGCATAGGCCAGTCGACCGAGCACAACTACTGTGGCGTGAATTGTGGTATTATGGACCAGTTCGCATCCGTAATGGGTCAGAAAGGTAAACTTATGCGTCTTGACTGCCGCTCGATGGAGTTCGAGTATTTCCCGTTTAATCCGGAAGACTATGAGCTTGTTCTCGTTGACTCCCGTGTAAAACATGAACTTGCCGATTCTCCCTATAATAAACGCCGCCAGTCATGTGAGCGTGTAGCAAAACGTCTCGGCATAGAGACACTGCGAGATGCCACTATGGAGATGCTTGACTCCATCCGCACAGACATCACCGCCGAGGATTATTTCCGTGCCAAATTCGTAATAGAAGAAAAAGACCGTGTGCTTGCCGTATGCGATGCCTTGAATGCCGGAGACTATGAGACGGTTGGAAAGAAGATGTATGAAACCCACCACGGCTTGTCGTACGACTACGAGGTGAGCTGCGAGGAACTTGACTTTCTCAATGATATTGCCAAAAAGTGCGGTGTCACCGGCTCGCGTATTATGGGAGGAGGGTTTGGCGGATGTACCATAAACCTTGTGAAAAAGGAACTGAGACACTGGCGTCTTTTAAAATCTGTTAATGCGAAATTATTAAACTCTGTATTCATGTTGGTTACGCGATTTTCAGGCCTGCAAACCTTGTCGCACTTTTCAAATGATTATATTGGG
>JAETSI010000052.1 GCA_021769725.1 Oscillospiraceae bacterium | reverse complement strand
TTCGCCTCCTTAATAATAAGAAAAGCGCTTTGAATCTTTCTTCAAAACGCTTGACAAATCTGTATTTTGTGGTATAATATATTTAGAAAGGATGCTGCGATAAGCGGTTCTCCCTCGTTTTTTGGTTATGAAATAACCGCCGACTTTGGAAGAGTGAGGGCGGTTATTTCTTTTTGTTATTGCTGATATCAATGATAGAAATTATAACTATAAGTAAAGTAAGTAATTCCATTATTGTCATATCGCTCACCCCCGTTTCCGAGGGAAGAATCGAACCGCCTACCGTTATGCAGCATCCGGGACAGCTTTGCATATTTGCAGAGCTGCCTTGTTTTTATTATATCACGGACGCATAGATTTGTCAAATTATTGTATTTCCGTAACGCCCTCCGGAATCCAGACGCCTGTTATCTCCGATTCCGTGAAAGCTGTTTTTCCGATTATCGTTGTTGCTCCGCCGCCGAGAATATCCGGTATCTCAGGATGCAGATTTGTTCCCAGATAAGCTGTAACTATAGATATACCGTCGTTTACAGTGTATCTGTAATCATCTGCCGAGGTATACTGCGGAGCTTTTTCAGTGATCTCCTGTCCGAAAACAAAAGCCGAAATATCCTGCAATTCTGAAAGTCCGGATACAGTGACGCTTACAGTATGAGTTCCGGCAGATGCCGTCAGCGGAAATGTAAACGAAACCGTTGAAAAATCACCGGCATGAAGAGTGTGCTTTACTGTCAACTCCTGGGCTATGCCGTCAAGATAAGCCTTTACAACTGCTGTGCAGTCCTTTTCAGCAAGAAAAACTCCGGTAAAACACAAGAAACATTCCGTAACCGATCTGCATGAAAATCCGCCGTATGCCGCTGTTCTTTCGCCCTCGTAAAGCTCTCCGGGATGCTTTTCAAACATGATAGTTTTAATTGCTTTTGTGACCGTGACGTTCGTTATCGAAGCGGCTGACGATCCGGAAGATGCTCCGCCGGATGACGCTGCCGTGCCTGTTTCTGAAGCTCCTGGAGATATTATCGTCTGCGGACTGCGGAACTGCCATGAATCCGTCCCGATGAGGAAACCGACGTTTCCTTTGCCGTTTATGCCGCCTGAGATCCGGATTATATCTCCTACGTCGAGGGCAGGGTTTCCGTAAAAACTTACAGTTCCGGGAGTCCACATCAGCCACCGCAGACTGTCGTTTATCCGGTTTATTCTGTCGATACCGTACGTTAAGTTATCCTCTCTGTCGATCGACGGAATATAGCCGTTATCCGAAAATCCGAGTACTGAACCCACTCCGATTTTAGAAATTCCTGTCGAGTATGTCTGACCGTATTTATCGGTGTATGAGATACCTTTTACATGAAATCCGTATTCGCTCAGGGAAATATCTGTCCTTTTTTCAGCAGGGATGATGTAATCAACATCTTTAAATTTCCGGAACTCAATTTTTCCCTCACGATTCGCAAAGGCAAAGCCTCCGATCAGCTGCGAGATCATCCGGACCTCGTCCCAGCACGTTTCCGCAAAAGAAATTTTCGACATCATTTGCACCTGTTCTTCTGCAAGTTCGGCGATTTCCCCGGCGGTCTGAGCAAACTTGACGCCGGCTTTTTCAGAAACGAAATCAAGCAGATTTTGAAGTCTTAAAAATCCTGCGGCATTGCTGCCGCATCCGACCTGCAAACGATTCATTTTGTCGCAGCATTTCAGGACTATCCTGTCGCTGGTTTCACGCTTCGGATCGGTGATATCCCACACGCCAAGCGGTATCCACTCCGTTTCGCTGCCCGGGATATCAACTCCGAATTCAAGCCGCAGCTCTCCTCCACGAAAACGATTGGATAACATCCCAGGCATCTGAACCGTTACCTCCGCCGTTCCTGTGTACATCTCTCCGAAATTGAATACGTCCGGATTTTCTACGCACTGTTTGTCGTATCGGGGGGCGCCGAGGAGTTCGTTATCCCGGAGAATATGCACTGTGCCGTCTATCTGAATGATTGTCGCTTTGATGTGCTGGATATTCTCATAGTTTTTTAATGCCTCCAGAAAAGCTTCTGATACCGGGTACATAGATATCCTCCTTATATCTGAATAAGATTTACAGAAAACTCAGCCGTCATTCCGTTATCGTTCAGAGTTCTGTCGCCGGGATACATTTTTACAGTGTAGACTTCCCCTGCATAACTGAATTTAACAGTCTGCTCGAATCTGCTTAAAAGCGGAACTATCTGCGCTATTTCCTCTGAATGCCCCTTAAATTTCAGGTTCAGTTTAAATGCGTCTTTTCGTATGAGATAACGTATCGCTTCACCGGTTTCTGCGCTGCGACCTGAACCGTCCGCAAGCAGATCGGAGGTTATAACGCTGTACCCGTCACGAAGCGGCTGAACTGCCAGCGGTTCTCCGTCGATTGATTCTATTGCAAGCATTATCCGAACCTCCTTGATTTATCGTCTGCGCATATTTTCAGAACTGCTCTCTTGAAATCAGCGCCAAAAATTGATCCTATAATTTCTGCTGAAAAACCGCTTCTGAGAAGCTGAACAATCATTTTAAGCAGCTCAATTATTTCCGAATTATCTCCGCCGAGCATTCCCTGGAGCTTTGAAAGCGGAGCGATAACCTCCGGATCTACAGCAGCGTTCCGGTTATCGCCGACCATTGCCAGCGTAGGAGCTTCTGCAAGTCCGCCCCTTGCAAGCTTCGGTATTTCGGGAACATCAATTGACGGCAGCCATGAGAACGGCTCGCATTTCAGGATAGAAACATCTCTTATCCCGTCAAGAGCACCGTTTATTGCGTCAAACGGCTGAGCAATCACCCAATTTATTCCATCAATTATATGATTTACAACTTCCTTGAAAATGTCTGCTATACTTTCTGCAATTCCAACAAATATGTGCCCTCCTCGGCTGAAAACATCCTTGACCGCCTGCCATGCTTCGGAAAACGTATCCCTGAACCAACTTGTTACGTGTCTGAAACAGGATTTTATTCCATTCCATACCTTGCTGAAAAACAATCCCGGATTTGAAAATACATTTTTTATTCCATTCCATGCGTTCTGAAATATATCGCCGAACCATGTTCCAACCGTGGAAAAAGCTCCTTTGATATCGCTCCACCTTTCTGAAAACCAACCGCCGATACCAGAGAATATGCCTTTTATTCCGTTCCATGCAGAAGAAAATTTTTCAGTAAACCATTTGTCGATTCCGAAAAAAATCTTCTTGATGACTTCAAGCATTTTGCTGAAAATTTCTTTTATCTTTGCTATGCCGTCAGATATGGCATTGAACAGTCCGTCAATGATATATCCGCCCATTACAGCCATTTCCTTTGACGGACTATGGATTCCGAAAGCCTTTTTAAAACCTTCGATAAATGGTTTGAATATATTATCCTTTATCCATTTTCCGATAGAGAGCAAGCCGTCTGCTATGCCTTTGAGAAGTCCAAGAGCAACGTTTCCGCCGCATTCGTCAATTTTTCCGGAGAAATATTCGCCGATAGATTTAACAAGATTTTCAAGTGCGCCCCAGATAAGCGAAACGCCTGCACCAAGCGCTGAACCGAGCAGCGTAAAGAACTTGTGCGCAATGCCTGAATAGTCGATAGAAGCAATAAATTCAGCAATTTTTGTGCCTATCTGCCGCCAGTTTATTGTCTGGACAGTGTTTATTGCCGTATCAAGAAATCCCTTGATTCCCTCTGAAATAGTTCTACCGGCTTTTCCGAAATCAATGCCGTCAAACCAACCGTTGACCGCAGTCCCAAGCGCACTGCCAAATCCAGACCAGTCAAATGTTGTGACAAAGGAATAAGCAGCATCAATAATTGCCTGTATATGCCCCGAAAAGGCTTTGCCAAGCTGTTTCCAGTTGATTTTCTTTATCGACTGATTAAGTCCCTTTGCAATTCCGCTGCCGAGCTTCTCCCATTTGACCTTGCTGTAAAAAGTATTTATTGCTCCGGTGATCGTATTAAGACCGCCTGCAAGCGTATCTCCGAGAGTTTCCCAGTTTACATTGTCAAGAAAACCGTTTATCAGATCGGTTATCTTAGTAACGCCGCTGTTTACTTTAGACTGGATCTCATCCCAATTTACAGAGCCAAGAACGGAATTTACCCTTTCGGCGAGAATAGCTCCCACTCCTGCCCAGTCGCCTGATCTTATGGAATCTTTCAGACGCTGTGCCCAGTCCGGAAGCTCCGGTTCTGACATATCAATGCTGCTGTAATCAATTCCCTGCTTTTCCGAGCTGGAGGAACTTCCGTCGTCTCCTCCTGAAAGTATATTCATCTCGTCGATTCCGGCAGTGGACAGCTTTGCTTTTTTTGCCGTATCTGCTACACTCTTGAGCTTTTTCGTGGCTTCCGCTGCCTGCTTATACGTAGTACCGAAAAGACCTGCGATAAATCCTGCAACTGATTTTGTAACGCTTGCAAGCCCTGACATAAGGGCGTTGAGCGCAGGCATTATCTCCTGTAATATCGGCGTAAACGCTATTGAAAGATTCGCCTTGACCTCGTTCAGGGACTTTGAAAATTCTTCGTCGGCGTTTGCGGCTTCAAGAAGTCCGTTTTTTATCGCCCGAAACGCTGCATATATTCCTGCTATGAGAAATACGTTTTTGAATGTTCTTTTTAAAGCATTGCCAAGCTTATTGACAGGCTTTATAACATTGGATGCAGATTTGCCAAGAGTTGCGAAACGACTTCTAAGTGAGGATATTGTTTTGCTGCCGATGTTCCTCATCTTGTTAAATGTTACGCTGAAAATTGACTTTATTTTATTTCCAGTCTTACCTGCAACACTGGAAATACGGCTGAATACAGATGTTATTTTTTCTCCGGCTGAACTTCCGGAAGTGCCAAGCTCTGTCCACTTTGAATTATGTTTATCAAGCTTCTCCTGTGTTGAAATAATTTTCTGCTCTGTTGCTGCAAGCTGAGCTGTCACTTTATCGGAAGGCTCTACTGTTGAAAGCTGCTGCCATTTTTTCTGGAGCAGATTCAATTGCGTTCCGGTGAGAGTTATTTCTTGTCTAAGCCTTTGAACAGGATCACTGTTAACTTCAAATTTGCCTAATTCGGCAAGCTTTTTATTAGCCTTTTCAACGGTTTCCCTGACAGGTTTATTGATAGCTTCTTCAAATTTATCAACCTGTTTCATGATCTCGTCGGTATTATATCTCATGTAATTTCCGCTTGATGAAGCTGCTTTTTCAGGAATAGAATTTGCTGTATCAAGTAAAGCCTGACGCTGCTGTTCTTCCCGTTTAAGCAGACGGGCAATAGCGTTTTCAACATCATTACTTACTGATTTTTCAGCACTTTCAACAGCTTCGTTTACAGCTTTTCCTGCTGTTTTTCCTACATTTTTTACAGCATTTTCAATAGTATGACTTATAGTATCACCTATCTTCTCCGCCGGACTGCGTACAGATGACTTGATTTTTTCAAGCTGCTCTCCAAGCTTATCCTTGATAATCAGATCAAGTGAAATTGCTCCTACCGAACTATTTGACATTTGCTTTTTCCTCCTTTCAGAAGTAATAAAAAAACGCCTTGAATTTCTTCAAAACGCTTGACATTTTATTAAATTATGATATAATATATTTAGAAAGGATGCTGCGATAAGCGGTTCTTCCTCAGATTTATGTTATTAAGAAATAACCGTCGTCTTTGGTAGAGGGGCGGTTATTTCTTTTTGTTATTGCTGATATCTATAATTGCAACTACAAGCATAAGTAATGTTAGTAATTCCATTATCGTCATTTCAGCTCACCTCGTTTCCGAGGAAAGATTAGAACCGCCTACCGTTATGCAGCACCCTACGAATACATTATATCACAGATGCCGGTTTTTGTCAATTTATTGGAACATATTCCTGAACATATCCTCAAACATTTTTGCAAAGTTCTCCGGCTTTTTATTTGGCGAAAGCTGCTGTTTTGCAGTGAAGCTGCGCCACTCATTGCGAATTCTATGCTCATACTGAGTGAAATGTTTAAGACGCTCCCTGTCATTTTCCTTGCGGATAAGAACGGTCTGACCGAGAGGAGTATCCTCCATCAGACCGCCCACAAGAAGAATCCATTCACTGTAGTGCATCTCATCCTGTTCAGACGGAAGCTTGCCGTATTGCTTGGCAACCGACTGCGCTATCAGATCTTTGTCATATTCAAGATCATACCATGTTTCCGTCCTGAAAGGACTGATTTTTCTCTTCCCTACGTTTTTCAAAATCCTCCGGTTCTTCTCCGGTCATGGCAGCTATGACCATTTCTGCAAGCTCCTGATAAGCCTTGAACGACAGATCAAGATCTTCGATCTCCTTATAATTTTCTCCGAAAGCTATTTTCAGAGCCTCGTCGGATTTGTCCATATCGTCGCCCTCCTTGTTCTCAAAGAGCTTCAGAACCTTTTTTACCGTATTTTTGCGGTCGTCATTTTTACGAAGCAGAAGCCGCTGTAAAACTTGGCTTGCCTCTGCTCATGGCGTCGAAAGCAAGCGGAGCGGCGGCTCTGGAATCTCCCGAACCCCACTCAGTCACGTTTATCACGCAGGGCATAACGAGCTTTGCTCCGCTTGGGAATTTCCAAACAAGCGTTGTATTACATTCCTTGCCGATTTTAAGAGCAATGCCCTCAATGTAGTCATTTCCGGGATCGCCGACATTGCGCTTTCCGGATACTGAAACGGTCACGCTCTTGCCGGTTACAAGACGATTTGTCCAGCCCTGAGCGGTGTACTCATAAATTATTCCTCCTTTACGGTGTATATAATATCAGCGTCCACGATATATTCGCAGACGCCTTTTTCATCTTTTCCAATGCTGCGGACTGCTTTGACTTCCGCAAATTTTATGATATGATCTTTAGTTTCCATGTCACGGAAACCGTCAAACAGCTCCAAAATTTCAAGAGCTTTTTTCTCGGCTTCGGGCGGAATATTAGTCCAGTGAACGAGCAGTCGCAGCTTTGATGTCTGATAGCTTGAATCGCCTCCGATACACTCCCTCGGAACAAACGGCTCACGCTGATATACCCCGATAGTTTTATCAAGAGAAGCGTCAATGCAGCCTGCCGTTATGCTGCCGAAGTCAAGCAATTCTGCAAGCAGGTCGGCGATTTCAAGTAATGTCAGATAATTCATATTCCGCTTTTCTCCTTGAATATTTTGGTGAATTCAGTCCGGACAAAGTCCTTTTTATCGCCGTTTATGTACGGTTCAAGCCATAGCCCTCCGGCATTGTCGTTATGCCCCTGCTGGAACTGATATTCAGGATGATAATACAGCCGTCTTGCCTGCGGCGAACCTGTTACAAGAGTAACGAAATAAACATCCTCACCATTAACAGTGTCCTCACCGTCAACGGCTACATATGTCTGATCGTTTTGCATATCTCCGCCGGCAAACGGCATTGTTTCTGAATCTTTCAAGTCTTTATAAAGTTTTTCCATAGCGACTACAGCCGCTTTTCTTGCCGCATTTTCGATCTCTCTGATTGCATTATGATCCAGCTTGATATCAATTTTCATCAGATCAGCTCCAGCCTTGTATAATTTACTGTACCGTCGGGATTCTTGGCTTTTTCGGATGCGTATATCCGGCGTTTAATGCCGCTCAGAAGCAGTACCTCTCCGGTAATAACATCCGTATCGGGAGCAATATCTCCGTTGAAAAGAGCCTCCCCTGAAAGCGTTATAAGCTGCTTGTCGGCAGTGATCTTATGCTTTGTTTTTTCTTTGTAGAAGCATTTCCCCTCGAATATGACTGTCCGCTTCGGAGATCCGTCACGGTTAAGACCGTCCTCACGATATACGGTCACGGGAGTGTTGCATATTCTGTCGGGAACAAGTGCAGGATATTTCATACGTCACCCCCCCTATAGCAAAGTCCGGTCTGCATGAGCAGATTATAGACCTCGCTTGTTGTAGTTACTCCGCCGACCGTCACTATTTTTGAACGGTCAAAACTCATTGAAACACCGCTGATGCTGTAGGAGTTGAGTGGACTATTCAGCAGTTCTGCATTGTCATGAGCAAAATTCGCATGAAGCCGGACAGCATCCTTGATAAGATCCTGCTGGAACTCTGTCAGATTGTCAAATCCTGCCTTGACTATTCTGTTGAATGTCAGACTGTCCACGGCTCGGCAGGCATTCCGCAGGGTGGATTCAAGCTCCTGCTGCGGAATATCGCCGCTGTATTCATCAGGATTCAGATACATTGCCTTTCGCCTTACCTTTCAGCTTTTTGTTTTCTGCAACGAGCTTATTGTATTTATCAAGAAGCTCGTCGTATTCCCTGCGGCTTACAGTGCTTGACGGAGAGCGTTCAATAAGCTCCCCGTTATCGCCGTAAATATCGAATCCCTGTGCAAGATATGTGTCTTTTGAGGTTTCGTCAACGGTATAGATCTTGTTGTCCTTTATCGCTTTCATGTGTTTTCTCCTCCTCCTGTGGATTCCGTAGTTTCCTTATCTGCGTGTATGATACAGCCGGACTTCATGAGAAAGTCAATGGCAAATGTGCCATTAAAACGTCGGTTCTGATAGAGGTACTTGTCGGCTGTTCTGCTGTCTGTTCCGGGAGCGAAGAAATGAATATAGCTGTACTTCACACGGCTTACCTGACATTCAGGATCAATAAGAATATACTGGATATCCTTTGCTGTTGAAGCAGCCTTGCAGCCGTCAGTGAAGTCGAAAGCAGTCTTGAATCTTGCTGAGGGAACAGTAATAATAGTGCCGATATCATCAAGAGTACGCACACGCCTGTCAATACCGCCGCCGCTTTTGACATCAAGTGTACGCTGAACGCCCTCCGCATTTTTGAGCAGTTTCTTATAGCCAGATGTGCAGAAGAGGATAAGCCTGTCAAGGGGAACACCTGCATCCTCAAAGGCTTCGATATTATCATCGAAATCACTGAGAACATTGGCAGAGGTAAGCGCCGTATTCTTGATCGAAGCTCCCACACGCTTTGCCTCAGTATAGATCTTGCTGTAGGTGTAACAGTCAAGCTCGGGAATAGCCTGAGTACGCTCGAAACGGTTGTGGATATTCGCCACTGAGAGTATCGTGTTTGTTTCATCAACATCCATGGGATCAACGCCAAACTCGATGTCACGGTCGTGATCGAGAGTTTTATCCTCGAAAGCGTTTTCGTAAGAGCCTGTATTGAAGCTCATGGAACTTCTGCTGTGATCCTTATATCCCGACACGGTGAGCGTGGGAATTTTGATAGTTTTTGCTCCTATTATCTGGATATCGGAGTTTGAATTATAGAGAGAATCGGAAGTCAGCTCCTGACCGTAAAGCTCTCTCAGCTTGCTGTCAAACTGAGTAACATAATTGATCGTATTAGGCATAATATCAGTCCTTTCTTATTTCTTTCTGCGGAGACCAAAAGCCTTGTCAAGCCTTTCGTCATCTGCGTTTTTTTCGTCTTTGGGAGTGTCAGCTCCAACCTTGAAGCCGCCTTTGCCTTTGGAATTATCCTTACCGTCAGATTTCCAGTCGGGGTATTTCTTGGCTACTGCCTGTAAAGCGGTGGTAATGTCGCTGCCGTCACGCTTTACAATGTTTTCTGCAAGCACAACAGCATCCTCGATACAGTCCGGATTGAATCCGATTTTCACAGCTTCAAGCTGCGTTTTCAAAGTGAGATTTTCCGCTTTCAACCTGTCAGTTTCCGACATTTCAGGAACATCGGGAGGGGCTTTTTCGTCCGGTTCAGGCTTTTCCTCAGATTTAGATTCTGCACCCTCGCCATTTTCATCAGCCTGTTTGTCGTCGGAAGCCTTTTCCTCAGCATCACTATCCTTTGGCTGCTCTTCCTTTTTCTCCTCCGGCTTTTCAGCTTTGGGAGATTCAGGCTTTTTCTTCTCCTCTTCGGATTCAGCGTTCTTATTTTCTTCTGCCATGATCTTTTCCTCGCTTTCTTTATTTTGGGTATAAAAATAAGACGTGTTACCGTCTTGATTTTCCTCGCTTTATTTTTCTGCGGCGTTTTCTATGACGTCTGCGCCTGAGCATCTGATTAACATACATTGTGTAATCAGGCATATATTTCAGCTCAGGGAGTATGTATGCGCCCATCATTCTACCACAGTCCAATCTTCAGCCAGCATATCAGCCTGGGAAGCAAGCCAACCAAGCTGCACGCCTGAAGTGCCGACAAACGCAATAGTAGCATTGCCGTATGCTTCGTGGTCGGGATTTACCTGCTGACCTGCTGAATTCTTATAACTGATGTTAGCAGCCAGTTCAATATACTGATTCTTACCGTTCCAGCCTTTGCGAGCTACCCTGCATCCGCTTTTAAGCAATTCAATAGCGTGACCGAAGCTCATTTCACCGGATGATCTGTATGCTTCTTCAAACTGCTTTTTAGGCGACCATGAAATATATCCGTCACTATATTTCACAATGTAACCTTTATCATTCGGATTTTCATCAACCGGAATAGCCCATCCTCTGTACTTGTTGTAGTCGCCTCTGCTCATCGGTTTGGCTTCGATCTGCTTCGTTCCGATATACCTTTTCATATTATCAACCTCTTTCCTTAAATTTAAATATAATAAAAACGCCCTTTAAAGAGCGTTTAAATTCGTATTTATGTTATGAAGAAACCGCCCATTTCTGAGCGGTTAGTCTTTATAGTATTCAGCGAATCTCTTTTCAAATTCCTGCTGAATTTCTTCATCGGTCATTTTTGCAATTTTTTCAGGAACTTCAACAGGTCTGTCATCGCAAATATATTCTTTATCCATATTATTCCTCCTTGTCAAAGCTTGGTGATTGTAAATCCATACTTTTTCCCTAATAATTCAAGACTTTTTTCCATAGATGTTACTTCTGAAAATTGCTTGAAATGCCTCATTGCAATGTTCCAATCATCTTCGGGAACTATGGTCTTTGGCTTCGTATAATAGTATACACTTCCGTTATGCCCTACTGTTATACCAGAAACATTTTTATTTCCAAATAAAGCGTTAATATCACTTATGCTCGGTGGCAAGCCTCTTGGGTGGTTATGCAGCAATAAAATGTTATCGCCTTCCATATCGGCTTTATTCAATTTCTCTGTAAATTCTTTGGTTCGCTTAACCGCCGCAGTATAATTCTGGTTGGTAATCCTCGCTATTTCACTGCCGCTTTTTAAGCTAATCGCATACAATTCCTCAGATTGCATAGCATCACGGTTATTAAGAGCCCATTTTGCTCGTGTCTCAATAGCAGATGAAATTTTTTCATTATCAGAAAGCTTTCTGAATTTACTGCTGTATTCTTCCGACTGAACTTTTTCCCAATCAACAGCAAAATTGCCTGTTTTGGATTTTCTCGGCAGCATTTCTTTTTCTTCTATTATACCACTTTTTTTAGAAATGTCAACCCTGTTTTCACCATAAATCTTCTCTCGACCGTAATCACGTTTGAGAATAATTTTCCCATAAGCGGCATTAGTCTGATCTATGAATTCACGAACTTTTTTCTGAGCTTCCCGAAGCTCCTTATTTGCCTTTTTGATGTTATCAGGATCGAAAAATCCCTTAACTTTTCGCTTGGCTTTGCGGACGTTATTTTCAAGCCGCCGCAGCTTCTGTTCCAGCTTGTAACGCTTTTCGATTTCAGAGTTGTCGAGAGCTTCCGGGAGAGGATCACCGTCAACATACAGGGCGATAGTATGACGGCAGTTCGGGTGAAAAAGTCCTGCATGGATCGCTGTTGACAGCAGCGGAAACCATTTGCCGCAATAGTTTGACTTTCCCCAGAGTTCACCGTTTTCACGTTCCTCGATATTGCCGTCCCACATCACAAAAACATCGTTGATGTAGGCCCTCCTCTGCCACGGGAGACAAGTGTCGCTGCACATACTGTACTTTGAGACCTGCACCGTATCATAGCCCATAGCCTTGAATCTTTCTGATTCTCCCTGGATCTTAGATCTGGTTGAAGTAGTCCTCAGAGCCATGCGGACGTAATCGGCGATATTCACACGCCTGCCGTCACGGTAAACAATGCAGTTGATACCTTTATCAAGGAAATCTTTCACGGCTATATCAATAGCCTGCTGCAAGGTCATACTTCCCGTACTCATAGCAAACTGAACCTTATTGACGGTCTGACGGTACACATCGTCCATAGTCCTGAGTGCCGCTGTTTCGGCGTGTTTTTCGAGGTTTACAACATCGTCGATAAGTTTCGCCACCTTGGTATCATCAACGTCGAAAAACTTAGGCTCGGGAGTGAGCACGACCTCCGGAGCTTCGGAAATCATTTTAGACTGTGGAACTGTAACACCGTTCGTGCCCTCCTTGAACTGCTCCACCATGAGCTGACGTGTTTCGCTGTCGATAATATCGGTGTACTCGTTCATAACAGTGGCATTCTCTCTGCGGAACTTGTCAAGGTTACGGAGCTTCTCTGCCTGCCAACTGCTCCATTGAAAATTCTCCTGCTGTTCCTCCTGCTTATGCCGTCCGATATTCCGTTTAAGGGAACGTATCAGCCGAAGTTCGATCTCCTCGAAAATCTTTGCTATATCGCTGAATCCCAGCATTACGGCTTACCTCCCACAGACGGATCGTCAGCTTCAAGCAGTCCCTTTTCAGACTTGATACGCTGTACCTCGTCAGCCTTCCATTTTTCGTCCTTTGAACTGCCCCACAGCTCGTCCACCTGAGTTTTTACCGACATTATACCGTATGTACTAGCCTTGCCGACAGTCTCAACACGGCTGTCGAAATCGGGCGCACCATACTCGCCAAAACTTACGGATGTATTGTAATTGCCCGGAGCTTTTCTCTGCATATTGTCATAGGTTTTCAGGATAGCTTCAATCAACTCCGGGAGAGCTTTTTCAAGTGCTGTTGTAATAGTATTTCGGGTATTGCCGGTAACGTCCTTCTTCTCCCTCTGAGCCTCGGCAGAGGACATTTTTCCCACGTCGATTCCCAAAGTAGCAGGAGAAACAAGTCCCTGCAAGCACATCAGCAGGGCGTTTGTATAAGCGCTGACGAAGGCTTCGTACTTAATATCCGGCTGTATAACCTCAATCTTTGAAGACTTGTCATCACCGAAAGGACTCTGAACCATTACAAATTCTGTTCCGAAATCATTCAGTCTTTTAAGACTTCCGTCATCCGGATTTTTTGGTATCATATCATTCGGGATATATTTTCGTACTCTCCCGGCACGAACAGCGTCTATCCACTGCGAAACAACCTCGTCAAGAGCATCAAAGCAATCAGATTTTCCGCCGTCAAATATGGATTTACCTCTGCCGTGATATTTTTTTGAATCATAGAATTTCAGCGGTACAGCCATAATGTAATCACCGCTAAAATGTACAGTTCTATGCATATCTGCAAGCTCAGGAACAGTGCTAAGGGGGCGTTCATTTCCGCTGCTGTCATAAAGCCTGCTTTCAATGAAACCTCGTCCGTATCGCTCATAAAGTACGAATTTTCGGCTTTTAACAGTGTAAACAGTTTTGAATATCACCGCAGACATAATCCCTCTTTTGATCTCAAAATCAACCATATCTCCGCCGATAAACTCAACTATCGGATACGGTGAAAGACTTGTATCGACAGATATTTTAAACGCTCCGTCGCCGTCCACAAGGGTATCTGCAACGGCTTTCCCAGCAAGATCCAGAAAGTCAATTGACTGTGAGATTTTCTCCCATTCATCGGAATCTGTTTTAACCTTGTCAAGGTCAGATTTGACGATATACGCAAGAGTATCAACGATCACCGCAGGAAGTCCGCTGTGTATCTTCCGCACTTTGTTCGTACCCGGAGCATCGTCATGAGCGTTTTTGCCCTCTCTCTGATATTTTGTCATAGCAGCGTAATATTCAGGGAATCTGTCACGCCAGTTGAATGGAAAATAGATGTGATTCTGCACCCATGAAGAATTAGAAAGTATTCTTGCTTTTTTATTTTTTGACTGATGAAACCACGAAAATATCGTAGCATTATTACCTATCTCTCCGGAGATCCTCCGCACATTACGTGCGAAACCTGAACCACCGTTATTGGATTCAATGCGAGCGTTGTTGACTATAAATTTTTTGTGTCTTTCTGCCGTTTCTCTTTCGGTAATTTCCATTGATGCTTTGGTATAGTAGACATCCAGAACATAAGCCTCACGCTGATAAACTCCCCAGATTATGCAGCAGGGGAAGTCTGAGCCCTCGTCAGCAGTGTCTGTGTAGCTGTAGATTCCATTGAAATTCGGCGGCAATTCGGAGTAGGTTTTAAAGTTCTCATAAAGCCGTCCTTTGAGATCAATAGGCTCTTGCTGATAATTTGCGCTTGCAATGTCAATTCCCATAGCCTTTATTTTTGCCTGATATGATTTATATGACAGTATTTCAGGACACAGCATGATCTGCTTTTCTTTATCTGCGAGAGCTTTCATAGTTATGCGCCGGACTTGTGTATAATGCTCCAGCGCACGTCCGGCAAGATCGTCTGATGCCCAGCGAGTCATGATGATTATAATTTTGCCGTTTTCTTCAAGACGTGACAGCATTGTATTTGTAAACCACTCCCAGTGTTTGCCCTTTACATCTTCGTTATTGGCTTCTTCGGCATTTTTTATTAGATCATCAACAATCATGAGAGAACATCCGAAGCCTGTAGCAGTACCCGTGGGAGAGGTTGCAAGGTAATTGTTGTAGCCGCCAGCTAAACTCCAGAGATTCATTGCTCCGTCGCCTCTCTTGATTTTAGTTCCGGGGAAAACATCAGAATATACTGCTTTGTATTTGTCTGCTTTTGTTTCTGAGATCGTGTCACGAACATTCTTTGAAAACATTGTTGAGAGAGTTTCGTTATATGAACCTGTCATGATTTTTGCGTTGTGATCCTTTCCAAGAACCCACTCCACAAAACAGCTTGCAGTTCTGGACTTTCCATGACGGGGAGGAAGGTTTACGATCATTACTGTTTCATCAGAATTAAGAAAATCCTGAAACTCGCCGCAAAGTTTAACAAGAAAAGCTCTGTCCGATTTATAAAAATCCGGAGCTTTCAGCTGACAATAAGAAAAGAAATCACGCCTTGCAAGTTCGATTTGTGCTCCAAGTTTTATGAGTTTTTTATCCATCGTTTATCAACTTCTTCAGTTCGTCATCAGTGAGGACTTCAAACGGATTTATAAACTGCTCATTTTTCGGAACTTCACCGGAAAGCGCAGCCTGAACGGTTTTTGCGATTTCAGTCTCTGCGGAAATAAGGTCAGGATTTTCCTTTATGAATGCATAAAGCTCCAGATGCCGTTTCCGGAATTCTTCGGCAAGCTTTCTGCGCTGTTTCGGCTCGGGAGTATTCAAATAGTCTTTGATGAATGTTTTAAGATCGGTGAAATCAGAGTTTTTCACAGCATTTCTGCCGTCCTCAAATTTGGAAAGTCCGTCTGCAAGAGATTTCAGACTTTTCTTTTTTATTCCGTTCACTGCTGCACTTCCTTTCGGGTATAAAATTTAGGTATAAAAATAAGGGCGTAATTGCCCTTTTCAGCCGTTCTATTTTTT
>JAETSI010000051.1 GCA_021769725.1 Oscillospiraceae bacterium | reverse complement strand
TATTTATTGATTGATGAAGGGTATCCCTATGGCTAGTTTGCTTTTCTTAATTCATTGTTTTATTTATCATATGACTTTACATTCTTTTCACTTTTTATGATATACTTCATTAACAGAAACATGTGAAACAAACCATTTTCATATTCTTAAATTTCAGTCAATATTAACCCGGAGGATATTAATATGAAATCAATTTTTGAGTCTGCAAAACAGCTAAAGCCAGAACTAATATCAATCAGAAGAACATTACATCAATATCCTGAAATAGGTTGCATCTTACCACGAACCCAATCATTTGTTTTTAGTAAATTGGAAGAGTATGGATATTGTCCTCAGAAAATATGCGAAAGTGCTGTTATTGCCACTATATCTGGTAAGCAGCCCGGCAAAACAATCCTTCTTCGCGCTGATATGGATGCTCTTCCGATTAAAGAAGCTGCTCCCGTTCCATTTGCCTCTGAAAATGGCTATATGCATGCATGTGGACACGATATGCACACAACCATGCTTCTGGGTGCAGCTAAATTATTAAAACATTACCAGCAGGATCTGGTTGGAACCGTAAAACTGGTATTTCAACCTGACGAAGAGGGATTCACCGGAGCAAAGGCAATGCTTAAGGCCGGTGTTTTGGAAAATCCCCATGTAGATGCAGGCATTGCTTTCCATGTTGTTTCAGGCATTCCATCCGGAACGATCATGTGTGGTTCAGGTACCTGCATGGCTGGGTGTATTTTATTTCAAATTCATATAAAAGGTACCGGCTGCCATGGTGCAATGCCGGAAGCAGGTGTTGACCCCATCAATATTGCGGCCCATGTTTATCTGTCTCTCCAGGAAATCATTGCAAGAGAAATTGCTCCCACCCAACCTGCCGCCCTTACCATTGGCAGGTTTACTGCCGGCGAAGCGCCAAATATCATCCCCGAAGATGTGATTCTCGAGGGAAGCATTCGTACAATGGATTACAAGATATCCAAATATATCTTTGACAGAATTGAAGAAATCTCCATTCAGACAGCTTCTCTCTTTCGCGGACAGGCTTGTGTGAAAGAAATCGCTTCTGCACCACCGCTGCAAAATGACAGTGATATGGTCAAGGAGCTTACCAGCTACATGAAAGAATGCTATGAGCCTCATAAAATAGTATTGTTTGAACAAGGCGGCATGGGGTCAGAGGATTTCGCCTCTTATACTTATGAGAGGCCATGCTGCTATATGTTAATAGGCGCCGGAACCCCAGATGAAAATCCGCTATTCGGCAAACCGATGCATAATGACCACGTTGTCTTTAATGAGGAGATTCTTTCCCTAGGCAGTGCACTTTACGCATCAAATGCCATAAACTGGCTGCGAAACCACAGCCAATAACTTTTTCTTTGTACGCTGAATATATTAATAAAAAAGGGTATTCATATGCGTACAAAACGATATACCGTTGTCATTGCGGGACTTATGCCGGAAATCGTCACTCAGAACATTCTGGTTAAGATTTGGGGAAAAGCTGCCAAAAAAGTATACGCGAGTACAGGCATATATGTAAACGCATGGTTAAGCGAATCCTATTTCCTTTGTGGGGATAAACGGGGACCAGATCTAGATGGGTTGACCGCTAACTTTATAATTATATGGAATCCAGTCGAAGTGGAAAGTTATGAAAAATTCCATGAAGCGTTCACACAGGTTGTAAACGGTGTAAGGGACATATTGGGCAATCCATATGTGTGGATTACGATAGATGACATAGAGTTCTATTATTTTGTAAAATGCTGAAAGCTAGGAGCCGCCTTTGGGCGGCTTTCCTATTCCCCAAAGCGCTGACTCATTAAGTTGTCTGCCGATTCAGACAGGCGTCCTGTTTGTGTTGCACGTAAAATGAGCGTGTAAAGCTGGGTTTTAGAGGCACAAAGATAATTCTTCTTAGTGTTTGTCTAGTCTTTATGGTCCTGACTCCCCCTATTGCTATTAAGCTGCTTATGGGACAAGTATCAGATACCCTTGAAATAAATGTAGCAGCATACATAAAGATAATTGCTATTAAAGGAAAAGGGAATACCCCTGCCTCTGCATGCTGTATTCCCTTACTCTCTGTCTCCTTAAAGACTCATAGTTGCTGGTCCTCCTGTCGTTAACTGCGGATTAAGAAGGAAATTCAGTCTTATTTTTGCTCGTTTTCAGTCCCCTCAATAGAAAACTGTTCAATACAGGATACAAAGGTCTTAGAAAGTTCCTGATATAAGTCCTCTGAAAAGATTCCTTTGATTCTGGACCTGCTTAACACCATGGGACGGTACATCAAAAACAGTTCCTCTCTTGCCCCCTTGTCTCCCTGCTTAGCCTTCATTAACAGTTCTTTAAAATTCATTCCGTATTTTCCATCCTTTCCTCATTTTTTTCTTCGCATAGTTAAAAACAGAGCCGGCCTTTTTATAGTCCATGCCCAAATGCCTGCCGATCTCTTGATATGTCAGCTGTCTAAAAACCTTCATAAACACTACAAGAATTTCCATATCTGTCAGAGCATCAAGCGCCGTTTCTCCTGACTCACCAATCTGGCTTTCCATATACTGACGAACTTCATCCGGTATCAGTGGAATCTGCTCCGTTTCTTCCCATAAAAATGGCTTACTGTCCGTTATATCACACAACGGTTCTGGAAGCATCTTCTCTAACGGGCTTTCATGATTGCTTATTTTTATTTCACGGCATATGTAATCTCTCTTGGCACGTTTTAAAGCTGCTAATACATACCCCGTAAAACGGTATCTGATATTATCTTTCTTTTTCACTTTCATAGTCCCTCCGAATGTAGAATTATCTCTTTTCAGAAAGACTATGGTGGGCCACGAACCTTTGTCCTATATATTCCCCTGCTCATGAGGGTGTATACTGTTATTTTGAAAACAAAAGAGGAACAGCTTTGTACTGTTCCCCTTAAAAAGAATTGTTGATATTGGCTTTTTGCTATATCGCATTCTTTAAGTCTTTGGCTCTTTGCTACTCTTCCTTTCTCTAAGTTATATACCTTTATATTTAGGGATAATAGTTTATGTTTAATTTCCGGTTCTATATTAACTTAATAAAATAGTGTCCATCATCCATAAAGAGGTAATGTACTTGAAGAGTCCAGACCATCAGCTAATTTATTGGTTTTTGATACACTGCCTTTACTACAACACCCGTAAGAAATACCGACAATTCTTAATTAATAGCATAGGCAAAGCCTACAAATCAATCCATAGAGGGATAGCAGTTGGTTTTGTCTCTCAAAGCCTTTCATAACGCCTCCAAAAGCAGATTACCAGCCCGCTCTTTAATAAGCCAATTTTAGATAATCATCATAACTTTTGAACTGCACACACGGTCTCATAATTCGCTCAGGCTTAATAAATTATCCTAATAGTCATCTGCTCACATTTTTTTAGTCAGTATACTATAGGATTTTCAACGAGGCTCTATCTGTTCAAATTCTCAAAGGAAATGAAACTCAAAGGAACTCCAGTACTCTATTATAATTCTCCTCCTCCCTAAGGACAGAATAGTTTCCACACAACAAAGCTCCTGACTACCAGCAGCTAGAATCTTATCCTATCTAAAGTTACATTAGCCATGACTGATAGGATGTTCGCGGCTCTTGCAATGGGTAAACCGCCTCCACATTAAAGTCCGCATTTTCCGAGAATTGAATAGAACATTGTTAGTTCCACCACTTTCTGGACTGGCTTCTGATTTTTTGCTTCGAGAAGATGATACCCAGAAGTTAACCTTCTCCTACATCAGGGTACCCAAGTGAACACATAGCTTACAGTAACTTTAACAGTTCTGTATGGATAAATCCATTTGTTCCCACCACACTGCTCCCCTTTTTCGGTTCAAGCGGTTTTCCTGTAAAATCAGTTACCTTGCCTCCTGCTTCCTGAATCATAAGCATGCCGGCTGCATAGTCCCAGGGATTTAGATATATCTCGAAATAGCCTCCCTGTCTGCCGCAGGCGGTATATGCCAGTTCCAGAGCGGCAGAGCCAATCCTGCGGACATCCTGGCACTGACCGAACACCCTGCGGAACCGGGCAAAATTTTCATCGGCCACTTCTCTTTTTGCTGTTCCCAGCCCAATCATTGTGTCGGATAGTTTTTCTGCATTTGATACATGTATGGGCTGCCCATTTAGAAAGCTGCCCTTTCTCTTAATTGCAGAAAACACTTCATCGCGGAAGGGATCATATATAATTCCCATAATAATATCCCCCTGGCGGCAAAGGGCTAAAGATACAACGCTGTGCTGATAGTCGTGCATAAGGTTTGTCGTCCCGTCAACAGGGTCTAAAATCCAAAAGCTATCCGCTTTTATTTCCTGCAATCCGGTTTCTTCTCCAAGGAATTGAATATCCGGCGCAAGGGCAAACAGTTCCTTTTTTAAGAAATTCTGTACGGCAATATCTACCTGCGTTACATAATCTGCAAGACCTTTCTCTTTTACATGAGCGGCCATTTCACGGTTTTTAATTAGCCCTTGCGTTTTTGTTACTAAACTGATAATTTTCTGAATATCCATATGCGTTTCCTCCATAGGCATCAAATACCTGGTTGCAAAATAGAGTTTTGCAAACCATGCTTCTTAATTTAAAGGGTTAAGAAAATAAGGTTTAAAAGAACACGACAAACATGAATTGACAAAGCTTAACATTATACCTTGAGAACCAGCCGAACTAGGCCAATAATTAGCAAATGAATCGGATAAAAGGCATAGAATAACCAACGTGGAACCTTCAGGTTTGTATGGGTACAGGGGAAGATAAACAAAGCGGCAAAGGCCATTGCAAAAGTCCAATCAAATGTAAGACCACCCAAGGTGAGATTCCGAAAATCACCGGGGCGGGCGAAAAGCGCTGGCGGAACTGTAAACAGCAGATAGAACATGGCCCCTACTACCGGATTGTTGCGGCAGAGATAGAACACCAGCATCAAAAAAATTCCGTTGCTGGAGTAGTCGAAGTTCCACCATGAAATCACAAAAAAAGTCAGTGCGAACAGCCACCATTTGCGTTCTTTCCATCCATACATCGCCAAAAGGCTTAGAAACAAAGTAAAGAAGATATTCCAGTTAGTAAACTGCGACCAAAAGTCATACGGATGAAAGGCAAAGATATAACAGGGTTGAGAAATCAGTGCAAATATTCCCAAACGGAATAAATATTTCTTGATATCATGAGTATATAGCAGGCCCACTGTCATGCAATAACAGAAAATCGGAAACGCCAGCCGTCCGATCCAACGCAGCACCCTTACCTCCGGGAAAAAGACGCTGCCGATGTGGTCGATGAGCATTGAAACAATGGCGATTAGTTTGAGAAAATCAGTATCCAGATTCGTTTGCAGTCGGGCCTTATTATCTGAAAACGTGGGTGGGGTAAGCAATAGCTCCTTCACCCGCTTTAAATTTTGTGTTGTTTTCATATGGTTTCTGTCCTTTTGTTTTCATATTCACTGCAGATAAATCAATTCAAATTTTCCAGTTCAACAAACTGGAAGTTATTATTCTGACAAATTACTTTCTCCACTCCACTACATCATCAATCTTCTTGCGTGGCCTTTCTTTAGGAAATTCATTTGGATAACCAAATGCAATAGCTGCAATAAGTTGTCCGTCACTATTCAACCACTTACACAGTTCTGGATATGCAAAATAAATATCACATATCCAAAGACTACCTATTCCCTTCTCAGTCGCGGCGAGAAGCATATTTTGTATAGCAGCACTTATAGATTGAATATTACAGATTTCATAAACACGTTCTTCTGTTGTTAATTCTTCCATAATACTTTTCCCCAGTGAATTAACAACAAAGACTATGGTTGGTGCTTCTGCCATAATATCAATAGTGTATTTTGCAGAAGCTATGTGTTGTCTGCTTTGCGGTAACAATGCGCTATCGTTTTCTTCTCTCCCGATTCCCAACCTGAAAACATTTATCATGTTTTCCTTAGCATTTCCTTGTATCACAACGAACTTCCATGGTTGTCTATTTTTAGAAGAAGGGGCTTTTATTCCACTTTGGATAATATCTATAATATCTTTTTGAGATATAGGTTTATCTATGAATTACCGTGTGCTTCGTCTGTTATAAATTGAAGAAATCATTTTTACTTTTGTCCTTTCAATTATCGACTTGTTTATTCCTCCACCACATATTAGTTATTCAGAAGTTTTGTCGCATTCTCAATAGAAGCATCCATTTTCATAGAGACTTCCTCCATCGTCAAGGCGGAATCAAGAAAACGCTTGACCACCACTTTCATATTTTCTCCAACCTCTATGAGATGCCCAGCCAGATCTCTGTTGTGTTACTCACCGACAAACCTGAAGTTGTCTTAGAGCTTTAATACGGCAATCTGTTCTTCTCCATCTTTTTCTCCAGTTTCTATAAATCCAAAAGAGGCATACAACGATTTGGCAACCGTGTTCTCTGGCTCATATGACAGCCAACAGGAATCGGCTTTACCACAGGGAAATGTTCTGATAAATCTTAACGCAAGTTCTACAGCCTTTTTCCCATATCCCCTGTTTTGATAGTTCTTATCTATCATCAATCTCCACAGGTTATAATTTCCTTCTGCTATAGCAGGTGCATCCTTCCAATAATCATCTTTGCCATAACCAATCATCACAAAGCCGACCGGATGTTTATCTTCATAAATTCCAAACGGAAAAGCATACCCGTTGGATGTAATAGTGGTATACGCTTCAATAATGCTGATATCATTGCCAGCAACAAAAGATTTCTGACTATCTGAGACTTTTAACTTTAGAATATCCCAGACAATTTCGCCATTTATCTTTTCCAAATGAATCATTCTATTCACCTCTGAAAATCCCGATTTGATAAATTGTTATAAGCCAACTTTTTTGAAAAATACTCATTATCTAATTTAAGGTAGCGTATTTAATAAAATTTCTTTGCTATGTGCGTGGTTCCTATCCATCGGCTGTCATCTGAATTGTGAGCCAAACCTGCTAATTTGACTTTTAATGCAACAGGATTTACTTTAATCCCTTTTATATAGTCAAAATATTTAACAGACTCATCATGCGTCAGAATCGCAACCGCTTCGACTATTTCATAGGAAATTCTGGATTCAACTTTTCAACGGAAAAATGCTCATTGATGCAATACCAATTTATATAGGTTGTTTGCTTGAAATAAGACCGGATCTTAACCTTGCCATAAAACTGCATTCCAAAATTTCTTAACATCCATCTCTGCGCTCCTTTCAAACTGATTCGTCATTTCTTACTTTTCGATTGAAATAAACGTAGGAAAGGTATCGGAGCTATCGTTACGCCGCATAGTTTTTGAGTCCACATCAAAACACTTGCCGTTGTATTCATAGTGTAGCTTATTAGCTTTAACATAAAAACGATGTTCCGATTGAAATGCAACGGACTTAAAATGCCCTTCTTGTATCGGCTGATCCCGATATAAGACCTGATCTTCCGATAACTTCAGCACATCATTTTCAAGATGCATATCATAAATTCCACTTACGATAGCCTCTGCTGCCATATTTTTCCCTGAAGCTGAAATGAAACGAAAACAGCCAGTCAAACTATTGGTGCTTTTTCGCTCCGCTAGTTCAAATCGGAACAGGGATACACCACTGAAATCCGCTCTGAGAATATTTTAGATTAGAGAAAGATATTTGATCTGAGTAAACGCCCTGTAACGCACCATTTTCAAGTTCGTAAACTAATTCCTTTGTAAACAGCGTTTTTCCATCCACATTCGCTTCAATGAAGTTGATGATTTCTTTCATTAGCACCCGACTTCCTTTCAATTTAAAATACACCCTTTTACGCCAAGAACGCATAAAAACAACTTACAATTTTCAAGCCACACAACTTCTTATTTTCTTTCCCGCTCAGCTACACGGCAGCTTTTCTAAATCCCCGCCAGCCTCTATGAGATGCCCCTCCAGACCTCTGTTGTGTTACACTTACCGACAAACCTGAAGTTATCGCATTACACAAAGACTATCACAGAATACAGTTTTAATTCCATCAACACGACATCCTTCACAATTGATATGTTCAGGCAAAATGGGAGCATTATTTAACTCGGCCCACCGCTTTGCAGTTTTCTCACGCAACACCTAATCGTCATTGATTGTTACAAGATATGCCTCGCATTTTCCACAATCCAGCCCACAGTATGCAATCATTACCCATAATACTGATTGAACTTTGAGTAAAGTTCTGTTTCATGTCGGTTTTGTGCTGCATACTCAATCATAGTCTCATTCTGTATGATTCCCGCGCAGAAAACCAATAACTCCAATTTCCCATTCAAATTCTTCAGCATATCATTTTTTATTTTGCATCCCCGTTTTTGTACATATTGAAAAACAGTTCTCTAAATTCTTTCTCCGAAAGACTTAACTCTGTTTCGTTATAATAAGGGGTACCATCTTTAATTCCGAATTCAAGAGTAGTAGGTCCGTCTAAGTTGTAAGCTTTATGTGCGTAGTCAATCGCTTTTGCTTGTCGAACATAATCTACTAAAGCCTTTGCTGCCTTTCTGGATTTTTCGTCCGATATACCGCCAACTGCAAGACCTGAGCCTGCACAGTAAATATCTAAGTAAACTTCTTCCGATGTCGCCAGAATACAGTATGAAAAAAGATTCTCCAGATTTTTCGTTTCATAAATCGGTTGACCAAATAGCGCTTTGATTTTACCGCATATGATTGAAAACTGATTTCCATAATCTGAAAAGTCTTCAATGAAATTATATAGTTTACTGCTATCTGTTAATATTTCCATGCTTTTCACTGATTGAAATGTATATGGCATTTTATCCTCCTCTGTTTTTGAGCATATTTGAAAATTTTATTTTTTCTCGTTATTCAGAAGTTTTGTCAAATCCTCAATAGATACGTCCATTTTCGTAGATACTTCTTCCATAGTCATTCCAGAAGCAAGGAACCGCTTTACTACCATCTGCATATCCTCTCCAACCTCTATGAGATGCCCATCCCGATTGTTGTTGTGCTACTCACGACAACCTAAAGAATTTATAATTCGATATTGTATGTCAGTTCCTCATATTGATTTTCCGGTAATATTTTTTTCAAAGTATTCATAGCAAAGTTAAATTGGTTTTCATATTGAGAAAAACTGTCTGTTTTTTGAATCTTAAATCCTTGTCGAACATATAAAATGATTGCCTTATAACTCCATGGTTGAGTGTGGATATATACTGGAAACTCATCGTTTACAACGAAAATCTGCATAACCTTCTGGCAAAGAGCTTTTCCAATACCTTTACCCTGATATTGAGGGGAAACAACAAGCCAATGCAGGGAAGCAACCAATGTATCGTTTCTTAATTCTTTCCACGCAATGCAAGAACCAACAATTTCATTTTTTTCATTGACTACAAATACACATCTTTCTGTAATATCAAGAGCCTTTTTTGAACAATAAGTTGAAATGAAATACTGCTCTGCTTCATCAACTGAATCAAAGTCTCCAATTTCATATTCAAGTTGTGCCCACTTTCGCTCATCTCCATCTTGATACATACGGAATTCATATCCATTATGCAAAATTGGTGTAGTGGTTAAATAACGATCACACCGAAGAATAGTGTTATAAAATGGTATCGTCCTGTCTAACATTTAATTTTACTCTCCTCAAAATTTCGTACAATATAAGAGTAGGGAAATTACCCCCTATTCTTATTTTTCGATTTCACGTTTCAAAATTATATTGCTCCTATCATACCTGCTTCAAATAAAGTTTCAAATGTATTTACTGCACCTCCATGCTCCACAATCCTCCCATCAACTACCTTATCAACAATAATGCCAGTAAATACCAATCGTTTGTTGGTTGGCTTCATTCCTAGCCATTCACCTTTATGTGTACCCTCCATTACAAATTCAGAGATGACATAATCACCATCACAAAATTGCTTAATAATCTTCATCTTATAATCGGGATATGTCAGCTTTGTTGCTTGTATGTGTTCTTTCATACCTTCAATGCCAACTGGAATCAGTCTTTCTCCCATTTTCACACAACATTTTTCATGGACAAACTCTGCTACTTTTCCAATTTGATTTTCAGATATGATAGTTTCATAGAAATATTTTATTTTCTCCACTGAATCCATTGTCCTACCTCTCAACTTTCCACTAGTTTATTCCTTCACCACGTATTAGGTATTCAGAAGTTTGGTCAAATCCTCAATAGAAGCATCCATCTTCACAGAGACTTCTTCCATAGTCATACCTGACGCCAGAAAACACCTGAGCACCATTTTCATATCCTCGCCAACCTCTATGAGATGCCTATCCAGATCTCTGTTGTGTTACTTACCGGCAAACCTAAAATGATTTATACGACATATTCCTCGACAAACTGGAATTTATCGCTATTTGTAGATATATCGGACTTCTCGCAATTCTTTCCCTCCGAATATTATAATCTAAAAAATCATCTGTCGGTGAAAAACCAAATTGTTCATAAAAATGCCTTGCTCTGCTGTTTTCTTCAAGAACCCATAAAAAGATATTTTCGTATCCTTGTATTTTTAATTCTGAAAGGGTAGATTTCATAAGAGTTTTTCCATAGCCTTTACCCATATAATTCGGTAGCAGATATATCGAAATAACTTCACCCCAGTCGTGAAACTGCTCAAAACGGGATTTACAAAAACTGCTTGTTCCCACAATTCTGCCATTGTCAATACAAATCAATGTTTTCCAGTTTGGGTTATCTAAGATTGACGACCAGCGTCCATTAGGAATCGAATCCAGATAGTCTTGAGGTATTATGCCTTTATATGCGCATTTCCAACTTTCCTCATATATCTTGCTTATTTCCATTCTATCATCGGTAGGTATAATATATCGAATTTCCATTTTCTCACCTCTCCAAATTCTAATTTGTTTATATGCCCGCTGCACATTAGCTATTCAGAAGTTTTGTTAGGTCCTCAATGGATACATCCATTTTTGAAGATACTTCTTCCATAGTCATTCCAGAAGCAAGGAAGCGCTTTACTACCATCTGCATATCCTCTCCAACCTCTATGAGATGCTCGTCCAAATCGTAGAACCGGATTACACGTTGTCCCCAGCTATGCTCAATGACTTCTCCCAAATATTCGATGTCCGAGTATGCTTTCAGCTTATTCAGGAAACCATCAAAATCCTGTTCCTCAAAGACGATCTCCGCATTGTTGGATTTCTTCAGTACCTTTTCCTTTGGTATACTTACCAGCCAGTCAAAATCCTGCTGTAATGCCAGACCGCAGGTAAAAGCGATATTCCTTCCGTAATCCTGATAGACTTCTACCCCGAACAGTTCCTCATAAAACTTTCTTGCAGCACTGATGTCCGCTACCGATATAACTGTACATACATACTTCATATAAACGCTCCTCAATCTATAGCTGTTCTTTATTTCTGATAAAGCCTTTTGTATAGCACACAACTAAATGAAATTATACTGCTTCCTTTTTTTATAACCATACTGCCCAATCTCCATAGTCAAATGTACCACTGCCGTGATGTAATTTACCATCTTCCCGTAACTGCCTGAACGCATTTCTCATTCTGATTAAAATCTCCGGCTGAATATCCAAACTATGATGCGCAGGAAAAACCTTTTTGACCGGAAGCTCCGAAATCTTTTCAAGAGAAGCAAGGTATGCGTCCGGGTCTGTTGACGGATAATAGGCAAATAAAGTGTCCTTATAAACCAGGTCTCCGGTAAACAGATAACCTCTGTCTGATTCCCAGAAACACATATGCCCCGGAGCATGACCCGGAGTATGCAATACCTGTATATTCCGTCCACCTAATTCAATGTTCTCTCCATCCTCCAATACCTTAGTTGGCGTTCCCTGGAAAAACTCATAAGAGCCTGTATCGTAACCGTCTGGTAAATCGCAGCGGTCTGCCACCATCTCTCTGATTGTTTCTATTGTCAGAGGAAACTCACCGTTCAGCCAGCTCAATTCTTCCGCATGGGCATAAAAGTCCGGAAAAAACTTATGACCCCCAATATGATCCCAATGAATATGGGTGGCAACGGCCGTAACAGGCTTATTTGTCAGCTTCATTACTTCATCATAAATATTGCAGATTCCCAGACCCGTATCAATCAATAAGCTGCGGCTGGATCCATTTAACAGATAGCAATGCGTCTCCTCCCAATGCCGGTATTCGCTGATAATATATGTATCTTCATCAATCTGATCAATCGTGAACCATTTATCCATTTGCAAGCATACCTCCATAATTAATATCTGATTCCCTTTGCAGAACATCACTTATTTTTCTGCCAAAGGGCGTTTATTACTTTCACTCATTAATATTATTTACTCTTTTTCCGTCTCTTCCTCTACAGGGCGCCACGCCTCTCCAAATTTTATATCCCTGAATAGCGCGGCAAGACCTGTAATCTGCTTGAGACGCAAAATTTCATCTCTATCCATTCCCAAATGCTTTGAGATCCAGGCGTCTGATCGCCCAAACTCATGAAGTTCCTTTACGATGTTGCTCATCAGATCCACATCGTGAGTGCCTCGTGCCCTGTTATGGCGAACGGTGCTGGCCATACGTTTATCAATCGGTTTCTCAATGACAGAAACCGGCAGCAATCCCTGTTCTCTCTCGTAGATATCCGGATGATCCATCATCACCTGATACCGGTGGAAGCCGTCCACAATCAGATAAATATCCTGCGATTTTACATAATAGCATACGACCGGCATCGTATATCCGTCTTCTTTGATGCTCTCATAAAGCAGCCTCATTTCCGGCGGAGCAACCTTATTTGGATTGTAGTTATTGGGCCGTACCTTCTCTATTGGAACAGCTATCACATTATAAACTGGGCTTTTATACTTCATAATCGAATTCCTCTATACTTTTGTATTTACGGCGTATCATATCCAACCGTTTCTGTTGCTGCCGTGTCATCCCAAATCCCATGAAGCGGCAGATATGGTCATTTTTCAAAATGCAGTAACACATCCGCTTCCAACTGGGGATATCCTTTGTGGATTTGATATCGTCCGTGTGATCCGGTATGGGTCCCACAAATACAATCCGTGATTTTTGGTTCAATGTATAATTGGAAACACCGTTTCGTCTAATTTGATACCCCTTCTCCTGAAGCTCCTGAATTACAGACTCGTCCAACCCACCGCCTGTCCCATGCCAGAACTGGATAGAGGTATTGAATTTCTTAGCGTAGTTATTCCGCAGCCTTTTGGGCAGTGTATCCAATAAAAACTTCGTATAAGATTTCCATGTATGCCCCTCTGGCAAAGTAATATTCCGGTAGCCCATCGCTTTGCTCTTTCCATAAATGGAAGCGAAATTTGCGCCTTGTACACGCCCTACAAGCTTGCACCAAATCTCCGGGTCTATGACGCGGTATAGATTCAGGGCATCCTTCGCATAGTCATTAAACGGGGAGGCCACACGCATCTGCGAGGGCTTCAGTCCAGCCATATAATAGAGATCATACAGGCGGTTATAGTCATAACCAAATAAATAGGTGGCGTGCCATACATCATCCGTAGACCAGTCGTATAAAGGGGAGGCACACCAGACATCTTTAAACTGTTTGCTGATCCAGCAGGTATCCTTATAGCCATATTTTTTATTCAAAAACCCGCTGTACCGCTGTAAAGATTCATCTGCCCGATTTCCAAGCAGGCATACTGTTTTTCCGCCGTCATGGGCGTCCCGGTACCAGCGCCCGAATTGTTTTGCCAAATCTTCCTGGTGCATCCGGTAACGATATGTAGTCATTCTATTATTTTCCAGATTGATGACATATTCTTTTTGTGGCATCTCCCGGACCCAGAGTTCCTTCTTCGTATCATCCCATGGATACCAGTACATCTCATAGCTGCTTAATGCGGTTCTGGTGGCCATGGGCAAGCAGACCCAATAAAGCTCAACCTGATCCTGAATCCGTTCAAAGGTGCGTTCCACATACTCAGTCGTCACCGTATACTGTGCCTCAAAGTCCTGATGAAACACGCCAATGGCCCTTTCCGGATAATGCTGATTCCGATAATCCAGAACCAGATTGAGCAGCAAACCGCTGTCCTTGCCTCCGGAAAAAGAGACATAGATATGATCAAACTCCTCAAAGAGAAAATGCATCCGCGCTAAAAACGCATCATAAACATTCATATGCAGATACTCTCTTACCAAAAATACACCTCTCTTCTTCTGTCCTTTCCAAGAACCGGATACATTTCGATGAACTCACTTCGATTCTCAATTCCTCACTATCCATTAATGAACGATGTCTGTATCCAAATTCTCACTTTTTCTTTCGCAGTTTCAAGTCAATATTATTCTTTTCTGCTTCCGCCTTCAGCAACCAAGCAGTAAAAGCGCTTTTTCTTTGAGCGTCAGGTTTTCCAAATCGGATCTGTTCTCAATTTTTCCAAGTACTGCTCTCAGTTCATGAATCTTCAGAAGGTTTACTGCAACACAAAATAAGGTCTTTTTACGGCCATCATTATATCCTGCAAGAAGAGTGCCCAGTATTTCTACCTTTTCTTCCTGCTCTGCATTGTAAGCTTCAATCCCAATCTGCCGGGCCTTCTCTAAATCGCTCTTCTGGTTTCGATGTGAAATAAAAGAATCAAATTTGTCTATCTTCTCGTATTTTTCGCAGGGGTATTCATTGCATTGAAAGCAATACTCTATCCCATTATGTTCCATACTGCACCTTGCTATTTTACATGAGTGATTTTCCTCACCACAACCGAGACAATTTTTATTCAAATACATAGGGCAAAGCCCACAATTCAATCCACAGAGAGAAAATAATTTATTTTGTCGATGGAATCCTTTCATGCTGCCTCCCTAAACGGTTTACACACCTGTGTTTCCCTCTTTCCTTGTTTTTTATCATTGTAACATCTCCTGTGCTGCCAGGCAATTCCCTATAAAGAGAAATTACCTAATACAGACTGAATAAACGGCTGGGAAAAAAACATTACTACGCCAACCGTTACATATAAAAGATATAACTCACGTTCCTTGCAGCCAAGCCAGTTTAATTGTGGAAACCGATTAATAATCAATTTTCCTATTAAATATCCTATCATTGTACCTGCCACATTCGTTATCACATCATTTATATCGGTTGCGCGAAAGGTAAATATCTGCAGTATTTCAATACCCAGTGATGTCATCAGGCCCAAGCCCACTGTTTTCATCATACTTCTGTATTCGGGCCATAAGCATGGAACAAATATACCTAATGGGATAAAAAGCAAAACATTCAGATAGCTGTTCGTTATATCGGTCAACATCCCACGCAGAGGAATAAAGTTATGAGATATAGGCTGCCGTCTTTTTTATGTTATGAAATATAAATATATGATATAAAAAAAGAATCGGTATCAGTATCGCTGATGCAGCCGCAGTTTCTATCCCTGTTGAATATATTCTATACATAAACATCTCCATATGCACATCCTGTCTCTGTATTAAATAGAAGTATCTTTTCCGGCTTTAGCCGAATATATACCTCCTGCCCGGCCCGGCCTGAGAAATCCGCGCCTGTTACCATCGTCATATCCGGTATATCAGCCCCGGTGAGGAAAACTGCCGCTTCACGCCCGGTATTTTCTAAAATGCTGATTTTCATCCGCACTGCATGAGGATCGTCCGGTGCCGCCGGCACAATGTGTTCGGGACGGATACCTGCCTTAATGGGCCCCTGCAGTCCTCTTGCGTCCAGACCGCTTTTACCCATCGGAATACGGGCATTTCCCAGGGTCAGATAATGTTGTCCGTTATTTGAAATAAGCTCTGTGTCCCACACATTCATATTGGGTGAGCCTATGAACCCAGCAACAAACAGATTCGCCGGATTTCTATATATTTCCTGCGGTGTTCCAAATTGCTGTAAAACACCGCCGCTTATTACGGCGATGCGCGTCCCCATCGTCATTGCCTCCGTCTGATCATGGGTGACATA
>JAETSI010000050.1 GCA_021769725.1 Oscillospiraceae bacterium | reverse complement strand
GGCTGCCGAAAGTGAGATATTGATCGTATTAAGAAAGGCTAGCTTTGAGCTTCCACATGATAGCCATGCTTTTCCAATTCCCGTATATAACGAGAAAGCTGTTTTTGCTCACAGTTGACAATTTAATTGTTTGTAAATTGAAATATACTCGTCAATATTTTTTTCGCTTCTGAACGACTTTTCTGCAAACAATCGACATTCACACGAATAGTATTCTTTCCCTTTTTCTTGAATTTCATGTATCGCTTTTTTTATTCCCTCTATATCTAAAGTTGGAAGAACGATTCCACATTTTTCTGATACAAGTTCTCTATTTGCTGTTGAATCCACTGTTATTATGGGAGTTCCACATGCCAAAGCTTCGGCTACTACTTTACCAAATGACTCTTGTAATGATAATTGTAAAAACACATCTGCTAATGAATATAACTTTACCAATTCGTTAAGATTATTTGTAGCATTGATATGAATAATATTCTTTGGCAATACCTTATCTATGAGTTGCCCTACCAAAATAATCACTTTATCTGGTTCAAGTTTATTTGCCAATTCAATAAAAGCGTCTAAGCCTTTTCTATTATCCCATTTACTTGCAACACCTAAAATAACAAACTTACCATTCAATTTAAAAGTATCTCTTAATTTTTCTGTTTTAACTTGCCTAAACAGATCCATATCAATCCAATTATATATTCTTTCCATTACGGTTGCCGTTTTCAAAATTGAACATTTGGCTTCGTCAATTATCCAATTCGAAACACCTATCACCGCAAGTCTTGGTATAGCCTCATACCAGTTTTTCTTGTCTTTCCACATTTTTAGCGTTCTATCAAAAAACCAACTCTTGTTATCTTTCCTGACATTTGGGCAATTACCACAACCTGTTTTCCACTTGTCACACCCTTCTACAGTATAATGCGTACATTTACCAGTGTAAAACCAACAATCATGCAAGGTGATCACTGTTGCAATGTCATTTTTTTTTAAATAATTAAATAAAATGGGTAAGTTTATATAATTTGCATGTACATTATTCAAATGGACTATATCTGGTTTTATTTCTTCTATATATTTCAGAAATCTTTTTGTTGCTCTCGCAGAAAAATATCCTTGTAAACCACTAATTCGTGAAAAAAGACCATGCAGTTTCCAATCAACAGGAGAACCTATCTGATAACAATTTTTATCCGTGTCATCCATATGAGTTGAACCAATATAAGACTCTATTCCCTTCTTCTGCATGGCGGTATGCAATTCATAAACGTTTCTACCTGTACTGCCTACTCTATAAACGGCATTAATCTGTAATACTTTCATTTTCTCACCTTACTTAGAACTAATATCATTATATAACATTTTTAACATTTCCTCACGGTTATGATATTTTTTCCCACACTCAAATGCTTTTATCGCATAACTGTTTAGTAATTCATTATTTTCTAGCACTTTATTTAGCTTGATAATTAGTTCGTCTTCTTCTTTTGCTACTATCGCACATTCATTATCTATCAAATGCTTGATGGATGCTACTTCTGAAGGTCCAACAGCTAATATAGCTCTGCCTCGTTTAAAATAATCCACTATCTTAGTTGAAAATGATTGTCGCACAGCAAGCCTGTTTTTAATATCAAATGATTCTACATGAACTAATATATCCGCTGCTTCTTGAATTGCAGACATTTCGCTAGCTGGTGCCTTCCCCATAATTTTTGATACACCAGAAACCTCAAGTACCTTCCTAATATTGTTTGTTATTTCATTTGCTGTGTAAATTATTAATTCTGCTTTGACTTCTTTCTCATTTATACTTCTTAAAGCATCGACTATTATTTTCAATGATTTCCATCTATTCAATCCAATATTTCCTGTATAGACGATTTGAAGAGGATCTCCAAAATCTTTTTTAAGTCTTGGTACTCCACTAAAATCACCAAACTTTGTCAATATTTTGTTATCAACACCAAACGCTTTATCATAATCTTTTTTCTGAACATCTGATATAACATAGTGTAGAGTGGAAAGATTCACTGATGATCTAACCCATTTTCTTTGATAAAATCTAAACAACCAATATAACACAGATAAAGAAAATTGTTTTAATGTATAACAATCATCAGCGTGAAAAATAGCTACTTTAGCATTTGTTTTTTCCTTTACATACTTTAATACCTTATGCGCGTATACACATGGAAAATCTGGAAAAAAAATAACATCTGGATTCACTTCTTCTAGATATTGTCTTAAATTAGCGTTTTTCCATACCCCTGTCCCCCACAATGCTTCTCTTAAAAATCGAAAAACTGCAAAATTGTATTTCTTTGCCTTATTGTATGTAGCAATTTCCCTCTCTTGATCTGCAATATTGGCAATTGAAGAACCCGTTACTTTTCCTACATATCCTTTATGCAATAATGCATTTACTATTTCTCCCTCAGACATATAGTAATTCTTTTTACATAAAGCTGTAACAGTTGGAGCTTCTCGCAAGCATAATCCATATATTTCTATATCAGAAAAATCCGAGAAGAAATCAGTTAATGTACTACCAGTTCCATTATCATTTAGCCAAGGAGCTCTTGTTATTACCAGCAATTTCATCATACACGCTCCTCTATTACTCTTGCTGACACCCCAGCAACAACAGTATTTTTTTTGACAGGTTTTGTTACCACAGCCCCAGCACCGATAATAGCACCGGCTCCAATATTACACCCTCCAAGAATAGTAGCTTTAGCCCCCACCCATACGTTATCTTCGAGTTTTATAGGTTGTCCTGTTATTCCCTGATCTTTAATTGGAATACTAATATCATCAAAATCATGTGTGACAGCCATAATTGTCGTACCATGAGCAATTGAAACATCGTTTCCAATTTCTATACCGCCATACGCTTCAATATAAGTCATAGGGTGTATGCTAACATTATTTTCTATACTCAACTCTTGTAAATTAAACAGATAAACATCTGGCTGAACTGAAACATTATCTCCAACGTTTTTTGCTAAATTTTTAAGCAACGCATATCTAATTACCAAACCTAAATTACCAGTTTGCTTTCTATGTCTAATCAATGCTTTTGTCTGTACACTTCTTGGAAACAGGGAATATAATTTACAAATGCAATTAATCACTGGCTTGAATTTTTGAAACTTATCTCTTCCTCTTGACATTCAAAGCCCCTCCTACTGCTTGATCTCACTAACTCTCTTCTGTAAAAGTACTACTCCGGCAGGCACTTCACCTTTTACAATGCTGCCCGCTGCAATGACAGCATTGTCACCGATCTTAGTCCCACATAAAATGATGGTATTTGCACCAATCCAAACATTATTACCGATTTCTACCGGCCCAGTCTTATACTTTCCAACTTTTGCTCCACCTTCAGTCCTAAAATCATGGTCATGGTCATAAATCTGAACATTTGGAGAGAATTGCACATCACTACCGATAATTACCTTTTCTCTACAGGCAATCATGTTATTGCAATTTATAGAAGTATTTTGACCAATTATGCATATAGCTCCTTTTCGTACACGAATTTTTGCTCCGTCACGCATTTTGAACTTTTCACCGATTTCAAGTTTTCCACCATTATCGAGACTGATTTCTGTTAGTGGAGAAATCATGGAAATCAAAGGTCCTTTAAAGCCGCTTAAATGAAACAGCTTTGTCCAAGCCATCTTCATCATTCCGCAAGGCACACAATATGCTGCATGCAAATATTTGTTCATAAGTCAATCTCCTCAGGCTTTCTCGACTTCATCACAATACTTCTTAATTACAATCTGTCGGTCAAACTCTCGCTCGACCTTTTCTCTGCCAGCCTTACCCATAGCTGCTTTTTCTTCTGCACTTAATTTCAAGAACTTCTCAATCTGTTGTGTCAGACTAGATGCGCTACCAGTTTCAAACAAATATCCATTTACGCTATCATCAATTACATCCATAGTTCCACTAATTTTTGATCCAATACATACCCTACCCATTGCAGCACTCTCGAGCAACACATTTGGAACACCTTCCCCACCATGTGATGGGAGAACTGTGCAATGGCATTTTGTAATCCAATCACCAATATCGTTGCGGAAACCAATATAATTTACAAAGCCTTGCTTTTGATAATCAGTAACAATCTGCTTATACTCTTTTTCTTCATTCCATCCGGCAATTAGAAATTCGGTGTTTGGATATTTTTTCTTGATATTTTTTGCAGCTTCAAGATACTCATCTATACCTTTAAGCTTCATAACCCGACCAATAAAGATGAACCTTGTAACATCATCTTCCGGCATCGGTTGAAATGTATGTTCTTCGAGATTACAACCAGAACCCGGAATCATTTCATAATTGTTATGTACAAGATTATTCTCTATAAAGAAGTCTCTGTCTCCTATATTTTGAAACAGAATCTTATAGCACTTACGCACTGAAAATCTATAAAGAATCTTGCAAATCTTCGCAACCATATTATCCTCAAGAAATGTAGCACCAGTTCCAGTAATATTACAAACCTGCTTATACTTCTTTCCACTTACCATACAGCCATAAATATTGGGCTTAATCGTGTAAGAGAAAATAATATCAGGATTTATCTTCGAAATCATCTTTTTATAGAATGCAATTAGTTTTAAATCATTCTTAGGATTCATTCCACGACGGTCAATATCTGTCAAAATAATGTGGCATCCCATATTCTCAAAGTAGCTATTCTCATCTTCTGGGATAGAAAGATATACATCGTATCCATTCTCAACCAATTTCTGAATCAACTCTTTTCTAAAAGAAAAAAGAGTTATAAAATGATTGGCAAGGAACAAAACCTTCTTTCTTTCAGCCTTATTTTTCATGATCTCTCCAGTCCCGCCTTCAACCACACTGTCATCCTTCCCGAACACATGCAGACTTCCTAAAAACACCTTCGCATCCATAAGAACTCCCATCTTAGACACATACTCTCCATCCAGTTTCGCCTTATCTGCGATTTCAAGTTCGTCTCTGCCATTAATCTGTGCCCAACCGGTAAGTCCTGGCTTCACGTCATTCGCCCCATATTTATCTCTCTCAGCCGTCAAGAGATCCTGGTTCCACAAACCCGGACGGGGGCCAATAACACTCATGTTCCCAATGAAAATATCCCAGATCTGAGGTAGCTCATCTAAACTGTGTGCGCGTAAAAACTTACCAACTCTTGTTATGTATTGTTCAGGATTTTCCAACATATGAGTCGGTTTGTCATGGGGAGTACACATTTTCATAGAACGGAATTTATGCAATTTGAAATACTTCTTATTCTGTCCTATTCGCTTCTGTGTGAATAAAACCGGGCCTGGATCATCAATTTTGATTGCAATCGATATTCCAAGAAGAACCGGGGAAAGAACCACTAAACCACCGAAGGACAAAAGAATGTCCATGCCACGCTTTATGTATTTTTCGTAGAAACCCGGAACATGATCTGAGTCTCCTACAGCTTCAAGATGTCCCCTTGCGCCATCGGCATTTTCAGGTTCCTCATCATTTTCTACGAAGATTACCTTTTTGCCTTCCAGAGGATTTTTCTGTTCAGGATCATTTTCATAACGGCTATCTCCTTGTTTCTTCTTTCCAATGATAGAAGTCAAGCCAAAAGCTGTGCCAAGAACCACAGCAGATATACCGATAATTTTTCCGATTTTTTTCTTGTCCATAAATATCTCCCTTTATTCCTCTTTAAGCCTTCTCTTTCAATTCAATCGGCTGTCCATCCAAGTCTTTTGTGAACGTGAATTTTCTGCCAAACCAATCGGTTCTTATTTCTTCACACTCCACAAGCTTCATGACGTCATCCAGACTATCCACCGTAAAGGCTATATGTCTTAAGCCTTTTGCCTCCGGAGAATTCACTCTCTCCGGATGGTTCGGATCAATGAAGATTTCCAGAACAATTCCTCTGTTTTCCATGAACACAACCGTGTCGTAATTTCTTTCAAATCTATTCGTTTCTTTAAACCCAAGCTTCTCGTAAAATCGAAGGCATTCCTCTGAGCTCACAATCAGCGCTATATGATCTAAAACCATAGACTTTTTTCTCCCGTACATCCTATGCAGATGTTATTCCTCTATTTCTACACACAAAAAAAAGCCCATCTCCCCACACCTCTTCCTCTCTGCCCAAACATAGCTTCGCCATCCCCATCCTCTCGGATGGAGCTCTATGGTCCGCTATGTTCAAACATGGAGATGTGCGGTAAACCGGCTACAATCCCATCATTTTGCTTTTTAATTTCTCAATATCCACTGTCGTGCCATCGTCCAGAAACATTTTTCCAGGCTCTGTGTTCTCCGGCGGCGCTTGTTGTGCTTTTTGGATCGTCAGGCCTGCCTGAATCCTGCGGTGCATAAACTCGAAGTCCAACCATGCCAGACGGTTATGTCTGTCCGTTTTGACGATGCGCTCCTGGAAATGCAGCAATGGCCCTTCTGTAACGACTGCCCTGCCGCCCTTCAGATAACCGTAGGACATCTTTGAGAGGCCCGTATCATCCAGAAGATGAGAAAAGAACTCTCTCTCTTCTTTGCGCATGGCCGTGGTGCCCTCTTCCTTAAGCTGACGGATCATTCCCTGCTTTCTTTCTCCCAGCTCGGTCAACAGGCGGTCAAAGGCCTCCTGGCCAAGTTCTGAGCGGATGAAGACATACCCCGGGAACATCGCCTTTACGGCAAGCTTCTTTCGGTCTCTGCGGTAATATTCCATCTTCGGCACAAAGGCGCGCAGCCCCTGCTGGCTGAGCACGCTGCAAAGCTGTTCCTGTCTGTCCACCAGTGCATACAAGATATACCAGTTTTCCTGCATACGCCGGATTTCACCTTCGCTGTATACAGGTCTGCCCCCATCTGGGGCTCCATCGATTTTTAAACATAACTCTTCTACTCCTTCTTCTTACTCCGGGAAATATTTTAGCAGATTCTGAACTCTTAGGCAAGCTTTTATCCCTTAATAGTTCGTTTTTGTGTGTTCTGATAGCTGATAATGTATTTTTTGTCAACTGGATATACATTTTCACCATATTACAAACAGCCCATTCATATATTATATTTAAGGAGGTACAATAATGACAAATTCATCTGAAATCGGCACGCGAATGAAAGCCCAAAGGGAGCTTCTTGGCCTGACCAGGGAGGAACTTGCCGAAAGGCTGGATATCACTCCCCGCTTCTGCTATGACCTGGAGCTCGGGCTTAAGGGAATGTCCATCCCTACCTTATGCAAGCTTTCCAACGTGCTGAAGGTTTCTGCCGACTACCTGCTCTTTGGGGAATCTCCGGAAGAACAGGGGATCAGCAATAGCCTGGCTTTGCTGAAATCCTGCCCGGCGGAGAAACGGGACTTTTTAAATCAGATCATCAGCATTTATCTACAGGCAGTCAAGGAATAACTGACGTTCCCTTATTCTGCCAGCCGGTGGGATAGGCTTCCCTCCGGCAATTTTCACACAGTCTTTGACTTTACTTCCAGGCCCGCCCGCACCATCTGTGTTTCTCCAAACATCGGCACTTCCAGGTAAGCTCTCCGTTTATGCCTGTCGATTTTGCGGATCAGGCCCTCTTTCCCCTGTAAGGGACCGGACAAGACGGTAAGCTTACTTTTCTCAATAATCCCCTCTGACATCCGTATCAGGTTTTCTTTTCCCCCCAGGCTCTGAAGAAGGGCTTCTTCCTCTGTTGTCAGCGGCAGGGGCTCCTCCTCAAACAGCTGCTCTCCCTCCTCGCTTTTTTGAAGCTGCTCTTTCAGCTCCTGAAGCTTTGAAGTGTCCACAAAGAGATAGCCCGGCAGGAAAATTCTCTGCTCCATTGTCCATTTTCCATTTTCCCCCGTAGCGGTGCATTTCTTCATAATAAAAAAGGGAGCATGATTCCAGGACTTCGGAAGGAATCCGTTCCAAACACTTTTTTCGCGTATCTTCCTCTGCGCCTGCGCGCACTTTTACCACATACCACATCTTTTTTCACCCTGTTCATTTTTTGTATAGATTTAATATAGCACGTTATGAACCAATAGGCAATATTTTATCCCTTAATAGTTCTTATCCAAAGCGCACGAATTTATACTATACAGATTTTTCTATGATCAATATAATATGTTTTCCCTTACAATATAGAAAAAGCAAGTATTACAAAAATGCCTTTCCCCCATAATCCGGTTGTCCCCCACCCCAAAATATGCTATACTTCTCCCGTAATCTTATGAAAAGGAGATTCTCATGTTAGTTTCTGTTGTTATTCCCTGCTACAATTCCCAGGATTCGATTGAACAAGTGGTGGAATTGACGATTGCGGAGTTTCACAAAATGCCCCAGTATACTTACGAATTTGTCCTGGTCAACGATTATTCTAAGGACGGCACGTTTTTGAAGATCCGGGAGCTTGCGAAAAAGTACCCCTGCGTGAAGGGGATCAACCTGGCCCGGAATTTTGGCCAGCACAACGCGCTGATGGCCGCCCTCAATTATGCCAAAGGGGATCTGATCGTAGGTATGGATGACGACCTGCAGACCCACCCCTCCCAGATGTACAAATTGCTGGACAAGATCCAGGAGGGCTATGATCTGGTGTACGGGGATTATGCCAAGCGCAAAAACTCTTTTTTAAAAAATCTTTCCAGCAAATTTAATAAGGTAACCTCCCGGATTCTGCTGGGACGGCCGAAAAATATCGTGTCCAGCAATTATTGGGTGATCACGAAGCTGGTGAGGGACGAGGTCATCAAGTATACGAATTACAACCCCTATATTGACGCGATCTTTTACCGTGTCACCAGCAACATCGCCGATGTGACCATCGAGCATCACCAGCGGGAGCAGGGTTCCTCCAACTACACGTTCCGGAAGCTGGTAAAGCTGTGGATGGCCTATTGGAACTTTTCCGTGGTGCCCCTGCGGATCTCTTCTATGCTGGGCATCCTGTTTTCCGTGGCGGGCTTTATAGGCTTTGTGGCGATCCTGGTGCGCCAGCTTCTGGCTCCCAGCTCCCAGATGGGATGGGCTTCCCTGATGTGCGCCATGCTCCTGTTTTTCGGGTTTGTGCTGATGGTTCTTGGGATCATCGGAGAGTACCTGGGAAAGATCATGCTGTGCATCAACAACACGCCCCAATACATTATCCGGGACTCTATAAATATAGAAGAAACGTAATTGTGAAAAAGCCAAATCATTCCAAAGAAATATAACGATTTGGGACAGGATGAGACGGGTGGTCGGAAAATGAAAAAACTACTGATCCTGGGCGCCGGTATCTACCAGGTGCCCTTAATTAAAAAAGCGAAGGAAATGGGGCTGTACACCATCGCCGCAAGCTGCGCCGGGAATTATCCCGGGCTGGCTCTGGCGGATGAGGTCTGGGAGGTGGATACGACCGACCATGCTGCCCTCACGGCCCTGGCCGGGAAGGCAGCCATAAACGGCGCCTGCACCTCCGGCACTGATGTGGCCGTCCTCTCCCTGGGAAGTATCTGCCAGGCCCTTGGCCTTCCCGGCGTTCCCCTGGACTGCGCGCGGAAGGTGACGGATAAAGCCCTTATGAAGGACGCCCTGCAAACCCACGGCGTGGCTACGCCGGAGGCCTGTAAAGTCTCCTCCCTCGAGGAAGCAAGGGCGGCCTTTGCGCAGTTCGGGCCCCCTGTGATCGTAAAGGCCGTGGACAGCTCCGGGAGCCGCGGCGTCACCAGGGCGGACACACCCGAAGAGCTGGAGGCCGCCTGGCAGGCGGCCAGGGCCGTGACCAGAAAAGATTATCTGCTGGTGGAGCGCTTTATCCAGGCCGACGAGATCGGCGTCGACGGCTTTATCTTTCAGGGGAAGCCCTGTTTTTTGCTGCCCCACGAGAAGTTCACCTGCAGGGTGGGAGGCGTGACCCTGCCCGAGGGACACCGTTTTCCCTTCCGCTGCTCTTTGGCCCTGGCTGATGAAATCCGGCTGCAAATGGAACAGGCCGTGACTGCCCTGGGGTTGGATCACTGCGCCGTCAACGCGGACATTTTAGTGAAGGGGAACCAGGCCTGGATCCTGGAGATCGGCGCCCGGGCAGGGGCCACCTGTATCCCGGAGCTGATCTCCGCCTACTGCGGGTTTGACTACTATGAACAAATGATTCGCTGCGCCCTGGGAGAGACCCCTGAATTTTCTATGGGGGAACCTCGCCCCTGTATGGCAAAGCTGCTCTTTTCGGGCCGTGACGGGAGGCTGACCTCCATCGATCAGGAGGCGCTCCGCCGCCTGGGCCGGGAGTGCCTGGATCTCTCCCTGGACTACCCTGTGGGCGCCCAGGTGGAGCGCGTGCAAAACGGCACCAGCCGGATCGGGCAGGTGATCCTGGAGACGGACAGCCCAGAGGAACTGGAACACATGATGCGCCGCGTCCGCCGGGCGGTCACCGTTGACGGCACAGATTTGGAGACCTTATGGAACGAATGAAAAAATATTTACAGCTTCATTTAAATATCATGCTCTTTTCTTTTACGGGGATTTTTTCCAAGCTGGCCTCTCTTCAGTACAATGCCCATGGGCTTGGGGGATGGAAGCTCTACCTCTTCCTCTTCCTGATGGTGGCAAACTGCGGGATCTATGCCCTGGCCTGGCAAAAAATCATCAAGAAGTTTGACCTGTCCACAGCCTATGCCCACCGGAGCGTCTACCTGATCTGGGCGCAGCTCTGGGCCGTGCTGATTTTTAAGGAATCCCTCTCCTGGAACAACCTCCTGGGAATGCTGGTCGTTCTGGCCGGGGTACTGGTGGTACAGCATTTTGACACGGCAGACACAGAAAAGGCAGGTGAACAGCTATGACCAGACTTTTTATGCTGCTGATGTTCGGCGGAACCTTCTTTTCTGCCGTCTCACAGATTTTACTGAAGCAGAGTGCGGACCAAAAGCATAAAAGCGGCATCTATGAGTACCTGAACTGGCGGGTCATGACTGCCTACGCCATTTTTTTCGGCGTGCTGCTCCTGAACACCTACGCCTATACGCGGGTACCCTACAAATACGGCTCCATCATCGACACCTTTACCTATGTGTTTGTGCTATTGCTGTCCCGGTTTCTCCTGGGAGAGCGTATCACAAGAGGGAAGCTTATGGGAAACCTGCTGATCATCGCAGGGATTTTGATTTATTCTCTGTAGATTTGCCATTCGAAAAACCCCCGGACAGTCTGTGTTCTGTCCGGGGGTCTGTATTCTATCAGTAACCTTTGTATGTTACGCCAGGAAATCCTTCAGCCGCTTGCTGCGGGACGGATGACGGAGCTTCCGGAGGGCCTTTGCCTCGATCTGGCGGATACGCTCCCTTGTAACGTTGAACTCTTTTCCCACTTCCTCCAGGGTGCGGGCACGGCCGTCCTCCAGGCCGAAACGCAGGCGCACGACCTGGCGCTCCCTGTCAGTCAGGGACTCCAAGGCTGTGGCCAGCTCCGCCCGCAGCATGGAAAAGGCGGCGGAATCCGCCGGGGACAGAGCAGAGTCGTCCTCTATAAAGTCTCCCAGATGGCTGTCATCCTCCTCGCCGATGGGGGTGTCCAGGGATACCGGGTCACGGGAAATCTTCAGCACCTCCCGCACGCGGGCCACGGGCACGTTCAGGCGGGAAGCCACCTCCTCCGGCGTAGGCTCCCGACCCAGCTCCTGCAGCAGCGTCCGCGTCATGCGGAGTGTCTTATTGATCGTCTCCACCATATGTACGGGTACACGGATGGTACGCCCTGTGTCGGCAATTCCCCTGGTGATGGCCTGGCGGATCCACCAGGTAGCGTAGGTACTGAATTTATACCCTTTTGTATAGTCAAATTTATCGACAGCCTTCATCAGGCCCATGTTTCCCTCCTGGATCAGATCCAGAAACGGCATTCCACGGCCCACGTATTTTTTCGCTATGCTGACCACCAGACGCAGATTTGCCTCCGTGAGGGCTTTTTTCGCTTCCTCATCGCCTGATTCCACACGTCTTGCCAGCTCTACCTCCTGCTCTGTCGTAAGCAGGGGCACATTTCCTATCTCTTTTAAGTACATCCGAACCGGATCTTCTGTGCTGACTCCCTCCAGCACATCCACGTCATCGATGAGCTCTACCTCTTCTGCCTCCGCAAGTATCACATCGTCGTCATTATCGATCAGAAGATCCTCCCCGTCGTTCTCTTTCACGCCGTTCTGCATGATGTCCACATGGTTTTTTTCCAGGAACTCCAAAATAAGATCCATCTTATCCTCGTCCAGCTCGAAGCTGGCAAAGGCATCGCTGATTTCATTGTACTCCAGAACATTTTTCTTCGTCTTGGCCTTGTCAAGCAGTCCAAGGAGGGTTTTTGTAAATTGTTCTTCCTGCATTTGATCCATAACATCTATCTCCTATTCCCGTTCACTTTCCGCTTTCGTACATGTTAGCTTACCATTTTTGACGGAACCTGTCAACTTTTGCGCTGTCCATTTTACTAAAAATCTAAAAAAGTCCGGATTCTGCGGACATGGGAAGGACTTTGCACCCAGATGCAAAGTCCGAAAAAGCTTACTTATTTGACCGGCTGCGCCCGCTGCCGCAGAAATCCCAGGCCTGCTTCACTGCCTGCGGAAACTTCTGGCAGTGACTGCCGTCAGGAAAGACCCCAGGAAAATAAAAAGGTCTCCCAGATTAAATACGACTTTTTTTAACCGCCCGCCGACATTCAGGCTGAAGTAATCCACCACATATCCCCGGCGCACCCGGTCCAGCACGTTGCTGTAGGCCCCTGCCAGCAGCAGGGAGAGTCCCCCTTTCAGGCCCCGGAAGCTTTTATCAGCAGGAAGGGCCGCCCAGAGGCAGGTCAGGGCCGCCGTAAGCCCTAAGGAAAATCCGGCCACCAGTTCCTGCCGTTTTTCCATCAGATTCAGCATGGCCCCCTGGTTGTGGGACTTGCGCAGAACCACCCTTCCGCCTAACAGTTCTTTTCTGTAATCCTCCGGCTGCTTTTCTATATATTCTTTGATAGTGGTGTCCACGGCACAGGCTGCCGCCGCCGTGAAAAGAAACTTCATCTTATCCCTCCAACGCAGGCACTCCCCGCATCTGTATCAGCGGAGCCCCTGTCCCTTCGATATACTCCTTCGTGATCGTGACGCTTCCGATATTGTCGTCCTTCGGTATCTCATACATGATATCCAGCATAAATTCCTCTATGATCGCCCGGAGCGCCCTGGCTCCCGTATCCTTTTTGCGGGCTTTTTTGGCGATCTCCCGCAAAGCGTCCTCGTTGAACTCCAGCTTTACCTCGTCCAGGGCCAGAAGCTTCTGGTACTGTTTGAGGATGGCGTTCTTCGGCTCCTTTAAGATCTGTACCAGCATATCCTCTGTCAGCCCCTGCAGGGTAAAGATCACCGGCAGACGTCCCACAAACTCCGGAATCATGCCAAATTTGCGGATGTCCTCCACCGTCACCTTTTCCAGAAGATTGGGGTCGTCGTCGTACTTATCGCGAAGGTCTGCCTTGAAGCCCACGGAGGCCTGTTTGTTCAGCCGCTCCTTGATGATGTCCTCCAGGCCTGGAAACGCGCCGCCGCAGATGAAAAGAATATTTCTCGTATTCACCGTCTCCATGGGAACCATGGCGTTTTTGCTGGTGGCTCCCACCGGAACCTCCACCTCGCTGCCCTCTAAAAGCTTCAGCATTCCCTGCTGGACGGATTCACCGCTCACGTCCCTCTGGTTGGTATTCTTCTTTTTGGCGATCTTGTCGATCTCGTCAATAAAGATAATGCCGTGCTCTGCCTTTTCCACATCGTTCCCGGCGGCAGCCAGCAGCTTGGACACTACGCTCTCGATGTCATCCCCGATATAGCCCGCCTCCGTCAGGGAGGTGGCGTCCGCGATGGCCAGGGGCACATCCAGAAGCTTTGCCAGGGTCTTTACCAGGTACGTCTTTCCGCTGCCGGTAGGCCCGATCATCAGCATATTTGATTTTTCGATCTCTATGTCCTCCATGGTGTCGGTAGCCACCCGCTTATAGTGGTTGTACACTGCCACGGAGATGACCTTTTTGGCGTGCTCCTGGCCGATCACATACTCATCCAGGCTGGCCTTGATCTTATGGGGAGCGGGAATCGACTTGACGTCGAAGGCCTTCTTCGGCTCCTCCTTTGTCTTTTTCTTCTTGACCTTCTGCTGTTTGGGCATCTGGTTCGTCAGATCTGACAGGTTGATCATGCCGATATTCGGCATCTTGGAAATATCTATGTTGCCGTAGGGAAACCGGCCGTTCCCCATGGAATCAAAGGCCTTCTGCATACACTGCTGGCAGACGCACACGCCCTGGGCCATATGGACCATTTTCCCGGTCTTGCTCTCCGGCCTGCGGCACATAAAGCACACATCCTCAAATTCCTCGTCGTCCTTCTTCTCCCCCATCTCCTTCAATACTTCGTCTTCTATCTTCTTATCCTCTGACATATTGATACTCTCCTTATATACTGCGCCTCACACGCGCTCCAATCATAAATTTCCGGCAATCGTACTCTGTCATATTATAGCCCAGAACATAAGCATACACAAGTGAAGTTTTTATAAAGCAGCAGCGAGGACTTAAAAAGGGGGACTGTTCGCTTCGTTCACAGTAACTGAAAAGGGCCCGCCCCTCAGGTCAGACCCTCCTTCCGTTCGATTATCCCAAAAGACATCCTTGCCCCATCATTTCTTGACCGTCAGCTTTATGACAGCTTTAACATGCGGATTCTTCCTGGAAACGGCTGTAATCGTAGTTCTTCCTGCTTTTTTCGCAGTTACTTTTCCCGCTTTAGATACGGCAGCAACCTTTTTGTTTCCAGAGAACCAAAGCACTTTCGCAGAAGCAGTCTTTGGTTTTACCTTTATTACAGAAAGCTTTTCTGTTTCCCCCACATGAAGCACAAGTTTCTTATGGCTGAGGACAATTTTTTTCGGCATGGCTTTCGCCTTTTTACCCACACCGCCATCCTCAATTTCAAAGAGCATTTCCCCTTCCTTCGGAACAAGCTCTTCATCCTCAATCGTCTGTCCGTCTTTCAGCGGATTTTCGAACTCTTCCATATGGAATATTTCCGATTCCTTACTCTCGTTCTCCGCCCCGTCTCTTCCTGATGCCAGGCAGGTTACTGCAGACAGAGCATACAGGCTCAATGCCAAAAACAGCGTAATTATTTTATAACATTTCTTATTCATTTGTGTGATCCTCCTCGAACAATGACAAAATCTTTGGTAAAGTGATTTCGGTATCCTCCTCTGCGGCCCTCAATTCTTGCACGTTATCCATTTCATAGGAACTTTGCGCTGCATTTAAAAGACTCGGATAAGTATTCTCATAGGTCTCTGTCAGAAACAGATACTTCTTTCCTTCCACAATTTCTGAAGAATTTTCAATCATATACTCATCGTTATCAAACCGCCCGCCTAATTGCTTTATAATAATCTCGGAAGTCTCCAGGTTCCCTTTATATACTTTCTCTACATCAACTGTATACAAGGTATATGGCAAAAGTTCACTCTCATCATAAACTTCCGGATCATCCTGGTTCATGCCGCTGCCCACATCTAGCATCTGATAATCTATAGTCCTTACAGTACCGCTAAACACTAAATCTGAAGCTTCGACAATATCTTGTGCCGTATCATATTCTGGATATTCCGCATGTATTGTATTCACTGACACCTTTTCGGCACTATCATTTCCCTGTTTCGCTTTACATCCCCCCACAACAGCAAGCACAATCGCCGCTATTATAGTGAAACCTATCACTCTTTTTTTCATAAGCACACCCCCGTTATGAAGTGACTTTTGTCAAGAGGTAAAATTAAAAAATAACAAACTTTTTTCCCTGACAAAACCCACATTTGTTTTCTGAAGATATCTTGGAGAAGCCTTTTGAGTAACAGT
>JAETSI010000049.1 GCA_021769725.1 Oscillospiraceae bacterium | reverse complement strand
TTATCGCTTATCAGGCTTTCACCTCATCGTGAAGGTCTGCTTTGCTATGCCATTATCTCAATTGTGAACTTTCTGTAAACTCTTATCCTATCCTATTGACTTTTCTTAGCTGGACTGTTAATTAATACCGCCTGCCGCCGAATCCCTTATGCGTGCGAAAGCAGACTATTTCCGCCGCAGAGAGAAAAACGAGCAAAGCGAGTGAAAGCGTGAACAGCGGTCAAGCTGGCTACAGCTTGTCACCTTATTTCCGTAACGCCCTCCGGAATCCAGACGCCTGTTATCTCCGATTCCGTGAAAGCTGTTTTGTCGATTATCGTTGTTGCTCCGCCGCCGAGATGCGGAGGAATCTCAAGAAGTTTTTTGCTTCCGATGTATCCTGTGACCGTAGTTTTTCCGTCGGAAACGTCAAAGATGAAATCACTGTAATCCTCCGGGATTTTCAGATATTCAACGGACATTCCGAATTTGTTTTTATCTTCCGGAGATACTCCGAATTTTACGCTGCCCCCGATATTGAATTTCAGATTCATTGGTCATCCCCCTGAGCCGCTGTATGAACATAAAGCGAACCGGAAAGCTTGCGGAATGATCTGCCGTCAGGAGTAAGAAGCCGGAAATGAATATTGTAAGTTTTTTCCGGCAGTGACTTCGTATCTGTACTGTCAAGCTGCACGCTGAATCCGCCCTCTGTAGGAGTACAATCTTTGCAAAGAACGCATCTTTCCGGCGCATGAGAATCGGCAAGAATAAGCTGCATAGAGCATCCTGCAAGGCTGTCCTCACTTTCAACTGATATTATAAAATCGGGCAGAGTATCTCCGGACAGGCATTCCATGTCCGGAATCTTATCGTAGAAAATCATGAAGAACCTCCTATTTTGCTGTAAAGATCGTCTATATAGGCGTGGATCTGATCTATCTGATCACGGAGCGAATACAGCCCTCCATCATTGCGTTTAAATCTTACATCGTCTGAAACTACTGTTTTGTCGATATTCTCAAGAGCTGAAAGCCGTTCCCTGAAATTATTTATAAAAGCACAAAGAGAGTAAGTTCCCTCGCTTTCTTCGAGCCTGAAATGAATATCATTTCCATATATTTCCTGACCTGAAATATTGCCGTTTGCAGTAATTTTTCCCTGAGTATCAATATCTCCTTGTGCAGTGATTTTTCCCTGAGTATCAATATCTCCTGTAGAAGCCGAAACCGATACTGCAAGACTGTTCTGGATATCAGTAAAATCACTGTACATTTCAATGCCGTTTCCTTTATAGACGGATGTGCATTTAGTGTATTGATTTCTTGCAGTAAATGCTCCAGCCGATATGAAAGATTTGTATCCGGAAGAGCTCAGCTGTATCACATTAGGGGTGCTCTCGTCAGTCGAAATATTTATTGAACCTCCGGTAATATTTATAGCCGAAGCGGTAACAGAACCGTCAGGGGACACATGAAATGTTCCGTCGCCGTTTATGATCTCCAGTCCACGGAGAACTCCTGCAGTGATAAAGTCGGCAACGATAGCTCCGTCCATAGTCACAGCCGTGCCGTATTCGCCGTCATAACCTGTGCCTGAATAACCAAATCCTCCGGAATTCCAACGCCACACCTTTGTCGCCGTCGCTTTATCCGGGGTATCCATAATAAGGATCTCGTTTGGATTTACAACGACATATCCGTTGATTCCTGCGTTAATAAGAGCCGTTGCAGTCGCTTTTGCAGATGCAAGAATATCTATTTTCTGCTGCGGAAGCTCATATTCGATCAGATGAGCTGTGCGGATCGAAATGTCCGTTATACGCTCGGATTTATCGCCGATCTCAACCGCAGGGGAATACGGCTTGTAGATATCTACGGTACGCTTCATAACACGAAGTTCCTCGTCAAGTCCCATAAAATCGTTGAAAAATGGATATGTATTTCCGCAGCGGACACTTTCGTATCCTGAATCAATAATCGACAGATCGAGAACCTGAGCTTCATAAGCTTTGCGGATGCGGTTGTTGTTCTCGAGATATTTTCTTCCTGCGGTCAGAAGATTTTCCGGAAGAGTAATATTGTCAAATTCAGCAGTACCGACAATGATGCCGAAATTTTCTATAGCCGCATCATCGTCAATATACATCTTTCCGTCATTGACGCTGGAAATATCGAGACGCTCCGCAGTTTCACCGTTATCAAGCTGGCATCCGAGAGGAATGAGCCTCGTTATGATATTTGTACTGTCGGTTTTTACCTCCAGCGACTTCATGTTTTTGGCAAGTTCTATCCTGGTATCTGACTTTGTACCACACTTTGTAAGAAAGTCAAGCACAAGCTTTCCGTCAGCTTTTCTTATCCTCATTTCACCGCCGACACGCTCTATGAGATTTATGCGGATCTCCTCCAGAGTGCTGCGATAAGCCGTGGTCTTGCTGTTGGTATAATCGCCGCTGAAATCGCATGAGCCCAGATATATCCGCTTTTTCTCCGGCATAAGAGCATTATGATTATCAAGAACTGATGTCAGAAATTCAACAACAGTATAGTTTTCATAATGGTTATAGGGCTGTATACTGTCGCATAAATAGCCGAGAAATCCCTCACAGACGGCTGATCGTTCAAGCTTTCCTCCGGAACTCATGCTGCCGCTGTGAGTGAGAAGAACCCCCTCGAATTCTGTTTCGCCCGTGAGAGTATTAACGATCGTCACAGTGTCTTTTCTGTCGTTAAGCTCGTCCGTATAGCATGGATTCGATACCGGGATCGTGAAGCTGAACGAGGGTATCTGATTGACCTCCTCAGAAAAATTACCGGAAGAAAGACGATTCCGGCTGAGAGTATCCGGTTCATGAAGAATCCTTTCAGTCGTGCCGCTTGAAATTGTTATCTTGTACATCAGATCACCCCTTTGTCTTTGCCTTTTTCATTATTGAGAAATTCTGCCCATCCGCCGGGAGTATTATCATATTTTCCGGAAGAAACGTCTGTGTAGAATGCAAGTACAAGCGATGCGTCACTTGCGGTGATTTTTCCGTCCATATCTGCGTCGGCAGCTCTGAGCTGACTTTCGTTCAGCTCCGGATCTTCTCCGGCAAGAAGCTTTGTATACGCATTGAGTACCAGCGTTGCGTCGCTGCCGGTAACGATGCCGTCGCCGTCGATATCGGGGAAGTTCACCGTATCCGCCGTATACATTTTATTGCTGTTGGGCTTGATGTACGGATCTGCTTTGAACGTAACCGAAAACGTATATATGCCGTGCTTTTCCTCCCAGTTTACAGTCGGTTCACGCACTTCGTAATGATGATCCGGAAGAAGATCGTCATACAGATCTTTTCGCCCTGTCCAGTGCAGCCATTCAAGAATACTAATGACTTTGTCCTGTGCCCGTTTTTTGTGAAAACAAAGCAGCTCAAACTTGTAATTAAGAGTGCGTTCGCCATAGCTTTGCCGTCCGCATACCGAGCCGAAATCGTATGTCACACTGCTGAAAGGAACACGTTCCGTGCAGTCGTCTTTTGGAGCTGAACCCACCGAACGTTTAAGCAGACGCAGTCCGTGACGGTAGTAAGAATGAACTCCGTTTACCGTTATTCCCTCAATTTTCATCAGGCAAGACCTCTCTTTCTGAGCTGAATTTTTTGTCCCTGTTCCTTGTCGATTTTGTCCATATCAATTTCGCCGACCATATCTTTGTCTATGAAGATCTGAATAATGCCGGAAGAAGCATCGGATGTTCCGGGACTGCTGTTGTTATTCACAGTGCTGTAGCTGTACTGATTATTTGTAATTTCAGAAGTCGGACTTGACTGAGCGATTCCGCTCATTCCGGTTCCCTGAAGCTCCAGAGCACGAATTGCACCGGGATCAATGTCCGGCATGAATTTGATCGACGTAAACGTTCTGACAGCTTCCTTTCCGACATCGGGCAGTTCTTCAGTAAAGCCTTCGCCTACGCCCTGAGCAAGATATTTTCCTACGCTGTCACGCATCACCCTCGAAGGAGAATGTATACCGAAAAAGTCCTTAAAATCGTCTACAACACCGTCTGCGAAATCGCCAACCTTGTCTTTGAGCCAGCCGGCTGTGCTTTTGATTCCTTCCCACAAGCCTTCGATAAGCTGCCTGCCTATATCTTTAAGCTTTTCAGGCAGGGACATTACTCCGGTAACGATAGCGTCTACAAGATCCTTTGCCGCATTTCTTCCTTTTTCCATAAGATCGGACGCCCATTCCTTCACAGCGTCAAGAGCGTTCAGCAGTTCGTCTGATATGTTTTCCGGAAGTTCGTTTACAAAGTCCATGATGTTGTCAACAAAATCGGAAGCAGCCTCGTATGCGGCGTTTATCATATCCTCAAACCATTCCGAAACGGTATCAAATGTGCTTTCAAGAGCTTCGCCGATAGTATCTCCTACGTTGTCGAACCATTCTGAAATACTGTCGAATATTTCTTCCGCACTCTCAGCGATATCTGAAATCACATCTGAGAACCATTCTTCAATGGCGGATATGCAGTCGTCGAAGAATATTCCGAGTTGACCAAGCAGTTCTTCAGCAAGAGATATCAGACAATCGATCAGCGCTTTGGCGACAGCAGCGGCAGCTATAAGGAGATCCGGGATATGTTCTACAATACAGCTGATCAAAGTTACTATTATCTCAACGACAACCTCTGCTATTTCGTCTGAGTTCTCACTTATATAATCTGCAAGAGCGATTATTATTTCTGCGGCGGCTTCGATGAGCGGACTGATGTTTTCCATAAGAAGTTCCGCAAGAATCCCGACAGTTTCAAATATGGCGTCAAGCAGAGGATCAATATTATTTACAAGCGATTCTGCCAGTGACATTATCACTGACATTAACGCATTTATCAGAACGGGAATATTCTGGCTTATTCCGTTTATCAGCTGATTCAGACCTTTCGCCGCTGCATCCGCAAGCTGAGGAGCGGATTCCGCAATTCCCTGTGCAAGGGACGTGATTATCTGCATTCCGGCGACGAGAATATCGGGAAGTATATCTACGGCGCAGTTAACGATAGTAAGCAGTATTTGTGAAGCCGATTCCGAAATTATGCCTATATTTGATATCAGACCGTCAATGAGATTTCTTACAACGGAAGCTCCCATTTCCAGAACCATCGGAAGATATTCAGACATTTTCGTTATCGCCTGACCGAGAACGTCTCCCAGGCTTTCAGCAAGACCTTCAAAGCCGCCCTCCTTGAAAGCGGCGGTGAGCTGAGAGATATATTCTCCTCCAAGCTGCGCAAGCTCCCGGAGAGGTTCGTTAAGATTATCGTATATCGCTATTCCGAAAGCTTCCGTTTTGGAACTGAGCGATTTAAGATCCCCTTCGAGAGTGTCGTTCATGGTATCAGCCATAGCCGACATAGCTCCGTCACAGTCGCTGAGTGCGTCGGTCAGAGCGTCGAATTCCTCGCCGCATCCGGCAAGCATAGCCTGTGCGGATTTAAGATCAACCTTGTTGAAAATCTCATTGAGAACCTGAGTTTTTTCACCCTCGCTCATTCCGGAAAGAGCCGAATCGAGATCCTTGAAGATCTCGTTCATAGGGCGCATATTGCCCGAAGCGTCGAATACCTCCAAGCCGAGATTTGCCATTGCCTGAGCCGCTTTGTCTGTCGGAGCTGACAAGGCAAGTATCATGTTTCGCAGAGCAGTTCCGCCCTCTGCTCCCTTGATTCCTCTGTTGGCGAGAACTCCGAGAGCGGCATTAAGTTCCATTGTACCGCCTGCAAGGGATTTTGCCGTGCCGCCGACAGTGAGAGTGGCTTCTCCGAGCTGTGCAACGCTGGTATTGGCTTTGCTTGCCGTTTTAGCCATTTCGTCGCCGAAACGGGTAAGATTATCGCTTGTCGCCTCGATTCCCAGAGCTGCCATAGCGTCGGTAGCAAGGTCGGAAGCATAGGCAAGATCGAGACCTCCGGCTGCCGCCAGATCGAGGACTGCCGGAAGAGCATCCGCCGCCTTTGCTGCATCATATCCTGCAAGCGCAAGATAATTGAGAGCGTCGGCGGCTTCCGAGGCGGAAAAGACAGTTGATTCTCCGGCAGCGGCAGCCGCTTCTTTCAGCAGATCGTAGCTGTTTACGCCGTCCTGAACGGTATCCTTTGTTATGCCCATAGTCGCAATGACCTGAGCCATGCTGCTTTCAAAATCCTTGCCGACGCTGATCGCATATCCGCCGAGAGCCGAGACAGCTCCAGCCGCAGCGGTAACGGCGGCAGTAACGGCAGCCATCCCCTTTGAAGCAATGCTGCCAAGAGCGTCCAGTCCCAGCTTGAAGCCTGTTTTGTCTATCGCCGTATCAAATTTCAAAGTGCCGTCGAACGCCACGCTGATCCCTCCTTATCTTCATCCCTCAAATATTGCAGCTATATCGTCCTCATCCATTTCAAACGGCAGAGCGATCTGCCGCTGCATAGCTGCGATCTTATTCCGCCTGTCATTATCTTTGATTTTTGAAAGATCGGTGGAACGAATGTCTATTCTCTTTTGGCACTGAGAATCATCAGGCAGCGCAGCGAAAAGGCAGCGGAATTCCCACCAATGCATATATTTCACAGAACGCAGATCTATTCCGTAATACCGCCGGAAATCGCCGATAATAAAAGCAGCGTCGTACTTCCAGTCAAACACCGGAGGACGTTTCGGCTGTTCTTGTTCGTCTGATTCTTCATCTTCATCATCTTCCGGCGGATCAGGTTTAAGTCTGTCCGCACGATAAAATCCGAAAATGGCATTTACAAGTTCCGAAGTGATCTTTTCCGGCGGCTCGGTCAGCCATTCTGTCATCAGGTAAATTTTTTCTTCCTGAGAAAGCTCCTGATCGGCAAGCATATCGGCAAAACAGAACCATTCCCGGAAGTCGGTGACGATCGGATAGGTGATTCCGTCCGATTCGATATCCTCCGGAAACGGTTCGTATAGTGCGTTTATCATGTCTTTTTATTTCGTCTCTGACGGCGGTTTCCTCTGTATTTGGAAAGTTTTTCGTTTCTTTTTGTTTTGGCAGCAACTTTCTGAGCTGTAACAAAATCAAGAAAGCTGTAATAGACTTCATCGTAAACATCCGTATTGTCCGGAATTCCTTTGAAGATCTTTTCAGAAGTTCCCTCGCCGAAAAGACGATCGTAAAGGTCACGGAAAAGACGGCAGTATGCTCTGATTTGCACTGAACTTTTTCCGTCTTTGGGAAGCTGTTTTTCTTCCTCTGACATTTTATCGAAAGCGTTTTCATAACGCTCCATACAGTCTGCATCTTCAAGGTTAAGCTCAAGGCTCAGACCATTGATCTCCCATATTTTCTGGCTCATAATGGCTCATCTCCTCATTGTTATTGTTGTTTTCGAGGTTGCTCTCTGAGCCGGAATCATCCAGACTCAGAGCCGAAACCTCGGCTATCTAATCCGTGCCGGAATCCTCTGCAAACGTGATAGTCTGCCAGTTGTCTGTGCTGGTCGCAGTTCCGTGGATCTTCTCTCCCTTGCACTTGAATGTGCCGGAGTAGGTGTAAATGTTGATGTTGTCGCCCTCGGATGACGGAATGACAGCGTAGGGACGTTTTATCGCCGTTCCCTCATCAACATCCACAGTCACGATATTACGCACTGCATCATCTGCGATAAGCTCGTTGTCGGTGATATTAACGATATCCTGCTGAACCTCGCAGTTCCTGTGAAGATCAAAAGCATAGGAAATCGACGGAGAATGACCGATAACGTCCGTTTCCTGAAAAGGCTCGTCAACGTACTGCCGATTGTGCTCAATAGGATTTTTATTCTGAGTAAGCTGTGTGAATTTCGGCATCCTCAGAAATTTTTCCGTGCCGTCACTTCCGATAACTCCGAAAAATGCAAGTTTTTTGTGACGTGCGACAATTGACTTTTTTGTTTTATCTGACATTTTTATTCCTCCTCATAAAGTAAGCGTAACTGGATCTGATATCTTGCCGTATTGCTTCCTGCGTCAAAAGCATAGCCTCCGGTGAGAACCTCTATGTTTACCGGGATTCTTCCGTCAAGATCGGGAGGCTCAACCTCTGTTATCCAGTCGGAAAAATGCTCGTAAAACGCAAGATTCTCAATATTCTGATTAACGGTCTGACCGTAGTATTCACGGCTTGCCAAAATAAAAAGAAACTGCTTTATGCAGCTTCCGTCGGTGTATTTTTGGTAAACGGGATTGCAGGGAACAGGCTCTACAACGTATTCTACAGGTTTATCGCCAAGGCAATCTACCATAAGGCAACCATCTTTAAGCTCCGGGAAAGTCATGATGTGATCCCGTATACACTCAATTATCGGCTTCATGTGAATTTCTCCTTTACTCCTTTTTCTATCTCGTCACCGTGATCGGCTTTCATTCTTTCAAAAAAGAACGCTCCTCTGAGACCTTTTGCGCCGTTTGATGCGTTCAGTCCGTCTGTTCCCTTGCCTTTGTTATTGTAATATTGATCTCTGGCATAGGGAGCAATATATTCTACAACGCCCGAGCCGATTACAGTTCCGAGCGTTCCGCTTTTTATCATCATTCCGGTACGAAACGGCATATACGGTTCGTTCAGTCTTAAAACCTCACTGTCAACGAACTTCTGAGCATTGTTGAAATTGGCTTCTGACCTCTTTTTAAAATTCGGATCAAAGGTAAGTCCTGTAAATCTTATCATTCCGCATTCACCTCAATATGACGTACAGAGGGCGAGCCGTGGCGGAGATCCTTGACGGACATGATCGTCACAGCAGTAACGGGAGGCTGTTCATTGTCGATTATATCGCCGACGATAAGGTCGCCGGGCTTGGGAATATAGCTCAGGGAAGTTTCCGGAATCGAAACAAAAATACCGTTATCCGGTTTTCTGTCAGAGCCGTTTGCCTGATCTGAAGAAGTTTCCAGCCAGACCGCTCCCGTTGTGTGCCTGATATATGTCGGCGCACGATTTTGTACTGTTTTCTCGTAGATAGTGCAGCCTTTTCTGTTGGTGATCATTTTTAAACTCCTTTGTAAAGCAGTCCGGTATTGCCGAGATACAGAGCGATAATACGGCTTTTTTCGGCGTTATGATCTACGCTGCTTTTAGCCTGATACGTCACAGAATAGCTGCCGTTTTTTTCAGAACTGATATCCGCTTTCTGACTGAAACTGTATTCTGTTTCTGCAAGAATGCAGCAGCAGTTTTTTACTTTGTCGGAATATTCGTCGGGAACTCCATTTTCAAGTCTTCCGAATGTCTGCCAGTCGATATACTCCGACGCTCTCGCCGCAAAATACAGGAAATTGTCCTGCGGTATCAGCTTACCGCAGAACTCCTCTTTGTAATAGTCGTAATCGGCGTAGATCATGGCTTGATATCCGATTCGGCAGCGGCAACATATCCGACCGCCACTGCCTTTGACGAGCTGAAATTAACTATTTCGATAACATCGCCCTTTGAGACAGCGATTTCCGTAGTTCCCGAAGTAAGAGCCGTACCGCCGTAATTGGCAGATGTCTGATTGAAGGTCGCTCTCGATGCAGGATTGATCTTGTAGGCGTAAGTCGTGCCTGTGTTTCCGGCGGAAATTGTTGCAATCGTTGTTCCCGACGCAGAGCCGGGAGCGAGCGACACGGTCAGCGATCCGGGAGAATACACAGCTCTGATCGCTGCCGAGCGGAGGACTTTATGCGCATAGACCATACGTCCCTGAACGGCGCAAGCTCCGATATATTTTCCGGATTCCGAAAGATCCTGAACCTTTACCGGAACGCTCCATTCGTTTACTCTGGTCGCAAAACGGGGATGTCCGGCAAGCATAGCGAGATTGGCAGTGGTATCGTTCCATTCCTTGACGATAAATCCGGCAATTTTGCCGACAGCTCCCGTTGCCTTTATTTCGTCCCCAAGATTTGATGCGCTGACAAATTCGGGAGATTTGAGGATAAGCGACATGGCGTCCGGCGTTACAAGCAGATATCTTTTTCCGTCGTTGGGTATTTTAGCCTTGGTCATATCTGCTCTGATATCCACGATAGTTTCATAAATATTATCCTTTGTAAGCTGAGAAACATTTTTATTTGTTGCTCCGCCGAGAAGAACAGTTCCGCCGTCTGTGTCAATCTGCTGTGCAAGACTGTAGCCTGCGCTGTCAAGGCGGTCTGCAACAAGATTGTCGGGAACGGACTGTGAATCAAAGCCGTCGATGATCTCATTGACCGCCTTGTCCTTGTCGATCAGAAGCGGAGCGTATGACGTAGAGCCGTTTGTTGCGGTGATGCCGTTTGCCTTGTCGTAATCGGACACGGTGACCTCGGTATCTCTTACCGGGATCTTTACAGCTCCTGCTGTGGGACTTCCCTCATAGTCGTTGTTGAAAACAAATCCGTCTTTAAGACAAAGCTCATCTCTGAGCTTTGCAAGAGTAAGCTTTGAGTATCTTTCCTGTGGTGTGTGCATAATTTACTCCTCCTCAATCAATTTTAAGTCCGGGATTTCTTGCCATGAATGCGGCTTCTACACCGCCGGAACTTCCGCCGTCTCCGCCTGTTTTGTACGAAAATTTAGGCGGTATCGGCTCTGTCTGAAAAGCGTCCGGATGCGATTCCCTGAAAGCGTTGATAACGTCATCGCCGCCGATCAGCTTGTCGCCCTCAAATTTCAGTTCCTTTTCAATGAGCGCATTTGTGAGATAATTCTCATAAATATCATCCCTGAGCTTAAGTCCCTTAACAAGACCGCTGACCTTTGTCTTGTGCTCGAAGGCAGCTCTGTCGGCTTCGGACTGCTTAAATTTTGCTTCCCAGTCCTCGGCTGACTTTTTAATCGTCTCAACATCCATGCTCTTGAAGCCCTCGATCTGCGTATTAGCCTCCGAAAGCTGTGTTCTCAGCGTTTCCGCTGCGTCCTTTTCGGTCTGGATATCGTTTCCGTATTCGGCGACGATCTTATCGACTGTCTCCTTGTCGGTGATACCGAGACCTTCCAGAAATTTTTTATCGATCATAATTCTGACCTCCTGTTTAAAAATTGGTATAAAAATAAGACGTGCTACCGTCTTGATTTTCCTCGTTTTATTTTTCTCCGGCGTTTGCGTCTGAGTATCTGCTGAACATATACAAGATAATCCGGAGAGCCTCTTTCAGGTTCTGACCATAACATACAATAAAGTTTTATCACGCATTTTCATCCCTTTCTTTAAATTTAAGTATAATAAAAACGCCCTTTGAAGAGCGTTTTAATACTGTGATAACTTATCCATAATAGATTCGTATTGCTTTCCTTTTGGTGTGGAATCATAATTCTTATCAAGGTGATCCATAATAGCTTCAGAAATCTTTTCATCTAAAAGAAAATATTCATCATCATTTAAATCTGCTGTTGCATCAAATGGCAGTTTCAAATCTTTAATTGCGGATAATTCTTTTTCGTCAAAATCAATCTTCATCAGGGAACACCTCCGTATTTTTTTCTTAGTTTGGAACTCGTTTCCCATACAGTAGCCAAAGTACCTGTATCAGGATTTAATTGAGGTCTTGCTTTGTCGCCAATAAATTCTATGCTTCTTCTTCCTCTACTATCTACCTTTATTTTACCAATATTAAGAGGATTTGTCAAGGCATTTCTTATATCTCCCACTGATAAATTTCTTGCAACTGCTCTTGCAGCAAAATGCTCGCTTAAGCTCGAAACAGTATATCCGTTACAGGTGACTGTTCCTATTAAATTTTGAAACTCTAATGATTTTTTATTCACCCATACAACCTTTTGGCTTAGACTTTTATTAAAACCATTACTCCAAACTCGATTTGTGTCTGGTAAGCTCCCTGTTTTTTTCAAGAAATCGGCTAACTCTTTTTCTTGATTTTTTAATTTGACAGATGAAATATTAAAATCTGTTTTGAAATCTACTAATAATTTATTGTTTGTAGCATTTTCTATAGCTGTTTTGTAAGCCGATAATTCTCTTTTTCTTGATCGTATATTCCTTTCCATTTTCCTCTGCATCTGCGATATTTCGTACTCCGTGTATTTTTTGCCGTTGTATTCGATATTTTTGGCATTCATCTCACGGAGACGTTCCTCGGTATAGTTTCTGACGCTTATACCCTCAAAGAACGGATACCAGTCATGACGGCAGTTCCAGCCGCCAAAGCCGTCTCCCGTGCCGTATCCGATATCTTTCAGCGAAAGATATCCCTTTCGTCCGGATAAGCTTACAAGCTGTCCCTGCCACTGCGCATGAGAGGGACGGGCGGTGGAATGAGCGGTTATCTCCATGAGATCGCATCCCATATCCTGAGCATTGATGAGCGAAAGCTGTCTGCAAGTCTGACCGACTCCAGTGAGAACGCTGCGCCTGACTGCAACATCGAGCTTGTCCCTGTGCCCGGACGGATAAAGCACCTCCGTACCGTCCTGTGCAGCTGATTTTACGGCGTTTCTGATAGCCGTGTTGTAGTCAAATGCGCCGCTGGATATCTGCATATATGCGTTGTTGCAGGCGGTTATGTAGGCTTGCTGAGCCGTATTTGCCGTAGTTAGCGTAAGGTTGCTCAGATCGCCGGAGCATTTCGCGTATCCGGCGTTAAGTGTCTGCATCGCCGCCGGAGACAGCTTTATTATCCCCTCCAGTCCGGCTGCTTTGTAAACGACATTATCGTTTTTTACAGCCTGAACTCCTGCATCCTCAAACAGCGATTTTACATGATTTTTTGTCGCATCGGTGCGGCTTGCTATCTCCGTAAGAATGTCATCGTAAACCATTCCCGATTCCTGCAATTGCTTTGCCTGCCATTTTGCAGTCTCGGTCATTTCGCCGTTTTTCACCAATCTGCGGACTATATCGCTGATTATGGCGTTGTCAAGATCGGCGTACAGCTTTATCAGATCATCGCAGAGATGATCGTAATATTTCGGCGACAGCATTACAGACTATCTCCGAACAGCGGTGCAGTATCGGGCATATATTCCTTTGCCTTATCCTCGGAACAGCCGAAGTACCATGCAAGAAGCTTTTCGGCTTTAAGCTTTCCTGCCGTCACAAGCTGGAACTGACGTGCAAATTCCTTGTCACGGTCAACAGAAACTCCCTCGCCCCATTCAAACACGGTCTCGTATTTTCCGGTCGGAGCAAGCCTGTAATAATCGGCGTATTCGTTGAAGATCCAGATGAGATGCTTTAAAGCTGATTCAAGAGCCTGCTGCTTTTCTGACATACTGGAACGTGAACGCTCCTTGCCGGAACGCACCTCCTCGGCGGTTTTTTCTACAGTCTGAGGATCTGAAATCGTTCCGTAGGCAAGATCGCAGTTGAATTCAATTCGCTGTAAAATACGATTCAGACCGTTGAACAGCGAATTATCACGGATAGCCGGAGAAAACTCCTTGAAGAAATTTTCGTTTCCGTTTCCCTGAAGAATGTTATACAAACGGCGTTTTCCTTTTGGGATCGCAGGTTTTCCTTTTTCAATAGTAAACATAGCCTGTTCCGCCATAACGGCAAGCTCAGAGCCTTGATATTCCCACATAATGCGCTCCCAGTGCTGATCTGCCTGACGTATCTCCTCGGCTGCCTTTTTGTAGCAGCTCATTCCCAACGGCGAGCCCATATCAATGTTATTGGCGGCAGGCATTCTGAAATATGCAAAAAGCGGACGTTCCGTGTCCCTGATAATCATTTCCGGCGTATAACTGCTCCATTGCGGAACATCCTGCAAGGAACATTCACGTCCCAGAGACCACATATCCTTACTGACAAAAGCACGGTTCAGAACGGTATATATCATGCTGTGCGTATCAAGCGAATGATATTCAAGCCGGGTATAGAAGTTCTTTTCTATTGTCTGCCGTTCCTGAAATACCGCCGCCGTTATTTCGCCGTCGGAATCGAAGCTTACCGGAAGAAATCTGTCAGCTGTTATGGAATCGACCTTTATCTGCCTGCCGACAAGATACGGCTTGAAAACTATTCCGCCGAGGGCACAGGCAAATTCAACATCACGTCTTATTCGTGACATATATCTGCCGTATTGTTCCTGAAGATAATCAGCTCGCTGCGAGCCTGAGATCCACGATTTGCCGCCGTTAGTGATAAGGCGTGCCGTTTCGGAGGAGATCTCGGAGGCAAGCTCGAGGCTTATCGTATCTTCCTTCAGCCATGAGGATTCGTTGATATACAGATCCTCCCACTCGCTCAGAGCCGTCTGCATTTTAGAGGAAACCGGGATCTTTACGCCCAGAGCTTTTGATATATCGGCTTGATTTATCAACTTATCCGCCTCCCATATTTCTTAAAATCGTATTTTTCAGGACGGTATTTACAAGATATCTCGTATCGTCCATAGCGTGGTCGTTTTCCTTGATAACACTGTCTACCGGGGATTTTTCATCCCAGCGGTAAAGCTTTACTTCGCTCAGGAATCCCTTGCAACTTTTATCAACACGGAGCTTTCCGGCTCTGATAAGCGTAGAAGTCCGCCTGATACCACTGAGAACATCGTTGTTTGCTTTACGGACATTGAATCTTCCGTGACGGCGTATGCACTCGATAAAGCTTGCTGCCGACGGATCAACTATTACAGCCTGAATCTCGTCAATGCCGATGATTTCCGCAAGTTTTTCAAGCTCCGCATAATGCTCCTCGTCGGTTCTGGAATATTTTTCTTTCCGGCTGTCATAGTAATATTCAGCAATACGGACAGCTGTATCGTCGGTAACGCACCATAATCCCATCGAGCACGGATTGACTGTTCCATAGTCCATGCTGATATACCACTGACACCATTCGGGTGCTGAGAAACCGTCAATAATATATTCATCCTTCCAGCAATCGTAAATAATTCCCTCGGCAACGCACCATTTTCCTTCGATGTAACGTTCCCTGAAAACTCCGGTATATAGGCTTTCATAACGCTTTTTGACCGCCGGACTGAGGGAGTAGTTATCATCCATTGTAAAGTGCAGATATGACGCATTCTTTTTGCCGAGTTGAAGAATCCACTCCTGATAGAACCAATGCTGCGGAGAATCCGGATTGCAGTTGAACCAGAATCTTGAGCCTGTCACGGAACATCTTGCAAGAGCCTGTTCAACAAATGATTTCGGCATGAGAGCGACTTCATCAAACATCACTCCGGCAAGAGTCATACCCTGAATCAGCATATATGAGCTTTCGTCCTTGCCGCCGAAAAAGTAGTAGCGGTTTGTCTTTCCGTTCATCGTCACATCGAAGCAGCTTCTGCTTAATTTCAGGCTGATTTTCGCTATACCCTCCAGCCATTGCTGCATAGGAAGTATAACGTTTCTCTGGATAGATCCTGCTGTTTTTCCACAGACGGCAAAGGTCTGACCGCTGAACTCAGAGCAGCTCCACAATATGAATCCTATCGTCATTGACAACGATTTTCCGGAACGTACTGAACCGTCGCAGATCACAGCGTCGCATCCCCTCGTCTCGGGAAGCTTCCACCAGAGCATTGATCTTACTTGTTTAGGGGAAAATTTATTGAATATCATCTGCGCTCTCTCCGATCATTTCAAGTAAATTAGTAAGCTGCCTGTTATCAGCCTCCGGAGTTTCACCAGACAGCGCAGCCTGAACGGTTTTTGCAATTTCAGTTTCAGCAGAAACAAGGTCGGGATTTTCCTTTATAAAAGCATAAAGCTCCATATGACGCTTTCTGAATTCCTCGGCAAGCTTTCTGCGCTGCTTCGGCTCGGGAGTATTCAAATAGTCTTTTATGAATGTTTTTAGATCGGTAAAATCTGAGTTTTTCACAGCGTTTCTGCTGTCCTCGAACTTAGAAAGTCCGTCAGCAAGAGATTTCAGACTTTTCTTTTTTATTCCGTTCACTGCTGCACTTCCTTTCGGGTATAAAATTTAGGTATAAAAATAAGGGCGTAATTGCCCTTTTCAGCCGTTCTATTTTTT
>JAETSI010000048.1 GCA_021769725.1 Oscillospiraceae bacterium | reverse complement strand
CGGCATAGCTATCTCTTGAAATAAACCTACCCGTAGTCGGATCATAATATCTCGCCCTAAGATAAATCGTACCAGTTTCAGCATCAAAATATTCACCGCAGTAACGGAACGGATTAACATCGGAATCGTTGATATTCTTTTCAACGTCGAAATCTATGTTTATTTAAGGCTTCTAAAATTCTAAGTATTTTTGTATCTTATAGCTTTTTAGATATTATTTATGCAATATAATTTTTTATTTAATTTAATTGCCTGTTCCATACTTCTCCCATCGCTTTAATACCTTTTCTTCAAAAAATTTAATGATACTCATATCATAACCCTTATTATTTTCATGAGGATAATCGTCTCTAGCTAATACAAGATCTGAATTGCCAATAAAAACAAAATCACCTAAACTTTTTTTTGAATATACTAAAAGATGCAGTCTGTAACTCCATTTATATCCCATGTAACGATCTATTCTTATACAAGGTTCTTTAAGTGCATTTATATCGGGGCAAACATCACTATTGATCAATCTGACTGTAACCACAGGAGACAATCCGTTCTTTAAATTATCAGCTTGATTGACTTTTTGCATAACAAACCATTTACCAAATACACCTTTTTCTCTTGCCATATCGCTCTTTAACTGATATGCAAATACATCACCAATATTCCAAGTACAAGTAAATACATGAGGCTTGCGGAGCTTCTTTTTCGGAGGCATGGGTGATAAAAGTTTATTTTTCAAATCTGCAAGAACCTTTTCTCTTTTGGAATACAACTTTTCATCGACTTCAGTCCATAACTGTAAGTTTGTACCATTATCTATATACTCCAAAGCTCTATTTTTCACCATTTCGGAAAGTCGCCCATACTTCCATTGAGTATCTGCAAGTGCAAACCATACAATTGCACAGTCATCGTCATCGTTCAATTCGTCCTGAAAATAATCAATAGTCTTGTCTTCTGCTGATTCAGCCTCATCTCTTAAACCATCTATGTAATAGTCTCTTACTTCACAAGCAACATCATCCTGATATAAGCCCGCACCCCATGCTCCCATAAATTCATCCTCCTACATACGTTAAATTTTCTGTTAATCCAGTAATTAATTGATAATAGCTATTTCCTTCAGGATAATATGCTTCGTATTTCTTTTCAGTCGCACCACGTATTTGGTTATTAGTTTTATTCTCTCTATTCAAAGTTTGAAAATAGTCAATATAATACTGTTCTAAGAACCTTGCTTCTCCATAAGATAAATTCTGTTCAAATGGCACCAACTTTAGGTCTGTTCTGTATAGATTACGGCTATGTCTATATGCAGCAGAAGCTAAGTTCTTTGTTCGTCCTATATACATTACATCTTTATTAGAATCAACTAATCCATAAACTGAATATTCTTTTTTCTGCGGAACAGTTTTATTTTTAGTTTTAGCTATAGTTATACTTTTGGTAATGCTTTTTTCTTTAACTTTACTAAGTGAAACACCTTTACCTTTTGTAAAAGTTCCTTCTCTCGGAAGTACAGTAGCATCGCTATATGTCTTGACACCATCATACACACAGTAACCAGTAAGACCAGCAAAACCAGCAATTGCTATTATATCTAAAAAAGGAAGAGGACCATCGGCCGCTGCTGCTGCTCCGCATCCAGCATATGCACTGGAATTAGAACTTATTGAGCTTACAATACTTCCTCCGCATCCTTTAATAGTTTCCCAGGCATCACTTAAAAGCTGTTTTCCTTCGCTAAAGATATCACCAAGTGCTTCAGCAAAGTTACCACTCGGATCAACATACAGAATAGGATTATTAGCACAATAAGTATAAAGATTCAAACTCAGCGGATCGCCAATATCACCCGTAACAGAATCACGTGAAATAAACCTACCAGTAATCGGATTATAATACCTCGCTCTAAGATAAATCGTACCAGATTCAGGGTCAAAATATTCACCGCAGTAACGGAATGCATTAGTATCGTTCTCATCAATATTTTTCTCAACACCGATGTTTTAATTTGTGTACTTATCAGTGACAGATTCAAAAAAATCTATTATATTGATTTTTTTACTTTCTTTATCAAACACAGAACCCTTAATATAATAACTTGTCCTAAGGTCCTCACATTCACATCCAAGTGGAGATACTGTAACATAGTGTGTTGAAAATGAAAGTAAATCATCATTAATTGACACTGAAAAATATCCAATGTCCCTTAAATCGTTTTCATATGCTTTCCAATCGCCTTCATATTCTGCTCTTTTTCGCTTTGGTATTTTCTCTTCAATCAATTCAAGTGAGTTTAAGTATTCAATAATTTGATTTATCTCTTTCACGTCATTTATCCTGATATAATTCTTATCCATATATTTCACATCAATAAAATCAGCACTATTATAACTAAAATGTTGGACTTTTTTAAAATTTCTTGTTATCGGTCTGTAGATAATACTGAATGCAGCTATAATCAGTAATATCAGTAATATAAAAACTTTTTTCATTTAAGTCACCTATTAATTTGAAGTATATTAATAAATATTAAAATCTGTTATGAGAAGTATCTATCTGGTTTTAACAACTTTTCCGGGTTTCCTGTCATCATCAGCAGCTTTCCACTTCACAAATGTGTCTTGATTGGCTGAAGGAAAGTCTTCATTTACATTCAACCGAAGATCACAATTTATAAGTGACCTCCACCCCATTTGATGAAATCGAAAAGTTACGCCGCCATCCCAACCGGTTACAGTTTTTGCAGAGGTGTTTTTATTAAAAAAGGCATCTACAATATTCGATTTAAAATCAGGGTTCGCTGTATTACACGCACTAAAATAAATACTATTAACATTTTTGCTTTGTATATTATCTATGCTTTTATTTCCACTTGTTAAACATGCTTCTGAATTTGAAAATAGCTTAGTGCCATCTTTGAATTTTAAGTAACCATTACCAGAATCGGTTACCTTGCCGTGCGCTATTACTTGTATGGCACTGATTCCATTAGAATCATCTAAAGAATTCCATGTATTAACAAAATCCTCGGCTGAATTTACACAATAAACATAACATCTGGTTTTATATTCTTTTTCATATTGATTTCTAATAACCTCTGCTTGTTTTGGGTTATCTTTATGAGAGGAGTCACTTTTATCATAATCTGCATAGATTACATAACTATATTTATCATATGGTGAAGGGGCATAAGCATCCATTGGACGAAATATGTAATTCCAAATATCTTCAAATACATTATGCCCACTCGGATCAATATAAATAAGTGGATTATTGTGACAATACGTATAAAGATTTAAACTAAGCGGATCATCAATTTTACCAGCAACGGAATCCCGTGAAATAAATCTACCAGTTGTAGGATTATAATACCTCGCTCTAAGATAAATCGTACCCGTTTCAGCATCAAAATATTCACCGCAGTAACGGAACGGATTAGCATCGGAATCATCAATATTCTTCTCAACGCCGAAAGCATCATAAGTGTACTTCTTTGTAACTTCGCCGTCAGCATTGGTAAGATTTACAACATCACCATGAGCATTCTGAGTATAGTAGGTATATTCGGATTTACTGCCGTTTACAAACGTATACTTTGCAGCAAGGCTTGTTCCGCGGACATAGCAGTTTGCGTTATACGTATCGCCCTCGACAATATCAGCAACGATCTGCTTGCTGCCGTCCCAGACATGATTGATACGCTGACCATTGACAACCTTTTCGATTCTAAGACCGGCAACATTGTACTTGTAGCTTGCAGTTGTTTCACCGTCGGTAAATCCGATAAGCTGATTCAGTCCGTCGTAAGTATTGGTTTCAGTTTTTCCGTCAGCAGTCTTTGTGATCTGATTGCCGTTTGCATCGTAGGTGTAAATTGTCTGCTTAACATTGAAATTATTATTCAGAGCGTTATTTTCACCCTGAACGGTCTTAACTTCTTTCTGGAGAAGCGCCGTATAATTGCCCTGAGCGTTATTGTAATTGTATTCAGTTACATAATTTTCAGAACCGGTCGCCGTCATTTTGGAACGGTTTCCATAATCATCGTACTCGTATGCGTAAGTATCTGCGGAATTGCCTGTAGTTACAGATTCTTCAACAAGTCTCTTTAAGCTGTCATACTCGTACTCTGTTGTTTCCATTATACCATTTTCACTGCGTACTTTGCAAGCGTCAGAACCATCAAGAAAATATGAATATTCGTAGCCTGATATGGTACTATTGCCCAATTTATTTTCAAGCTTTGTAATTCTGTTTGCTTTGTTGTAGGTATATGTCGAAACTACGCCGTTTCCGAGAGTTTCGGATTTCTTGTTTCCGTTAGCGTCATAAGTGTAGGAAACGATCTCTTTTCCGGCCTCTTTAACCTTGGAAATTCTCATCTCCGAATCATATTCATATGATTTTAATGAATAAGAAAGAAGATTGTATTGTCCTGTGAGCTCTCTGCTAACATACGGCGACACGCCCTCATAGAAAAATCCTCTGAATACGGAGTAATGCGAACTGTATTCAGATTCCGAATATTTTCTTCCCATGCTATCGTATTCGTATGCAGTGGTGTAACCATTGCTTGAAGCAGTGACGATTCTGCCCATGTTATCATAAGTGTATTCTTTAGTAACATTCTTGGAAGAATCATCAGGATTTACCGTCTCAGATTTAATAACACGGTTGAGTGCGTCATAAGTATTTGTCGTAATATTGCCGTTTGCATCAGTTGAAGTAAGAACATTTCCGTTCAGATCATAAGTAATTGTACCCGAATTGTAGCCTGTGCTGTCGGTTGTACGGACAAGTCTCATGAAGCTGTCATGTTCATACTCTGTAGTCAGATATGTATCATCATTTTCGGATGACATACCTGTGTACATTTTGGTCTGAATTCCTGCATTGTTGTAGAAATACTTTGTGATATTTTTTTCGCCGTTTGCAGTACCGTCGCTGAGGATTACCCTGTCAAGCAGTCCCATTGCATTGTATTTATTCACGGTTACGCTGTTTTTGTTATTATCAAGTTTCTGAATTGTTTTAATGAGATTTCCGATCTTGTCGTATTCGTTGATAACTTCCGAATTACGCTCGTCGACAGGCGAAACTGTCTTAGTCAGTTTGTTCAGATAATTGTATTCATAAGTTGTGCAGTTATCGAGCGCATCGGTAACTTTTGCAAGCTGTCCGTTTGCGAAATATGCGCTTGTTCTCTTGGTTTCGCTGTTAGTTTTTTCTTCAACTGCATTGCCTCTGAAATCAGTCAGAGTTTCTGTTATCACCTGTTTGTCGGCTGTGATATAGGAAGTTTTCTGCGTTCTGAGACCCTTGTAAGAAATATTTCTGATGTCCGCTGCTGAATTGTAAACAGTGAAATTGTGTTCTTCAAATTCATATGAAGTTTTTGTAAGGATCTGTTTTGGGTTACTGCTGCCGGCTTTGAAGTATGCAGCTTTTTCACGCTGTAATCCGTCGTATTCAGTAATATTTATCGTACCGTCGGGATTAGTGTTTTCAATTACGTTTCCATATGCGTCATACTTGAAAGACGTCTTGTTTCCGAGAGCGTCAGTCTGATTTTTTACTGCGCCGCTCGGGTAGTAAGCTGTAAGCGTTCCATGACTCTTATCAGCAGAGAAATTAGGCGAATATTCGGCAGTTTTTCTGCTTAATAAGTCATATTCAGCAATTGTAACAGCAGGAGTATTTCCCGTACCGAAATCGCTGATTTTTGTAACGTTATTGAACTTATCATATTCAAATTCTTTTACAGCATAAGTATTTTGGGAAATATCAACGCTTGTCTTTTCCTTTGATACCTGAAGCTGTGAATTGTACTCGTATTCAACGGAGTTTACAACGGTATTTCCGTCCTTGATTATTTTCTTGATCGGAAGTCCTTTGGCGTATCCGGATGTACCATAGGTATACTCGGTCACGTGCCCTTCAGCGTCTGTAATCGTGCGGATAAGACCTGCAATTTCTGCTGTTTCGCTTGCCGGATAATAGGTGTAAACGGTCATTGCATAATCAGCTTCATTGATTACTGAGTCGATGCTGAAATTATTCACAAAAGCCGATGCGTCGCTGACAGCAGTCAAGCTCTGATAACTTTTTACAACATTAACTCCTGTTTCGTCATACTGAGAAATTGTAATATTTCCGCTTTCATCAGCCTGAATTATCGGCATATTTTTATCGTTGTACTTTGCAAGCGCAAATGTGCCGTCGGGATTTATTGTTTTTGTAACATTGCCGTTAGCATCACGTTCATACTTGGTCGTATTTCCCATGATATCAACGCTTTCGGACATCTCATCATACCTGTTTTCGCCGTCAACCATGCTGTAGGTAATTTTATCAACTTCGTATGTCTGACCGTCCGTTTCAACGGTATTTGTCTTTACAGCAAGCTTTTCGTCATAGTTGTAAGTGAATGCTTTTACAAGCTTGCTGCCATCAAATTCCTTGAGACCAGTCTGCTTTTCAAGCTTATCATAAACGTATTCCTGTTTGAGTCCAGCCGCATTTTTCAGCCAATTGACCGAGCCGTTGCTGTTGTAAACGATCTGATCTGTTAATTCGTCATAGCAGTTTGTAATTTTACAGAGTCTGCCGTTTTCGTCATACTCGTATCTCTCCGTACCGCCGGATACGCTTGTTGCCGACAAAAGCTGAAAATCTCCGTTGTACTCGTAAGTTACAGTACGGTCAGCTTCGCCATCCTCAATCTTAGTTATACGGGAATGCTCGTCGTTTCCGTTGTAAGTGATTGTGTAAGTTCTGCCTGTGGAATCGGTTACGATTCTCTGATTATTTTCTTTTGCAGAAATTGTCAGAGTGTTTCCGTTGGCATCCTTTACCCAGTCAAGGTTGCCCTCTGAATTAAAATGATACTGCGACTGAGCTGCGTTTGTAACAGTATATTCGCTGCCTGACTTTATCATTGTGCTATGAGCATTAATGCACTCAAATCCGCCGTTTCCATTGTCCTTAAACGTCGTATTAGAGCCGTCGGGAAGTACAAACTGATAATAACCGGGGGCAGGAATTACGATTTTGCTGACATCAATATTGAAATCCCAGCCGATACCGAAAGAGCCTTCTTCATTACTCATTGAGTTGTAGGTTCTGACAAAATCGGACTTAACTCCGGGCGATGCAATACTAAGGTCTGTAAAGGATTTTGTGTAGTTACCTGTTGCGATATGTACGCCGTCACCAATTTCCCAGCCCTTACGATAGAGAGTATAATCATATCCGTAAGAAGTTCTCCACCAAGGACGGATCCAGTAATTTTCGGGAGTAAATGGGTTGATAAATATCAGATGCTCATACCAGCCATATTCATCTACGCTGTCAAAATTAAAGGTTCTGTCTGTTGCCAGCGAACCGTCCTCATTGTCTATAAATTCTTTGTTGTTATGCCATAAAACGTTCTGTTTTCCGCCTGCATATCCTAAGAAAATCGTGTGATTTTCCGATGAATAAACAGATTTCGGACCGGATTCCTCATTAACCGCCCATTCGGGTCCGAGAAACCAAAGCTGTCCGTTTGTCCATTTTCCATCCATATCCTGACTTGTGACGTATCTCCAATTACCGCCGATCATAAGAAGATCATTGGCATTGGTCATTTCAATAACGTCATAGCAGTGTACCTGACCGGAATGAAATTCATTTCCGATAATAACCTGACCGTTATTCAGATCCATAAGCTGACCGGTTGTACCGTTCCAGCCGTCAGGTGATGCGGTTCTGAAAACAAGATTGTTTCCAACCATAAGCAAACCGCCGTTGATGTCAAGAGTCGCTCCGTTATTTGCCCAGAACTGCGGCATATCCGTAGTAAACGACATACAGTCGGCAACATAAAGAACGCAGCCGTTCAGATCGAAGTTCGTGTCGTGGAGATTGAAGCTATAAGAGAATTTTCCGCCTGAAAGCATTTTCAGATTTCTCTTGAATGCGTGATCCCAGTCAAGATTTCCTGATGCCGTATACGCTGCTGAAAACCACGAAACATCAAAATCGTTTATAGTTCCGTCGTTGTTTTTATCCATGTACTCAAAGTAATTTTCCGAACGACTATGCTTTTGAGCGTCTGTATTAATTTTCTGAATATCATTGTCGTAATCATCAGAATTTACAAGTACATCGCCTGTCATTTCATGATTATAGATAAAAACATCTGAACGGTATACTCTCGCATCATCAAGATACGTCTTGAATGCATCGAGATCGTCTGCATCAAAGACTCCATTTGAATTAAAATCAGGCAGCATATATCCATCTGGATTACTGCCGCTTTCAATAATTTTAGAAAGTATACTATAATCTGTATCGTTAATTACACCGTCCAGATTAATATCTAAATCTTGTACAAAGTCAGATAAAATTACTTCTTCATTATTTTCACGCAGTTCTTCGTAAAATTCACAAAACTCATCAAGATCTTCCTGACTAATAACTCCATCTCCGTCTGTATCCATCGTAGGATTAAAATCACTGTCACCACGATATGCGCCAAGGCAGCTCCGCACATAAGCAAGGTCGCTGCCGTTAATAACGTCATCGCTCCACTGATTATTTTCCCATTCATTGTACTTCGTGTCGCCGGGAACGAGAGTAACCGTATCTTTTGATTCACCCGAACCTATCTGATAAGCGCCTGTTCCGAAATCCTTGAGGTAAAACGGAAGGTAACCGTCGCATTCAAACTTTACGTGGTAAACATCTGAACCGCTGGCAACCACGCTATATTCGCCGCCGTCGCTCACTTCCTGATATGCGAGTTCCTCCCAGTTGCCATTAAAAATACGCACATAAATCGGCGTATCATCGCTTGCAACATAACCGTTTACCGTCCCCTTGCAAACTTTACCTGTTACAGCTAATTCAGAAACAGAGTTTACATTCGTCTGCGCTATATTTTCCGTAATAAGGGACTTTGCCGTATAATCCCATACAAATTCGGATTCAGACTTTACTTTTGCACGTCTGCCATGTGCTGAAATATTTTCCTCCACAGCTTCAGGCAGTTCAAAGTAATCCACTTTGCCGAGATCCTTCGCGGCTTCTTCAAACTCTTTGGCAAGCTGTTTTTCATTTTTTGCCGCTTCCCTTGCATCAATTGCCGATGCTATCGTTTCGGCATGAAGAATGCCCTGCGATGTACCGTCGCCATAGATCAGAACTTGTCCTACAAACATTGCAGACAGTGTTCCGGCTAATATCCGACTGAGTTTTTTACTCATGGAATTCCTCCTTATTTTTTCTCATCTTTAATCCTTGCAATATCCCTGCCACAAGCATTACCGATTCGGTAAAAACACTCAAAGCAATAATCTTGCATATTTGATTTTCCCCTAAAATCATACATATTGCAAAAGCGACAATTTCAATTATCAGAATTACTCTTGTACGTCTGCGATGTACAGATCTTTCCGTTTCATCCAATTGATTATTTTCAGTTTCAACCGGAGCTGTAACCCATATAAATATACTTGCTGCTGCAAGCATTGCAACGGATACAGCTCGTTGAAACGGAATCCATTTGATTATCGCAAGCAAAACAGAGATCATTATCGTAGAATTTACATAGCACCTCATAGGACTTCCCGCGTGGTGTCCTCCGGCGCTTGTTCTTATTGCAATGTATGATATATTTAGCAGTATGCAGGGAAGCAGAAGTTTAAACAAAACTCCTAAAAGTATCGTTGTAGCGATATTCAGAAGCATCATTACCAACTGGAAAAATCCGTACACATACACGTCTGCATCTGTTTCGGAAATAATTCCGACCCTGATCAGCTTCCCTACAAACTTCTCCGATAATCGTTCAAGCATCAGGATTTATGCTGTTTCTTCACTGCCATCGGCTTCTTTGGCTGATAATCCCACCAGCCGCAGTAAAGATCGCCAAAGAATGAAGCACTTTTCTTGGCAATAGCTGCTGCCCCTGTCAACGCTTTCTTTTTTGTTTTTGTTTCTTTCATGAAACCTTACCTCCTGTTTTTTATTCAAGATCTTGTGATTTCACTATATCACATTCCACTTGCAACCGCAATACTTTTGCACTGAAATGTCGTTTTTTGACACTGAATGGTAAATTTTAGTAAAAAATTAATGCTGTACCCACCCAAAAGTACAGCATTTTATGAATTTGTAATTAAATTTTATTTACAAATGTTATCGAAACGCAAAACATATTGTTTTCTTTTTTTACATTCATTATCCCTTCGTATTTTTCCACAGCTTTTCTGACATTAGATAAGCCTATCCCCGAATGATTCTTTTTTGTACTGCGACCAAATTTTATATCAGATATATTAAAATCCGCACACGGATTTGTTATTTTAATAACTATTAATCCCATTTGCGCACGCATGATCATTCTTATTTTTCTTCGTGATTTGACAATTTCTCTGCATGCCTCAATTGCGTTATCAAATAAATTTGAAAAAATTGTCGTCATATCCATATCCGAAATAAACGGCATTTCAAAATCCTCAATGCTCATACTGAACTCAATATTATTGCTCTTACATTTTGCCATTGTTGTATTCAGAATTATCTCCAGCATTGGATTTTGATTTCTTATAGCAGGGTACAGTCTATTAGATTCCACCGTAAGATCTGATAAATATTTTTGAGCTTTATCACTGCAGTCATTTGTTTCAATCAATGCTTTCAATGATGTAACATGACGATTTATATCATGTGCAACTTTACAAGTTTCTGCGTATTTCTTTTGCAATTCCTGATACATCTGATGCTGAAGTTCTCCCTGCTGCTGCATCAGGCGTAATCTTTGTTCCGATTCTCTTGCAGCAGAAATTCTGTTAAGAATTACCATAACGCATACATCCAAAATCATAAATCCGAGCATTAAAAATATTAAAAACTTTCCGCTCATATAATTCTGAATTGCGGATGATACACTGGCGAAAAAAACTATCTGAAATAAAAATAGAAATATATAAAATATAAATTCATACCATTTAACATTGGTATTATCTTTTTTTCGTATGACAAGAGCCGTAATTCGTGAAAGAAAAATTTGCATTATCCAGTTCCAGATATGATGATGCCAGACAAGATCGGTCGCACCAAGAGTTTCTGTAATTGTGTTTCCGTAAAATGCCGATACAAAAAGAACTCCAAACGCATCCGTTACAAGTACTATCATATCGTAAACAATAGAATAAATAAGAGCCGTTCGCCAATTACATTGATACATCAAAAAAATCACTGAAAAACACATGAGCCAACTCATAAATAAATTCAAAGGAGCTACCTGAAGCAGAATACTGCTGATTTTTATTCCAATGAGACCAGTAAGAGTTGCTGTTCTAAAAATCAGTTTTTCACGTTTAATTTCATATTTTTGAAAAAGCATTAAAAAACAAAGTACAGCAATTAATAATGTTGTAACACAATCAAGCACAAACTGCATATTAAACCTCCTCGTTGGCAATATAGCCGGTAAGCGAATTTATAACATCATTATATTTTCCACGGGCTATAAAAACCAGATCACCGTTTTTCATTACAATATTTTTGCTTTTTCCGTCGATCTCCTTTATATGCTGAAGATTAACTATAAAGCTTCTGTGCGGAATCACAAAACAATCATGATTCAGATTTTCGTAAATTGACGTTAAGCTGTTTTTGATTTCAAAAGACGAGTTCTTCATGAATACGGCGGTAATACGCTCGCCTTTATAGCTGAAATACATAATTTCGTTCATATTTACATTAAAATGCCGATCATCAACGGTATCTATCATAAACAATTCTTTTTGTTTCTTTTTATCACAGTGTTTGTATTTCAAATAGTCGTCCAGGTTTTTACGAATATCTTCGTCAGTAAACGGTTTCACAATAAAAGCAAACGGATGAATCGTCATGCTTTGCTGAATATAATTCTGATAAGACGTTATATAAAACATAGCGGCATTTTTGTTGTTTACACGAAGCCGCTGTCCTGTTTCAATGCCGTCTATTCCCGGCATCTGAATGTCAAGAAATATAATATCATACATAGCGGTGGCATTGAGCAGATCTTCTCCGCTTGTAAACAGATCGACGGAAATCAATATTTTCTTTTCAGTAAAAAAACCTGAAACAACTTGATTTATCTCTTGAATCTGATCATATTCGTCGTCTACTATTGCTATCTTTAACATATAGGCTTCACCCACCCCCATTTTTATTAATAATACCATATGTTTTAAAAAAAATCAACCGTATATTCTGCGTTTGGAAAGGTATGATATAATTAAAAGGGAAGTGAAATCTTTCGTCAATTCCGCCCATTAGTCAAACAAGTGCGATATACTGCCGAAAATCCATATTAATTGCATACAGTGTTTACAAAAAACTGACGGCTAAAAAATTAAGCTGTGAGAGAAAGACGGCTTACATAATCTTTCTTGATCTGCATCGAGGGGTGGCAGTATCTGTTCAAAGTTATAGCAGCATCGGCATGACCGAGCAGTTCGCTGAGAGTCTTGGGATCAAAACCTTTTTCAATACAAACTGTGGCATAGGTGTGCCTGAGAAGATGAAAGTTGACATTTCTGATACCGCATAATTTCAGAATGGATTTAAACCGATTCTGCATAGTTCTCGGTTCAGTAGGCTTACTTTTTCCTGTGATTATATAGAAATCACCGCAGCTTCTGTAATTCTTGAGAATATCCAAAACAAACGTGGGAATCGGAACAGTACGGACGGAAGTTTTACTTTTTGGAGTTCCGATAATTACCTGTGACTTTCCGTTTTTGCTGACACGCTGAACCGTTCTTTTTACATACAAAACAGCATTGTCAAAGTCAATATCCTCCCATTTTAAACCGCAAAGCTCACCTACACGAAGTCCCGTGAAAAGGCAGAGAAGAATTGCAATATTTGTTTTATTCTGATTGTGCATCAAATAATTTTCAATTTTTTTCTTTCGGTAGGTGTTAAAATGTCAGTCTGTTTTTTCTCAATTTTAGGCATAGTAAAATGAGTTTCCTTGATCCCAAATTCTCTTGCTGCATAATTTTCAATACTGTGATATACCGTCATAATGTCCCTGACAGATTTTGCAGAAAGTCCGCCCTTTCCGTTAAGCCTGCCGCTGACCAGTTTAAGATTAATAAAGTCATTCAGCTTGCCCGTATTAAGATTCATCATCATTTCTCCGCCTAAAATCGGCAGAATATGCTTATTAACGATGTTTAAATAGTTAGCATAGCTTGATTCCTTAACACGCAATTTTGCTGCCGAAAGCCATTGCTTTGCCGCCTCACGGACTGTAATTTTTTCAGCCGAAACAGGCTGATTCTGCCTGATCGAATACACCTCCGACATCTTTTCCTTGACCTCGGAAAGCGTTCTTGCGTATACGGATCTATACTTGATTTTCCCATTTTCCTGATAACCGACAGGCACACGACCCTCAAATCGTCCGTCCTTGCGTTTATAAATATTGCTTCCTCTTTTAGCCATAAAAGCCCTCCATTCCGACTGAAATATGACGGTTTAACGACTTTAAATTCATGTTAAAATCACATTTTCAGTACAAATTTTTTCAAAAAAGTCTTTACTTTTACAAAATTTATGATATAATATTATTAAATCTACCGCAAATCCGCCCCAAAAAACACCTCGCAAATGGGCGGAATTGACGAAAAAGGCGCACCAACTAATTGATGCGCCTAATATAAAAAACGATCAACGAAAATCATTGACCGCTAAAATATTCAATTATTCAATTAAAAAATTTGTTTGTCAGTAAAGATATATACGTTTCTCCCAGATCAACAATAAAATCAAGGGTTATAGTCCAGAAATCCCCATTATTAAGATTTTTAAAAACTATTTCTGCAATACGATAAATAAAATCATCCTTAAAATTTATATTATTCCGTATAGCTTTTTCCGCTTCATACCAGTTTTCAGTACCGGCAACTTCAGAAGAAATCATTAAATACGCAATGATAATGGACATACATTTTTTTGAATTTGGGTTAGACGAAGAAATCATATCATATAATTGAACGATATCGTTTCTTACATTTTTTAAAGATATAGACGCCATATCGCTGCACACTGCGTCCGCTGTAATATCCGCTATCGCTTCTCTCCAGACCGCATACCCTGCGTTTATAATACCGTCCTCAATGCCGCTTCCCTGACAATATTTATCGTAAAATCCACCGCCCTCAATTTCATTTACTGTGCAAAAAATATGAGATATTTCATGAAGAAACACTCTGAAATATTCATAAGAACTCCATTTCAAGTCGGAACGTATCAAAATTCCATATTTTGAACCCACAAAAGCTGATGCCGCCATGCTTTCAAAATACCCATCTGCCTTATAATTATCATGAACCCTATTTGGAAAATTTTCATTGCAAAAACGTTCATAAATTTCGACTCCGTTTTGAGGAGTGAAAAAATGCGATGACAGTGTTATCTAACGAAATATTAAAGTCCAGAACATCGTTAAAACTTTCCATTGCTTCAAGTAAAATTTGAGTAATTTCTTCCTCCGTGTGAATATGGGGATTATTGTTCATTTTCGTTCTCCTTGTACATTTTTTCTATATTATTTTATCATACTTTTTATTTATTTGCAAGCCCCACATGAATAATCAAATCAGTAAAAATTCTGAGTTAAATCATCCTTTATGCCAAGCGACTGCTTTTTATCCTGAATGACTCTCTGCAGTTTGCTGTCAATCATTCTTCTACCCGATTGAAATTTGCGATGATAGTCGTCCTCTATGCATCTGCTCAAATTTACAAACAAGCTGAAAATTGTATTTGCAAGCATTTCATTTTCAAACTTTTCCTGATTATCAAGGATATTTTGAGCATACTCATTGCCCTGTTTTGCAGATAAATTCAAATACTGCATTGCTTTTTCTTTATCTTTTTCCAAATCTTCAGCGCCGAAAAAATAGAGTCTGCCAAGCTTGTAACAGGAAAAGGAATCGCCACTGTCAGCAAATTCAGTCAGCAGGGAAATGCCTTTGTCCATATTCTTTTCAAATTTTTTTCCGCTGATATACTCAAATGCAAGCAGCCGTTTTGCGTATTGATTTCCAAGTTCAGCGGACTTCTCAAAATATTCAGCAGCTTTCTGATTATCAATTAGAGTACCCAATCCCTTGAAGTATATCATACCAATCTGATACTGTAAATATGGCTTTATTTTCTTAGTTTTCGACTCAATTTGCATAAACCCCTGCAAGGCTTTTTTATAAAACTTAAATGATTTTTCATCATCTTTAAAACCTGATCTTTCCATAGAATACAGCTTCCCCAAATCATAAAGCGCAAGAACATTATTCGACTCTGACAACAATAAATTCTCCGCTTTTTTGTAATCATCAGGCATCGATTCCTTGCTTAAAATTAACTTGTGAGCCTCTTTATAAGAATCGCTCCACTTGATGTATAACTTATTTTGCGTAGAATTTTCAACGCTGTTATCAACAGTTTCATTAATCACTTCATCATCAATTTGTAGGGGAATATCAAAATCAGGTTCAGGCATTTCTATTTCAATATTAAACGTTGGAAATTCCATTTTTATCACAGTCTGAATAATCATATTTTTAACAGACCTAAACTCCTTGTTATCAACCAAATTTGGAAACTGAACTTTTGCAGACGAATAAACATCATGTTTCTGCTGTTCCATTTCGCACCAGAGTTCATACATTTTCTTGATTGATTCATTGCCTGCAAGCTTTTCAAATATTTCATCAACGGTTTTCTTAAAGTCAGATTTCAGATAACCATAAACTTTTTTGCCCTTTGATTCCGCAAGCTGCACATGCAGTTTTGCAACAAGATCAATAAGCTCCGCATCATAATTTTTATTTTCAGAAATACTCTTTGCAAACTGTTTCATAAGTTGTTCCGACTCTTTTTTCAAAAGATTACGCAAGTCTGTTTGCTGTTCGTAGAGGTGTAAAAGTTCATCAGAATAAACATCATTTGCAAATCCGCTGCGGATTTTTTCTATTCCGTGGTTAGTCAAAAATCCCTCACGCTCATTTGTTGAATAAACAATAATGTGAACATGAGGATTGGTTTTCTTATCATGGAAAGCTGCATACCACCGCAGATTTTTCAGATCTATCTTTGATTTTTTGCTATATTCGGAATCTGCCGAATAACCAGATCACGCCACGCATTCAGATTATCGTAACCCATTTTCTGAGCGTCGTCACGCCTGAGCGAAACAACGTGCGTCCACACATTTCCGCCGTGATCAGCA
>JAETSI010000047.1 GCA_021769725.1 Oscillospiraceae bacterium | reverse complement strand
GATTTTATACCCTTCTGACGGGTTAATTGAGTGATGTTATGGCTGCATGGATCAATTTTCAGATTCATGGTACAGTTATCAGGTCAGATACTGTTCCGTGAATAATTCAGGTTAAAGAATCTGCCGCACGGCGGCAAAAGAAAAAAAGCCGTCGTATAGCAGAAACATTTCTATGCGCTTATGAAGGGGCTGTCGGTAAATAGATAGCCCCTTTGCTTTTCCCAATCCGTATCTTTGCTTAACTTCGTGCTTTCTGATAAAAAGAGTGTGTAAGTCGAAAACGCTTATATCAAGAAAGGAAGATTTATATTGTCTAAAATCCACTTTCCCCCCTTTAAAGTGGAAATAAAGTTTTCACTTTAGCGCAAAGAGTGGCGCTTCCCCGCAAGAAATAGAAGGTTTGACAAATGTACCATGGTGGTTTATAATGTGCTTAACAAGACAGCCGGAAGGTGACCGTAACTCACCCGTCCCGGCGAAACATTGGCTAAAAAATAGTCGTCAGCTTTTCCAGGGCAGGACGGCTATTTTTTATGTGTATAATTTAGAACGGCGATGATTACGTTAACAGCTGTCAAGATAATCATAAATTCTTCGTATAAACACCACCCCTTTCCGCAAGACTCGGAACGGGTGGGAGCACGTCCCCCGGCTGCCCGGTTAAGCATATTATATTTTTCTGGTACAAGGGGATCCGCCTGCGCGGAAGGAAAGGATTTGACTAGAGTGTGTATAGAATAAAAAAGAGCCTTGATTTTCAAGGCTCTCCGGTACTGGAGCATATGAGATTCGAACTCACGGCCTCCACAATGCGAATGTGGCGCGCTCCCAACTGCGCTAATGCCCCTTAGCTTTAGTATAGCACAAAATCCTGAAAAATCAAGAGTGAGTTGCACGAATTGCAGGATTTTTCGGGATTTTTCAGGATTTTCCCAGGATTTCGCCGCCGGGAAGGGAAAAACCCATTACAGGCCGCCGAAGGAAATCTTCGGAAATGGGCGAGAAAGGCTTTCAGAAAAGAAGTTTTCGTTGTATAATATGTATGGTTTCAGTGTCAAAAGTCCGAATTCACGTCATGCTTGCATGACAGTGGATGAGAGACTTTATGACATGCCTGGAAATGAGGAAGAAGTGGGGAAGGGGGCCCGCGGATTCCGAATTTTCAGGAGGATTGTGGGAGCGCTGTGCGCGGAACAATCCGTGAACCAGTTTTGACACTTAAATCATATGTATCGTATGAAACCGCCGCAGGCAAAGAGCCTGTCCGGCGGGGGGATCTGTATAAAAAGCATTTCGGCCAGGTACAGGGAGGCCGGAATTATGATATAGGAGGACAGCATGATAGATAAGACGAAAGACCAGCTTGCGGCGATCCAGGGGAAGACCTATGATATCGGGCTTCTGGGAGACTGGCAGGGCAGAAGGTATGTGAATGAACTGGCCGCCTACAGCTTAAAGACTGTGTTGGAGCGTATGGGGTATTCCGTGCTTGTGATCGACGGCCAGGAGGAACCTGAGCTTCTCAATCCATTCTGCGGCACTTTTATGGTAAACAGCAGCCAGCCGTGGGAGTATGAAGCGGCAAAGGCTTTTGGAAAGAGATTTTATCTGGATTTTGCGGAGGACGCAAAAAAGAAGATTGCCTACGGAGTTTCCTTCGGAAAGGACAAGTCATCCGTTCCCATCGGGGAGATCGCAGGGACGACAAAGCTGATCCATCGGTTCAGCTCCATTTCCGCCCGGGAAGAAGACGCTGTGGAAATTTTGAAAAATGAGTTCGGCGTTGAGGGACCGCAGGTGCTGGACAGTGTGCTTCTGCTGGAGCGGGCGGATTACGAAAAGCTGGCAGAGAAAAGCAGGAGAAAAGAAAAAGGCTACGTCCTGGCCGATCTGGAAAAGATTACGCCGGAGACGGAGGAACTGTTTGACGCTGTCGCTAAAAAGAAAGGACAAAAGCTTGTAAAGATCACAGAGGAAAGGGAGCTTACGGCTGCCGACTGGGTAGCCCTGGTGATGGATGCGTCCTGTGTGATCACAGATTCCTGTCAGGGGGCGGAGCTGGCGCTGCTCTTTGAGAAGCCTGTGATCTGCTTGGCAGACAAGGAGCAGGGCAGGACGGAGCTTCCTTCCCTGGCAGATCTGTTCGCGTTGAACCACCGCCTGTTTGGAAAGCCTGCCAGGGCTGCGGCAAAGGCAGAGCTTTTGGAAAAAATGGATGTTTCCCGTATCCGCAAAGTGCTGGAGATGGAGCGGGCACGGTCAGAAAAATGGCTGCGTGAGGCGCTGAAGGCGCCGGGGGCGGAGCTGAAAAATATAACCTGTGTCACAAAGAAGGAGTGCTGCGGCTGCGGAGCCTGCTACAACAGCTGTCCTGTAGGCGCTATCACCATGGAATACGACGACGAGGGCTTCCTCTATCCTGTGATTGATGATGAAAAATGCATCCGCTGCGGGAAATGTGTGAAGGCCTGCCCGTCCCTCCATGCCAAACGGGATCATTTCAAGGTGCCGGATATGTATGCGGCCTACGGTGACAACCAGGTCCGTTCCGTGAGCTCTTCCGGCGGTATTTTCTCACTGGCGGCAGAGTATGTTCTGAAAAACGGCGGGGCAGTCTGCGGGGCGGCTTTTGACGAAAACCATAAGCTTTCTCATGTGGTGATTTACGACGAGAAGGATATGGGCCCCTTAAGAGCCTCCAAGTATCTTCAGAGTAATACGGTAAAGACGTACCAGGAGATCAAAAAGGTGCTGGATCAGGGAAAGCCGGCCCTGTATTCCGGCTGTCCCTGCCAGATCGCGGGACTGCGCAGCTATCTGGGGAAGGACTATGACAACCTGTACACCCTGGATGTGCTGTGCCACGGCGGCCCTTCCCCGGTATGGTTCCAAAAATATCTGAAAGAGGTTCACGGAGGGAAGAAGATTTCGTATATCGGTTTCAGGGACAAGGATTATTATGGATGGTCTACGGAGATGACCGTCAAATACGAGAACGGTGACGTGTACCGAAAGGTGAGAAGCGAGGACTTGCATTACCGTTCCTTCCTTCCCTGCCTTTCTGTGCGGCCCCATTGCCAGGTGTGCCTGTACTCGGCGATTCCCCGCCAAGGTGATTTTACACTGGGTGATTTTTGGGGCGTCCAGAAATATGATCCCAAACTGACGGACGGCTATGGCACCTCCATTCTTTCCGTCAACAGTGAAAAAGGAAGAAAGCTTCTGGATGCGATCAGGGAAAAGCTGGTGCTGCTGGAACCCATTGACCTGCAGTATATCCTTACCCACGGGCAGCCCTTTGCCCGTCCCTTTAAAAATAATGCCATGCGCTATCGTTTTGTCCGCATGATCAGGGACTGCTCCTACGCGAGAACGATCGAGTGCTGTGCCGCCAACTTTTTTGAGTATGCCTTATACGGCATGAACGGGGACAGCTACGGGGATATTTTGAATTATTATGCCCTGTATAAGACCATGAGCCGGATGAATTACTCTGTGCTGATGGTGCGAAGGGTCAAGGAGGATCAAAAAAAGATCACGCCTCTGGAACACAGGCTCACCGCCTTTGCCAACCGCTACTATCCAAAGGTCAGCGCGGTGGACAGGATCGGGAAGATGGACACCTTAAAAGGCACCTGCCGGGGGCTTCTGGCAGGACCGAACCAGGTATGGGACGAGAGGCGCGGCCCCCTGTTTGGGTTTGCCGAAAAGGAGCAGAAAAAAGTATTTTTCGAAAAAGAGATCGGGAATCCTTTAAGCCCCCTGTTTTTGCTGGGACAAAAGGAGTACGATGAGCTAGTAAAATACGCGGATATCTCATTGCCGGAAAACTATACGGCCGTCTATCTGGAGAAGGGAAGCGCCCGGGCGGCGGAAATCCTTGCCAGGGCCGGAAAAAATACGGTGGTTTTGGACGATGATATGATGGTGGAAAACTGGATAGCGGCGATCAAATACGCCGGGTGTGTAGTCACAGACCGGGCGGACGCGGCAGCCATGGCTGCGCTGTATCAAGTGCCTCTGAAGGTATACCGTCCGGAAGCGGCATTGGAGGGCTGCCTGAAGCGCCTGGGGATCACAGGGGCAGTCATTGACAGCGAAGAGGGGCTGGCTGACGGGAAAGCCTTTGCTTCCTGGGAGGCAGCGCGGGGAGAGATCAAAGGATATCGGGAACAGACGGCAGAGCGCTTAAAAAGAAAGCTGAAATACCACAGGCGCCCGAAGGATATCGCCCGGGGGGTAAAGCGCAGAACGGTGGGCTTTGCCAAAAACCATCTGCCGGATTCCGCGAAGCAGGTGATCAAACGCATGCTCGGAAGAGGCTGATCAGGCGGAGGATGGCCGGCCGTTATGGAGCGGCTTCAAAGAAAGATATGGCACACGATGGAGGTGCCGCTGGAGGTTACAATGGACAAGCATTATGATGTGGGAATACTTGGCGTATGGTTCGGATGCAATTATGGAAGCATTGCGACGTATTACTGCCTGCACCAGGCGGTGGAGAGCCTTGGAAAATCAGTTCTGATGGTGCACCGTCCCTGGATCAAGCCCTTTGACCAGGAAGCTATGGAAAAGAGGCATTCTTTAAAATTTGCCAGAAAGCATTATGAGATCAGTGAATGTTACCAGGTCGAGGATACAAAAAAGCTGAACGACCTGTGCGATACCTTTCTCCTGGGGGCTGACCAGCTCTGGAAATACGGGGTCACGAAAATCTTTGGCCACAGCTATTTTCTGGATTTCGCGGAGGAAGGAAAGCGGCGGATCGCTTATGCCACCTCCTTCGGAGCGGACCGTTTTATCGCGCCCTGGAGCTTTATGTGGAAGGCAGTGAAATGTCTGCGGCGTATGAACTATGTGTCCGTCCGGGAGGAGATCAATGTCAGAATGTGCCGGAAGATGCTGGGGATCGAGGCAAAGCATGTCCTGGATCCGGTACTTCTCTGTGATTCCAGTGTGCTGGGAAACGTGGCGGAGGAATCTTCCAGGGAGAAAAAGACGGGCTATATCGCGGCCTATATTTTAGACCCCACGCCGCAAAAGAGAGCGGCGCTGCTCCGCATGGCAGAAAAATACCAGAAAGATCTGGTGGTTATGCTGGATGGCTGGCCAAACCTGTTTAAGAAAAACAAGGAGGCCATGGACCTTCCGGAGTATACGGTTTCTGACCTGGATGTGACAGACTGGCTGTTTTATTTCAAACACGCGGACATAGTCATCACCGATTCCTTCCATGGAACCTGCGTGGCGATGCTGTTTGAAAAGCCGTTTTATGCCATCACAAATCCGCAGAGAGGAGCCGACCGCTTCATTTCCCTGCTGACGGATTTTGACCTGATGAGCCGTTACGTTACCAATCCGGACAAGATCGGGGCCCAGGAGCTGCCGGAGATTGATTATGGGGAAGTGAACAGGAAGCTTGCCGCCAAACGGCAGGAGTCCTTCGCATGGCTGAAGAACGCCCTGGAATCCCCGGAGGAAAACCATTCCGTGGTCATCAAAGAGGAAAAGCTGTATCCTCTGCGGGTGCTGAAGTCTATCGGGATGTTTGAGATGGCAAAGAATACAAAGCTGAAGAAGCTGTATCATAAGGTTACGGGGAGATAGGAAGACAAGGCGATAAAAATGTGGCGGGAAATTGTCACATTTTTATCGCCTTGATGTTTTAAGGAATGAAATGATGTAAAAATGTTGGGTGTTGTAAATGCATGTAGTATGCTGTGAATAATTAGCATAAGACATGTGTTTCTTTTTTAGGGATTTTTCAGCAGTTTCCCACCATTTTAATGAGATGATTTTCTCTTTTGTGACGGATAAGGCTTTTTGATATCTGTCCTGCCTAATAAGTAGTCGATACTGGTATTATGATAGTCTGCAATTTTTACCAAGGTTTCCAGAGGAATGTTGCTGTCCCCGGTCTCGTATCTGGAATAGGTTCTCTGTGTGATGTGTAATGCATATGCGAGTGCTTCCTGCGTCAAAAATTTATCTTCGCGCAAATCACGGATTCGTGGATATTTTGCCATAATTACCTCCCGAAAACATTATAGTTAGACAAAAAGAGACTTTTAAACTTTAGACAGAAAATGTCTGGAATTGTATTGGGAAAACTTAGTATCTGTGATAAAGGAAAAGCAATATAGTGTGTGATATCACATAATAGTGTGAAATGGAGAAATGCTTTCAGACATAATTTGACTATTGACATTTAGACAAAATATGTCTAAACTTTAATTAAATATATATACAATGGTGATTTCTATAAAAAATCAGACATGCTTAAGAGAAAATGGGATAGGAGTATGAAATGATAGTTACCTTACTTGGCAAAAAAAGTATACGTTCTGTAACGTTGCCAGAAAAAAAGAGAGGGCGTTTTTATTTGGAATCAGACGAGGATGATAATTCATTTTCTATTGAAGCGACAGATGAAAGATGGCTTTTAAAATCAAATAAGGATAAGATGTTATATGATATTAACGGAAATATTCAAAGAGAGATTGAATTGCTTCCAATGCAAGTATATCCGATTCTGGACGATGATGCGGTACTGTATGTAGAGCCCGACACATGGAATAGGAAAAGCTATCAGAAGATCCGACTGCTTCAGGAGCAGGAAATAACAATAGGAAGAAGCGGAGAAAATACCATCGTATATAAAAATCCATTTATTTCCAAAATACATACAGTAATTACACCAGAAGAAGACAAATGGATTGTGAGTGATTATAACAGTAAAAACGGGACTTTTGTAAATGGAAAGGCAATAGAAGAACAGGAATTAAACTTTGGGGACATTGTATATTTAATGGGGCTAAAAATTATTTTTGGGAAAGGTTTTTTGGCATTCAACAATCCGGATGGAAAGGTGTCAGTGAGAGATATGGAACGAAGAGAGATATCCGTGACAGGCTCACCAGAGGATTTGGAATGCCTGTTTCAACTTCCGGAAGCTGAGAAAAGGATAAAAAGTGAACAGCTTTTTCACCGCTTTCCAAGAAAAAAGAAAAAGTTTGAAGCTGTGCCTATTACTGTTGAAGCTCCACCTTTTGCACTTGATTCCAGCCAGGCTCCTATTGTGCTGCGGATGGGAAGTTCCATGGTTATGGGCGGTTCTGCACTTATGCGGGGAAACTATACATCTGTGTTAAGTATGCTTTTGTTTCCACTATTGAATCACTTATATACAGATAAGGATAAAAAAGAGTATGAAAAATTACGGTGTGAGAAATATTCGGAATATTTAGAAAACAAAAAAGAAGAAATCAGGAACGAAAAATCAGCGGAAGAGGAGATTTTAAATGATAATTATCCATCTCTTTCCACGGTGCTTACTTATCCAATAGAGAAAAAGAAATTGTGGGAGCGCGGAAACAGAGAAGAAGATTTTTTGCATTTGCGTATAGGATATGGAAATCTGCCGCTTCTGGCATCTGTGAATTATCCAGAAAAAAAGTTTGATTTGTTAGAAGATCCATTGGAGAAAGAAATGTATCTCCTGGCAAAGGATAAGGTGATTTTGGAACAGGTTCCAATCATGTTGCCATTGGTGGAAAATTTCATATGCGGCGTTCTGGGAGAGGAAAAGGAAAAACTAGAATTTCTTATCCGTGTGATAATACAAATCGTCTTTTTGCACAGTTATGACGAAGTCAAGATAGTTTTATTACTTGATAATGAAATCAAAAAAGAGATTCCTGCTGTTCGTTTTTTGCCTCACATATGGAATGATGAAAGGGATTTCAGGTTTTTGGCTACGGATCTGTCTTCTGCCCATCAGGTTGGAGAGTATCTTAATAAACAGTTAGAATCAGAATTAGAAAAGCCAAGAGAGTTGAAGAAAATTCTCAAAGAACGGCCATATTATGTAGTACTTGCGTGGAATAAGCAGATTTTTGACAGCATAGAAATTTTGAAATCTGTTACGAAAGAAGAAAAAAATCTGGGAGTATCTGTCATTACTTTTTTTGAGCAGGTTCTACAGAATTCGCATGAAATGATACATTTGCATTCGGAGGGAGCTAATAAGATTACATATTTAAGGGAAGCGGACAGTTTTGGTGATGAATTCTTTTTCGATGAAGTCGATGAGAAGCTGGCAGTTCAGATGATGCAGGTTATAGCAAATACAAAATTGAAGCTATTGCAGGAGGCCTATGCTTTGCCGAAAATGATTACCTTTTTGGAGCTTTTTGGAGTTGGCAAGGTGGAACATTTGAATCCGTTGAAGAGATGGAAGGAAAATAATCCCGTCAAGTCATTAGCCGTAAGGATTGGGGTTTCTGCTGATGGGACTCCCTTCCTGATGGATTTACATGAAAAATATCAAGGCCCGCATGGGCTGGTAGCGGGGATGACAGGTTCAGGGAAAAGTGAGTTTATCATAACCTTTATTTTATCGCTGGCTATCAATTTCCATCCGGATGAAGTGGCTTTCGTATTGATTGACTATAAAGGTGGCGGCCTGGCGGGGGCCTTTGAAGATGAGGGAAGGGGGATTCACCTGCCTCATCTGGTGGGAACCATAACAAATCTGGATGGTTCTGCGATTCAGAGGTCTTTAATGTCAATCGAAAGTGAATTGAAAAGGAGACAGCGGATTTTTAATGAGGCAAAGAGTGCAGCGAATGAGGGGACTATGGATATTTATACCTATCAAAAGCTGTATAGGAGCGGAAAAGTGGAAACGCCGCTGCCGCATCTGTTTATTATTTCAGACGAGTTCGCGGAGCTGAAAAGTCAGGAGCCGGAATTTATGGATCAGCTCATCAGCGCTGCAAGAATAGGGCGGAGCCTGGGCGTGCATTTGATTCTGGCGACACAGAAGCCTTCCGGTGTCGTGAACGACCAGATTAACAGCAACGCAAAATTCCGTGTATGTCTGAAGGTACAGACCAGGGCGGACAGCAATGAAATGCTTCAAAGGCCGGAGGCGGCAGAACTGAAGGAGACAGGACGGTTTTATCTCCAGGTGGGCTATAATGAATATTTTGCCTTGGGGCAGTCCGCCTGGTGTGGAGCGCCCTATGAACCGCAGGAAGAGGCTGTTGTACACCGGGATGATTATGTTCAGTTTCTGGATGACGCAGGGCAGAATATTGTTCAGGTAAGACCTGCCGCAGAGAAAAAGGCTTCTGGCGTGTCGCAGCTTGTGGCAATCGTGCAATATCTTTCTGACCTCGCGAAGAAAGAACAGATAGCGCCAAGAAAATTGTGGTTAGAGCCATTGTCTTCGGATATTTCTATACAAAGCTTACAGGAAAAATATCCGTTGCAGAGAGGGGATTCCATAGAAACAGTTATTGGAATGATTGATGATCCGGAAAATCAAAAACAATATCCCTTAAAGTTTGATTTTCTGAAATGTAAGAATTTTATGGTGATAGGCGGAAACCAGGCAGGAAAAACCACAGTACTGCAGACGATGCTGTATACACTGGTCTGTAATTATTCACCGGAGGATGTTAATTATTATATTCTGGATTATTCCAGCATGCTGCTGAATGTTTTTGACCATACAAGGTATTGCGGAGGCGTGTGGGGAGAAGGCGAAGAACCGGAGGTTGAGAAGTTTTTTAAACTGCTGAATGAGATTATCGCGGAACGAAAGGCAGAATTTCTTGCGGCGGAAGTAAACAGCTTTGAGGCGTATAGGGAAATCCGGAAGATTCCATTGATTTTGGTGGTGATTGACAATATCACAGGGCTGTCCTCGTGGAAGGGCGGCCAGACGATTTATTATGATTTAAATATATTGATTCGTGAGGCAAATTCCGTGGGAATCAAATTCCTCATCAGTGCGGGCAGCTTGGATGACATTCTGTATAAAATAAAGAAAGAGCTGGGGACAAGGCTTGTGTTGGAGGCGAAAAACAGGTTTGAGTATAGCGATATTCTTGGGGTGCAATGCCGATTTGAACCGAAAAAAGTGCCGGGAAGAGGTCTTTGGAGAGAGGAAGAACGCCCGCTGGAATGCCACATTGCAAGATATGGGTTTGACGGCACAGAGCAGCGGAGAACGCAGAAGCTGAAGGAGACGATAAAACATCTGGCACAGAGACACTGCGGGGCAAAGCAGGCAAAACAGATTCTCCGGATATCAGATACGGAAAGCTATGCGGAGTTTTGCGAGGATATTTTGCCAAACCGGATTCCTCTCGGATACTCGGTATCGGATATCAAAAAGATTTCCATGCCGCTAAAGCAGTTGTATTGCATGTCGCTTTATTTCGGAAACACAAATGGCATCCGGATCATTCTGCAAAACTATTTATATGCGGCGCTGCGAAACGGGATGCACCTATTCATCATGAAACGTTGCGAGAATAGTATTTTTGATACAAAAGTATTTCAGGAGATGCTTTTGTATCAGCCCGGCGTGACTCTTTTCCACAGCACAGAAGAAGACGCTACCAGACTCTGGAAGGATATGTATGAACTGATTTGTCAGCGGAAAAAAGTCCGAAATGAGTATTGTGACGCCCATGGGCTTTCAAGAACCAGCAGCGAATCTATGCGGCTGTGCTTTTCCTATATGCAGTCGCGGACGTATCCGGTGTGGGTGATATTTGAGAGATTTTTGGATTTCTGCCAAAATGTAAATAAAGAAGCGCAGAGCGTCATGGAAAAAATTTTCCGGGATGGCAAAGGTTATAATTATTATTTTGCAGGCTGTTATTATCCGGATGATGCTTCGGCGTTGTCTGTGAACCCTTTGCACTCGGCGTTTAACAGCGAGGGCTTTGCGCTTTTGTATGGCGGACAGTTTCACAGGCAGGGGCTGGTGAGCCTGCCCATGGAATACCGCAATCTGACCAAGCCATTAAAAACAAACAATTCCTGTGTTATGCGCTATCACGAGGAATTATATCCGCTGTGGATGCCCTGCAGCGGAGAAAAAGCTCTGGATCTGGAGCCGGATGATATGGATATTATTTCTTGACAAGGAGGATGAGATGGATAAGATATTAGTCACGCTAGAGGTTCCTTCTGTGGAAGAAACGTTTGATGTCCTGATTCCGGATTTTCTTCCGATAAAAGAAGTAGTCGTATTACTGGCAGAAGCAGTTTCTGATGTTACGCAGAACATGTATGCGGCGTCCGGGTGTGAAATCCTGTGCCGCAGGAATTCGGATATGGTGTTGCATCCGGAGCATACATTGGCGGAATATGGAGTGGGGCATGGGGAATGTCTATATTTATTTTAAGATAAATGTATGAAAGATATCTGTTGGGAGGTGATGTAGAGAGAAAAGAAAATATTTACAGAAGGGAGTGAGTTACTTAGGAGATTTAGAATTGCAGGAATGTCTTGCTTTGTGTGAAAAGCTGAGGCAGGAGCTAGAGGATGCCAGCTATATTCCGGAGGAGAAGTTGTCCGGGGAATTGGCGGAGGCATTGAAAGAGGTACGGAAATATCAAAAATTGAAATTGGAAGAAATTACAAGAGAAATACTTATGTTGAAAGCGAGGTAGATATTATGGCGATGGATTTGGAAGGTGCTTCCTTAACTACGAGTGAGGTTCGCTCAATCAGTTCGGAAATTGAGCAAATAGGGAAAGCTATAAGAAATACGATGGAATACGTTCAAGAGATTATGGAAATTCTGACAGGACAGTCAGAAGGGGGGATAATTGATTTAGCAACAGTAGCAGTAAAACAGTTGGGTGAGTTATGTGAAACTTTGATTGAATGTATTGCGAGCATAGCTACAAAAATATTTGATTATTTGCAGGCTATGATTAATAACGATCAGGAAGCGGCAGATAGTCTAAGAAAATCTACAGAATCAAGAGTATATTAATGTTTGAGGGTGATATAGAAAGGAGAAAAGAAAATGGCTGAAGCATTAAGGATTAAAGTGGATAAATCCATATACCAGAAAACACTTGATAGTTTAGATTCGCAGTTAGATGTCTTAAAAGGGCATCAGGAAAGACTTAATGGACAAATTGAGCGCTTAAAAAGTGGTAATGTTTTTGGTGGAAGCGATGTGAGATCAACTATTGAAAAGGCTGAAGATGCATTGGAAAAAGTGAAAGATGCTTATTCAAGAGTTATGGGATACCGTATGTCCATTCAGCAGCAATTAACAGGTGTTGAACAGTCTGCTACACAGTTGAAAAGCGATATAGCGAATATCGATCTGCCCAATATGTTTAACTGAGGAAGATTAGGCGTTGGGAGCGAATATCATTTTATATGACCGAATATGGATGAATGACTATATTGAACATTTAGAATATCAGAGAAATCTACTGAGATTAATGGAACAGTATTTGCAAAGCGAAAAAATGAATGCTTTACCAGAGATGCAAATGAGTTATGTTGCTGTTTTGCCGCAGTGCAGAGAGCTTGCCAAATCATTGGAGATAATGGAAAAAACATTAAAAGAATATCTGGAGAAAGTGCAGAATACGGCAATCAGATTTCAAAAACAATGCCAGGAGATAGAATTGCCTGTTTTTCTTGCAGTAGATTAGGAAGAGGACATGGCAGGGAGGCAGCGGGAAAAAGGAGCGGCTTTTTGAGCCATGTCTTATTCTAAATATAGGATTTTAATGCAAGCACGAATTGGGGTAAGGCTTGGAAAAGAAATGTCATTGTATCTGAGGCAGAAGAGCTACAGCAAAAGCGAAGCAGAAAAATCAGGCAGTATGTGATTTGTGAAAATATGATAGATTTGTTATTGAAGAATATTCTCGAACCTTGAAATAGGAAGAGCTAATATATAAATACACAGGAAAATATGTGTAAAGGCTATAAGAAAGAGAGGAACAAGTATGAAAGAGAAAGAATGTAGCAAATGGAAAAGCCGTTTATTGGCTACGCTGTTGATGACGGTGTTCGCAGTGCCGCTGATTATGGGAACGGGTCTTGAGGGAGAAACAGCGGAGGCAGCAGGAGTAATTTTAGAAAATCCACGCATTGTAAATGCTCCCAGTATGCAGGACGGACAAAAGGTGACATGGGATTGCGTATGGTTTGGGAGTTATCCGCAGGCAGAGGTGGTGCCGTCAGGGGAGTATACAGCCTTAGATGAGAGTTTGTTGCAGGATGGGGATGTTATTGTGTCTGATAGCATATATAGTATGTTGGAAAGTGCAACAGAATGGAATGCTAATAATGAAATTATCCTAAATGATGTCAAGTATCGAAGAATAAAGAGGGAAGATGCCACGGAGGTTTATACACATGATTATCATATCTGCCCTTATTATCAATGGCCAGATGACGTTTCATATCACTATTTTAAATATGAACCAATCAAGTGGAGAGTATTATATGTAAAAGAAAATGAGGCATTGCTTTTATCAGATAGAACATTAGACCATCAGAGATATAACGAAGCAGATGTTGGTGTTACTTGGAAAACTAGTACGATACGAAGTTGGTTGAATGGATATGGAGCGGATAGTAATCAACAGGCAATAAATTATAGCCGGAAAAATTTTATAAATAGAGCATTTACCATTACTGAGCAGGGAGAAATTATAAGTTCTAGGATAGAAGATGCTAAGAATGATACTGACGGAAACGAAGTGGAAGATAATGTTACTGATAAAATTTTCTTGCTTTCTGAAACAGAAGCTAGAACAGAGTTATATGGATTTAAAAATAGTAGAGCTTTTGATAATGAAGCACGCAGAAGTAGGAGCAGCACCTATGCGAGGGCAATGGGGGGCTATTGGGAGTATACTGTATGGTGGCTGCGTTCATCAGTCGAAGATCAAAATTCAGCTCTAGTGGTTTATTCTTATGGAAGCATGGGATATAACAATGTAGACTATGAGGGGAATAGTATCCGAATTGCTTTGAAGATAAAACTTGATGATTCTGATATCTGGACATATGCGGGGACAGTATGTTCTGATGGTACAGTAAATGAAGAGCTTATGAAGTATTTAGTGAGCTTTAGTGTAAATGAAGGAAATTGTAGCGTTACTGATAAAAGTGTAATTTATGGCGATATTTATGGCATATTACCAGAGCCAACGCGGAAGGGGTATACTTTTCTAGGGTGGTACACAGCAGCAGTTGGTGGTATTCAGGTAACAAGTAATACTATAATGGAGACAGCAGCTAATCATACATTATATGCGCATTGGCTAGAGAGCGAAGAAATGGAAACATCATCTGTAGGAAAACAACCTGCTACCAATAATGAAGATAATTCACTGACTGTAGGAAATGTAGATGATTTGGAACGCAATGTAAAAACAGAAGAAGAATTAGCTGCTATTGCGAAAAAAAATAACCAAAAATGTGTAACAGCGGCACAGATTTCATTAAAATCTGCATCAGGTATTACAGAGGCAGACAGATATATAGCATTGGGGAATATTAAAGTAGGAAAGAAAAAGCTTGTACTTCATCTTGATACTGTTGGAATAAAAAGTGTCACATATAAAAGCTCTAATAAAAAAATAGCAACAATTGACAAAAAAGGTGTTGTGAAACTTAAAAATATAGGAAAGACAACGCTTACGGTAATAGCAATAGTAACTGCTACGGGAAAGAAAATTACGAAGAAATATGTGTTGACGGTACATCCTGCCAGAACCGTAATGAAATCCGCAAAATCTCCCTCTGCAGGGCAACTTACTATTTCATGGAGAAAAAATACAAGTGGGCAAGGATATCAGTTTAGTTATTCTTCCTCAAAGAATTTTAAAAAGGGGACGAAATCTTTTAATGTCCCGAAAAATTCCATAACGTTGGTGACGGTGACAGGTTTGATGCGAAAAGCGAAGTACTATGTCCGAGTGAGAAATTATAAGATGGTATCTGGAAAAACTTATTATGGTGCATGGAGCAAAATAAAGATGGTAAAGATAAAATAATGTAGAAATTATCTAAAAGATAATAGACTTACACTGAGAATTTTGCTATGTATGAAAGACATAATATGTGAATGCATGAGAAAAATATGAATTTGGAATGAACAAACATGAGAAAGAGAGGAAGAATTATGAGTGAGAAGGTGAAGAATAAATCAAATATATGGAAATATATGCGGTCTATGATGTTGATAGTATTATTAGTGTTAATTTGGAATTCGGAAATGAACTATAATAATACAGCACTAGCAGCAGAACTGACATTGGAAAATCCACGCATTATGCAAGCTGTTGGCATGGAGTCGGGACAGGTGGTAACATGGGATTGTGTGTGGTTTGGAAATTATCCACAGGCAGAGGTAATACCCACAGTAGAATATACAGCATTAGATGAGAGTATTCTATATGAAGGAGACATTATTGTGTCTGACAGCCTGTACAGTACCTTGGAGAAGGCATTGGGATGGGACGAACATAATGAAATTATTTTAGAGGGTACTAAATACCGGAGAATAAAAAAGGATGATGCAACTGACTCAGATATTTTAGATGATTCTTCTATGCTTTATTATCATTGGTTAGATAGTACTTCGTATCATTATTTTAAGTATGAACCAATAAAATGGCGCATTTTGGATATAGTAGATAACCAAGCATTTCTCTTATCAGATGTTGTTTTGGATACTCAGAAATATCATTCGGTATTGCAAAACGTTTCTTGGGAAAAGAGTACAATTCGCAGTTGGCTGAATGGCTATGGGACAGAAAATAATAGTCAGTCAATCAGCTATAAAGAAAAGAGCTTTATGGGGAGTGCATTTACGAATGAAGAACAAAAGGCGATTACTACCTCTATAGTAGAGAACAGAGGTAATACTACTTGGGGAGTTGCGGGTGGAAATGATACATTAGATAAAATATTTTTGCTAGCTGACTTTGAATTATTCAATAATAGATATGGATTTGTAGAGCGAGAATATGATGAAGCGCATTACTGTAAAAGTAGTGCTTATGCCAAGGCAATGGGGAATCAAAGTGAAATTTTCACGCTAACAGATGAAGCATGGTGTTATTGGTGGTTACGTACTCCGGGATGGGACGAGCAAGAGGCGCTTAGAGTGTGGGTAAATATCAGTGAAGCGGGGGGACCTGATGTTAATAGGGGGCGATACGGTGTGCGTGCGGCTTTGAAATTGGATTTATCATTTTCTAATACATATTCTTTGGCAGGAACCGTGAGTTCTGATGGAACCGTGGATGAGATGGGAACAATTACTTGTGATGTATTATTTGATAGTAATGGCGGAAGGTGTAGCACGGAAAGCATGAATGTAATATATGGCGATGCCTATGGAACTCTTCCGATACCAACCCGGACAGGTTATACGTTTACAGGGTGGTATACATCCGAAACAGGCGGAATGCAAATAACGAGCAGTACAGTAGTAACTACTGACTTGAATCATATATTATATGCACATTGGATGCCTAATACATATATAGTAAGCTTTAATGCCAATGGTGGAAATTGCGACATAGTGAACATGAGTGTAACTTATGGAGGTGTTTATGGGGGGCTTCCGACACCGACAAGGACAGGTTATACATTTACAGGGTGGTATACAGGAGTGAGTGGAGGCAGCCAGATAACAAGCA
>JAETSI010000046.1 GCA_021769725.1 Oscillospiraceae bacterium | reverse complement strand
AGGAATGTGCAGCGCATCAGTATTTTTCGATATGGATATGTCAACCTGCTGCACGACTTCTGGGCAAATGTTAAAAACGAGGCGGCTAAACCAACTTAAAAATGTCATGTGCTATGAGTTAAGACCTAAAGAAGTAATCATCACGAACTACGAAACTCCAATAATCCACCAACCTAAACTTTTTTAATATCATGGCATTTTTATCAGAAGAACAAGCAGCAGCAATTAGAGAGCATATGTGCTCTGACTTCAAGATCCTCGCCGCAAAATACAAATTAAGGAGAAAGACTCATGAAGAACGTTCTGTGTCCTTCAATGAAGCTGAAGTTCTGAAAGAGCAGGGTTGGACTGAACTTGTAGCTAAAAAGACAAAGGTCAGACTTCAAAAGAAGAAAGAAGTAGGACCTGCATTTGAGGATAAAATCTGGGCTATGTTCTATGATCTTGGATTTCGATGCCTCAATCGAGACGAACACCTTGTTATAAAATGGGGTGAAGGAGAAGGTGACCACAAACAGGTGGATGTGGTTGCCGTCGGTGATGATGCCATTTTTGTGGTGGAATGCAAGGCTGCGTCCAAAATATCTACAACGACAAGTTTCAAAGCTGTAATTGATGGCATTGAACTGCATAAGGAAGGGATCATCAAGTCCCTCAGGCAAATATACGGTGACAAGAAAGTAAAATTCATCCTTGCCACCGACAATTACCGCGTCGGCACAGAAGATACAAAGCGGATGGAAGAGAAGAAAATCTTCCATCTCAACGAAAACGCATACCGCTATTTCCAGGGTTTGATTAAGTCATATAAATCCTGTGTTAACTATCAGTTCCATGGACTGATGTTTAAGAACGAACTGATCTCAGGTCAGCGAGTTCGTATCCCCGCTCTTAAGGGCAAAATGGGTGGTTTTGAATACTATATGCTCTCAATGGAACCGGAAACTCTCCTAAAGATGGGATTTGTACTGCATCGCACAAAGGTCAATGACTCGATGGCTCCGACCTATCAACGTCTTTTATCAGCCAAGCGTCTGCCAAAGATAACAGAATTCATCAAGGCTGGGGGATATTTCCCAAATTCTTTGATTGTCAACTTCGACACAACAGGTAGCAGCAAAATGAAAATTCAGTTTGCTCCTGCTTCCCATACCTCCTACGACTCAAACTCTAAAATCGGTATGCTCAGCATTCCAAATGCCTACGGTATTGCATACATAATTGACGGACAACACCGTCTCTATGGTTATGCAGATGCTGATCCATACAAATATACCAACACTATACCGGTTGTTGCTTTCATCAATATGGAATCCCGAGAGCAACTACAGATTTTCATGGATATCAATGAAAATCAGAAAGCCGTAAGCAAGAATCTTCGCCTTGATCTCGAAGAGGATATAAATTGGGACTCCAAACAGATAGACTCCCGACTCAAGGCCTTGCGTTCTTCTATAATTAAGGCCTTGTCAGCAGATAGCGCAAGCGTCCTTTCAAACAAAATTTCCGTTGGTGAAGACACTTCTGATCTGAACTTTACTCCTTTTGACAATGGGCTACTTCAGTCATCCCTACTTCCTCGCGCCTCAAAGCAGACCTATACGAGGGATACGGACGTCTGCATGTACAACACTCAAAATCTAGACCATGACAAGGCAATGATAGAATGCAAGAAACGCGTAGCCAACTTTATCAGAGAATGTTACAACTACGTCCATGGTGAGTTAGACGAGAAATTATTCAAGGAATTCATAATGTGTAACCGTGGTACTTATGCTTTCGTTGCTCTGATTGGTTCCATCAACAAGCACCTTGTCACTAAAGGGGCAATAGAACAGTTCACCTCACTTGAAAAGCGAATGGATGCTATGCACCCCTATTTGGACATCTTTGTAAATTATCTCAGCAATCTCCCTGCTGTAGATGAAAATGAACTGAGATTCATTCGTGGCCAGCAGGCAGAAAGAACATGGCTCTGCCGTTTTCAGAACTCTATCCATAAGATTGATCCCGAATATAATCCCGACGGTTTGGAGACATGGCTTAAGACTCAAGATGCAGGTCTCCAGCAAAAGGCAAAAGAGTTCACGGAAAAAATATTTATCATTCTCAAAGCTAATGTGCTTAATAGGCTACAGGAACTCTATGAAAATTCGTGGGAGGACAATGTAAACGACATTAAGAAATCGTGTCTTACTCGTCTTATTCAACTTCACGGTGACGATGATGATTTCGACCTTCAGACTCTTGAATGGACAGATGCCATAGACCTCAGCGATCTAAAGTCTATCATCGAGAAGAACTGGACTGCGACCAAGGCTGAAGATTCCAGCTTTGTTCCTTTCAAAAAGGACTATGCGATAAAGGTCAATGATGTTTTCGGCACTAAAGCTGAAAAGCTGGCATGGATTAACGACTTGATTAAATTCAAGAAAATGGTGGATGATCCCAAGGGAAATAAATTGTCGCCCCAACAGGTCGATGAGTTGGAATTTATCTACAGTTCGCTCAGCCCAGCATAAATATGTTTCAGGACATCTGCTTAACGGATTATTCACTAAGAAATTATCAGCAAGAGGCCAAAGAGAAGATTTTTGGTCAATGGGATTTTGTGGATAATGTCCTTTACCAGATGCCAACTGGAACGGGCAAAACTCGACTGTTCACTTCAATCATACGTGATATCTCCCTAAACTCCTTAAAAAGGCATCGGAGGGAAGGCATTCTTATTATCGCTCATCGAACGGAACTGATTGAGCAAATAGACGAGAGCCTTCAGCGATACCATATTCCCCATGGAATTATAGCCGGCAGTTTCAAGGATAAGCGTGACTTGATGTTGCCAGTACAGGTTGCATCAGTTCAAACAATTACACATCCTTCTAATCGTCAGTTGGCCAATAGCTTTGATGCTAAATTCATAATAATTGATGAAGCTCATCACGCCATAGCAAGCTCATATACCCGGTTATGGGATATTTACCCTTCAGCGAAGAAATTAGGGGTCACGGCAACACCTTGGCGAATGGATGGTCGAGGATTCAGAAATAATTTTGACGTACTGGTTCCATCTATGCCGATAAAGGATTTTATGGAGCAAGGTTGGCTGGCACCCTACCAATACTATTCCGTTCCAATCAACAGCTCCTTATGCAAGGATATCAATTCTATTCGTGATTTTGGCATTGATGGTGACTATAAAACAAGTGTGCTTGAAGAGGTGGTTGACACAAGCCGTATCCGCGCACAGCTGTTAGATAGCTACTTCCAGTTTGTCGAAGGGAAAAAGGGCATTATATATAGTATCTCGCGTTTGCATAGTAAGCATATATGCCAACAGTATCGAGCTGCCGGCATCAAGATTGCCGATATCGACTCGGAAACACCTTCGGCTATTCGCAAACGTTTAGTTCAAGATTTCAAGAATGGCGATTTAGACATAATAGTCAATGTTGATATTTTCTCCGAAGGCTTTGACTGCCCAGATTTGGAGTTCGTTCAGTTGGCAAGACCTACAAGGTCATTGGTGAAATACATCCAACAGGTAGGACGCGGACTTCGAAAAAATGGTGATAAACAATGTCTTATCCTTGATAATGTAGGCATGTACGGACGCTTCGGACTACCAGACGATGACAGACCTTGGGAAGAATATTTCATTGGAAATCCTCAAGCTGAAAGCAGCAAGCCTTCACATGAATCTAATCCTTCAATTGTAAACTCTGGAAATTTCAGAGAGGCAGACCTTAGAGAGGGAGTAGAAGAAATGACCCTCATCCAATCTGTCTCGGTGTCTTTTATGCCAGAAAATAATGAAGTTTCTCAAAATCAATTGGGCACGAGCATTGAAGAACCAATTGTCACTAATGAGATTATGTCAGCTGTAGTTTTCGCAAAATATAAGATATACGAAAATGCTGACGGGTATGGAATCTATAATACAAAAACAGGAGAAAGACAATTTTTATCTGGTTCACAATCAAGGCAATCAATATCTATAAAACTACTTAAGACATCCGACCAGCCCAAGAAATACACACTGGTCAGTTCCTCGAATCGAGATAGCCATGTCTCTCCGAATGACCGGGTCATAGGATTCTTATTTAAGGATGGCAGAGCACTTCGCTTTGAACCACAGAATGGTGGATCGGTCATCGATATAAAGATATGACATAATAGTACCAATTGTAATATTTTACTATTCCAATTCTAATGAGAATGAAATCCGTTCCATAACGCTCGGACGCAAGAACTATATTCTGTGGAATCACGAATCCGCAGACAACATGTGTGTCAGATAGTCGCTTTTGGCATCCTGCCGCAACCACTATATCTCCGCCATAGTCTCCATGCTGTACTTCGACAATGCGAAGCACGAGGATCTCATCCAGCTTTTGCTTCATAAATGGAAGGGATATCACCAGGAGGCAATCATGAAAACTTCCGTACGACAACTCGCAAAGTGTGAACTCCTACCTAAAAGACTCCTGCTACATCTTTTTCTGGTTGTAGCCGATGTCACTTTATGTTGGACTTGCGACCTCTACATTCTATCTATTGACTGTTTATTTAATTTCCCGATATATTGCTAAACGGGGCTAAAATATTCACGCTTAGCAATATTTTTAGTTTGATCATTGAATTTTAGAAATTGTGGAATCGATCCTATTGGCATTTGCATTTGCCAAAATCCTGCCAGCAGCTGTTATGTCAAATGAAATAGGTATCTGCTTCCACCATTCACTAAATTTATTAAGATAGTGAAATGCGCCCCATTGTTCCACAACCCATTCTTTCATTTGTTTCAATAGTTGTGAGTCCTTACTGTACATGTTGCGTATGGATTTTAATGCGTTTTTCTGAGCATTATTAAGTGGAACCACAAAGTGTCGTCCTGCTATGTTATTATGAAGCGAGAGGGTATCTATTTCATCTTTTGATGAAATATTAATCCTGACATAATCAGAAAACACAGGATTGTCTATAAAAACACCGGTTCCATTTAGACCGCAATAGGAAAGAAGTTTAATTGCTTCATTGTATGTGTCGGAATCCTTTTTAATCCCAGCTTCAGCAAAATCCTCACATAGTCGAGCAATAAAATCTTCAATACTCGGGAACCTCCCAAAACTATTGATTCGTATAGCTCTTAACAAGTCAAGATGTTCAATCCAATCAGCTCCTAAAGGAAGGGGAAGATCCATAAATTTACCATATTCTTCATTGAGAGCCTTTAACCCTAATTTTAAATCCTGATTGGGTTTCAACATACAGCTGATATGGAATAACGTAAGTGCTTGCAAGGCTGATGAAGAGATATTATCTACAATCTGGATTGCATGATGAATACCAGCTCTTTCATTGCGATCCTCTCCGCTAGATATGCGTTTAACAAGCAATTCTGAGAGAAGATCATAATCTTCTTCCCGTTCCGAGGAGGCTGCTGACTTTTGAGCCTCAACCAATAGCATCTGAAACGAAGGATCAGCAAATGACTTTAACCCTTCATCAATCTTCTGCATTTTCGGGATCAAATTCTCTTCTAATTTGTTGATTCTTGTTTGAGCTTCTGCTATAGCCTCAACAGTCAAATCTCTCTTTGTTATCGCTATTTTCTCATCAAATATCTCTCGTGCTCGTTGTTCTGTAATTCCATTTTGAATTATTACTGTTTGAGCCTGAACCAACTGCGAGTTATTTCCAGCTTGCTGTGTCTGTTTACTTATTTCCATCGTTTTTTACAACGGACCCCGTTTGAGATAAATTAGAATTATCACCGGCCTTCTGAGCCTGCTTTATCTTATTTCGCACACCTATTTTATATCCTCCTATCCCTCCAAAAAGAAGACCAATTAATGCGGATATTATTTCGGTTCCTATGCCACTAAAAAACCATTCCATATTGATAGTCTATTATGTTCATTGTAAGTTACAGCAAATATCGTGCCATCTTCCAACTCAAAAATATTTTCAGTTATTCTTATTGATGAGATTGACGATGACTTTGACCATGGTGTCCTTTTCTTCGGTGCGACTTTCGGCAATCATCAGGGTTAGGGCGACAAGGGTGTTGTCGGCGATGCGCTTAGTGCCATCCTCGTTATAAAGAATGCCATTGCCGTTGAGGAACCACAGGAATAGTGTGGCGGCAATGCGTTTATTGCCGTCGCTGAAGGAGTGATTCTTGGTAACGAGATATAGGAGCATGGCTGCCTTCTCCTCAACTGAGGGATAGAGGTCAACGCCGCCGAATGTCTGATAAATCTGTCCGATGGAACTTTTGAAGGAGTCGTCTTTTTCATTGCCGAACAATGTGCTGCCGCCGAATTTCTCGTGAAGCTCGCGGATGACTTCCATTGCGTTTTCGTATGTGGCATGGAATACCTCTTTGCCGGTGGTCTCCTCAATCTTCAACTCCTGATAATCGTAGCGGTCGAGGGTGTCAAGTGCGTATGCGTAATCAACAACAACATCGAGCAGCGAGCGACTATCCTCTGTCAACTTCTCCTGATTCTGTATTGTGCGACCCAATACCTTGACCAACTGGCTCAACTCGTCGTACTTCTGCGCAGCAACTCTTTCGTTGATGGCGTAGCCTTGCAAGAGGTATTGTTTCAACACCTGATTAGCCCAAATGCGGAACGCCGTGGCGTTCTTGGAGTTAACTCGATAGCCTACCGAAAGGATAGCATCAAGATTATAGAAGTTGGTTTGAGTTGTCTGTGTCTTACCCGCTATCGCACCATGCCGAGTGGTTGTTTCCATTTTGGAAATAACCATATCTTCCTGAAGTTCGCCGGATGCGAAGATGTTCTTAAGGTGTTTGGAGATAGCAGGTACTTTTGTTCCAAACAGTTCTGCAATCTGACGCTGAGTAAGCCAGATTGTATCTCCTTTGACTCTTACATCTATACGGGTATCACCATGTGGAGTCTGATATATTACAAGTTGAGAGTTATTCGTTTCCATATACAAAGGTATTAATTTTTAGTCAAACGTGATGTGTCAGAAAGAAATATCCGGTAGGGAGTCGATGGCCTCGCGTTTGAGGGAATCAACGGCGCGGGTGTATTTCTCGGTGTGTTTGAGTCCGGCATGACCGAGAAGCGAGGCAACGGTTTTGATATTGGCTCCGTTGTTGAGCAGGTTGACTGCGAATGAATGGCGCGCGCAGTGCCAAGTGATGTGTTTCTCGATTCCGGCGCGGGCTGTCCAGTGGCGCAATGCCTTCAGACACATGGTGTGGGAAGGTAAGGGAAAGATGAGCTGATTCTTGTCGCCGTTCTCCGGCTCTCCCATGAGCTTGAGATGAACGTCGTTCAACGGCATGTTGACCCAGCTTGCCGAACTGTGTCCGGCGGTCTTCGCCTGATTGAAACGGAGAAGTCGGTTGGAGAAATCGACCTGAGCGAAAGTCAAGTCCTTGACATCGCAGAACCTCAGTCCTGCATAGAGGCAGAACAGGAACGCCCGGCGTATAACGGGATTCTCGTTAGGGTAATGCGTCATTGCAAGCTGCTTGATTTCGTCCATCGAAAGAATATCTTTCTTAATTTGCTGACTGTCGATTGTGATAACTACGCCATCACACGGATTACGTAGGAAGATTTCATCCTCTGTGGCTTTCTTAAACACCTTCTTAAAACGCTGGAACAGGGTGTGCGGCCCTTCGCCTGTGAACCGAGACTGTAGATAGTCGGCAAACTCCCGAATCATATCCTTTGAAATCTGTTCGGGACGGATGGTTTCCACAAAAGCCTTATACTTTTTCTTCTCCTTCAGGAACTCTTTGAATATGGCAAGCCCACGGCGCACGTGGCGGACATCCTTCTTCGTGTAGTTGTCTATGAACGACTGGAAGTAGTCGAAGAAATTGATTTCTTCGGGATGCTTCGCAAGGCGTAATCCAGTCTGCTGCTCCTTCAGTTCCTGCTCTTTCTCGAAGCGAATTTTCTCTGCCATTTCGAGAATTTCACGATTCTGCTGACGCTCCACTGGCGATGTCGGTTTGGCAATGAGATAGAAAGGCAACGACTCCTTCTTGCGGAGATGGGTGACTTTTTTCTTCGGCTTTCCCTTCATCGCACCTTCAGTGTAATACACCACTTTGCCATCAGCGCCTTTCACCACCTCCTCGCTTCGTCCGAGGTAGTATTCAAGGTAGAGCGCAATGCGTCCGTCTTTCAGCTCGCGCTGTTCAAGTTTGGGGTTCTGCTTAGTCTGTTTCTGTAGCTTTGCCATAGAGTGAGAGGGTTTTGAGTGTATTCGGTTTTCCAACCTGTAATTATTAGTACACCGACGAAAAGTACACTTTTCCGGTTGGAATTACGTCATCGCAAAGTTAAGAAAAATATTTGATTTAAGGTGTACTAAAAGTGTACTAACTGCAAAAATATGGGCAAAAGCATCCAAATAATGAGAGTTGCCTAAATATTAATATACTGATTTATAGCTATATTATTTCTCTTGTTTTCTTATAATTATACAGTTTGATGCCTGTCCTAGGCACCACAAAAGCGACTTAACAAAGTGTTAATCACCAAGTTAAGTCGCTTCTTTTATTTTCTACAGGCAAATTACAGGCAAAATTCAAATATTCCGCGTAACTTTTGCCTGTCAATACGCATAGACGGCATTAGAGAGTAAGCCTACTCTTCCTCGTAGTAATATGAGTAGTCGATGCCTTTCATAAACATTTCGCGGTCGTTGATTTTGTCGGTCAGCGCACCTTTCAGCAACGCTTTGATATTGGTTGAGTCAATAACGCTTTCTCTCATCGCTGTCAGATATTCATTCTTATCAATCCGGCTCCAGTCTACGCACAGTTTCAGTGAGCGACGGAGCATCAGGTCGAGCCAGATGCGGGTGCTGCGTCCGTTCCCTTCCATAAATGGATGCACCACGTTCATCTCGACATACTTGTCGGCGATTTCGTCAAGCGTTGTTTCCGGCATACGTTCAATAGTCGGAATGATGGTCTGGAAATGTAGACAGTTGGCAAAAGTAAAACCACCCTTTGATATATTCTTGTTCCTGATTTGTCCGGCAAACTCATAAAGACCACCAAACAGATAAGCATGAATCTGTTGCAGACATTTCATGCTGCCCGGCTCCAGAGAGTTCAGCAAACCGCTTTCAAACAGAGTATACGCCTTCTTGCGACTCTGTCCGTCAATGGTGTTGTCGCTATACGTAAACCAATCAAGAAACTTAGCTGCACGATTGTTGGGATAATGCTTGGCAAGTAGAATAACCCCCTCGCTGTTGAGCACATCGGCCTTGCGCTGCTTGCCATCCGGGGCCTCGAATTTGAACCCGTGAGTGGGACTCACGAGTTGAACGCCCTCTTGCCCCAGCTTGCGTTTAAGCCAACGCCAATAGTTGCCGGCCTTCGTATAGTCTGGCTCATCATTGATAGCACGCACCACGTCCGTAGCCGAGAACCACCAGCAGCTGCTCTCGTCATCCCAGACCGCCCTCACCTCGCGATCATTGAAAAACCGTATCGACTTCTTACTTATAACAATAACAGACATTAGCTATTGGTTGTTTTTCAATAATTATATCTTATGTAACGTCCTTATAGACTCGCTTCATGACACGGTTTTAGGATTTGGATACATAATTCTAATGTTCTCCAACTTATTTCTTTTAGACGACATATATATCAGATCAACTTATGAAAAAATTAGAAGTGACAATCATTTCTTTTAAATCTTATCTTCCAATATCCCTATGAAATTTATTAAAGATAAGGTCGTTGACACAGTTAAAAGCATATCTTTTCGAGTTGACGTATCCTTATGTGTCAGTTGATTTGCAATTCCCTTTACTCCTTTTACATAATCTCGAAGTTCCTTATTATGTTTGCCACTAAATTTATATTTAAAATATGCTAAAAACATTCTTTCAGCATCGGCCTTACTTATTTTTGTGCCGGTCTCGTCCTCTTCTCCATGAAGTGCTGGGTTATAGACAATCTGTCCAAGAGATATGAGAACCTCCCTGCACGACACTCCAATGGATTGAAAATCCTCTATATCCTTAGCTGTCCAGGTATTACTCCTGATTTTACCAATCATTCTATTAATCTTTCCCCAATCATCCAACTGAACAAAAACATCAACCTCGTTATTTTTTGAATTATCAAGCCCCGTTAGTGTAGAAGCGAATAATTCACGAATAAAATCTCTTCGTTCTTGATAGGAGGGGAAATCCACTCTCCATTTCCCATACCAATCCCATAGACTTGCATATTTATTGTTATATGGTATTCCTAATTTATCACACTCAGCTTTAATTGTGCTATGAAGTTTCTTGTACCGATCATCAACATTCTGTATTCTTTCACCCCCTGTAGCAACAGACACCATAATGCTTTTGACTATATCAATATTCTGACGCAATTCTTTTATGACAGAATCTTCATTTAGGAATTCTTGGTTATTGGAATTAGTATCTAACGAAGGCGTTATTCTCGTTATAAAAGACACATTATCATCAACTTTTGTCACTTCATTAATAGAATTCGAGATTATGCTCTCAATCCCATTTATTTGTTCGGTGGTGTACGAAGAATACAATTTGATGGGAACATCCATTTGTATGGTATATGTTATCCCTCCACCAAACCAAATGTTATCCTCCTTGCTGATTATTCTAATAAATGCCTCATTTAGGAGAGTGCTAACATAACTTTTACCTCGTTCTTCCAATAATGACGAAGTAAGTTTAATCATCCGTGAAAAGTCAGTGGTATCTTCGTAATTCATAATGGGTTGTTAACAGATATTTAGCTAACTATAATTAATCTTCAAAATAATCCCAATCTTCATGTCCTATTTCTCCGTAGACGGTCTTTGGTTCTTGGGCGAGGAGAACGTCTTCATCAAGGGTGTAGACATTGGCCTTATCGAAAATATGTTCTTTGAGGTATTGGGGCGTCCATATCTGGTTGGACATATTAGGCACGATACCATTAGCATAAGCATAGTCAAAGGGGTGATACTGACCTATGGTTATGCGGAGGGTGGGATAACCGGAGATTTGCTGACCATCCTTGGTTTTCTTGGTTCTTGTGCCAAATCCTATTTTCGTAATTTCGTAGTATCCTGATATTGTATTGTTGATTATGGGCAGCAGGTATCTGACCTCATTGATTGAACCACTCGGCATGTTAAGCATGATATAGGTCTTACCCTCTGCCTGATGGTTGAGGAACAACTCATACAGCCTTATATATTTCTCGTCTATATCCTCACCTTCCTCGTTCTTCCGTACAAGACACGTAAGGAAGCAGCCTTCATAGGCCGCCGGTCTGATAACCTCGCCCTGTTCTTCTCTCACTTTTCTGACAACACTCGACGGTTCTTCTCCAAGCTTACATTCGGCTATGTAGAAGTACTCTTTGAGCTTGTCAATCAGCTCCTGACTTTCTGGATAGGACATGTCCAATGCCAGCGAGTATATGTTCTCGTTCTGATAGGGAGAGAACACTTTGCCCACAATGTCTTTGAAATGTGCTTTCAGATATTCCTCACCATTGACATCTGGATGTGCCTCCATCGCATAGAATGTGAAATGGTCATTCAATATCTTCTGGATGGACTTGCGGAACTTTTCTCTTACAGAACTCTTGTATGCGTCTTTCGCACCTGCATTATTCCTCGCATAGAGCGAGAGAACAAACAGGAAGTTTACATCGTAGTGGGACAGCAGCAGCGTGTCGCGGTCATACAGGCGGTTTGTAAAGTGACGGCTGACAGACGGCTGTTTCTTATGCTCCTCCGTTTTGTCTTCGTACGAAAGTGTCGTAGGATTGATGTTGGCCGACACGAAGAAATTGGGGATAACATTGTAACCCTCCGTCACATCATCACGTAACTTAATCTTTCTGTAACGGTCTTTTTCTTCTACCATGTTCTCTTTGTCGAGGAACAAATTCAAATTCCACTGGATGACATTGCGGGCATAGGTGTACTGTTTGTAGACGGCCTCGTTCTTGGGGTCACTGCCAATCTTGTAATACTTGGAATCGCCAATGTAATACACATCGTTTTCTTCCTCGCGGTTACTGATAAGTCCTTGATACGTGTAGAAGTGGTCAACCAGTTTGCCGTCTTCCTGTTCTTTCAAGCCGGCAGGAACATCGTTGTCACCAATCAGTTCCTCGATAATGGCCTCGAACACGATATGGAAACTCTTGACAAGCAGATATTCGCTCTGCGAGGTTGACATCTTTATCTGATATGCCTTGTCGAAGAACGCATAACACAAATCCCACAGTCTTACGGCGATGTCAGAATAATACTTGTATTTTATCTGACGAAGCCTTCTCGAGCCAAATCCGTTGATATATCTCTCGAACTGATTGCCTGTGACGAGCTTGAAGCCAAAGGGTATCTCTGTTCTGAAACCAAACCGTTCCGCCACGTAGTTTAGGATCGAGAAGAATATCACAATCAGTTCTTCATCGAAGTTTATCTGACGCTTCTTGTTTACGGGGTTCAGATATATGGGTTCTTCACCTTGAACGACGGCAGTTGTCCCTGAAATGGTCTTGCCCCAGTTGATTTTGTTGAACCCAGAATGGATGTTTTTGAGTATGAAAGTGAAGAACGAACGGTTCTCCTTGTTGAAGCGGATTAGGGCGAGAATGACATCAAGAAGTGTATTGCTTTTCTTCTTTTTCCCACTGCCGTCTGCCTCTATCTCACGACGCAGAACAATTTCATTGTCCTTATGTGCCTCGTTGTAGACAACAATGGCACGGTGTATCCATACCGCAAACTCATACAGGAATTTCTTCTCATGTTGTTCAAGCTTAACTTCATCTCTGTCAAGATGTATCAGTTTCGCGGGGTCATATTTGCCAAACACTCGGCCACGGTCATTCTCATCTCGTTTCTGTGGCTCATCAAGCAGAACCTTTGGCAGAACAAATACGCAGTCCTTTATCTTCGGATTGTAGTAATACCCCACATAGCTCACGGAAATCTTGTTGTCAACATCCTGAAGGGTAAACAACCCGTCCAGAACATCAACAACATCCTTCGCATTGTACTGGTATTCCTCAATTAGAAGTTTCATTCAACGCCCTTGATTTCGATTGGCCAACCCTTGGTTTTTATAGCATTGACCATGTTGAGCAGTGCATAATAAGAACCATTGGGTCTGTTGTCGCCCCAACCTTGTTTACTTACAAATAGGGGTTCTCCATTGCAGTCAATGGACACAACGTAGGTCTTGTCTTTGTCTGTACGGGCTTCGTTTTCTGCCTTTGTCTCAATGAAGTGTGATACCAATGGTCCGCCAAGACTTCTCCAATCTTGGATAACCTCTGTTGCTGATTTATCAGGGAACGCTTTAATATATTCTCTTACAGCCTCAGCAGGAACTCCATTTTGCCATCTGACGGGTATCCCATTGACACTAAAATTACCTTCGGTGTTATTATTTTCTCCTGTTGTATCTATGTCTACATTACCATCAAGAGGATTAAGGCCCATTTCAACAAGATTGGACATAAAATCCGCAAGACATGTGTTCTTATCTATCGGGAAGAAATTCCTGAAACTAAACGGTTTGTTTACATGCTTCCCGTCATTGTCCTTGACTTCATGGATGAAAGGCTTCTTCGTAAGGTCATAATCTTTGAATACATCAGTCCAAAGATAGAACAATACTTTATTGACGAATACCTGTTCTGATATTGTATCATTCTTGGTCAACACCTCCTTACTTTTCTTATCAGGCTTGGCGAAGAAATATCCCATTTGCTTGTCCTCTGAAACAGTGACATCCTCAATTTCCTTATTGATAATTTCAAGGAACTTACCCCAAGAATAGGTCTTGCCTCCAATTTCCAGTTTCCACGAAAGATGCTCGTCAGTTTTCTTGTCAACGGGGTCGTATTCAATCGGCATGTATTCCCAGTTCCAGCGGCGTTTGAAAGCACTATCGATGGGGAACAACGACTGGTCAGACGTGTTCATAGTTGCCCAGATACGAAGATTGGGAGGAAGTAGAAGTTTTGAACCATTGAGGATTGCGTCGCCAATATGTTCTTCTTCCTCGCCGTCTTTTTTGAGGACAAATGCTGCGATTACATCGCGTTGTTCTTGTGTCAGTCCTTCGCTATCTTCTGTTTTCTTCAACGAAAATCCTTTCTCATCTTCACGGAGGAACTGGGCGATGTCCTCGTCGGCACTAATGGCATAAGAAGAACAACCCATGTTGTTTCTATCAAGGAGCTGGAACAGGTCGCCAAAGATTTGAGCACAATTACCACGATTGATTTCCTCAATCACAAGATAGTAAGGATTGTCCTCGCCCGCTGCATATCGTTTCCAAGCCTCCACGTATGCTTTTAGAAAAGCCTGTGGAACATACTTGTAGACAATCTTGCGTTCTTTACCAGGATGAATACCTTTGGTGGTCTTATCATTATTTCCTCCTTTGGCATACTTCACTTCTCCGTCACTGATATAGTGTATATCTACACTCTGCATTGTAGGCTTGTATGCACCCACAAAACCAGCGTAATCGCTATCAGGATGGAATGTGGTTCTTACTGAATTGTTCTCATTGGTAACTCTGTCAATCGTAAACGACTTGCCAGTACCGGGAGCACCGTAATATATCAGTTGGAGAGACTCATCTGTTACTATTGGTAACGTAACTCTTACATAGTTATGTTCTTCAGGAACAAGTTGCTGCCACTCTGCGGAACGAAGTTGAGAAGTCTTATAGGACATTCGTTCATTTTGATTTACAATCACGCATGAAAAATGCAATTCATCTTGGTCAAGAACCGAAATGTCATCGATGAACCAACATCCGCCATTGAAGATGTTCCCACATCCTAAAAAGTCAGATATAAGTTGATACGATTGCTCATTTGAGAAACTGGTTTCACCATCGTCATACTTTGCATAAGGCGGCAATGATATCCTCAACCTCCCTTCTTGACTTTTAGTGTGTTCCCTAACGAGGGTTACAATCATTTGAAGATTATTGATTTGGCTTCCGTTTACAAATACCTTGTCAAACTTGGAAATCAGTAGATATTCATTGTTCTTAGAACCAGCAGATAGATCAACCAAATCATGGTCTCTAACAGCCTTATAGATCAGGCCATCGAGGACATCCTGCAATCCGTCAATAGAGGCATTTATTTTCTTCTCTTTGCCTTGTCCAATGGAAACACACCATGGAGCCGTTGCTGTGGCGTCGGGAATAACTGAATTGAAGAATATGGTAGTTACATCAACTTTCATAATTGGGAGAATATATGCTTAAATAAAGTGGCAACAAGGTTAACGTCCCATCCATTTCCAGCACGTCGTCCAAGTTTCGTATAACCAAGAGTAGGAGGATACTTTATCTCTCTGAATTTATCGTTTAGAACAAAGCCCATCAAACGGAAATGCTCATCTGTTGAAAGTTTGCGAACTCTCTCTTTCCCGTCTCGCATAGGCTCAACTATTCTTATGACATTGTGCTCAGGTGGAGTTACGGTCATGCATAGTGCATCTCTACGTAGTTTCCTATTGTAATAATCATAGCACAATGGTTCCTCAACATCAAACATGTCAATGCCGTGAAGCTCTTTTATCCTATCGATTTGTTTCTGTGTCCTATAAAGTTCTTCCTCTAGTTCTGGGTCAAGGAAATCTTTTATCCTATATTTTAATTCTATAGCGGGAGGTGTAAGAACAAATCCTTCTGGTAATTTCCCTTTATATGCAAAAATCCATAAACGTTCTCTTGTTTGAGGAACGCCATAGTCTTTGGAATTCAATCTGTCATATCTGACATCATAGCCTATTCGTTCAAGCTCACTCACAATCTTTAGGAAAGTTGGCTTATGCTTTCCCACGCATAAGCCTTTAACATTCTCAAGCAATATGTATTGCGGCTGTTTATGCTCACAGATACGAATAATGTCAGCAAACAAAGTACCTCTCGTATCCAATTCACCCATGCGGGAACCTACCGTTGAGAACGGCTGACATGGAAAGCCACCAGTAAATAGGTCGAAATCAGGCAGATTACATTCGTCTATACTGGTAATATCCCCAAAGTTGTTGATGTTAGGGAAATTATATTCATAAAGTTCGATAGCATCTTTGTCTATCTCGGAGTATCCAACTACCTCAAAAGGTATTTTTGCCTTCTGTAAGCCAAAGGATGCACCGCCGTAGCCTGCGAATGCCTCAAAAACTTTTATTGGTTTATTATGCTCCAAGTTAATAGAGAACACCTCCTGATAGCGCTGACAAGATGACCAACTCTGCATCTACAAGGAAGTTCTGTGATTTGATTGTTCTTATTTCTTGGCCTTCGTCAGCATGAGTGCAGTTAGAGTGCAAAGTTACAAAGAATTTTTGAGATGGCAATCGGTTATGTCGTAAAACACAACCGATTGCCATGGGAAAGATTGCTATTTTCTCGGCGCTATCCTGTGCTGGCGGAGGAAGGTGTCGAGGTCGGCGCGGTTGACGTAGATTTTGCGACCTATCTGCGAGAAGGGGATGAGGCGTTGATCGCGGTAGTTTTGCCACGTCTTGGGGGAGATGCCGAGGAGCTTGCGGGCAGCTTCGAATTCTATCCATTCGCTGCTGGAATCATCGGCGTTGCGTCGGGTGATGAGGTTGATGATTTGCTCCAGCATGTCATGGAGGTTGCGACATTCTTCTTCCGGCACTACGAACAGCAGTGTCGAGGGGTTGATATTTTGCAGGGTGCTTTGCATTAGGGCGTGAGGGTTCTGATTCCATCTACAAAGAAGATAGAATCCGGTTGA
>JAETSI010000045.1 GCA_021769725.1 Oscillospiraceae bacterium | reverse complement strand
TCTCACTTTCGGCAGCCAATATTGTGACTGCTTTATAGTGATGCTTTCATAATTGTTAAAAACATTTGTTGTCAAGGTTCAGTTTTTGGCTACGAGCTTTATTTTCGTAGCAAGGTAAGAGGTCTTAGTAATGGTACTTAATTTTTTGCTGCTTTACATAATATCAGTTCGTGTTTTGACAAACATTAAGAAATGTCGCAATACAAAATTCGAACTGATTGCCATGATGTTTGGGATTTTTATTGTTTTAGCATTTCGCGATTCGAATTCAGGGACAGATACATGGAATTATTTGGCAAATTTTTTGCGGATAAAAAACTATTCTTTTGAAAGTTTAGTAGTGGCATCTACACAAGAAAAAGGATTTTTGCTTTTTCAATGGATTCTTGGAAAAGTATTTCCGAATTCCGTACAAGTATTATTTATTTTTCAAGCATTAATCGTAACACTATCTTATGGATATTTTATTTATAAATACTGTAAAAAGAATTATTTCCTTGCTGTTTTAGGATTTATGGCATTTGGCTTATTTGGCTTTCATACCACAGGAGTAAGGCAGTCACTAGCAATGGCGTTATGTGTATGGGTATATATTCTGTTTGAAAAAAAGAAGTATTTTTCCGCAATTATTATTGCAGTATTAGCTACAACATTCCATTTGAGCGCGATAGTTTCTGTACTTTATCTTATATATGGTAATATATGGAAGAGAAGAAATAATCTTTTTACAACAGTAATGTTAGGAATTGTTTTGGCACTAACAAGTGGGACTATACTTGCAAGAGTTTCCTTGTTTTCGGAGCGCTGGAATCAATACTCAGATATTGAGAGCACTGGGAATGGTCAGATATTCTATGTTGTTTTGATCATTATTCTTTTATTGGGAGAAACATTAAATAAAGAAAACGATGAGTATCAGTTTTCAAAAAGAGTGAATTATCTTACGTATATTTTTTGGACGGGAAGATTAGTGACTAGAACAATGCAACGTCCGGCAATGTATTTCTTTCCTGCAAATTTGCCTGTTTTGGTAAATGGAATCGAAAACTATACTCACTTAGAAAGCCGTAAACTTTTGCGTATTGGCGCATTCATCGGAATATCGCTCTTATATATTTATCGATTTAGGGGATATTCCTATCATCTGATTAGTTTGTTTTGAGTTCTAGCCAGAGAGGAAAGGAGAAAATGTGAATATAAAATACTTATCTTACTATGCTCAATCAGATAATAAGCAAAACAGAAGTTATGTGCCCTCTGCCAAGAATAAAATGGACTATATTATTAAGGTATTAAATAATAACGGTTATGATGTAAGTGTAATTTCAGCAAGTCCTACACGCAATAGAAAAAAAAGTTATTCTGGTGGTTTGTACAGAATTAATGATAAAACATCGTTAAAGATGTTTTTTACATTTCCTTGGGGAAACAAAATTCAAAAAATTCTTAGTATAATCTCCATGAATTTGTTCCTGTTTTATGAACTGATGAAAGTCAATAAAAATGAGAAAATTTTAGTATATCACTCGTTGGGATATATGAATGTTGTAAATTTTGTACATCGTATTAAAGGATTTCATTTGATTTTAGAGGTTGAAGAGATATATGCGGATGTTATTGGTAATGTAAAACTAAGGCATAAAGAAGTGAAATTCATAGGTAAGGCGGACAGTTATGTGTTTCCAACTAGACTATTAAGTAATGAGGTAAATAAAGCAGATAAACCAGAGGTAATCATACATGGTACATATCAAGTAGAATCTGATTATAACTGCAAATTTAACGATGGAAAAATCCATGTTGTATATGCAGGAACGTTTGATCCAAGAAAGGGTGGAGCTACTGCTGCAGTTACTGCTGCTGAATTCCTTGATAAACATTATCATATGCATATTATTGGATTTGGTCAAGAAAAAGAAGTAGAGCAAATTAAGCATATAATAAAGAAAGTGTCTGACAAGACAAAGTGCACAATTAGTTTTGATGGTTTAAAGATAGGAGAAGAATATATTCGATTTATTCAAAGTTGTGATATTGGATTAAGTACACAGAATCCAAATGCAGCATATAATGCTACTTCATTTCCCAGTAAGATATTGTCATATATGGCAAATGGTCTTCGTGTTGTAAGCATTCGAATTCCAGTGGTTGAATCATCAGCGATTGGGAATGATATTTATTATTATAACGAACAAACACCAATGGAAATTGCCAAGGCGATTATGAGTGTAAAGATAGATAATGAAAACAACAGCCGGACTAGACTATCTCAACTCGCAATAGAATTTGAGAGAAACCTAAAGAAGTTGTTGAGATAATAAAAGTGGAGGGCATAAAAATGCATAAAAGTAAGATTGATATTCCTGTATTGATTCTTTTTTTCTGCCGTGACAAGCAGTTAGAAAAAGTTTTTGAATCAGTGAAACAAGCTAGACCGAGTAAATTGTACTTATACCAGGATGGTGCACGTCCTGGACGAAAGGATGATATTGCTGGAATAGAGAGGTGCCGAAAAATTGTGTCGGATGCGAACATTGATTGGGAGTGTGATGTTCATCGTCTATATCAAGAAAAGAATTTTGGATGTGATCCATCTGAATATTTGGCACAAAAATGGATGTTTTCGACAGAAGAAATGGGAATTGTACTAGAGGATGATGATGTCCCAGCTCAATCATTTTACCCATTTTGTAAAGAGCTGTTGATTAAGTATATGAATGACACAAGAATAAATATGATTTGTGGAATGAATAATCTCGAAAAAGCAGAATGGTGCCCATATAGTTATTTGTTTTCAACAAGTGGTTCAATCACTGGCTGGGCTTCTTGGAAAAGAGTAATTGATATGTGGGAATCTAAAATTCCCAATCTTGAGGATCAATATTTCAAAGATACATATTGTGAAAAACATAGAAGGCTATATGACTCAAAGAAGGCGTTAGAACATTATAGAAAATGTAATGAATCAGGAATAGAGTATTATGAGGCAATAATGGGGGCAAATTTATTAAGTAATAATATGCTTAACATCGTTCCGACATTGAATCAAATAAGTAATATCGGTGTGGTTGAAAATGCGACACACTCTGTTTCGTCATTAAAAATGATGCCAAAAGGCATTAGACGTATATTTTTTATGAAAGCATATGAAATGAAGTTTCCTCTTAGTCATCCACCTTATGTAATTGAGGATGTAAAATTTAAAAAAGAGTGGAATAAGGTAATGGGAACAGGATTTTTCCGACGTTATTATAGAAAAATCTGTAGCATCATTTTGAGAATAAGATATGGTGATATAAAAGGTTTGATTAAAGCTTTTAAGAATAGAATTGCTCAATAATTATTCGGAAAGAAGGTATTATGTCAGAAAGCAGAACAAAAAAAGCTATAAGAAATACGCTATTTTCGCTATTATATAAACTGTTTGACACGGTTTTAGCCTTTTTGCTAAGGACAGTATTCATTCATTATTTAAGCATTTCTTATCTTGGTCTGAGTAGTTTATTTGCAAATATACTTACAGTGCTTTCTTTGATGGAACTGGGAGTAGGGGGATCAATAGTATTTGCGCTGTATAAACCATTGTCAGAAGGTGACAATGAGAAGATCGTATCGCTAATGAGCCTTTACAAAAAAGTATATAATACGATTGGTGTTCTTGTTATGGTGATCGGTTTTGCATTAACACCGTTTTTAGGGCATATCATTAATTTGCCAGACAATATTGATGGGATATATCTGATTTATTGGCTTACAATTCTGAATACTAGTATTACATACTTTTTGTCATATCGAAGATCACTATTATTAGCGGATCAAAGATCTGATGTTAATTCTAGAAATCTAATGATTTTTAGAATTATTCGTTTTTTCGTTTTGACAATGTGCCTAATTTGTACTCAGAATTATATAGCTTATCTAGTTTTAGATATTACTGTGACGTTTTTTTCCAATGTTCATATTACATATGTAGTAAAAAAGAAATATCCATTTCTAAATACTATTGTTGCTAAACCATTAGAAGTTGAGGAAAAGCGTAGTATTGTAAAATATATGTATTCTGGTATTATATCAAAGATAGGACAAACTGTTGTTAATAGTACTGATAATATTCTTATCTCCACTTTTATAAGTACAGTGTTAGTTGGTATCTATGCAAACTATAGCATGATTACTATGAATTTGCAGGTAATGATCTATTTATTGTTTAACAGTTTAACTGCTTCAATAGGTAATTTTGCTGTTCAAAAACCAGGAAATGAAGCAGAAAAACTATTTAAGAAAATAAATTTCGCAAATTTTTTGATTAGTTTTGTAGTTACAGTATGTATTTATTGCTTGATTTCTCCATTTGTGGCGATATGGATTGGAAGCCAGTATGTTCTTGATGATTCAACGGTAATCGTTATTGCAATCAATTTCTATATAGCAGTAATGCAGTATGGGTGTGAGAACTTTATGGGAGCAGTTGGAGAATTGTTTTATATCAATAGATACAGAGGACTTGTTGAGGCAGTGGTGAACCTCATGGTATCTATTATTTTAGCCAAATTCACTGGATTGGGTATCACAGGTGTATTTTTAGGAACGACGGCGTGTTTTGCTTGTGGACGAATATGGATGGATGCAAGAACATTATATAAGTATTGGTTTAAAGTTGATTTTTGTATATATGTCAAGCAGTATATATCAAATGCTATATTAACGTTAATTACTGCTGGAATACTGAAACAAGTTCTAAACGTATATTTTATGCGCTTTGGTATAAGCTTTGTTTCATGGATAGTAGCAGCAGCACTAGTCGTGATAGTGTTATTTGTGATTATAACAGCACTATTCAGGAGAAAAGAAGAGTATAAGTATTTTGAAAGATTGGTATTATCAGCAGTGTCTAGAGTAGTAAAAAAATAATAAATTTATAATATGGAGGATAAAGGAAAATGTCGGATTTTACAGGCAAAACACTTATGATTACCGGTGGTACTGGAAGTTTTGGAAATGTAGTATTAAATCGTTTCCTTCAGACTGATATTGAAGAAATCAGAATCTTCTCTAGGGATGAGAAAAAACAGGACGATATGCGTCATGAATATCAAGTTAAAATGCCTGAAGTGGCAGAAAAAATCAAGTTTTACATTGGAGATGTCAGAGATCTTCAGTCATGCAAGAATGCAATGCATGGAGTAGATTATATTTTTCATGCAGCAGCATTAAAACAGGTTCCATCCTGTGAGTTCTTTCCAATGGAGGCTGTTAAAACCAATATTATTGGTACGGATAATGTCCTTACTGCAGCTATTGAGGAAGGTGTAGAGACTGTAATCTGTCTTTCTACAGACAAGGCTGCTTATCCTATCAATGCAATGGGAAAGTCAAAGTCTCTTGAAGAATCAGTGGCTATCGCTAAAAGTCGTTATAGTGGTAAAACAAAGATTTGTTGTACTCGATATGGTAATGTAATGTGTAGCCGTGGTTCTGTAATTCCTCTTTGGATTGACCAGATTAAATCCGGCAATCCTATTACTGTTACTGAGCCAAATATGACTCGTTTTATCATGTCTCTTGAAGAAGCTGTGGATCTTGTACTTTACGCATTCGAATATGGTGAGAATGGTGATCTTCTTATTATGAAAGCTCCTGCATGTTCGATTGGTCTTCAAGCAGAAGCTGTATGCGAGATGTTCGGTGGTAAAAAAGAGGATATTAAGGTGATTGGCATTCGGCATGGGGAGAAAATGTATGAGACATTACTTACCAACGAGGAATGTGCAAAGGCAATTGATCTTGGTGGATTCTATAGGGTTCCTGCTGACAACCGTGGCCTGAATTACGATAAGTATTTCAAGGATGGAGATTCGGAGAGAAATACTCTGACCGAATTTAATAGTAACAATACAAGACTTCTCAACAAAGAAGAGATTAAGGCTAAGATGCTTGAACTTACATATATTCAGAAGAGATTGGCTGAAGAATAAAGGTGAATGCCAGTTTGGCACTAAATATACTACTGTTAAGAATCCAATATGGTACGGCTGAGACAATCGTCAATATTGAATCTTTGGAATGCCTGAGTCTAGTAGAAAGAAAAAGCAGGAGGGACGGACGAGATAACGAAGAATATGGAGAAAACTTAGATGATAATATTGAAAAAATGTTAGTTATAGTGAAGAAGTTTGGTCTTGAAATTGCAGAGAATAAAAGAATAATGCTGTTCCTTGGTAGATACAAAGGGATAACCAAGAAGGCTTTTGATTTCGCTTGGATTTATGTACTATAATGCAACAACTTACTGAAATGAGTACCATGTTGCGTAGAATAAAAGCTGAAAATGAAACAAAAAGCTATTAAGATATGGGACATATGCATGAAAGTATATCAGATACCATTAGAGCATTGAATGTGAAGTTGATCGGAAATTGCATGTACTATGGAATTTGCGGGAACAATATGGATTTGCAGAAGTATTATAAATATGCCGACAGGAGATATGAAAAAGCAAGAGGCGCAGGGATCAAATTTTATATCTAACGGGGAGAAAATATATTGATATTCTAAAGGTACATCCGTTGGAATATCTGGAAAGTGCTTATTTGAAAAATGGTTCGTTGAAAAGTTAGAGTACGTGCGGTTCTGTGAAGGACTTTTGAGACTTGAAGCCCCATCGCAAAAGAATAAAGATAAAAGGAAGTGAATAGTCGAGCCAAAGTCTACTTGACGATTAGTTGGATGTATATCAGATGTTTCAATCAAACCACCTTGTCTGTACAACTCAAGAGTTGCTAATTATTCTACTTATCAGCTTCTTGACTATTTTTATTTCATTCAGGTTTTATAAATGCAACAAAGTGAAGAGGTCACAATCCATATCTGCAGTTCTATTAATTGTTTTTCTTTTGTTGGTTTTCATTTCCACTGTCTTTGGAAGAGTGCCAGGCAAAAGAAACTATATGCTTATTCCGCTGTGGTCGTATGGTGTAATTTTTAGAGGAAATGTTGGTATCTTAAAAGAAGTGTTATTAAATTTTGTATTGCTTATGCCAGTTGGGGTGATGCTTGTGTTTGTTGTTAATAGAAGACTGAGTTGGAAAGTTGGATTTATAGCTGGTGTACTTATTTCTTCAATAATTGAGCTTCTTCAACTTATCACATGTAGAGGGCTCTTTGAGTTTGATGACATTCTCCACAACAGCATTGGCTGTATGATTGGATGTGTGGTATGCGGGCAAGTGAGAAAGTGGATAAAAAGCAAATAGTAATAAAACATGATGTGTGGTATGTAACAAAGTGTTAATTCTTCTATCAGCCTGTACAAGATCAAGAGCATTTATAGTTCCAGAAATTATTATATTGTCACATGCTATTACTAATATAGATAAAGTTGTTAACTGTAGTTGCATTACAAATATTGGCATTATTATTGACCACGAGTACATACATATAAGAAGAAAGTGTATTTATATGTCTTTGAGCTATTATGGAAGGAAAGGACCACTTGCCACGTAGTCTAAAAAGCGAGATCGGTGGAGTAGCTGAGCGTGATTAGTATCCTCTTTAATATTTTCAATGTTTGAGTGTTTTGTGTCTCAGTTAGTAAAAGAGGGGAAAATAAATGCACTTGCGGCAAAGAGCCACAGAGCCACAGAGAAAAAGCGTCAATCGACCACAGGAGGATAGAAAAAATGGAACATAAATTTAAATGGAAAAACAACGGAAGAACAAAGCTGTGCATCGGACTGGGGACACGTCCCGAGATTATCCGTCTGGCGGCTGTGATCAAAAGATGCAGGGAATACTTTGATACCTGTGTGATTTACTACAACCAGAACTGGGATCGTAACCTCTCTACCGTCTTCTGGGAGGATTTTGAGCTGAAGAACAATGCCGGTAAATTTGGCCCGGACATCCTGGTTCCTGTGGTTGGCGGGAACCTTGGGGTAACCTGTGGAAATATCCTGGGAAGAAGCTATGAGCTGCTTTCGGAGCTCCAGCCGGATGGGTATCTGGTTCTTGGCGACACCAACAGCTGCCTGTCAGCCATTTCCGCTAAGCGCCTGCACATCCCACTTTTCCATATGGAGGCCGGCAACCGCTGCAAGGATGAGTGCCTGCCCGAGGAGACCAACAGGAGGATCGTGGATGTGATCAGTGACGTCAACCTGTGTTATTCAGAGTTCGCCAGGAAGTACCTGGCGGATGCAGGGCTTCCGAAAGAGAGAACCTATATGACAGGTTCCCCCATGGCGGAGGTTTTAAGGGGAAACCTGGAGAAGATCGAGAAGAGCGATGTCCTGGGACGCCTTGGCCTGGAACCGGACAAGTACATTCTCCTGTCTGCGCACAGGGAAGAGAATATTGATACGGAGAAGAACTTTACCAGCCTGTTTACAGCCATCAATGCCCTGGCTGAGAAGTATGACATGCCGATCCTTTACTCCTGCCACCCGAGGTCTAAGAACAGGCTGGAAAAGAGCGGGTTTAAACTTGACCCACGGGTGCGGGTGAACGAGCCCCTTGGGTTTAATGACTATAATAAATTGCAGATGAATGCGCTGGCCATCGTTTCTGATTCCGGCACGCTGCCGGAGGAGAGCAGCTTCTACCTCTCCATTGGCCATCCGATCGCCGCTGTGTGCATCCGCACCTCCACCGAGCGCCCGGAAGCGCTGGAGGCAGGTGATTTCATCCTGGCAGGCATTACCACGAAGGAACTGCTGAACGCGACAGACATGGCCATAGAGATGAAGCAGAAAGGCGTCCTTGGGAAGCCCTGCCCGGACTATGTGGATGAGACGGTTTCCATGAAGGTCGTGCGGATCATCCAGGGGTATGTCAATGTAGTCAACAAGATGGTTTGGCGTAAGGACCAGGAATAAGGAGGGGATTCCCGATGAATATATTAGTGACCGGCGCAAAGGGCATGGTGGGGACCGCCCTGTGCAATAACCTGAAAAATATCCGAGACAATAAAAACAGGACCAGGCCGGGTCTCCATATTGGGGAGATCTACGAGTATGACCTGGATTCTACCCCGGAGGAACTGGACGCATACTGCCGGGAGGCTGACTTTGTGTTCAACCTTGCAGGCGTGAACCGACCGGAAAACCCGGAGGATTTCATGAAGGGCAACTTCGGCTTTGCCTCTGACCTGCTGGAACATCTGAAGAAATATAATAATAAAGCAGCCATTATGCTGTCTTCCTCCATCCAGGCGACCCTTGCCGGGCGCTTTGGGAACAGCGAGTACGGCAGGAGCAAGCAGGCAGGGGAAGAATTGTTCTTTGATTACGCGAAAGAAACAGGCGCAAAGGTGGCGGTTTACCGCTTCCCGAACCTGATGGGCCACAGCCGCCCGAAGTATAATAGTGCCGTCAGCACCTTCTGCTGGGCGGTGGCCAATGACGAGCCGTTTACCGTCAATGACCCCAGCACTGAGCTGGAGCTCCTTTACATCGATGACCTGGTGGAGGGGATGTTTGACCTGCTGGAAGGGAAGGAGCAGCACTGTGAGTTTGACGGTGTGGAGGCTGTCGCGAAGGAAGACGGGAGATACTGCTATGTTCCCGTGACCCACAAGGTTACCTTGGGGGAGATCGTGGACCTGCTGCAGGAGTTCAAGGAGCAGCCCCGGACGCTGCTGATGCCGAAGATGCCGGAGGGCTCTTTCGCAAAGAAGCTGTACAGCCTGTACCTGACCTACCTCCCGAAAGAGAAGTTTAAGTACACCATGAAGATGAACGTGGATAACCGGGGGAGCTTCACGGAGCTGGTGCACACGGCCGACTGCGGGCAGGTGAGCATCAATATCAGCAAGCCGGGCATCACGAAGGGGCAGCACTGGCACAATTCCAAGTGGGAGCTGTTCATCGTTGTGCATGGCCATGGGCTGATCCAGGAGAGGAATATCAATACGGGGGAAACCGTGGAGTTTGAAGTCAGCGGGGAAAAGATTGAGGCGGTCCATATGGTCCCGGGGTGGACGCATAATATTATTAACCTGTCGGATACGAAAGATTTGGTGACGGTGATGACCTGCAATGAGGTGTTTGACCCGAAGAGGCCGGATACTTTTTTCGAGCCAGTGTGATTTTTGAAGGGATAGGGATATGACAACGATTGAATTGAAAAATAAAACGGTACTGATAACAGGGGCTGCGGGCTTCATAGGCTCCAACCTTGTCCTGGAGCTTCTTAAAACACAGTCCCCGCTTACTATTATCGGCATCGATAATATGAATGATTACTATGATGTTTCTATCAAAGAGTGGCGTTTGTCTGAAATCCAGAAATGTGCAGAGAAGCACCCAGATTCCACATGGACGTTTATCAAAGGAAACATTGAGGACAGGGCCTTGATTGGTTCTATTTTCCATGACTATCAACCGGATATCGTGGTAAACCTTGCGGCCCAGGCTGGGGTCCGGTATTCTATCACGAACCCGGATGTATACATAGGTTCCAACCTGATCGGTTTCTACAATATTTTAGAAGCCTGCCGCCATTCCTATGACAATGGCGCAAAGGGAGTGGAGCATCTGGTATACGCTTCTTCCAGCTCTGTGTACGGCTCAAACAAGAAAGTGCCCTACAGCACGGAGGATAAGGTGGACAACCCGGTGTCCTTATATGCGGCGACGAAGAAATCCAATGAGTTGCTGGCGCATGCCTACAGCAAGCTTTATAATATCCCATCTACAGGCTTGCGTTTCTTCACAGTTTATGGCCCTGCCGGTCGTCCGGACATGGCATACTTTGGATTTACGAATAAGCTTCTGAAGGGCGAAACCATCCAGATCTTCAACTATGGGAACTGCAAGCGTGACTTTACTTATGTGGATGACATTGTGGAAGGTGTCAAGCGTGTAATGCAGGGAGCGCCGGAGAAAAAGAACGGGGAAGACGGACTGCCGGTTCCGCCGTATGCAATTTATAACATTGGAAATAACCAGCCGGAGAACCTGCTGGACTTTGTGGATATCCTGCAGCAGGAACTGATCCGGGCGGAAGTACTGCCTGCGGATTATGATTTTGAGGCGCATAAGGAGCTTGTGCCCATGCAGCCGGGGGATGTGCCGGTGACTTATGCAGATACAAGCGCGCTGGAACGTGACTTTGGATTTAAGCCAAGCACGGACCTGAGAACAGGGCTCCGCCGGTTTGCGGAGTGGTATAAGGAGTTTTATCAGGTTTAGGGGAAAACGGTGTGTCAACGGACGCATTACAATAAGGAGAGAAGCAAATATGGATAAGAAAATCGCGGTTGCAGGGACCGGCTATGTGGGCCTGTCCATTGCAACACTTTTAGCTCAGCATAACCATGTAACGGCTGTTGACATTATCCCCGAGAAGGTGGAGCTGATCAACAACAGAAAATCACCCATCCAGGATGAGTATATCGAGAAATACCTGGCTGAAAAGGATCTGGACCTGACGGCGACACTGGACGGCGAGGCGGCATATAGGGATGCGGAGTTTGTTGTGATTGCCGCGCCCACCAACTATGACAGCAAGAAGAATTATTTTGACACCTCTGCAGTGGAGGCAGTGATCAGGCTGGTTATGGAGGTAAACCCCGAGGCCATCATGGTCATCAAATCTACAATCCCGGTGGGCTATACAGCGGGCATCCGCAAGAAGACGGGAAGCGGGAACATTATCTTCAGCCCGGAGTTTCTGCGGGAATCAAAAGCCCTGTACGATAACCTGTATCCTTCAAGAATTATTGTTTCCACAGATGGGAGCGAACGGCTGAATGAGGCAGCCAGAACCTTTGCAGGGCTCCTGCAGGAGGGTGCAATTAAGGAAAATATTGACATGCTGTTTATGGGATTCACGGAAGCAGAGGCAGTCAAGCTGTTCGCCAACACCTACCTTGCGCTCCGTGTGTCCTATTTTAATGAGCTGGACACTTATGCGGAAATGAAGGGGCTGAATACCCAGGATATCATCAACGGCGTCTGCCTTGACCCCCGTATTGGTTCGCATTATAATAACCCAAGCTTCGGTTACGGCGGATACTGCCTGCCGAAAGACACGAAGCAGCTCCTTGCCAACTACGCGGATGTGCCGCAGAACATGATGTCCGCGATCGTGGAGAGCAACCGGACCCGGAAGGACTATATAGCGGACCGGGTGCTGGAGATTTCCGGCGGGTATGGGGCGAACAGTGCCTATGATATCGACAAAGAGAAAGAGGTCATTGTCGGCGTATACCGCCTGACGATGAAATCCAACTCCGACAATTTCCGACAGAGCAGCATCCAGGGCGTTATGAAGCGGATTAAAGCCAAAGGCGCAACGGTTATCATCTATGAGCCGACCCTGGAAGATGGGACGACTTTCTTTGGGAGCAGGGTAGTAAATGACCTGGAGATATTCAAAAGACAGGCCCAGGCGATCATTGCCAACCGTTATGACAGCTGCCTGGATGATGTGAGAGAAAAAGTATATACACGGGATCTGTTTCGGAGGGATTGATTTTGGAAGTGGCAGAGGAATTGTCTCTCTGCCAGTATTTGGATACTGCCAAGGATATTGGTTTATGCAATACAATTGCGATTAAGAATCACATAAGAGGGGGTGTATTATGGATAAAATATTTTTGTCGCATAGTAGCAAAGATAAACCATATGTTTCTTATATAGCTGAGCATATTGGAAAAGATAAATGTGTATATGATGCTATGTGCTTTGAAGCAGGAATGAAAAATCTTGATGAAATATTTCGCGAAATGGGTAAAACAAGTATATTTGTTATATTTATTTCAGAAAATTCATTAGAGTCTCCCTGGGTAAAAAAAGAACTGGCCATTGCTGATGAACGGCTTAATCATGATCCAAAGAAAATTCATCAGATATTTCCTATAATTATTGATCCTTCTATTAGTCATGATGATCCTAGAATTCCAGATTTTCTAAAGGCAGGATTCGGGTCATACAACTTAAAAGTAATTACTAGTAATATCGTTGCCTATCGGAAGATTAAAACTTTACAAAGAAAGCATATTTTAGAAAGCGACTTGGCTCTACAAAAAACATATAATTGCTTTTATGGTAGAGATGAGGAAATATTAAATTTCAAAAAAGCATTTGATTCTAGAGAAGGAATTAAGGTTTTGGTTGCAAGTGGAATTATGGGAATAGGCAGAAAATCTTATTTGCTTCAATGTTTGAAACAGACCGAATTAATAGAAAAATACTATACACCACCTGCCATTTCACTAAATGTATTCGCATCTATCGAAGATGTAATTGTAAAGCTATCAGAAATAGGATTTGGTCATCATTCACTTGAAACCGTAACTGCATTAGCTGACATGGATAGAAAGATAGACGCATTAGCTTCTATTTTTAAATGTATTCAGGAATATAAGGAACAAGTAGTAATATATGATGATGGATGTTTGATAAATCGACAAGGGGAAATGATTTATTGGTTCGAAAAAGCAATAGAACCTATTAGAAATGAAGCAACCATTCTTATTGCATCAAGGTATATGGTTAATATGTATTGCTTAAGAGAAAACCCTAGCATATTTGCGCAATCGTTATCAGCACTTTCTTATTTAGAGTGGATGGGACTGATGCGCATATATGCCCAAAATTGTGACATGGAATTAACGCAAGATGATAGGTCATATTTTAAAGATATTCTAACGGGATATCCTCCACAAATTATATATTGTGTTGATATAATGAAAAATACGTCTGTCGAGGAAGTAAAGAAAAACCCACGTCAAATAATCGAAGCTTTTTCTCCTAAAGTTACAGAAATGCTTGAATCGGTTTTTCCGAAAGAAATTAAAGAAGATGCATATGGTTTGTTGGCGTTTGCCTCTTGGTACGGCATTGTACCAGGAGACTTGCTAAACGTTGTGTTGGATGTAAAAGATAATTATAAAAAAACATTTTCCTTATTCAAGTCACTTACGATTTGTAGATATCTGGGAATGAATAATGAATATATTGAAGTAAATCCTGTTATTGCCGATTATATTCAAAGAAATAGATATGCTGTTCCTGCAGACATTAAAGATATCTTAAAAAAGAGACTCGACAAATTTAATAAAAGTATTGAAGTGGCGGAAAACACTATAACTGAAGATTTTGAAGATTTAAAATACTATTTGAAAGCTAATATTATTGCGAATCAAGAAATACCAGAGCGCTTCATGTATTCGACTCTATACCTATCATCTATATATGAGTTATACAACAATAGAAAATACAAACAAGTTATAAGTTTGGTGGAAAAACTTAAGGAAGTGGGTGCATTTGAACGATATGATTGTCCTATTCAAACGAGGATACAAGAATATTATTGCCGTTCTCTTGCACGAGAAGTCGATATGAAATTTTATGCTGAAGTAGAGTTTTTCTTACAAGAGAACGAGTCGAAAAATATCAATGAGTATAATTTTTTGCGAGGCTTTATGTATAGAAACAATTCCGAATATGATAAAGCATTGGAGCGGTATAAGCGAGTATTAGATAAACAGCCTAAACATAGAAGTGCAATGAGGGAAATTGTTATAGTTTATCGCGGCTTAGAAGATTATGAAAGTGCATATGAGTATGCCAAGGCAAACTATTTGCGGGAGTCTGATAATTTATATCAAATTCAACCTTATTTTGAAATATTGATACGAAAACCAAAACAGAGCCAAACTATAGAAGAAAAGCAAGCTATACACGAAATGTTAGACACTGTTAAGAGAATTAATGCGATAAAACCGAGCACAACATATTATGAAATATTAGGACAATATGCAGCATATGAGGAAAATGATAAAATACGGGCTTTGGCAATACTAAATGAAGGCTTAAGAAAGTTTCCAGAGTCACCATATATTATCAAATCCATGTTCGACTGTTGTGAATTTACTCATGATATGCAGGGGATGGAAAAAGCACTGGAAATGCTGAAACCATTGGCAAAAGAAAGTAAAGCTACAAAGGTAGCATATTATTTTCGGCAAGCATTATATTATGCCTATAAAAAGAAACCCAAAGATTTTATTAACAATTATATCAATGGTATTGATGGCATTAACAATGAGACAAAAGAACGCCTCAAAAGAAAAGTGGAAAGGATTTTTTGATAGGAGACAGAAATAGTTACTTTTATTATTTTCGACCTAATTGTCATGATACTTTAGCTTCACGGAGCTGGTGCACACAGCCGACTGCGGGCAGGTGAGCATCAATATCAGCAGGCCGGGCATCACGAAGGGGCAGCACTGGCACAATTCCAAGTGGGAGCTGTTCATCGTCGTGCATGGCCATGGGCTGATCCAGGAGAGGAATATCAATACAGGGGAAACCGTGGAGTTTGAAGTCAGCGGGGAAAAAATTGAAGCGGTCCATATGATCCCGGGGTGGACGCATAATATTATTAACCTAAGTGATACGGAGGATTTGGTGACGGTGATGACATGCAATGAGGTGTTTGACCCGAAGAGGCCGGATACTTTTTTTGAAGTGGTATAAAAGGAAGTGGCAGAGGGATGGTCTCTCTGCCATTGTATGGATCTATTGAATTGGATTGAAACGGAAATGGTCCCAGAAGGAAAGATACTGCATGATGGTGTGCAGGAAACAAGAAGGTGTAGGCAGCGGCAGTCCTCTTTCGCAGGAATTGAATTCCCAGAAAGAATAACGTATACTGTAGATGTAATCCTTAGACAGGGGCTGCCTTTGCAGCGAATGGCCTGTGTAGCAGGCAGCTGGATTTCTGGAAGACAGAAATAGCATAGAGGTCAAAACACCTTTTGGCCCAACAATATGATTTTATACAAGCAAAAAGTGAAAACTATATGCGATAAGATATAAAAGCGTTTCATAATGTTGCAAAACACCACACTCTCCTTATGTTGAGTTATAATAAATAATGAGTGGATTGAGAATGCTTCCGCTGGTTTTGATCATGTAGGGCATGGGAAAACAATGGAAGTCTCGTCGGCCAGATAACTCACAAAAGGGGGAATGTACCAGGAATGAAGACAAGTATTGCAAGAGACATTGCAGCGACGGGCATTGACGCGAAGTACGACACACAGTGCAAAGTGATCTTGGGGAATAAGATAATACTTGCCCATATTTTGAAAAATATCATTGGTGAATTGAAAGAGCTTTCTATCGAGGAGATAGAAAACTGTATCGAAAACGACATAGCCATTGGAGATACGCCGGTTTACCCGGGGGAGACAAACAATCCAAAAATAGTCGGGGAAAATACAGAGAATACGGTACTATACGAGGGCACGGTTTACTTTGACGTCAAATTTTCTGTAAGAATACCAAATGCCAGGAAAAATGGAGACAGCATAAAGATCATCACCAATGTGGAAGCCCAGCAAAAATATAACACCGGTTATAAGCTGGAAACGCGGGGAATATTTTATGGATCCCGCTTGATATCGTCTCAATTGAATACGGAGTTTACGGCGTCATCTTATGATGATATGAAAAAGGTGTACTCCATATGGCTCTGCCTCGACGCACCGGCAGGCATTGGAAATGCTGTTTCAGAGTATTCTATGGGAAAACGGGATATCATAGCGGGGATCCCGGACCGTAGGGATGCTTACGACAAGATCTCCGTATTGCTGATCGCATTGAATGAGGATATGCTTACGGAAACAACGGACGACAATGAGTTGGAAAAATTCCTGAGGATGTTAAATACGTTGTTTTCCTCAAAGTTAGAAGCTACAGAAAAGATAGGCATCTTGAAGGAAGAATACGGTATTGCCATTGATCAGGTGTTGGGAAAGGAGCTGGATGAAATGTGTAATTTGAGCAGAAAGCTTCCTGTATACTTTAAATAGGTCAAGAGATTGACACAAAAAAATACCTCAAGTAAATTTAGATTATTACTGACCTGCCAGTTGGTAAAAATCTAAAGAGTACAAGAGGT
>JAETSI010000044.1 GCA_021769725.1 Oscillospiraceae bacterium | reverse complement strand
ATAAGAAGCCTCCTAAACGCATTATCCCGACCAAAGTTTAATGTTACGGAGGTGACCCCTTATAGATGTACCCTAATTATACCAAGGCTTTCCTTAACTTGGAAGGTGTTTTTATTGAATCATCACCATTTCCTGGGGATACCACGATATCGCCGCCATTGTCTGCTTTTTCTGTAATAGCCTCTACAACTGTGAACTGTCCTTCCTGAAGCTCCTTAATACTTCCTTCCAGATTCGGATTGCTGTCTTCCCATTTCTCGAAAGTGTTTTCTGTAAATGATTCTAGAGTGGAGGCCTTCTCTTCCGAAGGTGTTTCACCTGACTCCTCTGGTTGCTGTGTCGGAGCAGTTTCAACTGCATCTATCTGTTCGAGTTTTTAAGTCAGAAACCTTTTCAGTAAACGGGACACTTCCACGATATCAATAGGTTTTGCTATATGAGCATTCATACCGAACTCCAAGCAACGTTGTATGTCATCAGAAAAAGCATCTGCGCTCATAGCTATAATTGGAATCGACAGGGCATCAGGGTGATTCAGTCCCCGAATCGCTTTTGTGGCTTCATATCCTGTCATATGCGGCATTCGTATGTCCATAAGTATGGCATCATAATAACCTTCTGATGATTTTCCAAATTTATCCAGACATATCTGTCCATCTTCTGCCCACTCCAGTTCTACTCCCAAATCAGATAACAATTCTCTTGCAACCTCCCAGTTAAGCTCATTATCTTCAGCGAGTAGAATACGTCGTCCGGATAGATCAATATTTTGATCCAATGTCTGGTCATTTTCTGTTTCAATGTCCATATACTTACACAAAGCATGATACAGCGTAGATTTAAAAAGCGGCTTGGAAATAAAACCATCAATACCTGCTTCACGGGCCTCCGCTTCAAATTCACTCCAGTCATATGCAGAAATCAGCAGAATCGGTACTCCATCCCCTAAATTACGCCTGATTTCTTTTGCAACCTGAATCCCATTCATGCCAGGCAATTTCCAATCCAATAGAATGATTTGATAATCATCTCTCTTTTTATGGTGTTGGTTTACCAGTTCTATCGCCTTTTCTCCGCTTAATGTCCATTCGGCTTTTATTCCGATAGATTTTAGCGCGTCCGTGGCTGTCTCACATAATAATTCGTCATCATCAACCACGAGCATATTCCAGGATGGAAGAACCATATCCATATCCATTACAACCGCTTTCTCAAAATCAAACGTGAGAAGAAATTCGGTACCTACACCAAGCTCACTTTGTATATCTATGGTTCCTTCCATTGCATCCACAATATGCTTAGTTATCGCCATTCCCAAACCGGCACCCTCTGTTTTATGTATTCTGGCTCCATCCGCCCGACTATAGGATTCATATATTTTTTCCAGATATTCTGGCGACATGCCAATTCCATTATCTTTAACAGTGATATGAATTCGAACATAGTTTTCTCCCTTTGGAGAATTTTCTTCTGAGAGGAACAATCGTATGGAACCGCCCTCCAGTGTATATTTAGTTGCGTTAGATAAAAGGTTTAATAAAACCTGATTCAAACGAACACCATCGCACCAAACATTCTCAGTTAAGATATTTTCTACATGTATGTCAAAGGATTGCTTTTTTGATTTTATTTGTGGCTGTACAATGCTAACAATCCCTTCTATAACCTCTTTTAAAGAAATCTGCTCTGTTGTTAAAGTCAATTTTCCACTTTCAATTTTGGACATATCTAAAACATCATTAATCAACCCTAATAGGTGTTTACTAGATAATGTAATTTTTCTAAGACAATTCTGTAGTTGTTCTCGGTCATCTATGTGGGCTGTGGCAATCGCAGCCATGCCTACAATTGCATTCATGGGTGTACGGATATCATGGCTCATATTTGCTAAAAATTCACTTTTGGCTTTGTTCGCTTCAAGAGCTCCCTGCCGTGCCTTCTCCAATTCATGCATCTGAGAACGAATTATAAAGAAATACCGAATAAAAATCAATGATAGAAAAATCAAGATAGAAGCACAGGACAATCCTACCATAAACATGCGCAGTTTTCCCAGAGCGTCCACATTTTTGCTCAATATACTATAAGGCATTACCGATACTAAATACCACTCGGAACAGGGTAATGGTTTACCATATATTTGAAGTGTTTCACCATTCACTTCAAATGTTGTACCATATTCGTCATGATTCTTTAGTGCAGCACCAAATTTTTTAATAGAATTTTCTACAGATAGCTCATTTGCTGTAGCATTAAGCTGCTTTTGTAGTTGTTCAAAGAAATACCACAACTCAGTGTTGTCGTTCTGTATTACAAAACTACCGTCTGGCCTGATAATATGATAATATATCAGCTGCTCTTCCTTCTCTAAGGAAAGGAAATCAATGATGTACCCCAGTGGGACGGCCGCTACCAGTCCAGTGCTCATACTTCCATCCTGCATAGGGTAATCAGTGGCATCAACGCCAAACAATACCACTATATTTCCGGCAGAATCACTACCTAAAGCGACTCTTTGTTCTCCTCGTACTAATGCTTCTACAAAGGGCTCTGGGTTCAGTGGTTGTATTGATTGTCCATAAAGAGTCTGAAAATCTCCCTCAGTAGAACAAAGTGCTAAATAGTCAAAGTTCCTGACCTTCGTCCTGTAAACAAGTTCCTCATATAACTTTGCTTTATCGTTATTATCTGCTGAGACAACAGAAACAATGCCGCTGACCTGATCAAAACGTAATTGAATGACAGTTTGAAAGTGTCTGGACATTTGTTCGTTCATTCCAGACATATAAATCTGACCAATTTCATTAATAGCCTTGTTGCTTTTTCGGCTCATATAAATTCCGAGCATACTGAAAACCATAATACTAAAGACAATGAGCCCAATAAAACTGCCTATTAGAAAATGTGTTACAGAATGCTTTTTTTTACTGTTTCCCATTGATGTTATTCCTCCTTAGAATTCTTAAAATTTTTAATAACATTGATTATTTCATGGTAATCCTTTGATAATTTTGGCATCATTTCGACAGCCGTATTCCAATCGTTTTCTTTTAATGCTTTTGTTACCAAACTACTACTTTCAAACAGTCTGGTAAAAGAAAGGTTCTGACAAATTCCTTTGAGTGTATGAACAGCTCTAAGAGCCTCGGCATAGTCTTTATTTCCCATAGACGCTTCAAACAAGAAAAAACTTTTATCGTCTAGGAACTTATATACAAATTTCTGAATGGTTTGTTCACGACGCAGTCTACCCACAACTTCATCAAAATCACCGCCAAATTTCATATAACAATCTTTTAGATTCATAATTATTATTCCTCCTTTTTTGTAATAACTTCTCGGAATCTTCAGTCCTGATTTTATAAGGCTTTCAGACACCTATCTAAAAAATCACCCGTTTTTTTGCAAAAAATGCTTGACAAATCGCTCAAAATTTGCAGCAAAGCCGATTGATTATATTTTATTTCAATCGACTGGAGGCAATTTTTTTATTGCCTACAAATTTTTAGATCTAATTCTCATCTTCATATACTCTACTTCCTCTCTCGATTTCTATTTTGGGATAATCACGATTATAATCTAATAATTAGCTTAGCAAAGAGCATACTGAAAAACCGGAACTCCATTAACAATTTTCATGCTGGAACATTTTCTTATATTCTTTTTTCTGTTCGTACATCATCGCATCTGCCTGTTCCAGTAGTTTCATAACGTCATTCTCATTATGCTCCTCTTGCACTTCAATAATTCCGCAGCAAAAATTCTTCGGATATTCCTTAGAATGATCACTGTGAAATACCTCTTTCATCTGCCGTATCTTTTTCTCCCCTGTTGCATACTTGCAACCTCTGAGTATGATACAAAACTCATCCCCTCCAATACGGGCGAAAATATCTCCAGTTCGAATATGACTCTTTACAATTTCAACAAAATTACGAATATAGTAATCGCCCTCCGAATGTCCATACGTATCATTGATATATTTCAAGTTATCCAGGTCGCAATAACAGAGTGTAAACTTCTCATTTGCTGCCAGTAATTCACTCATTTTATCCAAAAAGAACTGTCTGTTTCCAATCTGAGTCAAAGCATCCTGATTCGCCTTAACTTCCAACTCATTATTACAAAGTTTCAGTTTATATGAATACTCTTTTTCCTTCTTTACTTTCTCCAAAGCAGCTTCCAATTTGTTTCTGGTAATAGATATCCGGTAAAGCATCAGGCAAAGAGTCAGAATAATAAGTCCAGCCAGACTCAATACTGCTGTCATATGTGCGTTGACAAAATCACTGAACGTTACAACTTTATTCACATAAGAGTTTTCCGCCAATACTACACCATTCAATCTGTCGGAAGATAAAGTAATTCCTTTATTCAGAATAGCGGCCGCCACCCTGTTGTCTTTTGTTGTCGCCAGACATATCTCTGCCAGCGCTGGTGTATCCGAAAACTGAAGTGATTCCATTGCTGGGTACTTCCTTAACACATTCAGACGCACAGAGGTAACAAGTGTACTGTCTGCTTTCCCAGATGCAACTGCATTCAGGCATCCCTCTATCCCATCACACAACAATATCTCCGCTTCTGGATACAATATGCGAAGAACCTCTTCATGAAACAGACTTTCGTTCGCGACCGCAATTGTTGCACAGTTTATATTAAAATCAAGCTGCTTATAAATAGTAACCGGTATTGTAGAAAAAAACGCATTTGTCAAAACATAATTTTCCAGCTCTGCCAAATAGAAATCACCGTATAAGGGACCGATTACATCTACTTCTCCCTTTTCCAACGCTTCCTTATACTGCCTGCTCGTCTTATAGCATTTTGTTTCCACCAGGATTCCAAATTTCTCCTCCAGCATATCAGCTATCGTTTTCATAACACCGCCCATTTCCCCATCCTCTAATTGTGTGGAATAAGGAAGGTTATCGTCAAGATATCCGATTCTAAGTGTATTTTCATGATCAGCCAGCCATTCGTCCTCTTTATTACTTAACACCTGAGTGTTTGTCATCTGTTTATAATACCGGCTGACCAGCAGATTGTTGTAATCAAGCTCTGAACTCTGAATCTCATACAATGCTTCATTTAATTCTGCCAAAATATCAGGCCGGGTCTTGGAGACGGCAAAATAGTAATCACTGAATCCAATATTGATAATGGGCAGATAATCATAACTGCTGGAAAGATCAGGGGTGGCAATAGCATCCAACTCCCCGGCGTCCAGCGCAGACATCAAGGCGTCATAACCGTCAAACTTTACGACTTCTGCCTGGATATGATTGTTCTCCATCCAGTCCATCAACAAACCTTCCTGAAAGCTCCCAACCGTTACACCAATTTTACACCCGTTCATCTGCTGAATGTTTCCACTAATCAGTTTCATATGTTTTTTCGTTGTATACAGCAGGTAAGTGTCTTTTCCCTGTGGGTAGGAGGCGAAATCAAATAATTCCGCACGCTCTGGTTTATAGGATACGTTGCCAAACAGATCAATATCTCCATTTACCAGCATTTCATAGCATTCTTTGAAGGAACCATAGACATACTCATACTTCCAGCCGGTAATATATGATATCTTCTGAAGATACTCATAACCATATCCACGTTTATATTCGCCCTCTCCGCCTTCTTCATAGGCTGCCACATTTACGTAACCGACTCGGACTGTCTTCTGTTCCTTTCCTGTCTCTGCTGCAAATACAGTCATCGGACAAACCGAAGCCAAAAACAACACGAAACAAAAAATTAGTGTTCCTATCCTTTCTTTTATTCGTAAAATGTGTGTTATTCTAATATCCATTTCTTTTCCTCCCTTCTGTATTTCTTGTGAAAACTTATAAAAGACTTAAGCAATGTATCTCCCATATCATATCCATACGTATCATTGACCTTTTTTAATTATCCAGATCAAAAGGGCACACAGACAGAGGATAATCATCCTTACAAATGGAATTCATGACAAGCTGAAACTCCGTCGATTTAGGACTCCTGCCAGATAGTCACGGTTTGCCCCATTTTTATTCCAAAAACATCTGCCCGATTATCCGGAAGCGATATACTCATAAGAATCGCAGAAATACCTTCACAACCATATTTTAACACTTATAGGATATCTTCCTTACGCTGGCCTTTTAGTAATTCTTCAAATTCCGTAATAGGCATTGGCTTTGCGAAAAAATATCCCTGCGCATAATCACACCCCAGAGACTGTAATCGTTCCATTTGTTCCCTTGTTTCTATCCCCTCTGCCACTATGGTCAGATTCATTCTATGAGCCATGCTAATGATATCATTCAGAATGCTTTTCTCCATTGATTTCGTCATTTCGTTCTTGACGAGTTTCATATCCAGTTTTAAAATATCCAATGACATTTGGCTCAGCAAATTTAAAGAAGAATATCCGCTTCCAAAATCGTCCATCTCAATAGTGAAACCTAACTTTCGCAATTCCTCTATTGTATTAACTATCCGATTCCCACACTCTGCATAGGCACTCTCCGTAATCTCCAAATGGAGATATTGCGGATCAATATCATATTTTTTTATAAGTCCGCTAAAAATGTCTACCAAAGACCCCTGAAAGATATCGTTTCTTGATACATTTACCGACATCGGAAGAAGCAGATACCCTTTCTCTTTCCACTCTTGAAGTTTTGCACACACGTTCTCCCATACAAATTGATCCAGACTGGAAATAAAACCATTCTTCTCAAACAATGGAATAAACTCTCCAGGGAACATAAATCCCCATTCCGGATGTATCCACCGTACCAAAGCTTCCGCACCGACTATCCGGTTATTATTCAAACTGTATTTTGGCTGAAGATAAACAATAAACTCCCCCTCTTCCAGCGCTGTCACCATGGCATCCGTAATCGCCTTTTCCCGCAGCAATTTTTCGCGAAAGGAATCATCGTAAACAGCGATGCTTTGATTATACATTCCTTTTACACGATCCACGACCCAAAGTGCCCTGTCACACATTTGCTCAACAGGAATGGAGGAATCCATAATCTCATAAATACCGAGTTTTACAGAAATGTTTTCCGTCAACGATGAACGTTTGCTCTCCCTGCTTTTTACAAAATATTCCCGTCCAATTGTTTCCCGTTCCTTGTCAAGAAGACATAGAAAACGGTCTGCACTATATCGACAACAGATAGCATCCTCTCCTACTCTTTCCTTGAAAATTTCAGCTCCCTCTCTCAGAATCTTATCTCCTGCTTCCCGTCCAAAGGTATCATTATACCATTTGAAATCCTCAAAATTTGAACATAAAATTGTATATTCCTTTTCAGGATTTGCCTCAAGACATTCCCTGACTTTCTGATAAAAGAACTCTTTTGTATAAAGTCCGGTAAGCCGGTCATATCGGAGCTGGTTTATCATGGCTGCAGTCTCACGCAGTTTGATGAAATTTGCTACCCTGTGGAGAATTACCTGAGGGCGATAAGGCTTTGGTACAAAATCTGTTGCACCATGAGCAAGAGCATTTACTTCATCCGCTTCACTGTCTCCCTGAGTTGTCACAATGACTGGAATCAATGCTAGTTCTGCATCCGTCTTAATCGTGTCCAAAAAAGTATATCCATCCATAACGGGCATCATAATATCCAAAAGAATTAAATGGATATCATCTCTATTTTGCTCCAGAATATCCAATGCATCTTTTCCGTTTTCCGCTTCTAAAACTTTATAGCTGTCTGACAATATCTCGCTTAACATAGCTCTGTTGAGTTCATTATCTTCTACAATTAATATCTGTTTTTGTGTCATATTTATAATCCACCTTTCTGCGAAAGGCACCAATGCATCATGAAACATTTTAGCTAACTTTCGCTTTTTTATTTCCTATTCTGATTTCCTTCTGATACAATTCTTTTATAAGACTGACATACTACAGAACACGTGGAGATGAGTGGCGGGGCTGTATAGCGGCGACCTCGCATTTTTATATGTTGTCGGTCATCCGTTGAGGCATCAACGATTGGCGCATTCCCGTAGCCCGTAAACTTATCGCTTCCAAAGTCGACTCGATTTTGCCGGCTAACCAGTCACTGTCAATCTTATAACTATAATGTTTCAGAAGGTTATTTTATTGTCGTTTAAAATCCTAAAAAACAACTGCTGTGGACTTGATATCCACAAAACTTGGATCTTTGCCTGTATCGGTATTACCGATTTCAACAATCGTACAAAATATAAGCAGGCTCGCTTTTCTTCCTTTACCAAAGGATTGCAAGAGTTGTGTGACTGGCTTGCCAAGTATCACTGTAATGATGTTTGCATTCTAAAACTGAACGAAGAACAGCTTGCTGCATTTACTGCTGATTTTATAACCAGACTGCCGCAATATCTGCAAAATGCACTTGATTCGCGGGCAGCTAGAGCATAAATTGCTATTTTGTTAGCTGAAATATTGAATTTTCAACGAATCATGAAGGGTTATCACAGCCCATAATGAAAATAGGGTATTGGCTCCGCTACTTTTCTTATACTTGCTTTTGCCGTAGAATCGGATTAGGCAGGATAAAGTTTGACCGTACATTGGTGGATTTGCACCCATTTGTTCAACGTAAACGCTTTACCCTTGAACACAGCATATTGTGGCACTCTTTATGGTTAGCACGCGTAGCAAAGTCCGTATTATCTCGGGTAAATCTCCTGCCATCTTTGGAAAGGAGCTTGTACTTATGAAAGACCTGTTAGAAATTTCCTGCGGCCTTGACGTTCACAAAGATAAGATTGTTGCTTGTATCTTATCCGGCCCCATCGGCAAAACCACTGTCTCTGAAATTCGTGAATTTACCACTCTTATCCCTGATATGGCTGCTCTACGCGACTGGATTGTTTCCTGTAACTGCCACCATGTCGCTATGGAAAGCACTGGCATTTACTGGCAGCCTATTTATGAAATCCTTGAAGATGCTTATTCTGATGATATCACTCTGCTTGTTGTTAATGCCAGACACATGAAAAACGTTCCGGGTAAGAAAACTGATATGCGTGATTCGGAATGGATTGCTACTCTTTTACGCGCAGGACTTTTCAATGGCAGTTTCATTCCGGATAAGCAGATCCGTGAATTTCGGTATCTGAACCGGTATCGCAAGAGTATCATCCGTGATATCACTTCCCAGAAAAACCGGGGCGAAAAATTCCTTCAAAGTTCCATTTTCCGTTTATCCACTTTTATTTCAGAAATATTTGGTGCCTCCGGCAGAAACATCATTCGTCATCTGAGCCAGCATGGCTGTATCTATAGGGAATCTCTCGATTCCTGTCTGAAAACCAAACCCCGCAATCACATCAATGAAATTCTTGTGGCTGTGAACGGAACTCTTTCCAAAATCCAGCAGGATTTTCTGGAAATGCTAATGGATCATTATGACTCCCTCAAATCACATATGGCAGAAATTGAAACCGCATTAGAACAAGCAATGGCACCTCTATCACCAAAGGCAATCCTTATATAAAAAGTATGCTTTGTGAGATTGCCTGGGTCATTGCTGGAAAACGTAATACCTATCTTTCTGCATGGTACTGGAGAATCAAGCAAAAGAAAGGGGCTAAAAAAGCCATAGTTGCGCTCGCACGCAAACTTCTGGTCATCATCTATACCAAGCCTCCGCCTGATGATTCATTATGGACAGGCAGCTGTTTAGCTGCTCTATTTGTCGTGTCTTCATGATTGTTGAAAACATTTGTTGTCAATGTGTGGGGATTGCTACGAGGTATTTATTTTCGTAGCAAGGTGCGAAGCCCATTTTGGGTATGGGAAGTCTTAGTTACTTAAAGTTTCTTCCTGCAGTCTGTCAAACTCTGCCATGCATTCATCTACCGTTGCACCTTCAAGCAGTTTTCTCACGATCAGACAGGTATTCCCCCATTGTTCCAGTTTCATTCCCGCATTAGAACCAAGGACAAAAACATTCTCTTCTATTCTGTCATTCAATAGTTTCAAAGCCGGTATACAATCTACCTTAATATTTTTGGACGGAGAAATCACCTTATTTGTTTCAGTATAAACCTGAAGAGCTTCGTCAGAGGTCATCACATCCAACGCACGCATTGCATCTTCTGCATGTTCCGAACCCACTCCAATTGCCATTCCTGTCATAGGCATAACGGGCATCTGCCCTCGGCTGCTGGGAAATCCGATAACCTGCAGTTCAAAATCAGGGGCTCCATAAGCAGTATCCGAATTTGCGGCGCCCCAATAAGCCATAACAATCGGTGTTTTCTGGGCAAGGAAATCCGGACCTTCCCCTTCAATTGCCTCGCTGACAAGCGCTTTTTCAGCATCAATATATCCACAGTCGATCAATTCCTGCAGAAATGCAAAGCCCGGACGCATATAATCGCTATATTTCCTTTCTCCGCTGTTTAAGGCGGCTACTTCTGCCTCTGTATTTCCTCCATTATATAAATCTGCATAGGCCTGTGCCAAAACAAACGTCTCCAGCCACCAGCGATTCGCTCCTACCGGCGTTTCAATTCCGTTTTCCTTAAATACTCTGCAGCACTCCAGAAATTCCTCCGGCGTTTCAGGCAATTCCAAGCCATAATCATCAAACATATCTTTATTTACAAATAGGCCATATGCCACTACTTCCTGAGGAATTGCCACAAGCTTTCCATCATAAACATTCGCAGCCTTCACAACCTCCCGCAGATTTTTCGCACTATCAAGTTCTGACAGGTCCATCAATTTTCCCTCTTCGGCCATTTTCTGGATCACATCCGGATTCAGTAAATACACATCATCCATGTTATTGCGAATTCTGTCAATCGCTACATCATCATATGTCTTATCCTGATAATTCTCTGCGGTATATGTAACATATTCCACGTAGATATCCAGTGCTTCTTCTGCCATTGCAATGGTTTTATCAGATGCACTCCTCGCAACATTCTCCGCATCCGGACTTGTTTTTTCCATTGGGCTATAAAGTCTTACGATTCTTGTTTCCTCTTTTTCCGATTGTATCAGATTACGGTCCGTATCCCCCTGCTTTTCGCATGCAGTCATTCCCAATACGAACAAACCAGCCATGCAAACTGCAATCTGCCTCTTTAATCTTTGTTTCCAGTTTTTTCTCATGACATATTTCCTCCCATTATACATTGTTTGATTGCTCTTTTTAACACTTCAATATCAATAGGTTTTGCCACATGGACATTCATTCCTGCTTCCAGAGCGTCTTTTTCATCCTCTGCAAATGCGTTCGCCGTCATGGCAATAATCGGAATCGTCTTGGCATCCCTGCGCTCTAAGGACCTGATTGCTCTTGTAGCCTCATACCCATTCATGACCGGCATCTGCACATCCATTAAAACTGCATCAAACTCTCCGGCTGCGGAATTCTTAAAACGTTCCAGAGCCAACTTGCCGTTCTCAACAATTACACAATCCGCTCCTTCCATTTCAAGTATTTCTGATAATATTTCTGCATTAATTTCATTATCCTCTGCAGCAAGAAAATGCAGCCCTTCCAGACTACTATTATTGATATCTGTCAGACATTCTTCTTTCGATTCTGCCTGTTCTTCCGATATACGAAATTCCAACTCAATTCGAAATAGGCTGCCTTTATCTACCTCACTGAAAACCTGAATCGTTCCTCCCATAAGCTCTACAATATTTTTGGTAATCGCCATGCCCAGTCCGGTTCCCTGAACCTTATTTGTCGTGCTGTTTTCCGCTCTGGTAAATGCATCAAAAATAGTCTCTAAAAACGCCGGCGCCATTCCAAAACCATTATCTTCAACCTCAATGCGAATATGTTCAAACTGGGCTGTTCTCTGTGGAAGTCCAATCAGACGGAGCCAGATATTTCCTCCTTCCGGTGTATACTTTACCGCATTAGAGAGAAGATTGAACAATATCTGATTGACTCTCGTATCATCTCCCATGAAATACTTATGCTCAATCCCTGATATCTCGACAGAAAACTTCTGATGCTTCTCCTCGGACATGGGGCGGACAATATCCTCTACGGTTGATACCAGATCAGTGAAAGCGAACCTCCCAAAGTTCAACACCACTTTTCCGCTCTCAATCTTGGAAATATCTAAAATATCATTTATCAGACTGAGCAAATGCCGTCCGGATGTCAGAATCTTTTTTGTATATTCCCTGACCTTATCCGGGTTCTCTGCATCTTTAGCCAAAAGGGTCGTGTATCCAAGCACCGCATTCATTGGGGTACGGATATCATGAGACATATTGGAAAGAAAGGTTGTCTTGGAATTGTTCGCAACCTGCGCTGCCTGCAGCGCTTCTGCAAGTTGTTTGTTATAGAGTTCTCTCTCTTCGTCTCTTTCCTTTCTGATTTTATCCTGCTGTCTTCTGTTTACATAGAAAAGAATACAACATAAAGCAAAAGCAATCAGCATTGTGAATACAACGGTGTTAATATTCTGATTAACCGTTTTTCCCTCCTTCTGAATCGCTTCGACCGGTACATAACCAACCAGATAAGTTGAGCCGCCGTTCACCGCCCACATATAATTCAGAGCGTTCTTCCCCTGAACATTATGGTAAAACATAATATCTTTGCCATTTTTCAAACACTCAGAAACTTCCTGCCGCAAGTTTTCCGTCTGAATATCATTCGCTCTGTAGAAATCCTCCAGATTCAGATGACCTGCGCTTCGTTCCCCCATCCCTTTCGGTTTCAATACAAATCTCTCGCTTTTGGCGTCCATAATATATAACATCGCCTTTTGGTCATAAAATCCTTTGGGAAGAGATTTGTCAATGGAATCATATATATATTCTATATAGAGTACTGCAATTTCCTTTTCATCCCGAATAACAGGACATTTCATGGTATATGCCCATGTTCCCATATAATTCAGATAAGATTGGGATATGGCCATTCCTTCCACAGTTTTCCCCAAAGAGAACTCCAGCTCATTTTCAGAAAATGTATCCCCTACATTGGAAACTCCTTCCGTCTCACCTGTTAAAATCAACGACATTTTCACCATTGTTTGATTTTTTTTATACCTCTGGACATATTCCTGTGGATTATCTGTATCGGCAATCTCCTGCGCAATGAGTTTCTGGAACTCTGCTTCATTTTTCAAAATTGCCTCAATCGTACACTTAATCAAGTCCAGACTTTCTGTCAAATTCTGAATTGCTGACTCTGACATTTCGGCAGATGTTTTCCTTGAAACAGAACCAACAAAAACGCCTAAAATACAAAAAATAAGTACCATGGAAAAGAGCAGGGAAATACCTTTTTTCTTTTTGTTTCTATTCTTCCACATCTTTTTCATTGGTGTTAGTATATAAGTGTGGACAATCATCTTACTTACTTCAATTGGTGTAAACTCGTATAATCGCTTTTTTAACAAGAACACTAAAAATTCTTTTTCTTTTGTATTTAAATAAGACAGACTTCCTTCTAATTCATCTTTCTCTGACGCTTTCGATAACTCGTATACCTTTTTAGAACACAATCCCATCATTTTCAAAAAATAATTGATCCAGATTTCCGGATGAGGAGGATTTTCTCTTCCTGAATAATACAATGCAGGTAATCCCATTTGCAGCGATGCATAATACTCATCTGGATCATAGGCAAAATATTCTTCCAGAGAACCAATTCCATTAAAACCGTATCCATAATAATCAAGAATATACCCTGACATTAGTCTGGCAGTTCTTCCATTCCCCTCTTCAAAAGGCTGAATGGTAACCAGTTGATGATGGACAACGGCGGCAATGATTAACGGATGATCATCTGTAGTATTTACATATTCAACAAGTTCATCCAGTAACACCGGAATATCTATATACTCCGGTGGAATATATTCTGGTACTCCTGTTTCAGAATCATATACTGCAAATAATACGCCTGGCGGCATAGGACCTCTTAATCCTATCTTTTCTTTCCCGGCACCTTTTTCAACCATTGCCTGCACTTCAAGAATCATCTCTTTTGAAAAGAACTCTTTCTTTTTCAGTTTTTTTTCCAGAAGATTTAAGGCCAGAAAGTAATTGCGAACTTCCTGTTCCGGCTTCAAAAAGTGTTTGTGCGGCTCACTGTCAATGGCTTCACTTGCCTGTTTTTCAGTCAATGGATTCCCCTCAATCTTATTAGAAGCATATGAACTTTTTTTCTTGGAGTTTTTTCTAAGTCTATTCTTTGTAACAGGTGGCAATTCTATCGTGCTGAGAGAAAAACGATTTTCATCAATTTCCGATATCCTTTTTAAAATTTCATTCGTTAGTGTAACCTTTATCAAATTGTCCACCTCCATTAATCGATTCATGAATTATTTTTCCACTAAAATTACACTATTTTTCACTTCATCGTCTTCGCCAGTGAAGTAAGAGGTGCTGCCATCTCCGGGTTGGAAAGAACCTTTCCCAGTAGTTCTGCATCAACGCCTTCCGGAACCGTCACCGTATTTTCTGTTGTATTCGGATGCATCTGCGGATCCAGATTTTTTTCTCATAAAATGCTTCTTCAAACAGTCCTGCATTTTTCTTCCGATCATCATCCAGGATATGGGAATATACATCTGTGACCATGCTGACCTGAGCATGTCCGGATTCATGCCGATAACTTCCCACATTCTGGTCACACTGACGCAGTTATCCATATTATCATCTGCGACAAGTTCCCACAGTCCTTCTAGATTCTTAATCGTTATAACCTTGCGAGAGTTCTCTTGTTGTCTGTGCTTCCTCTTTCCCATTCAGAAAACACATGGTCACCTGATTTTTAGTTTTTTTTGATTGATACATCATATTGTCCGCAGCTTTGAAGAACTTTTTTATAGTTCCAATTCCATATGCTCCACCTATGCTTACAGACATATGCAGTTCGGGACGAGCATCAATTGTCATCCTATCAACAGAGTGCCTAATCCTCTCCAGTTTTTTCTCAAATATATCTGCAGGTATACTAAAAAAGATAATTACAAATTCATCGCCACCATAACGGATAACGACATCTGTTTTTCGTACGCAGGATAACACAGTTTGTGCAATACTCTGCAATACGATATCGCCAACATCATGACCATAATTGTCATTGATATGCTTAAAATTATCTACATCAATTACCACCATAGCCTGAATATCATTTGCGCCTTGAAAATGTTCGTCGTAATAACGGCGATTGTAAATACCGGTTAAGGAATCAATATATAATAATTGCAGATGCCTCTGTTTACTGGACAGAAAAGTGTCTTTTTCATAGGGAAACAGCCGGTCGTAGTCTATTTTATTTCTTATATCCTGAATATTTTTAGTCTCTTGTTCCGGGGAGGCATCCAGAAGCTCACTTTCAAGTATGTCCGCAATTTCTTGCAGACACAGTAAAAGAATAGGATTAAATGCACCACATTGTCCTTCTAAGATCATTTTCAAAGCTTCTTCATGTGAATAAGCTTTCTTATAGCATCGCTCACTTGTCAAGGCATCGTAAACATCGGCTAGGGCAACCACCTGGGCAGCTATGGGAATCTCCTCCCCCTTTAATCCATCCGGATAACCATTACCATCATACCTTTCGTGATGCCATCGACAAATCTCAGCAGCCATTTTGACAAGCGGAGCCTCCTGCTGCTCAATGGGCAGGTCTAATAGAATATTGGCACCAACTATTGAGTGAGTTTTTATTACTTCAAATTCCTCTGCCGTCAGTCGACCAGGTTTATTCAGTATTGAATCTGATATTGAGATTTTCCCAATATCATGAAGCGCAGAAGCGGTGCTAATTAAAAAAATATCTGCTTTGGACAAAAGATATTGATCTGTAAGCTGAATCAACTGCTTCAGCAAATATTTTGTAATCGTAATAACATGCAGAATATGTAAGCCGCTCTCTCCATTACGGAACTCCACGATATGAGCCAGGATTGAGATCATCAGTTTATTATTCTTTTCCGTCTCCTGAAATTGTTCTACGATAATTTTCTCAAGATGTTGCTGGCGTGCATATAAAAACATCGTATTAGAAATTCGACGCCGGACTATGGTCGAATCAAAAGGACGGCTAATGTAGTCAAAAGCCCCCAAGTCATAGGCACGCTTTATATTAGCAGGAGAATCAGCAGCAGAAATCATAATAACAGCGAAGGTGTCATCCCAGTGGTGTTTCTTTATGTAGGCTAATACTTCTAATCCATCCATTTCAGGCATCATAATGTCCAGAAGCAGAAGGGAGAAATCTGTTCTTTGCTTTGAAAGAAGAGAAATTGCTTCAACACCGTTCTCAGCCTCAACTACATCATAGTGCTCTTTTAAAATGTCTATTAAAAGATAACGGTTCATTTCTGAATCGTCCACAATTAAAATTTTTTGTTTTTCCATGATACTCAACCCTTTTCCTATATTTTTACGGTTTTATTATATCTGTTATCTCTACAAGCTGGCAATAACTATATTGGTAAGGTTTGCAAATAGGTTATGTCTTTTATTACTGACAAATTTGTTCCATCATGATATAATTCAAACAGATAGGAGGCGAATTATGAATCGACAAGAAACAAAATTTACATTTGTATATAACGAAATTAAGCAGTGTATTTTGGAGGGCCAAATACTTCCTGGAAATGCCTTGCCATCTTCAAGGATGTATTGTGACCAATTCCATGTAAGCAGATATACGATTAACCGCGTTTTTGAAGCATTGAGGGAGGAAGGACTGGTGAATATTCAGCCTCGCCTTGCGCCGATTGTTGTTTCAACAAAAGATACTTCTAATCCATCAAATACTGTTTTCGAAATTTTAAAACAAAAGGAAGGTATTTTACAAATATATCAGACCTCTGCTTTAATACTGCCTTCACTTCTGGTTTTTGCTTTGCAGGGCTGTGATGTGGAGGTACTACCTCACTATAAACAGGCTGTAAAAGCATTGCATTTAGGATACGCTACTGGCGGATGGCGTCCTCTTTCTAAATTAGGATATAATATATTAAAAATAGGTGGCAATCCCCTATTAAGCGAACTATATTCTACGTTTAGTCTTTATAACAAACTTACATTTTTTACAGAAGAGTGCCCCTATTTCTCTAAACACTTTTTAACGGAATCTATATCTGCAACCAATGTCATTATGGATATATTAAAGGGCGATGAACCACTCACAAGGTACAACCAGCTCTCAAATATGTATCAAAGACTTACGGATGCCATTCAAAATACGTTAAATCACCTGTCAGAGACCAATCCCAAATGTCCTGCACAAACGGGTTTGAAGTTTTCGTGGAATCCCATGCGTGGTCAGGATTATTTTTACTCAAAAATTATTGATGATCTGAATCTAAAAATTGGTCTTGGAGAGTATTCTGTTGGAATGTTTCTTCCATACGAAAAGCAACTGGCCAAACAGTACGATGTATCTATATCGACGGTCAGAAAGGCGTTATCAGAACTTGAACAAAGAGGTTT
>JAETSI010000188.1 GCA_021769725.1 Oscillospiraceae bacterium | reverse complement strand
TAACTAAGACTTCCCATATCTAAAATGGGTTTCGTACCTTGAAAATTCAATATTTCAGCTAACAAAATAGTGATTTATGCCACTTGGGGCGTTGGATGAAGTGCATTTCGCAAATATTCCGGTAGTCTGGACTCAAAATCAGTTGTAAAGGCAGTCAGTTGCTCATCACTCAACTTCAAAATCTCCTGAAGGCTCGCCATCAATGCCTCCATAAGAATCCTAAGTGAATGACAAAAAGTAATATCTGCCATCTCATCAACGAGGAAAAAGAACAGCTCTCCTAACGTTCGCTGATCGTTGCTTTGGCGTTGCTCCACCGCAAGCAGCATATACCGGGTAAACACGATTGCTACATGCGCAGTCAGTGCATCATAGGATATGCTGTGGCATTCACCAATCAGATTCAGCATCGACTTACAGGTTTTGAAAAACACCTCGATCTGCCAGCGTTTTCCATAGATACGGATAATCTCTTCTTCGGGAAGACTCGTATCTGTGCAGATGAAAGCAAGCCAATCTTTACGATTCGCTTTATTCCTCACACAGACTATTTTTGCAGGAATAGGATTCTCTTTTCCAACCATAACGTCTACAGAAAGCAGATATTTGGATCTGCCACGTCGTTTTTTGTTTTTGGAATAGATTTCCTTGATGTTAAGCATTTTTCCGCAATACTCATATTTGATACGACTGCTTTTTTTGAGCATGGCGATAACATCCATTCCTTTTGACTTGACAGCGGTTATCTGTGCAGGATTGGAAAACCATGAATCGAAAAGGACATACCCGGCATCCAGCCCGGAGGCAATTGCAGTATCCAATAGTGTCATCATAGCTTCCGGAGCCTTTGTACGTGCCAGTTTTCGCCTTTTCCCGGCAAGGGTTCTGCCGTCTGATGCCTTTACTGGCCCGATGATATTTGTATCCTTAGCAGAAGCCAAAAGACTGCTGTTTACAGGAATCAACGTATTTCCGTCACTCCAGCTTAACGTAAGCATCCGGAAGCCTTTTTTGAAGTGCATGTCCGTATGGTCGAAGACTTTGGAGCCGAGCTCCGTCTTTTTACAGCTGGTGCGGCTGAAAAGACTGTCATCGATAATGAATACATTTTTCCGCTTTTCATCGGTCAGAACTTTGATATCGTTATTGACGACATCCGCTGCAAGAAGGGAAGTAAAACGCAGCCAGTTTGTTTTCGCAGAGTTCAAAAATCTATAAAAAGTATTTTTTGAGAATCCTTCTTTGAAAGAACCGGTACGCTGCTGCAGGTACATGCTCCTTCCAACAAAAATATTGCCGAGTTTGTATTTCAAGAGAGAAACAGAGGAAACACCTTTTTCTTTTGTGCCATTACATTTGGCAAGAAGTTTGCCAATATGGTGTTTTGAAAAAAATCTCTGGATACAATCAACTAAAGCTTTCTCATCGGAATAATTCTGTGGTATACTGGACATGGCATAAATCCTCCTTTGTTAAAATGGTTTCTTGACAACTCCATTATACCAAACGGATTGTATTTATGCCTTTTTTATTGGCTGAAATATTGAATTTTCAAGGTTCAACACACCTTAACGGTGTGGGAAGTCTTAGT
>JAETSI010000187.1 GCA_021769725.1 Oscillospiraceae bacterium | reverse complement strand
GGTTAATGTCATTAAGCTAATCGAATAGAGCAAATAAACAGGAGTAGGATTAATAGAAGAGAATACACCTATCGACGTATAATATGAATTGATGTACGAAGAAAAGACAGATCAGAGATCTGCCTGAAAAAGTATCGACACAAGCAAAGAATTATGATAATCTGTAGTTAAAGCAGACAGCAGAATGATAGCGTGTTTTTCTGGCAGCTATACGATCAGGTCTGGCAGGACACTTGTTTCTTGCTATAAGCTTTTCTAAATTTGAAGAACAGACGTTATCAGAACGGAAGAAAGCAATGCAGATATGTATAGCAGCAGCGTAATTTACTCTGGAATGGTACTTATTATGCTTATCATCATCTATGAGGATATTATCAGTGATCAACATAGAGAAGTTATACATGATCAGACTTGCAAAGATCTCCTGTATCACGCAGTCCTTTTTCTTAGAATGAAAAGCAATAAGACCGATATGGTACTTCAATTCTCGGAATGATGTTTCGATTCCCCAGCGCATTTTGTAGATTTTCTTGATATCATCGGCAGAGAATTCATCATCCCAGAGATTAGTAACAAGAGTTTCATACAAGCCTTCTGATATTTTGATTCTTATGATTCTGAATTTTAGTTGGTAAGTATCTCTTGATCCTATGGGAAGAAAATCAAAGGTGGAATTGGTCGTAAGAAAACGATAAAGATCGGAATTTGCCTTAACTGCATTAGTCTGTCTTCTTGTAAGTAAAATATCAGCGGTAAAATCAGCTTCTTTATCAAAAGGAAGATTGAATTTATCGACTATTCCATGTTTTGATCTGACACGAATAACGTATTTCAGGCCCTTCTCTTCAAGATGAGCGATATTATTGTAGGAATCATAGCCTCTGTCTGCAGCAATAATTGTGGCACGATCAATATTTTCAAGCATATTTATGAGAGCCCTATTCTCGTTCTCATCTCTTCGATCCTGCAAAACAGCGTCTATAAATCTGCGATTAAGTAAGTCATAAAGTGCATTCAGATGTATAAGATTGTATCCTTTTACATTATCATTTGCACAATAAAAAGTTCTCTTATCATCAGGGATAGTGGGTATATGTATATCAGAACCGTCAACAGCATACAGCCTGTAACCATGAAAGAAATTGGTCTGTGAAAACGACTTGCCGAACTCATGAAACAAATACTGAAAAGCTGACGGAAGTATCTTTGCTCTCCTCTGGACGATTGCAGATACAGATACCATTTTCGGATCAAAGTCATAAAAATCCATAAGCTCTTTCCCGAGAGTCTGGCTCCCCATACCGAGAATAAACTTCATTGTTTTCGAGAAAGACAGTTCACTTTTACGGATAAAGTCTCTCTTTGGATCAACTACGAAAGATGAAATATCTTTCTCCATTTTGCAGATAAGCATATTAAGCTTGTTTTTGACGACATCACAATAATCCTGCACGATAAAGTCCTCCAATCAGATGTGTATATCTGATTGGCTGCGCCGCACATTTTCGCCTTTTTGTCAATGCCTTTTTCAAAAAATTTACAATATATTCATAAAAACAGTCACAAGATCATTTGTTGATCCTGTGACTGTTTTGCTTTTCCTTAGCTTAATGACATTA
>JAETSI010000043.1 GCA_021769725.1 Oscillospiraceae bacterium | reverse complement strand
CCTTCAGACCCCACTTCGCAGTGACGCCCTTGCCATTGGCTGCACCCTTCCCACTGCCGGGTGGGTCAGGGACTTTCACCCTTTAGAACGTGCGCCCGCCGGGCGCACAAAAAAAACGTAACCGTTCAGATACCTGAATGGTTACGTTTTTCATCTGTCACATTTCCCCGTCCACAGGGGAGAGCGCCCCAAAGGTATCCCGCATCCCGGCATCGTAAAAGCGGTACTGTCCGCCGCCGCTCCGTTTTATGGTATACAGGGCCTTATCTGCCGCCTGGAAGAGCATATCGTAATCATATCCCACCGTCTCTGTAAGGGCCACGCCAAAGCTGACAGAAACATTAAAATCGCCGCATTTTCCCAGCAGAGAGGAAAAGATCCTGCGGATCGTAGGCTCCGGCTCCTGCTGATATTCCAAAAACAGCAGGTACTCATCTCCGCCGACCCGCGCCGTGATATCGCTTCTTCTGGTTCCCTGCCGCAGCCGCTGCGCCGTCTGGACAAGGACTTTGTCACCGAACTGGTGGCCGAAGGTATCGTTGGCAGATTTGAACCCGTCCAGATCAAAGATCGCCAGGGCAAACTTCCCTGTGGGCCCTTCCTCCAGCATCGCTTTGATCCGTTTCTTTGCGCTGGCATGGTTCAAAAGCCCGGTGAGCTGGTCGGAAGAAACCATACGCTCCAGATGATCCGTCCTGACCCGTGAATCATGGATATCGATGGCCTTTCCCATGGCGCCCGTACAGCAAAGAGGTTCCTCGGACCAGGTCGTGCGGAAGACAATGCGGAACCATCTTTCCCCCTTCTCCAGACGCAGCTTGCAGTCGATGGACGCTTCCGGCCGCGCAGGCGTGGCGGCCTGCAGCAGCACGCACAGTCTCTCCAGCTCGCCGGAGGGCAGAATCTGCAGCAGTCTCTCATCATGGACCGGATCCATGATCACCTCCGGCAGGCCCACCTGGTCAGCGCCCATGGACGATAACACCAGCCTGGCAGGATCAAGGGTATACTCAAACTGAACCTCTCCGGTCAGGGAAGCAAAGAAGTCATACTTCATCCGCTCACACTCCAAAAGGCGAAGGGTACGGTCGGAAGCCGTCAGCTCCTCACGCCGGAGCATCTCCTCCACCACTCCCCGGAACTGTCCGGGATCGTCCTGCAGCTTGTCCTCCGACAGGCTCACCTCCATCTTATCTGCCACCTCCGTGAGACATTCCATCAGCAGCGGATTGAACACGCCGCATTTCCCGTCCAGAATCATCTGCACAGCCGCGGCGTGGGGAATCGCTTTTTTATAGACCCGGTCGCTGGTCAAAGCGTCGTACACGTCTGCCAGCGCCACCACCTGGGCCTCAATAGGAATCTCCTCTCCCCGCAGCCCGTCCGGATAACCGCTCCCGTCATACCGTTCATGATGCCAGCGGCAAATGCTGTACACCGTCTTGATCAGCGGATCCTCCTGATGCACCGGCAGATTGTCCAGCAGCTGGGCGCCTATTTGGGCATGGGTGCGCATCACGGCAAACTCCTCCTCCGTCAGGCGTCCCGGTTTATTCAGGATCTCCTCCTGTATGGCAATCTTTCCTATATCGTGCAGGGCGGACGCCGTGCTGATGGTCATGATCTCCTGCTGGGAAAAATGATACGCATCCGTACGCTGGTTCAGATCCCTCAGAAAGAATTCTGTAAGAAAGCGTACCCTGTGAATATGACGGCCACTCTCCCCGTTCCGAAATTCCACCACATGGCTGAGAATTTCGATCATCAGCCCGTTCTCCCGCTCCTTCTCGTAGATCTGGCGAGCAGCCAGCTCCATCAGCTTCTTCTGCTTGGCATACAGCAAAATCGTATTATCTACCCGGCGGTGGACGATCAGCGCGTCAAAGGGACGACTGATAAAATCTGCCGCCCCCAGCTCGTAGGCCCTCTCCACACAGGAAGCGCCATGCTCCGAGGAAATCATAATGACCGGTATATCGCTGATATACCCCTTGCGTTTCATCTCCTCCAACACGCCGAACCCATCCGTCTCAGGCATCACAATATCCAGCAGCACCAAAGAAAGGTCCTGCTGGCAGCTTTCGATGAGCTCCAATGCCCGCGCGCCATTTTCCGCCTCCAAAATATCGTACTGGTCTTCCAGCATATCCGCCAGAATTGAACGGTTCATCTCCGAATCATCCACTATGAGAATCTTATATTTTCGCATCCTGCTTTCCAAAAAATTCACTTCCTTCTCCTCAAATTTCATAACTGTACAGTCCCCTCACAGTTGTGACGCAAAATCTTTGCGCTCCGCTCCGGCCAGCTCTCAGCGTGTGCTACCGGCACACAGAGCCTCCGGCGATGGGATTTTACGCTCTTGTATCTTATCCTTATGGTCTCAGCCTTAGTTTAGTTATCATACCATATTTCCCCAAGGTTGTATAGCGCTTTTGCCCACGCTGATTACACAACGGCCAGCAGCACCGTCCCAAAGGTGATAAGTGCCGCCCCGGCTGCCGCCTTTTTCGTCAGCCTTTCATGGAAAACAAACCACGAAAAAGCTATGGTGACCAGCATACTCAGCTTGTCCACAGGGACGACCACGCTTGCCGGGCCGTCCTGCAGCGCCCGGTAATAACACAGCCAGGACGCCCCGGTGGCCAGCCCGGACAGACAGATAAAGAGCAGCTCCTTTTTCTCCGTCTTCCGGATCTCCCCCTGTTTCCCTGTAAAAAACACCATCATCCAGGCCATCAGCAGCACCACGGTGGTACGGATGGCCGTACCGAGATTGGAATCAATCCCTGATATCCCGATCTTCCCCAAAATAGCCGTCAGGCTTGCGAACACCGCCGACAAAACCGCGTAAACCACCCAGCTGCCGCTCTCCTTTCGATCATCTGTTTTGATATCTTTTTTGTTGATCATGAGCAGCGTCCCGCCGCCGATGAGCAGAAGCGATACGATCTTCGCCCCCGAAATCCCTTCCCGCAGAAAGATCAGGGCCAGCAGAATCGTCAGCACCGTGCTGGACTTATCAATGGGCACCACCTTATTAATGTCTCCTTTTTGCAGGGCATGAAAATAGCACAGCCACGACGCCCCTGTGGCCAGCCCGGACAGCACAAGAAAAAGAAACGTCCTGCTGTCGATCTGCCGGATCCCTCCCCCGGTTCCTGTGATCAGCACCATCAGCCACGAAAACAGCCATACGATAACCGTCCGGATGGCCGTCGCTACATTAGAATCCGTTTTCCGGATTCCGCACTTTGCAAGGATCGCAGTAATCCCCGCAAAAAAAGAAGAACCTACCGCGTAAAGCATCCACATATGTCTTACCTCCTATCCGCCAACGCCATTTGTTTTCCCTATGATACCTCTCTTTACTTCCTGTGTCTATCCTGGAGTGAGGCATTTGGGGCGTTTGGCGGCATAAAAAATACAGGTGCGCTTTGTTTTGCCGCCTGTATTTTTTTATCAACTGCAGGACGCGGATCTGCTCCTTCTCCTCGATTTCTTTCATTTTCATCCGGACCAGCTCTTCCACCGGGCCCTCATAATCTTTATATCGCATGGTTCCACTCTCCTGTAACCACATAGCGGTTGATGGTTTCCACAAATCGTCCAACGGCTTCCCGATCCGGATTTTCCGGCAGGGTGCTCCTGCTCTCCGCCTCCGCAAAACGCGCCTCGTACTCCGAGACAAACTCATAAAATGCCGGTATCAGCACGCCGTCCTTCATATACTCTCCATTGCGAATGCTGCAAAGCAGCTTCAAATCCTCACTGCCACGGTGCGTCCGGATCTCCTGGTGTTCCAGGATATCGATGCCCATCATAAACAGTCTGACCAGATGCATCGCATGCTTGTTCAAATGATTGTCATCCTTTTTATGATTCCGCTTGCCGATCTTATCGTAATCGCAGATCACGGAATGCAGCGTGTTCATGCATTGGCTGTACTTCCTAAGCGGATAATGCTGGTAGTTCATATCGAGAAAGATCTCTGTCTCCAGATCTTCCGTCTCCGCTGCGTCGATATAAAGCCTGGCATTTCCATACGCTGACTGGTCATTTCTCCTGTTAAAATCCTCCATTGCATGTTGTACGGAACGCATGATGTGCTCTTCCCGGGAAGGCTGCGGCAGCGTATCCCTGGCAATAGCATTTTGCAGCCTGCGCAGCTGGGCGTCCGCATAATGGCCGAAGGACTGGGCCGCCCGCTTTGACAGAAACAGCCGGCGGTGATCCAGAAGCATCTGCCCAAGATCGTTGCAAATGAGATACTGCTCCGGATCCAGCCCCAAAAGCTCTATCGTATTTGGATTGCAGTCCAAAAGCAGACGAACCAACTTATTAAAGGAATAGATGACCGTGTCCGTCTTCCGGTCCTCGAACTGCTCAAACGCAGTCAGCCCGATCAGATCCGATGGCAGATTCAGCGTAACTCCGCGGAAATCAATGTCGCTGCCCTCACGGTTGGTTCCATAGCCATAGCTCCCGCTGACGCCCAGGAGTATGATCCGCTGGCCGAGCCGCGGGTTGGTTCGAATAAAATTGTAATCACTCGTTTGGAGTAGGGTTTGGAAATTCACGCGGGTCACTTCCTTTTTAATATCTTAGATAGGGCAAGGGCTCGTTGGGGCGGTATAATTCCAAACCTCATACCCCTGCCGCCTGGCGGAATCATATACAGGCCGCATGTTCTTCTGGAGAATATTGTAAAACTCTTCCCTGGAATTCCCTCTGCGATACAGCTCCTGCCCGGCCCATATCGAATGCAGGTTGTCCCGAAAACAGGATTCATAAAGCTTATGGATTCCCTCCTTTTCATGAATCAGGCGATACATCACATACTGATTCCCCGCAAAGCGTTCAAAGAAAGGATCCCACTTCGGCAACCGATTGCTTTTTGATGAATTCAGAGACGAATCCATTGGCATCAGATTCCATAACTCATCGTTCATGACAAAAGACCACGGTATAAAGTGATCCACATCATACTTTTTTGCCGTCACAGGATTGCCTGTAAATACATCTCTGATCTCACACAGCTTCAGGATGCCATCCCAAAGCTTATGTACATGGTTTAGCTTCCGCATCTTTTCATCCATCGGCGCCAGCTTATAAATTAAGCCTGGAACCTCCGGGTTATTGTTCTGCAGCCACTTTACTTTCTCATACTGAATCCACCCCAGGATATTTACCGTATTATCCTGGATCATTTCCATCCAGTCTGAATTGAAATAAACTTCTTTTTTCAGTTTGCTGCTATCCCCAAAGATATATGGCAAGCGAATCCGTGTGCTGTCAAACTGACGGACATATTCCGTCAACCGACGGCTGCTTCCCCAGGGGACTTCTTCCTCACTTTCCTTAAAAAAACCGGCAAGCGCACGGCCTGGAACCATATTTGTCAGCTGTTCCTTCGATGCCTTCAGCTGAGCATTATACTCTGAAATCGCGTTTTTGATCTCCACCTTCGACGCATTCGCAGGAAGGTCACTGAGTTCCGTCAGTTTCAAAACCGCCCTCTCCAGGCCGTCTCTTACCAGACCGTCTGAGAGTATTCCGCTTAAGTGAATATGAAACTCCCGTACAGAATACCAGGCATTGCAAATCATCTCGTCGATAATCGCGTTAAACGTAGTATTCTGAATTCCTTCCGAAATCAGATTCACGATTGCTTCCAGCCAGTAAAATTTGTAACAATAGGACGGATCCTTCAACATCTGAGAAAATCCTTCCATATACAATGTATTAGAATATTCTCCTTCGATCGTCAGATAACATCCAACTTCCGACGGGCGCAATTCCGACATCGCTTATCACTCCCTCCGCAGGATCAGGTTCAGCCACATTTCATTGCCCCGTCCCGGCCTGACATCGCCTGTGATCCAATCATCCTCTATACGCAGGCCGCCTGCCTGCTTCATAAACACCGCAAAGGAATCCTTTGTAAAATCTGTAAAATAACGGCCATTCCTCTCCCCTTCAAACTCCCCATATTTAAATGAAGTATAAATGATGCCTCTGTCCCTCAGTGCATTCTTCATCTTCCCCATCACCGAAAGCAGCTCTGCCTTTGGCAGATGCAGGATCGAAGAACAAGCCCAGATACCGTCATAGCGCTTTACCGCATCTAATTCCTCAAACAGCATCTGCCTGACCGCAATTCCCGTATACTCACTTGCCAGCTTACAGATTTCCGCCGCTCCGTCTGTCGCTTCTACCTGATATCCCCTGTCCAGAAAATACTTTGTATCCCTCCCGGAGCCGCAGCCAAAGTCAAGGATACAGGCATGGGCAGGTAAAAGCTGTAGGAACCGTTGCTGAGTCTCTTTAAAATTTATGAACTGCGTATTTGTTATAAAGTTTTCCGCATTTGCGTTATAATAGGTTAGCGTTTTGTTTGTGGTAGTTTTTCCTGACATGATGAGTCATCCTTCTCCTAATGTGGTCACTCTGACATTGAAGATTTTGCTATGCCACAGTTACTTTTCTTGAATATGTTTCGTAATACCGAATTCTCGTTTCATTTCCGCTGCAACTTCATTTGCTGAATGTATTCTATCCGCATTGATGTCTTCCATACCTTTCATGTCCGTTTTATGTACCGGGTATTTCATATAATAACTATACAATTTTATCCTTTCCTTGTTCCTTTATAGGATGCTAATAATCAGATATCTACGTCCATTTACAACAATTAAGTCCCCTACTTTCTTTCCAAGGAACGCTTTATGCAAAGGATATTTAATCGAATCTATTACGGCATCAACAATCTCCAACGTCTGCATTTTCTTGTAGGATACAATGTTACCATCCTGTATTGATTCTGTATTTACGTGGAATTCAAATTCCGGCTCTGTTGCTAATTTTGAATTGGATTCGCTTGTTACCAGTTCTGTTTTTCCAGTTGCATTATCATCTTTTGTTTTTTCTTCTATCTCAGGAGAAACGAACATTTTGTCCGATTCAAGTGCAACTGCAACTTGCTCAGATTCTATTTCCTTTTGTAACGCCTCAGTATCCATCAATGCTTTTTCTATACGTTCATCCTGGTTTTCATCTGAAACTCCATATTCAGATATAAGCCCTAATATCGTCTGAATTTCTGCCACATGAGTTTCTGTAAAATACAAGGATGTATCTGAATCTAATTGTATTTCATATTCATCAGAGTTTTCTTCAATGTTTAAACTAAGCATTGCAGCTTTCATTGCCTCTTTAAATTCTTCCTTATTATTGTCTCTTAGCGCCTTATATTGTCCAGAACAATTGGGGCATAAGCAAAGATTCAACTGCGGCAGTTCAATTCCATAATTTGCAAGTTCTGTCACATAAACCTGCAATGAAGGCTTTTTGCACATCTGACAAATTTTCACATGACTATCATTCAAATACATTCCTGTCACATATGCTCTATCTGCTTTCTTTGACTTACTTGTTCTAATCTGTCGCAGTACTTTACGATAGGTTACCGGATCAGCACAGAAAAATTGTTGTCTTACATGCTCAATCAGGCTCTCTATATTGCGGACTTTTGATACCGGAAATGCTTCCGATACATAAGTATCAACACGAAAGATATCATCTTTTTCTTCCTCGTCATCGTTTGTATCGTCTTCTGATCCATCAGAAACTTTCATTCCCAGTTCTCTTGCCAGCTGCCGTAAAAGCAACTTTTTATTTTTGGTATTCAGCTTATCTACATGTTCAAATGCCTCGGCAGTATTATCGTCCTCTGTTTCAATAAATCCAAGAACAGAATAAAAGTTCTTATCAGGTATAACATCACCATACAACGATGTGTCCAAATCATATTTTGATATTTCCCTTGGCTTCTTCAGATTTCCACTTTTATCATACAGCCAACTATAGTAAGACTTTAAGCTGCGTAAAAGCTGTGATTCTTCCTCTACTTCATATGGATTAGTCTTTCTTTTTCTCAATTTACCGGCTAATTTTTGTCGGACAGATAATACCAATTTAAATATTTCTGATGACTTTTTCCTTGCTAATTCAGATTTTGGTATATATTCGATAATACGTAAATTCTCATCGAGATAGTCCATTGTCATTTCCGGGCAAAAATCACCAAGTGCATTCCAGTATTCCTTTCCTGCACCACCTGAAAAACATCTTCTTCCTTCGGTAATAGGCGTTGTAATAATACCAAACTGCTGCATTTTTTTTACAGATATCCCATGATTATGATAAAATGCCTCGTCAATCAGATATTTACCGGAGTCGTCGAATTCTCTATAATAAGACTCGCTATCTTCCTTTTCTTCTACTATAGGTGTCTCATAATAAATGCGAAGATCTATTCCTTCTATTGAATTAGCAGTATATGTAAGTGCCGGTTTTGCAAAAGTAGCTGTATCGTCAGCAGTCACAATTTTTATAATACTTGCTTTTGCAATGAGATCCTGAATTTCACCGATATTATGATTTTTTTCAAACAGCATCAAAATCTGATTTAAATCTTCTATATACTCCTCTTCATAATTCTCACTGTTAGCAACATTGATTTTTTTGCCTTTAATATATTTCTCAAGAACTTTTTTCTTTATATACTGAAAATTATCAAAATCCGTTAAAGCAAATCCATCTTTTAACAACTGTTCAAATTTGGTAGATACATTTTTATGTACGATGGACGACAAAACCATCTGTTGATAATCACTGGTAGCACTCAAGTATAACTTTTCATTTTCCCCTTGATAAGGTGCTGTTAATTCTTCCTGAGCATTTAAAATTACCGGTGATATTTTTAATATTTTCCACGCAGCACTTACATTATTGCGAATTGTCTGCTCATAACGTCCGCTCCTTGAATAACGAAGTCCTGTTTTATAGATACTTTCCCTATTATCCGAAAGGAAATCATAAAAATTCTCCAATTTTTCATATTCAACACTTTTTGTTGGGACACATCTTCCTTTCAGTTTTCCCATCCTCTTTGCCCAGTCAACAAGTGTAAATACTTTAATTCCCACCTCATCTACTAACCAAGCAAGATATTCATTAAAATTTGCCTCTCGTTCATTATTGTATGCCACAAAATGACCTACCTCTTCAAATGTCTTTTGAAACAGTTTGCTGTCGTAGAAATCTGCAATACCGAAAGGTACTGGAATTACTAGTTCATCTACAGCATAATAGATACCATCTTTATCCGGAATCAGACTTCCTTTTTTTAAACATTCCGTTACTTTTTTTCGTAGTCCTGGTATCGTATTATTATCTGTTTCGTCTTTAAAAGCTGCAATCAACACTTTTCGAATAAAATTCTGCGTAATCAGTTTGCGTTTTTTTAATTCTTCCATTGAATCGGCAATCAGATCTCCCAACTGCTGAAACAACGCTGAATTAAATTCAGAAGGTGTCATCAATTTTTCTCTGGACACTGCTGTTTCAAAAGATCCATGAATCAAAAATGGTAATTTTGTCATATCGCGTGTAGGGAAATATACCCATATGGGCTCTCCCTTTAATTCATAAACAACATTTGCTTTATTATTCATCTTATACGCAACACTGACTTCTGCCCCTTTCATCTCCGGATGATCAAAAGTTTTCTTAAACTTCAGATAGCGTGTAATTTCTTCTTTTTGTTGGTATGCGCTGCCTTCAATCCGGCAACTATTCAAATTGCAGTCTATTGAATCAACATTCAACGTAATCATTGCATATTTTTCATTTGTTTGGTCTATCCAAAATAATTTTTTGATATGATTCAAAAACAAAAGAATTTCGCCATTTAATTGCTGCAATTTCTGTAATACTTCTTTTCCAGACACAGAAACAATTGTCCCATCATTTTTACGCTTGGCAAATGGAATCACAATCTTCGTCAAATGATTCTGCTCTGAAAATGGATAATATTTTCCTCCACTGCTCAGTCTATATCCCAGTTCTTCCATTACCTTTCGATAATCCCAGTCATTCTGTATTTCCACTGGCAAGAGATAATTCTCAATCTGAAATGCTTCTTCATCTGAATAGATTTCCGGCTGATAGGTATACCTGAATACAGACTTAAATCCCATACCAAATCGTCCAATCGTCTGTGCTGAATTTCTGTCTTTTGTTCCCATAAGCATAGAAGATACACCTCGGACATCATTTTCGTCAAAGGGCATTCCATTATGATAAAACACCAGCTTATCATCATAATACTCTATTACTACCCGATCGGCTTTTTCATCCTCTGCATTCTGCAATAGTTCATATACGAAATGATTACTCTCTGAATAATGTCCTGCAAGGAGAGCCTCATATTTCTGAGGCTCTCTAGTCAGGGCTTTCCATTCATCCTTATTCGTTTCATAAATCTTTCGATAATAGCTTTTTTCCATATTGGGATACCTTATCTTTCTACATGAAGGATTCCTTTGACCTGGAGATTCGTGTAAATGTCTACACTATGTATCGTTTCATCAATCTTTTTCTTCTGCTGTTCAAAATCAGCTGTCAATTTATCTAGCTGTGACTGGCGCATACGTTTGATACGATCGTCTTCTGCATTTTTCAACATATTTTTGAAAATAGCTTCTCGCTGATGGAATGAGTGAGCAAGTTGCTCCAACCGATATTCACACTCATTTCTTACATCTATAGTATATTGTTCCTTCTCTTTTTGCCATTTTTCATAGTGAAGCTTATCCATCGCATCCCATCTTGCTTCATGTCCTACATCACCATAATCATATTCCGAACTGTACTGAATATAATTTAGGATATTTTTCTGAACAATTTCATTATCACTGACTGAAACCAACTTAACATCAGGTCGAAGTCCCACAAATCTCCACACATAGATTAAAAATTCATAGTCTCCTGCAGGCAATTCATCCGTATTGACTGCCACTCCAACTTCACATGGGAGTTCATTTGCTTCATATTCTGCTGCCTGAATAACCAGCGGATGCATTTGTGTGAGAAATGCAGCGTTTCTGTTATCCTTTGCACATACACTGTCAAAAGTAACTGGCAAAGTCGGTTTATCTGATTTCAAATATGCAGTCCACAGTCTAGAAGCATTGTTACTGTTTACAATCTTCACATTTTTCAGATTATCTAAAAGCATACGACGCTTGTCACTTGCCAACCGTAAACTCTTCAAATCATTTTTTCCGCGAATATATTCACCTTCACCCAGTAAATCATTCATAAAAGTATCTACCATTTCCTGAATACTGGTAGGTGAAATCCATATATTTTCTGCCTCCTGCACATCTTTATTCTGGATGTAATTAGATAGATCAAAACCATACAGCGATTTCTCTTCCTGTTCCAGATTTCTCATTTCCTGAACTTTTTTTACTTCATTATCTGCCATCTGTTCAATTTTTGATGTACGTTCAGCTTCTGACAGTTCTGGATTAAACATTATTTTCAGAATCTGATCACTAATATCACCCAGAATTTCTGAACAATCGCCTATACTGGATTCAAATACACCAATCTTACTCAAACATCTTTCATATACAGTCGCATCTATGGTTTCGGCAGTAATCATATTATAAATCTTAACCGTGTCTGACTTCTGTCCACGACGATCAATACGTCCAATTCTCTGCTCAATTCTCATCGGGTTCCATGGCAGGTCATAGTTTATCATCGTATCACAGAACTGATAATCCAAACCTTCACAGCCAACTTCACTGAATAGAAGTACATCTATTGCCTGTTCATCATCCCGGTCTTTCAGAAATCTCTGACGCAATGCATATCTCTCATCGTCTGGAACTGTACCATCTACCTGCCCTACACGGATTCCCCGCTTTTGTAATTTATTTCTTACATACGCCAAAGTGTGACGGAAGGAACTAAATATAATCACTCTATTATTCTCTTCACCCTGTTTCTGCTGAATAATCTCATGCATTTTTTCAAATTTCGGATCATCCTCCGGCAACTTTTCCGACAGTGTTGCAATTTCATCTGCTAATTCATACAGTGTATTTTCTTCATCACTATTCAGTTCAAAATCATATTCATATAACTCTCCATCTTCCTGCACCTGTGCCATTCTTCTGGCTACAATGTCTTTCAAAAATGGTTGCAGCCCATAGATACAACTTGCCGCCTGTCTCATAATCGTACACATCATAAAACGAACACTGCGGCTTCCATGTAGCATAGCAAGAGAAGTTGATTCAAACGCCATCAGTGCATCATATAGATCTTTCTGTGCTGTATTATATGGCACTTTTACTGTAAGATTACGCCGAATACAGAAATCTTCAATGTCCTTCCTTCTGGTTCGGTTAATGATAGAATGGAATGTATGAAGAGCCTCAATTTTCCCCATCATTTCTATCTTCTCATCCCTGGATACTGTTTCTTTTTCCAGAAAATCATATATTTTCTCAAAATCCGGATTGTGCTGAATAACGCTGCGCCCCCATGTTGTATTCAATATATTACCAACTGCTTCTCTTCCAGCCTCCTGCCAGCCTTCTTCCTGATTGCGGACAATGCGCAACAAACTATTAATATATGCATTCGGTTCTGCCATAGTCTTGAAAATATCCTTGTCAATGACAATATCCGGACGCAAAAGATTTAACAACGTATACAAGTCATTATTACTGTTCTGTAATGGCGTTGCTGTCAGGAATATAACAGCATCTGCATTTCGGCAGAAAACTTCCACTCCCTTATACATCCATGTATTAGAATTTCTAATATTATGTGCCTCATCCACAATCACGAGATCAAAGTGTGGAATTGGATCTAGTTCACTCAATCCCGTTGTTTTTTTCTTTTTTGAAGATCTTGACTGAGTACCCATAATCATATCTTCACTGAACAGAGAATATGGAATAATCGTCTTGCTATGTCGCTCCGGCCACACTCCATCTCGATCAGTCTCAGATATAGCCTCTATTAAAGCTTTTCCATCCATTTGCGTAAAATTCTCGTCGAATCTTTTCATCTCCAATTCCCATTTTCGTTCCGCAACCAATGGTCTGGGACAAATGATCAAAACTGAATTTATACTGGAACGTGCTTCCAACTCTTTCAAAATCAATCCTGCCTCGATTGTTTTACCTACACCTACATCATCCGCAACCAGAAGCCTCGGACTGTCTGCCTTGATCATCTTCAATGCCGGACGGAACTGGTATGGAACAAAATCAATTCTCGCTGAATTTAATGAATACAAGTTACTGGAACCTGGATTGCTGATCTGATAGGCTGTCAATGCAGTTCTCACCCGTGAAAGAGATACATGTGAATTTTTCTTTTTTTCCTGTACAAGCTTAATCTGTTCCTCATAATATGTTTCAAATTTATTATTAATCAGGACTGTATACTTATTACCGTCTTTTGCTATTACTGCACCCATTGCAGTATCATCATTCGCAAGAGTAACAGGACTTCCGACTTGAATGATATTCTTTTCTACTACCTTTTCCTGTCTTTTTTGATTGATTTTCTTTTCTGGTTCAATTTTAAGATCTTTATCATCCTCAATATCGAAAATAAAATTTTCCATATCTCTGGTTTCTTTCATCGTCGCATCAAAGGTCTGCATTAATTCGATGATGACATTCACATCATCAATCACTTTTTTCTTATTGATATCCTGCGGTGTAATGTGTGCCCAGTCATTTCGAATTTCCTGCATTCTTCTGATTTTTGCCCGTTCTTTATTATTCACGAAAAAAGAGCTTGTAATCACAAACCAGTTCCTCTCAAAAACACGCAAAAGAGACGAAAGATCAAGACCGGCAACATCACGGATATTACTTTTCTCAACCTTGTCCTTTTGCAGCGAACTTAGATTGTTCAATACAAGCTCCTGCCACCAGTTATCTGTAATCTGGGGAAGGCTTTTATCAAGCCATTTCCCCATCTTCTGATTTAACTGAAACATATATTCATTCATTTTACTTATAATATAGCTATCGTTCATCTCGTGTCCCTCTTTTATTACAGGGTTCCTGTAATATCAATCTCAAATCTTTATCTCTGATGTTCTTTTTCCTCATTCTCCATATCTGCTAAAACTAGATAATAATATTGGCCTCTACTATAGTTGCCACTCTTAAGAATGAATTTTTCTCTCATCATACGTTTTCTTGGATCAGTTTCCGTGCTATCTGTTAAAAAGCTAACTAGTTTTCTGAGTTCCTTAAAGTTTTGCATGAATCGGATTAAAATTCAAAGCGGAAGATTTGACGTTCACTACATAAATGAAGTAAGCGCTTAATTTTCAGCCGTTGATAAGTAAGTAGGAAATAAGTTTTTTTCAAGATTAATTAAACTCAACATAAAAAAGTTCATGGAATAATACTTTTGCCTTTAGTAGTGTAAAGCTGTTTGAGTATTGCAGTTTACGCCCTCTGGCGGTCGCAAATGCGTTTCTGAATAATTGTCTGCTTATTATTATAGGGTCTGGCTTTCGCCAGACCCTCATCTTTGCCCTCACGAAAGACCCTCAACAACTATACTGCTTTTTAAGCCAAACCTCAAAAAACCTCAACAAGTTTGGCAAACCCTCAAGGACTTTGATTATCAATCAATGTGTGGGAAGTTTTAGTGACATCTTAATTTTTTATTTCGTCAAACATTTCTTTCACAGAAGGTGCATTTTTTGTTAATTTCTTAATGCTCAAATCTTCTGCCTTATTATTAGCCAATCGAAGTTGATTTTCAGACGAAAGAAGTGCTTCCCTTGTTTTTTGCAAGTGCGAAATTGTTTTATCAATCTCGTCAATAGCAGTCTTAAATTTATCACTAGCAATTCTATAATTGCGCGCAAATCCCTCTTTAAAAGCATTCATGTTGTCTTCAAAATGTAAAATATCTATCTGTTGATGCTTTGCTAGTTCTAATTCCTGCCGATATTTTAGTGAATTCAATGCAGCATTTCGCAACAACGTAATAAGCGGAATAAAAAATTGAGGACGTATTACATACATTTTTTCATACTTATAAGAAACATCGACAATGCCATTGTTATACAATTCATTATCAATTTCCAGCAAAGAAACCAGTACTGCATACTCACATTTTTTTTCACGTCTATCTTTATCAAGTTCTTTAAAAAAATCCTCATTCTTGTGTTTAGTCGCTGTTTCATCCATCTCATTTTTCATTTCGAACATAATGGAAATAAACTCTATTCCTTCCGCTGCTTCTCTAAAAATAAAATCTCCCTTACTCCCTGTTTTCGTGTCATTATCTTTTTCAAAATATGCTGTTGGAAATGCCGTCATTCTTAATGAATTAAACTGATTCAAACAATGCTGCTCAAGGCTTTCTCCTATCATTTTTGTGGATTGTCTGGCTTTAAAATCTTTATAATACTCAATCAATTCATCTTTTGACTTAAGCTTGTCTTCATATTCTCTTTGCAAAGATTGTTCTTTTAATTGGTTTTCTGTATCTTTATTTGACAGTTGACTTTTTAATTTCGTAATCTCTGTTGATTTTTGAGAAAGTTCCTTTTCCTTCTCCTGAACCGCCTCTGAAACTGCTAGTTTCTTTTCTGTTTCGCTATTTCCAATTTTGGCTTTCAATTCTTCAATTATACGTTTTTTTTCTGTTAATTCCTCGTTTTTTCTTTCTAATACTTCTTGTTTTTCCTTATCTATTTTATTAACAGCTTCACTAACTGCTAACTGCTTTTCGATTTCACTCCCAGACATTTGAGCCTTTAGCTGCTCAATGACTTTATCCTTTTTTCTATCCTCAGCAGAAAACTTTTCTTTCAACGCACTAATTTCTTCTATTTTCTTTGAAATTTCTTTTTCTTTACCACTAACCGCCTCCGAAATAGCCAGTTTCCTTTCATTTTCACTATTTTCTATTTGGGCTTTAAGAAGATCTATCATACGATCCTTGTCCGCTAATTCGTCATTTTTCTTTTCGACTACAAGTTCTCGTTCCTTTTCCTTTTTATTAATAGCTTCACTTATTGCAAGCTGTCTCTCAGTCTCATTTCCAGATACTTGTGCCTTTAATTGTTCAATCAGTTTGTCTCTCTCTACAAGTTCTGCTTTTTTTGAAGAAAGTAATTTATCAAATTCCTCTTTTTGCTTCATTTTAGCTAGTTCTAAATCTTTTTCTTTCATTTCTTCAAAATCTTTTTCTCTTTGCTTGATTTCTTTATCAAATTCTTTATCTCTAACTTGTTGAGCAATCTGTGCATATCCAGATTCATCAACCACGAAAACTTCTCCACAATTAGGACATTTAATCTCCTGCATAGTCTTACATCCTTCCTATACGTATTTCTTCGCACTATGGCTATCTCTATGCTTTAATTTTACCACAATATAGTAGACTTTTCCACAATAATCCCGGATTATTCACGGAACAGTATCTGAACGTTACTGTTCAGAGGTTAACTGGACTTGAGAAAACCGATGGTGTAAACTGGTAACAGTCAAAACCATCGGTTTTCTTTATCCAAATATCATGGATACTCTGTCAAATATATTTGCTGGTTCTTCTAAGCGCATCAAAACAAGCATGCTCATGCATTGACAGAGGTAATCGATGTTTTCGAAACTTCTGAATGTCACGGCCTGCGCCTGTTTCCGCTTATAATTCCTTAGAAGCCTTTCTGCTTCATTATTAGTGGCAGGTACCCGGGAATCATGCAGGAACAGCAGATGGTTCTGCATATATTTCTCCATTCTCAGGAATAAATTATACCCGTCCCTGTAATAGTCGTTTGCCGGAACGTCCCCATATTCCTTTCTGGCAGTTTCCAAGATCTCACGGTATCTTCTTTCGAATTCGGAAACCTTCTGGGGATCCGGTTCCCCAGGCGGCTGGATTCCATTCCGGAAATGGATCATTTCCTGTACTAGTGAACGCATTTCTTTGTTCCAGGTACGGTCTGGCTCATTATCCATGCTGGCTTTCAGATACCTCAGCACATGGGCAAGACATTCCTGGTGGTCCGTTCCATAATGATAAAAGGCCCGGTCATGGTCGTGGACAAGGATTCCCTGGTAATCTTCCGTAACCGTACCTTTTATCCCTTCGTGCCCTTTTTTCTCACGGGCAAAATACAAGGCTTTCCCGTCTGTTGTTGCGCAGACATATATCTGGCAGCCCTTCCCATTTTCCCGGCCATTCGTACAGTCTGTATGCATGACAGGAGAAAGCAGCATATCTGCATAGGCAGACTTGCGCTCAGCTTCAGTTTTTAAAGCAAACTCCCTGCTGAGTTTATTCACCATTCCTTTTGAGATGTTCAGTTTTCCACCTGTCAGGTCTGACAGGAATTTTTTGCTTTTATCAATCGACGTACAGCAGTCATTGTTCAGAAGAAACAGAAATGCCTTGATACTGCCATCATAATTCACATCATCGATGACTCCACCCGGAAATGCTGCGTGTATACGTTCTCCAGTCTGGCTATTATAATAAACATCTGCATGATATTCTGTTACATCCAGAACCATACGGATGCCTACCAGCTGTTTTATGATTGTTTTTGCAGTTTTTTTAAAAGAACCTGAATTATTCACGGAACAGTATCTGACCTGATAACTGTACCATGAATCTGAAAATTGATCCATGCAGCCATAACATCACTCAATTAACCCGTCAGAAGGGTATAAAATCCCT
>JAETSI010000186.1 GCA_021769725.1 Oscillospiraceae bacterium | reverse complement strand
CCTAACCCGGATAAACCGGAAAAGTTTTGCATTTCTTCCACATTTTGAGTACAATAAAGAAAAACGTTGGAGGATGTGTTTATGTTACTTACGGATAAATATGCTGACAAAATCTATGGAACGATTACCTGTTATGACCGTATGATCATTCAGGGATACATCCCTGGGTGGAGCCATGCCGAAGGCATGACCGGTTATCTGAAAGCGAATTCTATCCGCATTTTTGATTTTTCAAATTTTTCTCAGCCTCTTACGGAGCAGGTTCGACAGAATGCACAGCGCATTGCGGATGAAAATGGTATTGAAATTGAATTCATCCGCAAACTCCGTGCTTTCCGTAAAGATGACCGTATCCAGGAGATCATCTCCAAAACTGGTAAAACCGAAGGGCTGATCCATATCTTTTCTGCCATGGAACAATGTAATACCTATAAGCCATGGCATGATAAAACAACTGGTAAGACATTCCTCAAATTTGACCAGAGCAAATGTCTCCATTATTACTTTTATTTCATTGATAAAGAACTCGGCCTGTGCTATTTACGTGTTCCTACCTGGGCTCCTTTCCGTCTGCAATTCTATATGAATGGACACAACCTTCTCGCTCATAAGCTGCAGAAAAAGGATATTCCTTACCGTATGCACGATAACGCATTCCTTGAAATCTCTGATGTTGAGACTGCACAGAAGCTCTCTGACAGGATTAATCCGGAAGATCTGCACAAAATCCTTGATGTCCTTGCCAGACGCTACTGTCCTGTGACCGACAGCCTTGGACTCAGTTACACCTGGACGGTTCAGCAGATTGAGTGTGCAACGGATATCATGTTCAGACACCCGGAGGACCTGGCTCCCCTTTATGATGAGATTGTCAGAACAGCCATCTTTACAGTAAAACCGGATAACATTGCCACTTTTCTGGGACAGCGTATTACCTATAACTGTAAGAAAGAAGTCGGAACCAACTATAACCAGCGGATTCTCGGAACGAGGATCAAACACCATATGGGTGATGTATCAATTAAAATGTATGATAAGTTCGGCCATGTCTTACGGATAGAAAGCACCTGTAATGATATCGGAGCATTCCGGGTAAAGCGACAGGTGACACACCGGGACGGCAGTTCTACGGAACAGAAAGCTCCGCTGAAAAAGAGCATTTACAGCCTTTACCAGTTATTCACGATTATGAAAGCTGCCAACTACCGGTATCTGGAATTCGTCTCATCGTTTGATGACCACAGTAATGGAAACAGCAATCTTACAAAAGTAACCAGTCCGGTTATGGAAAGTGAACGTTCCTACCGTGGTTTCAATTTCTTTGCAGAACGTGATCTCCAGGTTCTGGAAGTAATCAGCAGGGGCGAATATATGACCTTTGGTATGCAGGGAAAAGACATTCGCCAGTACCTTGGTGATATCAGTTCGTCCGCAATGTCCAGAATATTCAAGCGGCTCCGTCTCCATGGAATCATTGAACGGGTAAAGGGAACTTACAAATACTTTCCAACAGCTTACGGCAAAGAAGTTATTGCCGCTGGGCTTACAATCAGAAATCTTGTGCTTATACCAGCATTGGCATAAGCATTTTTTCTACGCAGAAATTTTGCCATTTTGCGCTAAAAATCATTTATAAGTGGCCTAA
>JAETSI010000185.1 GCA_021769725.1 Oscillospiraceae bacterium | reverse complement strand
TCAAGGAACATATCAAGGACTTGTTGACTCCAGAACCGGAGCCAGCACAAATAGCAAATTGCCATCCAACTCTTGACCTCGAATTTGATTAACACTTTTTAAGAGACACTAGTGAAGTAACACCGTTTACCGGTTGGCTTGTAATGTGGAATTGCCTGTGCGCTCGTCTGTTTGTAGAGATAGCTTTTCGACACACTGAGAAATTCAGCTGCTTCCTCGATAGTAAGGATTTCTTTGAGGGTTGAGACAGGCGCCGCGTTGGGAGACTGACTTGATTGAAGATTTGAATTGTCCGCCATGATATGATGTATTAGCGGTTATGGTCGTCGGGGAAGTGTTGCAGGCATTCCCGTGTTCACCATCTGAAAAGATGTCTCTGCAATTGACATCGTATCAATACAACGGCAAAATTATGCAAATAGATTGTAGCATAAAAGCCTGTCATCCAAATGTTCACAAACTTTACGAATGGGGCTGCTATTTATATATGCCCCTTTTCCCTACCATTCACCAACTTACTCCGAAATCCATATAAATATCAACCTCTTTTACAAACAATTTTTACCAACCGCGCCGATATTTATATATTGGCTCTTATGGGCTTATGTTTCTCAGCATATTCGATAATATTCTCAGAAATTATTGGTAATTTTGCAAATTAAAAACAATGATTAAAATTTCATGAAACCGTTCGTAAAGTGGGCCGGTGGCAAAACGAAATTGCTCAAAAAAATTGAGCAACGATTGCCTGTGGGATTTGACGAATGGAAGAATGTTACCTATGTGGAGCCATTTGTTGGTGGAGGCGCAGTGCTATTTCATATGCTTGCGACGCATAAGAACATCAAACACGCCATTATAAATGACATAAATCAAGTGCTGATGAAAGCTTATAGCTTAATCCAGCAAAATCCATATGCAATTGTGGATGGACTTCGCACTCTGTCAAATGAATTTAACAAGCTACCGAGTGATAAGGCAAGGGAGGAATTTTATTACAGGACTCGAAAGCTATATAATTCATTGCCCATTCCAGAAGACCAACATATATTATTCTTCCTCTTTTTGAATAAGACATGTTTTAACGGCTTGTACAGAGAGAATAAAGATGGAAAATTCAATGTTCCTTTTGGGAGATATCAATCCATATCTTTTGACGAGAAAAATATTTTCGAAGTTCATAAAGCACTGCAACGCGTGCTTATACTTTGCGGAGATTTCGACAATGTATTCAGTTTTATCAAAGAAGGGAACAATTTCATTTATATTGATCCTCCTTATCGGCCGGTAGGTAAAAATATGAACATGTTCACGCAATACGACAGGAGTGGTTTTAAAGACAATGACCAACAACGGTTAAAAGACTTATGTAATATCTTTGGTCAAAAAGGCTGTAAGATTATGATAAGCAACTCCGATAGCTATATCGATGACGAAACCTCATATTTTGAACAGCTATATGAAGGATATCTAATTGATCGAATACAAGTTACTCGTACCATTAACACTTATAATGCGAAAGAGTTAAGACCATAGCACATGACATTTTTAGGTATTCGTCTCAAGGCGCACAAAAGCAAGCACATACGCCCATTGGGAGTCAATTTCAAGTTAAAATGTCTTGTATCGCTTGCCTTTACCAACTG
>JAETSI010000184.1 GCA_021769725.1 Oscillospiraceae bacterium | reverse complement strand
AAGGAACATATCAAGGACTTGTTGACTCCAGAACCGGAGCCAGCACAAATAGCAAATTGCCATCCAACTCTTGACCTCGAATTTGATTAACACTTTTTAAGAGACACTAGTGTCTTTCATACTTAATGCTATTTTCATTTAATGAATCAGGAAGCAAAAGTAGGAGAAGCGTTTGACCCCGGATAGAACAAACGGGACATTTATACGGGATTGGTAAACAAATCGGAATACGGATTTGATACTTTCAGCAAAGACACGGGCGTATATCCGCAGAATTTCTTGAACTCCCGGATAAAGTGCGACTGATCGGCATAGCCGCTGACGTATGCTATTTGTGCCTGGTTGATTTCTTTGCCCGCTTGATGCTGCATCTGCGCCAAAGCCTTTTGGAAGCGGACGATACGGGTATATTCTTTGGGATTGATGCCTACAAATGAATGAAACAACCGCTCGAACTGTTTTTTGCTCAGGCAGGCAATGGAAGATAATTCGTTTACAGAGATTTGCGGAGTGATATACATTCGCTGTATGGCGGCATCTATCCTTTCCATTCTGTATGTGGTATCAGCTAAATTATCGGCAATTTGTGACACCAGCCATTTTTCTATATAGCTTATGCAAATAGAATTATTCTCACAGTCGAATATTCGTATAGCCAGTTCATTCAAACTTTTGTTTTCAATATCATAGCCCGAAACTTCCCGGTTGTAAAAAAGGGATGTCGGTATGTTCAGAAACATACTCATGGCGTGGGGCTGGAACACGACCACTATCATTTCTGTATTGCCGTCAGCATACAAATGGGATGAAAAATTAACTTGTCCGCTGATGGTAAGTTTGTCTTGTATAACATTCAATTCGGGAATATATAGTGGTGTTTGCTTATGGAAGATGATTTGAGGGCAACCGATAGGAAAAGTCAGGGTATTCAAAAACTGGTTACTTTTGAATACCCAATAATATCTCACGTAAGGTTGCAATAGCTTACATGGCTTGTAAAATTTGAACTTCTCTTGAATCATTTTACAAAAGTAGCAATTTCGTGTTAGTTACTAAGTAAAAAGAGGTAAATGAAACATAGAAACGACTGCGCATAATGACAAAGTCGTTTCTATGATAAGAATTATATTTTCAATCCTTTCGGTCGATTCCCATCTTTCGTATATAGTTCCGGACGTCCGATGATGATATGGTGGACCCTATGAAATTCTCGGCGTTTCGCATTATTTCACAGGGCTGTGTACCTACAGTATTTTTTAGGTGTACAATGGAATTTATCCTTTCTGTTGTTCCCACTTAGCATACATCTCCCTTGAAAGTTCCACGATCTCCCGGCTCAGTTTCACAAGGTCGATGGTATGTTTCTCCAACTTGTAGAGCAACGCCATCGCCTTCTTCTCCGAAAAGTGGATGCGCAACTCTTTAACGACCTGATTGTAGTTCGTACCGATGGCACGGAACTGGGCGTGGAAGTCCGACAGTTTGGTGTAGTAGTCCACCAGCGTCTTGTCCACTTTCAGCACCTTGAACTTCTGCCCGAAGAAATGCGCCTTCAGAAAAACAGCTTTCGCATACACCTGTGATTCTTCGTACATCGTGAGAAATTTGTTCCATTCCTCATCATCGAAGCGCACCATCACGCAGTGCGTCTTCGG
>JAETSI010000183.1 GCA_021769725.1 Oscillospiraceae bacterium | reverse complement strand
CATGTTTATATCCATTCCTTTCGCTTCGCTCAGGCACAAAACGTCATGAAAATGGTTTGCCTGGGCTTATTTTTTTCGTTATAATTTTTTTGTAGGGAACTCGGTATACTACAAATCACGGGGAGGTGAGTGGGCTGTCCGGCTTGCCGGATGACCGTATGTTTATATGTGTAGTCCGTCTTTTCAAGCACAAATAAGTGTGACTTTGAGCACGTAATCTTATCTTTGTATAAACAATCTCGTTTATGGCTTAGACGTTCAGTCAATGCCGTCTTTCCCTATCATCTTTAGCGAACCTTACGGTTCTGAAAGGAGTCCCTATGGCTTTAAAAATCGTGTACAAAATCTGCTGTGGCATTGATGTCCACAAGACTTTTGTAGTGGCCTGCATTGCTTCTACCAACAGCAAAGGCATTACCACTTATGAGCGCCACCGTTTTTCGACCTACACGAGCGGTCTGAAAGATTTGTTACAATGGCTTCTCAAACGGAATTGCAAAGACGTCTGTATGGAGTCCACTGGTAAATACTGGATTCCCATTTACAACATTTTGGAAAATGATTGTTCGATCGTCCTTGCCCATCCCAAATATGTTAAGGCTATCCGTGGAAAGAAAACTGACAAGAAAGATGCCAAATGGATTGCTGACCTGTTTAAGCACGATCTTGTTGCCGGAAGCTTCATGCCGCCCGCTGACATCCGCCAGCTTCGTGACCTTATGCGCTACCGTTTCAAACTGACCTGCTTTCAATCAAGCGAAAAGAATCGTTTGCAGAACTGTCTCACGGTTTCCAATATCCAGTTGGGAAACGTTGTCTCGGACACCTTCGGCAAATCTGCTCAGGCAATACTGGATAAGATTTTAGAAAACCCTGAAGATACTTCCTTTGACCTTGAACCTTTTGTTTACAGAAGTTTAAAAAAGAAGCTTCCTGAACTCCGTGACGCCATTGACGGCTATATCACTCCGGAACAGGCGGGGAAACTTAAGGTAATCAAAGCTCATTATGAAAGCCTTGAATCCCGGAAAGCAGAGCTTGAAGAACTCATTCTTGCGCTCGCCGCTCCCTATCAGCAGGAACTTGCCATTCTTCAAACCGCTCCTGGTATCAGCAGTGGTTTCACTGCTATCGGAATCATTTCCGAAATTGGTACCAATATGGAGGCTTTTCCTTCGGCGAAACACTTATGCTCATGGGCTGGCTTAACGCCGACCAACAATGAAAGTGCAGGGAAGAAAAAATCTGTCCGGGTTTCCAAAGCCGGATGCTATATCAAACCGCTTTTGGTACAATGTGCCAACGCTGTTGTCAAAAGCAAAAAGCACCCTGAAATTCGTAACCGCTATCTCCGTCTCAAAAAGCGTCGCGGTCACAAGAAAGCAATCATTGCTGTAGCAAGAATGCTTCTGACTGCATTATACCACATGTTGAAGAATGGAGAAAACTATAATGCGGAACTTTACCGAAAATCAGATTTACCACCCATTGATTGTGAAATCACGGTAGAACAGGCTCTCATCATAGCAAGAAATCAAGGTTATAGGATTAAGTCAGCAACTGCATAACCTTAACATACTCAATATTCAATTTTTAAAGCAGCCACCGCAAGATGGCTTATTTGTCGTGTACTCAAGGTAATGGATACCCTCTATTTCTCATTTTCA
>JAETSI010000182.1 GCA_021769725.1 Oscillospiraceae bacterium | reverse complement strand
ACCGTCACTGTTTGACTGAGGGGGCTTGTAAAGTAAAAAAGAAGACTCGAACACCGTAAAATCAGCGTTCGAGCCATACTTTATTGCGCTATTTGAGTTTTATCGGACAGCAATATATACAAATAAAAAAAGTCGCAACGATGAAAACTGTGGTTGACACGGTTTACACGTTGGTTTACACAGCCTGTGTAAACTGAGGCGTTCAGACATAAAAAAAAGTAGTCAGCGATGTGCTAACTACTTTATTTTCGGTGGTCCCACTTGGGCTTGAACCAAGGACTCCCTGATTATGAGTAGGTGGACGGCGTGATTTTGAACGAAACCGCATGAAACTTCGTTAATAAGATGTAAATTGATTATCAGATATTTGCAAGCATAAAAAGTAGTTTGTAATTTTGTATGAGACCTCTTGAAACTTGCGGGTTGTGTTCAAAATGTGTTCAAATCCCATTTACTGAACACGCTCCCTGATTGTTTTATTGGGTCAGGCAGGTCTGATAAAAAATTGAACACAACTTTGAACACAGCTATATGAACAAGGCTCTTTTTAGCGATGAATCCCGAAGGTTCGCAGGGGCGACGATATATATTATTCTCGCCCCAGACAACAGATATAAATTCGACACAGGCAAATCTGTGCCGTTGACAGTCTGCGTCACTCATCAGCGGTTACGGCGATATTTCCCGACCGGGTTAAAGGTGTCGTCAACGAAAGAATACGAGGCGTTGTTCTCAAAATCAAATGCCGCCATTGAAACCCGAAAGGAGCTTCGCAAGGTGTTTGACCAGATATGCGCCAAAACAGATGAACTTATTTTGCTCAATCGGTTCTCGGTTGCCGACCTCAAAAGCCATGTTGAAAAGTCCGAGGGGAAAGTAACTGAAAAAACGATGAGAGCAGATGATACCTTTTCTTATTGGGCAGCTCTTGGAGCATCGAAAGAAAAAGTAAAGACCCGCGCTATGTATTCTTCCGCGCTTGATTGGTTCAAACTGTTCCGCAAGGATAAACCAATTTCTCTCGGTGCTGTCGATACCGCCATAATTACACGCTTCGCCAAATGGCTTGATGAACAGAAAGCGCGAAACGGCACAGATCTGCCGCTTTCTTTGGACACGCGAATGGTAATTCTTCGCGCCACTCGTGCTGTGTTCAATCAGGCATATAAAGACGGACACACCACTATGGTTCCCAATTTCAAAGGTCTTATTCATGCAGGCAACCGTCGCCGCTTGAATGCCTTGACTGTGGAAGAAGTATTGAGGTTGTGGGAATATTGGCTTGCTGCACCTGATAAGCAGTCGAAGTATGCCCGTGCCGTTGGGCGCTGGCTACTTCTTTATTGTCTGAATGGTATGAATACTATAGATATGGCAAAACTTGTCTGGACTGAGAAGGCAGCAGCCACGCAAAAATTTCCGCAATTTGTTTTCATCCGCTCTAAGATTGATAGGGCAAACAAACCTATCGGCAAGCAGCTTGATGAAACATCAGTACCGATAATTCCGCAGTTACGACAATTGCTTGATGTGTATGCATCACCATATAGTCACGGTGAACTGGTTTTCCCTGATATTTTTCTCAATGCCGTCACTGATGAACAGAAAGCAATCCGTGTTCACGACTTTAACCGCCGCATCTCAAAGAACATAAAGGACGTATGCGAAT
>JAETSI010000181.1 GCA_021769725.1 Oscillospiraceae bacterium | reverse complement strand
ATAAGGTGACCTCCTTTTGTATGCGGTAATCCCTGTTACCATTGTTTTTATCAAACTCCAGTATACAGGTAAATCCACGTTGCTACAAATGTGGGGTCACTTCATATTGTCCTATTATAGGGTGGGTATAAGGTGTATAGAGTAAAAATATGTGGATAAATGTGACCTCCCAAAATAAATGTCAAAACCCCGATTTTAAATGAGAAATTGTGTTAAGATTCGGGAAATTCCGGGAAACCCCGAAAAACCAAGGGATAACATGAGTTATCCACAAAAACGTAGTAAAACTTTGACAGCTATTTTGAGAATAAGAAAATTTGTGTGGACAATTTGGGGATTGTAAAAATTGTAAGGTAAAAGAGCCGTTGAAATTTCTTGATTTCAGCGGCTTTATATTGTCAGAAAATAAGATTCGGATTTTGAGTGAATATTTAAATTCTGGGGTTACTGCTAGAAAGTGAGACAAACGTTATGACGGAGCGTTATAGCGTTATTTTTTTGCGTTATTTTTATGAAAAAAACTCAAAAATGCTTGTATTTTGGGCGTTACGAATGCATTAGGCGAAATAACGCAAGCGTTAAAAAGGTTATTTTCTGATGGTTTAAGTGCCCTTGGGCAAAGGTAGAATTTGGTTCATTAAAAAAATGTTCTACCTTTGCCTATTTTATGCGGGTTTCCGGTATTTTTAAAGAAAAAAGCAAAGGTAGAAAAAGAGGGCAACAAGTAACCCAAAAAGCAACAAAAAATTAAGCCGTTTCAGCAGTGCTTTTGTTTTCTGAAAATGACAATTTTGTTTGATTGATTCTTCGTTTAATTTTTAATTTCATTATGGCAATTATTTCTTCCTGATCATCCGGTGTCAGTTTGTTAAATAGAGAGATGATCTCGCTATCGCGATTCGACAAACCCGCATCAGAACACTCGCTTTGGCTAGATCTACCAGTAAGAATCCAATCTATAGAGCATTCCAGTACTTCGGAAAGTTTTATTAAAGTAGGGGTTGAAGGAAGTTTTTTCCCTGTTTCCATCTCACTCAAATGTCCTGATCCAATGCCAGATAGTGATTTTATATCCTTGGGAGTTAAATGCAATTCATCCCTTCGCTGTTTAATTCTAGTGCCAACCATATTATCCATATATCCTCCATTCTCCTGAACTCGCAAAAGCTAGAACAGCTCGCAAAAGATAGTTGACAGACTCGCTAATGTGAGTTATTCTATATTCAGGGCAACAAATAACTCTTTTAAAACATCATATCACAAGGATCGGGAACATGAAACCTGATTTTTAACAATGGATAATCATCCAGCGGTGCTCATCGCAGAAGCAAGCCAATCTGAAGGTGGAAACAGTCGATTTGGAAAATAGAAAATTAAGGAGATGATAAAAATTAAGAACGGAAAAAAACCGACATTGAAACAAAAGAAGATGATGCGGATCCATGGACTAGTTCCGGAGAACTGGCTGGTGGTAAAAGATACCACGGATGTAATGGAAGTGGTAAGCCGTATGTCATTGAAAAAAATCGGAAGCAGACCAAGGATTAGAAAGATACATAAGGATATTGAGTAGTCTCGGAAACTATTGCATAACAGAATGAAAATTCTGCATAAATGGCATAAGTCGATGGCTGAAGGGAAGATGGGAAAGGATAACGTTACGGATTGAAGTGAAGG
>JAETSI010000009.1 GCA_021769725.1 Oscillospiraceae bacterium | reverse complement strand
ATTGGCGGTGTGCCACCTGCTGTTAAACGTAAAAGATTTTATGATATGCTGTCCGTTGCCGCTTAGCTTCTATTTCTTTCGAACACTTTGTGTCAAGTATTATTGACAATTTCAGTCACAGTTATCGTAAACATCGGCTCGTTGGGATTTTTTATGCGTCTGCCGTTCTGTCGGGTAGTTTCCTTGAACGGATTGATTATCGCCCTCGGAGCTTCTTCAAGTACTCCCGAACGCTCGCCTTTGTGCGTTCCGTTCGTAATGCCCAGATCCATTCTTGTATTCAGACATCGGGCATTATCCGTAATCTGCGGGCTTTCATTTATATCTACAAAAACAGCGGAATGCTCGCCTTTATGGTGTGACATTCCGCTGTTCTGTCGCGCTGTAATGCACCTTGCAGTCTCGGTGATTTGGGGATTTTCATTGTAATCAACCAGATACAGACCTGTTCTTCCGCCTCTGCCGCCCGAACCGCTGCACTGCGTGACGGCAGTACCTTTCGTTGAATATACCCTTGAACCCTGACTTCCGCCGATTAACTGTTCAGGTTTTCTTTCTTTTCCATTTTTCGCATTGCCTCGTCCGAAAGAAAGTATTTCGGCGGGACATCTTCCTCCAAGATATCCGACAATGAACAGCCTTCGTCTGGACTGCGGTATTCCGAAACCGGCGCTGTTAAGCACACGCCAGCATACGCTATACCCCAGTTCTGAAATTTTTTCAAGGATAATTCGGTAGCATTCTCCCTGCGATATCCCCAGCAGATTGGGAACATTTTCAGCAATAAAATACTTGGGTCGCTTGACTTCAAGGATTTTGATATAGTTGAAAAACAAGTTTCCTCTATCGTCCTCAAAAGCGCGTCTGCGCCCTGCGACACTGAACGATTGGCAGCACGGGCCTCCAACGAGCAGATCAAAATCCGGCATACTTCTGTAATCGATTTTTGTGATGTCATCATAGAACACCTCGCTTTCTGTGTCATACAAGGCTCGGTAAGCCTTTTGAGCAAATCGGTCTATTTCGCACCAACCAACGCACTCAAATCCACCCACTTTTTCAAAGGCCGAGCGAAATGCGCCGATTCCTGCGAACGCTTCAAAATACCTTATCGTATTTCACCACATCCTTCCTTTATTTTGTGATGCATCACCCCTTTCAAATAAACCGTTTTAGCCTATAATTCGGACTTTTTTACATCGTCATGCTGATTTCTGGTTCTCCCGACAGCTCCTCGATATTTTCCATTTCTACTGAAATATCAGGCTGAAAAGGAACATTAAGGTTACTTACCTCAACTGAGGATATACCGTCCATTGAGCTGAGCTTCTGTGCAACCGCATGAGTCATCATTTCCTTTACCTCATTAAAATCGCAGTCAAGCTCCTTCAAAACATCATTGATCGTAAAATCCCTATATCCATGACAAACGTCATTTACAATCCTATCTGCCATTTCGCCTAACAGATTTAAGAGTTTCTTTTCTCCGTTCGTCAGCGTTATTTCGGGATTATGATGCATTTCCACAAGTTTCTTTGCACTTGGGATATACTGGGCATATCTTGCGTATGACGTTCCCTCGGATTCGATCAGAAGACCATCGCCCTGTTCCTGATCATAGATCAGCAGGCAGTGATAATTATCATCGCTGTCGCAGTACATCAGATCAGCGTTCTCCGCAATCAGCCTGTGGTCACGCAGCGGATGTCTTTTCAGATCATCAAATTTAGAGTGGGGAACTTCTATCGCTTTCTCCACCACACAGGATTTGGTTCTGAACTCCGGCTCCTTTCGGATTAAATTTGCGTTGATTATCATTTTTTCACTCACTGATTTTACCTCCAATCATTTTAAGTTTTCCTCTTTAATAGTATAACTTCCACATTGCAATCACGTCCTTTCCCTGAAACTAAAAAAGACCGCTTTGTTTAACATCACTTTAATTCGTGACATTAGACAAAACGGTCTTTCAAAGTTTGTGAATTATTTTCTATATAAAAAAGCAGATTCGAGATCATTTTTCTCAAATCCGCTTTGATTTTTTCCGGTTTTTTCCTATGCATGGGTTCAAATCCCGTAAGTATTAAAAATTCTCTAAAAAACATCTACGGTTTTTACTATAAAATTTTTGCTCTCTGAATGCCAAAAATCCGCTATATATAGCGGATTTTTCGGTGTGCATCTTTTTTATTGTACCAATATGGTGACCCGTACGGGAATTGAACCCATGATTCCGCCGTGAAAGGGCGATGTCTTAACCTCTTGACCAACGGGCCATAATGGTAGCGGCAGTAGGATTTGAACCAACGACCAATCGGGTATGAACCGAGTACTCTAGCCAACTGAGCTATGCCGCCGTAACCTTTAGTGCTTAATTATTATACAACATAATTTTTAAAAAGTCAATAGATTTATGACAAAAAATAATATTTCGTGCAATCCCATAATTAATCCACGTAAAAAATATAAAAATTCAGCAATTTGTACAACAATCAACTAAACTGATTTAATTGCAATTCCCCGAGAAGTATGTTATAATTGTAATATTATCATATTTATAAAACATAAATCACTTAAAAGGAGAGAAATACAATGCCATTTATTAATGTAAAAACTAACATATCCGTTTCAGGAGACGCTAAAATCGCTATAAAATCTGCTTTAGGACAGGCAATCACAGCTATTCCCGGAAAAACTGAAAGCTGGCTTATGCTTGAAATTGAACCAGACTGCATTCTCTATTTCAAAGGTGATGCTTCACCTGCCGCAATGGTTGAAGTAAGCATTTTCGGAGAAGAAAACTCTGAAGCTTTCTGCAATCTCACAGAAAAAATCTGCATTATTCTTAACCGTCAGCTTGACATTGAACTGTCAAGGATCTATGTTAAATATTCTGCCGTTAAAAATTGGGGCTGGAACGGCTCAAACTTCTGATAATCTGCGATAGGAGGAAATAAAATGCGGCTCTGTATTGACACTGCTCCATGCAAGGAATGACGGATTGCATGGAGAACCGGAGTATATAAATCAACGCTCCAATAACCGTTACACCTTGCATTCCTTATATATAATTCAATAAAAAGGAGCAAGGAAATATGAAAACTTTAAAAGAACTCAGATATTTTATTATTCTTTGGCTTACCCAGTCGTTTTCTTCCCTGGGAAGCGCCATGACAAACTTCGCACTTGTGATATGGCTTTATCAAGACAGTGGCTCTGCGCTTACTACTGCGCTTTTGACTGTCTGTTCATATGCGCCTTATGTCGTTATGAGCATTTTTGCAGGCGTTATAAGCGACAAATGGAACAAAAAAGCCGTTATGCTTATTTGTGACACCTTTGCTGCTGCCTGCACAATCGCAGTTTTCATACTGCTTAAAACAGATACTCTCGAAGTCTGGCATCTATATATCCTCAACGGACTTAACGGTCTTATGAATTCTGTACAGGCTCCTGCATCTGATACGGCAGCAACTATGATTATCCCGGAAAAACACTATCAGAAAACAAGCGGTATGCGTTCATTCTCCAATTCACTGATATCTGTCCTGACTCCTGTATTTGCTTCCGGAATCATGGCATTTTCAGGCATCGGAGCAGTAATTATATTCGATCTTATAACATTTGTAACAGCACTTCTGACATTGATGTTTTTTATCAAGATTCCCGCCATACCACATATAAATGAAAATAGAGAATCATTTTTTCAGTCGGCGAAAAACGGACTTCTTTACCTTAAAAACAACAGAGACCTACTCTGCCTGATTTTATTTTTATCTGCAATAAATCTTATCGCTTCTATGTATGAAGCAGCTCTTCCGGCTATGATTCTTTCCAAAAAAAATGAGACTGCATTGGGTCTTGTAAACGGATGCACCGGAGCCGCCTCGTTGCTTGGAAGCGTGGCGGCTACATTTTTACCGGAACCGAAAAGCAGAATCAGGGTGATATGCGGCTGCCTGATGTTTTCTATGAGCACCGAAAACTTCCTGCTTGCATTCGGAAAATACACAGCTGTATGGTGCACAGGAGCTGTCCTCGGATGGCTTGCTATCCCTCTCATGAATGCTAATTACGACGTCATTCTCCGTAAAAGCATTCCTAAAGAAATACAGGGACGCATATACTCTGTCCGGAATACTCTCCAGTTCTTCACTATACCTTTAGGTTATTTTCTGGGCGGACTTCTGACAGATAAAGTGTTTGAGCCTTTTATGAAGAATACTGAAAACAAAGCGCTGACTTTTCTTTTTGGAAGCGGAAAAGGTTCAGGTGCAGCATTGCTTTTCTTTGCTATTGGAATGGCAGGCGTCATAGTATGCCTGATATTCAGCAAAGCAAAGGCTCTTAATGAACTTGATTAAACGCTCTCTGTACAGTATTGCCTAAAAAATACTTTTATTCCCAATAAGATAAAATAAAAAGAGCGGTGAAAGCCGCTCTTTTTATTGAGAATATTTCTGCACGGTCATATGCAGAAAGGTTTTATTTTCTTCTTGTACCATTTTTACGGTCAGTGCTTCTTTTAAGATCACACTGACGCTCTTCACTGGTTTGTTTGAAGCGTGACATCATATCTTCAAATGTCATTTCGGTAACAGGCTGCTGTTTTTTAGGCTCCCAGACGTTCGATCTGCTGCGGTTCTGACCGCCGCCCTCACCGAACTTTTTCTGATGCTGTCTGGGTGCTCCGGTCACCGGCTGATTGTTGTTGTCAGCCGCCTTTTTTATAGACAGACTAACCTTTCCGGCTTCGTTTATGCCTATTACCTTGACCCTGACCTCCTGATTTTCCGTAAGGTGATCTCTGATTTCGTTTACAAAGGTATTAGCGATTTCCGAGATGTGAACCATTCCTGTTCCGCCTCCCTCAATATCGACGAAAGCGCCATACTGAGTAATGCCTTTTACCTTACCGTTGTAAATTTTACCAATTTCCAGCTGCTGCATATGTATATAAAACTCCTTTAAAATTAATCCCTTGACGTATCGTAGAATCTCCGCTCATCCGGATAGGCATAGCCTCGTTCTTCCATAGCGACTCTCTCGATGTAAACGGACATATCGTCACTTTCAAGAACCTGCTGAAGGTCGGCATTTTCAGTCTCGTATGCATCAATTTTTTCCTGCACTGAGTCAAGCTCCCGTTCTTTTACGGCGCAGTCCCTTTCGGTCGTGTAAATAATTGCAATGCATCCGGCAAAAGCTGCAATAGTCAGCAAGCGGACAAGTCCGTTATTGAACAGGCCTTTTTTTTCTTTTTTTGATTTTCTCGGCACTGTTTGTCACTTTTCCTTTCATTTTGGATTCTTTTTTATTATACAACAGATGAGGTCTTTTTAGCAATAGTATTTTACGTTTTTTAATATAATTTACTATAAATTCGGAATATCCTACAAATTTAGCTGCTGCTTTTTTACTTATAAATACATAAAAAATTCTGAATGGTGTAAAAACAATGCGAATGATTTTTTTAAAAAAATAGCAGAGTTTTTTCATTGTACCGATAACGACGCTGCCTACCGTAACAAGATAAAGTGCAAAGCCCGCCGCATTTCCGATAACGAAGTAAAAACGCAGTTCCCCACGTGAAGCGGCAGAGGCAAAAGCAGAAAGAAAGATTCCGTAGAATCCGAGAAAGACAGCGTCCTCTGCAAAGACCATCCAGCCTTTGTGCGGCATCATTACTCTTGCCGTCCGGAATACGTCATAAATAACGCCCAGTAATGCACCGAAAAGACAGGACAGTCCGAAAAGCACCAATTCCTCATTGACGGAGAAAAATGTCTCCGGAACATTCATCTGAAAAGTCTCCCCAGAGCGGAAATGGGACCTTTCCGGTCTTTATCGCCGTAGACCATTGACCAGATATCACCGGTTATGGTCATATTTCCTGCCTCAACGCTCATAGAATCAATGTGAAGTTCACGTCCCTGGATAGTCAGTTCGCCCAGTTCTGTATAGAGACTGATAGTTTTTTCGTCAAAACTGTCAACATCCGTAACACCGGAGATGTTCAGGCTCCGTCGATTCTCCATGATGATATTGTGGTTCTGTTTTACCGTCTTGTCCGACATATCAATGTACCTCCGAAAAGTTTTTTACGACACATTATATTCAGCAAATCGGCAAAACAGAACTTGTAATCGTCATTGAGTCATCATTAATCAGTAAGCTTTTCCCCAGTAAACTATGCACTTTGCAGGCTTTCCGCAGCATATGCAGTTTCCGGCTCTGCGTTCCTGCTGGAAAGGTATGCAGCGTGAACCTACGCCTGTCTTTTCCTTTACCTCATCCTCGCAGGCTTCTTCACCGCACCACATAGCCTTGATAAAGCCGTCTCCGTTTTCCTCAAGGGTCTTTGTTATTTCGTCCATTGTTTCGCAGAAATATGTTCTGTTATTCATATTTTCAAGAGCCTTGTTATACATTCCGTCACGGGCTTCAATAAGTTTTTCTGCAACTGTTTTCTCAAGCTCGTCAAGAGATGCAAAGACCTTTTCGCCGTTCCATCTTGAAACGATAACGCACTGACCGTTTTCAATATCCTTAGGGCCTATCTCTACACGGAGCGGCACGCCTTTCATCTCATATTCAGAGAATTTCCAGCCGGGAGAATTATCACTGTCGTCCAGTTTTACACGGCATCCTGCCTTGGCAAGACGTTCTTTCAGTTCATTTGCCTTTTCAAGGACACCTTCCTTATGCTGTGCAATAGGAATGATAACGACCTGAACCGGAGCTACAGCCGGAGGAAGTACAAGTCCCTCGTTATCGCCGTGCGTCATGATAATAGCCCCGATAAGACGTGTTGTCACGCCCCAGCTTGTCTGGTGAGGATATACACGTTTGTTTTCCTTGTCGGTGTACTGGATGTCAAATGCCTTTGCAAATCCGTCTCCGAAATAGTGTGAAGTTCCTGCCTGGAGCGCCTTTCCGTCGTGCATGAGAGCCTCGATAGCATATGTAGCTTCTGCTCCTGCAAACTTATCGCTGTCTGTCTTTCTGCCCTTTACAACAGGCATTGCAAGAGCGTTTTCGCAGAACTCCGCATACACGTTGAGCATACGCTCTGTCTCCTCAACAGCCTCCTCGGCAGTAGCGTGAATCGTATGCCCCTCCTGCCAGAGAAATTCTCTTGAACGAAGGAAAGGACGAGTTGTCTTTTCCCACCTCACAACGCTTACCCACTGATTGTAGAGCTTGGGAAGATCTCTGTATGAATGAACGATATTTGCGTAATGCTCGCAGAAGAGCGTCTCCGACGTGGGTCGAACGCAAAGTCTGTCCTCCAGTTTTTCGTTTCCGCCGTGAGTTACCCATGCAACTTCCGGAGCAAATCCCTCAACATGATCTTTTTCTTTCTGAAGCAGACTTTCCGGGATAAACATCGGCATACATACGTTTTCATGCCCGGTATCCTTGAACATAGCGTCAAGAATACGCTGAATATTCTCCCAGATAGCATATCCGTAGGGGCGTATCACCATGCAGCCCTTAACACTCGTATATTCTACCAACTCTGCTTTTTTGCAGATATCGGTATACCACTGTGCGAAATCCTCGTCCATTGACGTGATTTCTGTGACCTTTTTTTCCTTAGCCATTTCCTCTTACCTCTCCTTTAAAAATCTCATTCAACTGAAATAATATAGTAATAAACAGGCTGTCCGCCGTTTACAAGCATAACGTCGATCTTGCCGCTCACTTTTGACTGGAGCACCTCACGCAGTTCCTCGGCGTTTTCTTCGGTAACATCAGCGCCGTAGATCAGGGTAACATAGCTTGTATCGCCTTTCGCAAGCTTCTTTGTAAGCTTGATAACCGCCTTGTTGATATCCTTTTCCGTAAAGGAAAGCTTGCCATTGTCCAGCGCAAGGATCTCGCCCTCCCTGATCTGCTTTCCCTCAAACTCCGAATCTCTTGCCGCAAAGGTGATAAGTCCCGTGGAGACCTTTTCAAACGCCTTTGTCATATTCAGCCTGTTGTCAGACAGGCTCAGCGACTCGTCAAATGCAAGCATTGCGGAAATCCCCTGAGGAATAGTCCTCGTCTGTAGCACGCAGACTTTCCGGTCTGCAAGCCTTACCGCCTGTTCAGCCGCCATAATGATATTCTTGTTATTAGGAAGCACAAAAACAGTTTTGGCTGGAGTTTTCATTATTGCTCTGAGGATATCGTCAGTTGACGGATTCATAGTCTGACCGCCCTGCACAACGACATCTGCGCCAAGGTCGCTGAACATTGCTTCCAGACCGTGACCGGCAGCAACGGAAACAAAACCAAACTCCTTTTCCTGTTCAGCCGGAGTAAAACCTTCCTCCTCGGCAGTTCTGGCTTCCTGCACCTTATTTCGGTGCTGAATGCGCATATTCTCAATTTTTGGTTTCGGATCGTTGATAAAACAGCCGAACTCCAGACCTTTCTGGACAGCGTTTCCCGGGTTATCCGTATGAACGTGTACCTTAATTATCTCATCATCGTCCACTACCACAACGCAGTCACCGATTGTCTCAAGATATGCACGCAGCATGAAGATATCCGGACAGTTCTTTTTCTTTTCCACCATGAATTCGGTACAGTATGTATAATTTATTTCCTCGTCGTATTCGCTTACGGCAGTGCGGAAAGAATCAGCGTCACCGGAACTGTCAGCCGCCTGTTCATCCGGACTTGCGATCTCACCGCCCTCGAAAACATCCGCCATTGCACGGAAAATAATAACCAGACCTTTGCCTCCGGCATCAACAACTCCGGCTTTTTTAAGCTGTGGAAGCATATCGGTAGTTTTTGCCAGTGTTTCCTCCGCTTCGCTGCATACGGCATTCCAGAATATTACCGTATCGTTAGTTGACAAAGCCATTTCCGCAGCCTTTTCGGCAGCCGATTTTACAACGGTAAGGATAGTTCCCTCAGCCGGTTTCATAACAGCTTTGTAGGCAGCCTCAACGCCGAGAGAAAGCGCACGGGCTATATCCTCGCAGCCAGCCTCTGTGCATTCCGATAACCCGGCTGCAAATCCTCTGAAAATCAGCGACAGAATAACTCCCGAATTTCCCCTTGCTCCCCTCAGAAAAGTGGAAGCCGCCGTCTTTGCCGTTTCAGCGACTGTGACATCGTCGCCGAGACGTTTAAGTTCAGCAATGGAATTTCCTATCGTCATGGACATATTAGTACCGGTATCTCCATCCGGAACGGGATAGACGTTAAGTTCGTCTACCTCTCGCTTTCTGTTGCATATAGTAATTGCCGCTGAAATAACGGCGTCTCTTAACATGGAACCTTTTATCATTCCAGTCCTCCATTCGTTCTTTAGACAACACTGCACAAAGCACATCCAACGGCTTTGCACATCATCTGCCGCACAATCTTCGTGCAGTGCTGCCTTTACACTGTCATATCGTCAACAAATACGTTGACCTTTTGTACGGGAACACCCACGGCTTCCTCCACCTTAAAAGAAACATTGTGAATAATGCTGTTAACGGCGGCGGTGATATTTGTACCGTGGCTTACTTTTATATGAAGATCTATAACAAGACCTCCGTTCCTGCCGGTTCGGACAGAAACTCCGTTTTTAGACCTGAACGCTTTGCCAAAAGTAAGCGCTGACATTGCCCGGTAAAACGTATTCACCCCTGAAACACCCGAAACACCGAAACAGTCCGTTACGGCATGACGTGCGATCTCGGTGATGTAATTCTCCGAGATCGTTATTTTTCCTATATGATTTTCAAATCCGACCATAGAGATCACTCCTCTTTTGATAGAATCAATGATATTATAGCATAATATCAGAAAAATTACAAGGGCAACACCGCAAAAAACGTCATACTCCTTTAGAACGTCTCACACTTATCTGTCCGATCGCAAATGCTGCCAGATCTGCAACTATAGACGCAAGACGTGTTACCAGAACGAAAAGTATTATTCGCTCCTGGTAAACCTTGCCGCATACAAAGATCATGACGCTTTCACGAATTCCGATTCCGCCGGGCGCTCCGGGCGTGACAAATCCGATTATCCATGCAAACATGAATGCCCCTGTAAGAGCCATGAGTTCCGCCATAGATGCAGAGTTGCCCATAACAAACAGCAGGCAGGCAAAATACATGGCTGCGGATACGATATTGCTGATAAGATAATAAAAAATACCTGTCATAAGACTTTTACGGTTTTCTTTTTCAAAAGCCTTAGAATAGCGTGAAAGATATTCTTTAAGCTTATCCCCAAATCTGATACGGACAAATATTATGACTGCCGCTGCTATTATCACTCCTGCCGCACCTATGATAAGAATTTTTCCGCCGTATTTTTCTAAAAGACCGGCTATCCTGCTTCCGAGCAGTATGGCTGCAATAATGCCCGTCCAGAACACGCAGAACAGAATGTCAAGTATCGTTGCACAGGCTACGTCAACATGACTGATATTCATATCAAATGCGAGCTTGTTCCGTCCGACATACTGAAATACGTTTCCGGGGAGATATTTATACACATTTGATTTCGTATAGACAGGCATGGCCGACGAAAACGGTATCTTCTTTCCGGACAGTGATTGTGTAAAAACCATCCATGGAATGCATCCCACAACTACCAATAATGCCTGAACTGCCAGATTGATGCAGAAAGCCCCCATTATTTCCGGAGAAAGCAGCTGTGACAGATCGGCGTCCATATCGACAACCTTTTTTATCAAAAATGCCACAGCGCATATCATCAGCAGATTTCCCGCAATTTTAGCGATTTTTTTCATGTTTTTCTTCCTTTTGGTCACGTATATGAAGTATCAGCTCCGCCAAAGCACGGGGATTTCCCATTTCCACAAAGTATATTCCGTCCTGATCTTCGCTGTAAAGCTCATGAGTCGCATTATTATCACCAAGAATCATAGGCTTGTTCATGGCATGGTAAATATATGCCTTGCCGGGGATAGTCCGCTTAGCTTTCATTATATCGCTGCTGAAATGACCAGCCAGACAAAGATCTGCCTGAGCTATCTTTTCCGCCAGCTGCTCCTGCGGCAGCCACTGGATATATTCCGTAATATTTTCTCCTTTCCGGACGTTATCCTTGCCGAGAGGCCCTACAAAAACAAAGCGTATGCCCTGCTCGTCTTTCAGCAGGTCAATAGTGTCCAGAATAACGGAAACGCCTTGAAGCGGAAGCACGCTGCCGAAGTAAAGCACCGTAAACTCCTTGTTTTCCACAGCCTCACGGGGATAGTATATGTCTGAATCGGCTTCAAGATACAAAGTTGTCATTTTACTGCATGGGCAATCAAATTCACGGCAGAAAAATTCTCCGTGAGCATTTGTATCGCAGACTACTTTATCAGCCATTGCAAGGGTTTTCGTATCTATACGGTGCAGCAGCCGTCCTATAAGACTGCGTGGCCTGAATTTTTTTCGGTCACAGCAGAGTGTGTCGTACATGGAAATAAAGAAATCTTCCATTACAGGTTTTTTCCGCAGTTTTCTGCCAAAAACGGGCATCACCAACTGTGGTGCGAATCCTACAAAGCTCATGTCATAATCCTTCATTCTTATGCATATCAGCTTTCGGAACACATAGATCAGCCGCTTCGGATAGCTCTTTGACGGTGAAACTATTTCAGTGACCTCGCAGCCGTTCTCCCGGAGAATGCGCAGTTCCTGAGTAAGACGCAGATAATCGGAATTTTTAGTGGCTATATAAAGAACCCTCTTGTTCTTTATATCACTTATCGAGTTTATTTTCTTCAGTCTGTCTGTTTTTTTCATCATTATCACCATTGCCGCATTCCATTTTTCTGACCCTGTACTGAACGTCCTCAAGGAGCTTTCTGTTCGCCGCTATCGTATCGCCAAGAAGTCCCATTGTTATGGTCTGGAATCCCAGCATAATAAAAATAGTCGTCAGAATAAGGGACTGTATATGTCCGTCTCCCTCACCCATTCCTATATAGATAAGGAAACGTACTCCCAGCACGATGCCTGCCAGCATGAGCAAAGAACCTATCGACATAAAGAATTTAAGAGGCTTGTACATTACGAATGAGCGTGTTATGACCGTTGAGGAACGCTTCATATACCGCCACATACTGGAGAAAAGACGTGAGGGTCTTGTTTCAGGATTCGTTCTGATAGGTACTGAGGTCATGGCTGTTTTGTTATTTCCTGCCTGGATAATAGTCTCAAGGGTATACGTATACTCGTTCACAACGTTAAGCCTTAGAGCAGCTTCACGGGAATAGGCACGGAATCCGCTGGGGGCGTCCGGTATCTCTGTTCCCGAAGCCACACGGACTACCCAGCTTCCGAAGTGCTGGAATTTCTTCTTCTTCCACGAGAAATGCTCGGTCTGGTCTATAGGACGCTCGCCGATAACGATATCAGCCTTTTCATCCAGAATGGGACGGACGATCTTTTCGATATCCGCACCGCAGTACTGATTGTCAGCGTCAGTGTTCACGATAATATCGGCTCCCAAATGGAGACAGGCGTCAATGCCTGCCATAAATCCCTTGGCAAGACCTTTGTTCTGCTTGAAGTTCACGACATGGTGAAAACCGAGTTCTCTTGCTTTAGCGGCAGTATTGTCCTTGCTTCCGTCATTTATGATAAGATATTCTATGGTATCTATACCGTCGATATGTCTGGGAAGATCGTTATAGGCAAGTTCAAGAGTTTCTTCCTCATTGTAGCATGGGATCTGAATTATCAGCTTCATAAAAATTACTCCTTTGTATCAACTTGAATTGAATTAAGCTGCATAGAAATTTCAGCGGGATCATAAAGGAAAATCACTATTTCCATATCCGAAACGGGAATTCCGACATTTGCGTTAAGGTCTATACCGAGGCTTCCGTCTTTAGAAATCATATCTTCGGTAAACTCGATATGGTCGTAAACCGTATTTACGGAACCGCTTCTTATTTCAGCAAAACCAATCTCTTCATCACTGAATTTATCGAAATCCATATCGAGAGTAAACGTATACTCTCCGGCTTCAAGGTTAAGATATGGTCCGTAGCAGACATAATTGCTTGCCGGATTGCTTTCAATAACGTCCTCTTCCGGTATATAATAGCTGTAATCAAAAGTATTCATGTACGAAAGAGGAAGATTTGATAATCCATTTTCATCAATATCTGAAACTGTGGAAAATAAGATATGCCTATCAGATTGGTCGATAATATTATAATCCATATATTTTATAATTTCATTCTTATTGGTGAAAACATAAGAATTTTCGTTCATTTCATCAAGGTCTTGAACAAAATCGATGCGAACATCGTTCAGCTCATATTGGAGAAATGAAGCAAATGTTCCGACAGAAGCAGTCATATAGACGTTTCCGGTCTCAAAAATCTCTTTGTTTCTTTCAATCATTGCACGGTCGTCTGCATATGCGTTTTGATTAATTGTTATCGCCTCGATAGCTGCCGGAGTGTTCTTGTTGAAACTGTAAATACAAATAACTGAAACTATTAAAATTCCTAACTTACGTTTTTTAAGAACGTACAAAATAAAAGCCATAAGAAAAAAAACCGATACCGACCACGTCACATATGCGTGAAAATTCTGACCATTGAGCTTGTATAGATTACATATTCCCGGAGAACAAATTTTATTGAAAACCGGGTTTTTAACATACTGCATCATGACTGACGCTCTTCCTGCACCTATTCTCATTATGAACGGTATAAGAAGCATAAATGCAAAATCAATTTTTTCAGCTTGATACAGATAACAAATTCCGGTCATAACAAGAATTCCGACAATAATATCAAAATATCTTGTATAAAGAATATGGTCAATACGTTGGAATTCAAACATAAAAACACTGCTGATTATCCAAGTGGAAACAAATGCGCAAAAAATGAAAAGAAGAACGAAAATTTTCTCATCAAAGATATTATAGTCAAGTTTTTTCTTCTCTTTCAGGGCAAAAGCCGTTTTTCCGAAAGCGTAAATAATTCTTCTCATAGCAGCCCAAAGAGCGAACGCCACAAGGCACATAGTTGCTGCCGAAACTGCAAATCCCTGGGCAGCCATGATCGAAAAAAGCTTCTTCATTGCATCAACAGAAGAAAATGCAGCTTTCAGCTTTCCTAAAACACTTCCCGCATCATTTCCGCCAGCTTTCCCCGAATCCCATAGGATACTTTCAAGGTATCCTTTTATAAGTTTGTTGCATACCATTCCAACAATGAACGTAAGCGCAAATATACCGAATTTTTTATAGTCTATTTTCTTAAATATAAATCCGAGAGCAACAATAAGAACGGCTGAAGCGGCGATTCCGATAGTTCTGTTATGTATCATAAAAAGATATGCCGATAAAATGCCAAGGCATCCAAGATTAAGATAGGTCGATTTTTCTATTACCCTTACAACAGTAAAGACTATTAACGTAGTTACGAAAAGCAGCGCAGTTTCCGAAAAAGCAATACCGGCATTCATCTGATAGGAAGTATAAAGAATTGCCGCTGCTGAAACAAAACTTGCAGAGATCTTTCCCAACTTTGGAAACAAATAGCGTATAATATATATAAACAAGAAGTATGAAATAACTTCCATGCAAATATTGAGAATTATAGCCGCCCGATAGAGAACTACCGTATTGGAAATAAACTTCATAAGCGGAACAAGCATAAAACTGTAGCCAAACGAATACCATGCAAGAGAATTTGAGACGCCTCGCCAGTCATATCCCGCCATAGCCGCCGCATGAGTCCAGTAACCCATTTCATCGTTAAAAACAAACGGGTTATAGCACTTTCCTACGATTCCAAAGTTTATATAGAAAATAAAAATCGCAAACAATATTGTAACGATATAATGCGGCTGAAAGCGTGTAAAAGGAATTTTTTTCTTCGCTTTTTCAATCATAACAATCTATAACCTCCTTGAATTTTTTAATAATAACATCCCAGCGATAGTTTTTATCAACGTATTCACGGGCGTTTTCACGGAGTATCTCATATTCGCCGTCATGGCTAAAAATATAGTCAAGAATTCCCTCAAATTCAAAATAATTGGTATAATAAAGTCCGCCGTTGCTTTTAACGCAGTGACCTTTAAGCACTTCGCAGCGGCCGTTCACGATAACCGGAACGGAAAGAGTCATAGCTTCAAGCACGGAAATAGACAGGCTTTCAAATTCCGAGGGGAGTACAAGAACCTTTGCTCCGGAAATACCGCTGAATTTGTCCTCCTCGCTGACAAAGCCAAGGCTGATTATATCGCTGTGCTTTGGTACTTTGCATACCGGTTTACCCATAAGCACCAGTTTAAGTCCGCTTTCCGGATGCCGTGATTTGTACTCCATGAAATACCGAAACATTTCCGGACAATTCTTGCCCTCGTCAATTCTGCCGACATAAATCACATAATCGCCGTTGATTCCGAATTTCTGCCGGAAAGCTTTTTCATCAGGAGTGCAGGGAACTTCAACGCCTGTTCCCATTACCTCGCAGGGGATATCACTGCAGCTGAAAAGCCGCTGAACAAGAGTCTTTTCTTCATCGGTAAGAAAGACAAAAGCTCTCGGCAGTGTAAAGAGCCTTTCAAAGGTTTTGAAATGAATGAAAGGCTCTTCATGAGCAGTCGGGATAAGTATTGCCTTTTCGGCAGCTTCCGGCAGTCCCATGACCGTAAGATAATAAAGATAGGTGACAAAAATAAAGGCGTCGTACTTATCCTTGTTTTCCCTGATATATTCTATAGCCGCAGGGGAATAAGGCCCCTGCTTTTCAAACCAGATCTTTTCCGCATGAATATCAGCTTTTCCTGCACCGATCTGCGCCAGATATGCGCCGTTGTAACTGTTGAAATCATCTGCACGGCAGGCTTCAACAGGAAATCTCAGCACATGAACGCCGTTTATATCTTCTGTATCAGCCTTGTAATAATTTTCCCAGGTGGTGTAATCCAAAGCCTTTGTGGTAATAACATCAACTTCAAAGTCGTCCGTAAGACGTTCGGCAATAAGACGGGTATAGTATTCCGAGCCTCCGTTTACCTCAATACCGTACCTCTGATTAACAAGTGCAATTCTTTTCATTAGTCCTTCTCTCCGGTAATTTCCCTGAAAAATGTCTTGTACTTGTCTACAATGATATCCCAGTCGAAATTACGCTTCACGTAGTCTTTGCCGCTGCTTCCCATAAGCCATGCGGCGTCGCTGTTTCCCGTGATATAGTCGGTACAGCCCTCAAATTCAAAATAATCCGAAAAATATAGACCGCCGTTTGCTTCCGATACAAAATTTCTTGTCACGGCGCAGTCCTCATGAACCAGAACGGGACGTCCGCAGAGCCAGCTTTCCATGATGACCAGGGAAAAGCTTTCATTTTTTGAGGGCTGACAGAGAAATTCCGCTGCCCCCTGAGCGTTGTATTTGTCCTGACGGTCAACAAAACCAAGGTCGATTATCCGTTTGTCCAGTACCAGACCGGCAGGCAGGTCGATCTCGCCGCCTCCTATAAGCACCAGTTTAAGATCGGTCTCATGCCGCTTTATATACTCGGCAAAATATTTTATCAAGGTGTGAACGTTCTTGCCCTTGTCCTTGCGTCCGGCATATAGAATGAATCTTTCCTTTATGCCGTACTTTTCCCTGAAAGCTCCGGGGTCCGGAACGATATCCGTATCCATACCGATACCCATAACAACAGTTTTTGTTCCGCTTTTTGAAAAGCCGTAAAGCTTTTCTGCAAGTTCCGCTTCCGGGCGTGCGTTGAATACCATTCCTGCCGTCTGCGGAAAAAGCTCTTTAAAGCGGCTCATATATGCGTAGCTTTCGTCGTGAAAGCACGGAATGAGTACCGATTTATACGGACATATTTTAGCTCCGTTGTAAGTCGTGCCAAACATATAAGGGATAAATACAAACAGAGAATACTCGTCGTTATGTTCGCTGATATATTCGTACAGACCGGGACTGTTGACCATTTCTCTTAGGAAAATATCCTCCTCATCCCGGGTTACCATGTTTCCGCTTATCAGCTTGGCATTTACGGCGTCAAACGCCTCCTGATCTCTTTTGCGAACCTTGAATCGGCGCACCGTGATCCCGTTGACTGTCTTGTCAAGACCTTCTTTATAGTAATTTCTACTCCAGTCAGAAGCAAATTCCCTTACGCAGGTTGTAAGTATCTCCAGACGGACGCCGGCACTGTGAAGATGCCCTGCCACTTCCCGGAGTTCCATTTCCGCTCCCCCCGGTATCCCGTCGGCATACCAGGGAATAACAAATCCTATTTTTTTCATTTCTGCTGCACCTTCTCAAATCTGTTCAGTTATCCTGCGATAAAGTCTTTCAGCTGTTTTTCAAAGATATCTCTTATCCGTTCATAGGAGAAATCCTCAAGGCGCCGGCGCTGACCTTCAATGATCTGCTTTTTCAGCAGCTCATCGGTAAGAACTCGGCGTATAACTCCTGCGGCAAACACCGGATCATTGCTGTCCAGCAGGATTCCGCTTCCGCCAAGGGTATCGCCGATAGCGCTTGTGTCGTACGCAATTATCGGCACGTCAAAAAACATTGCTTCTGCAAGGGGAACGCAGAAGCCCTCATGTTCGCTCATGCAGACGAAAACGTCTGCCAGGCGGTAATAGGCAAGTATCTCATTGAATTTTATATGTCCTGTGAAAACAATGTCGTCTTTTAGACCGAGAGCTCCGGCGTATTTTACAAGACGTTCATAGTAATTCTCCATACCGGTATAGGAACCCACCAGGATAAGCCGTGAATCCGGGTCAAGCCGCTTATACTGATAAAACGCCCTTATAACGTTTTCCTGCTTCTTGTTGGGAGCGATCCTTCCGACGAAAATAAGATTGCGCTTTCCGTCGCCATATCTGCTCATAATTCCCTTTGCCGGGGACTGCTTATAATCCTCAAAACGTATAAGTATAGGGAGAACGTCAATGGGACAGGTATATCCCATTCGCAACAGCTCGGATTTGTTGTAGGCGGAATCTGCAAGACAATAATCCACTTTGTCCCTCAGATGCTCTACGCCCTTATAGCCGTATTCCGTCAGGGATGCGGCGGCGGTACTGTATGGGCGAAAAAATTCCGGCGGCGTGACATTATGATATATCATGATCTTACGGCAGTGAAAATCCTGTATTTTAAAAGTAAGATCAGTACCGGTAGATTTATGGTAGATCAGCACATCGTCTTTTTTGAGATCTTTCAGGCGGCTGATATTCTTTGCCGTATCAGACGGCAGCCGCTTATCAATGTTCTCGGCATATATTTCGGAAATATATCCCATATCAGATATGGCTTTTTTGAGAGCGACAGTATCGTTGCCGATAGCATCTCCGAAAGACAAGGTGGGCAGAAGCTGTACTATTCTCATTCCGTCTCCTGCTTTCCGAGTGCCTCCCTGAGCGCCGAATTTTCACGCTCCAGAGAATCAATACGACTGCGCAGCTCTTTCTGTGCAAGTTCCAGTGTTTCCAGCCTTGACAGCAGCTCCCCGGTGTTGTCGTCCGGACGGCTTTCGGCGTTGTTCTTCATCACGTTAAGTACGTTCACAGTCGCCGCATTGAAGCTGTTTTGTTCAAATACCACCGGTTCTACATAAAACTTTACCAGCTTGCGGATAACTTTCTTGAAAAATACCTTTACAGGATTTCCCGGAATCGGCTTATACGGCTGAACATAGTGATGAGCGTTCATATAATCAAGAGCTTCATTGGCTGCCGACAGGGAAGTTCCCGTTTCAGCGGCAGCCTGTACAGGCTTTTTGTAGGGCACATCTTCAAAGCTGAGCATATCGGAAGTAAGTCCTTTTTCCTTGATCTCACGCTTTATCTGTGCCATTATATCTTCAATATTTATTTTATTTTCCATTTTATTATCATTCCTTAACTTTTGTAGCTATAACTGCATAGTCCTGGCTGCCGTAGAGCAGTCCGGATACATTTTTCATAGCGCTGTTGAATTCAGCTGCTCCCTGAATATTCAACTCCGGAATACTGAAAGGCGGTCTGCTCTGCTCGGTGTATATAATTTCTATCTGCGTAAATCCTGCCTTTTCCAGAAAGTACTTCATCGTCAGCGGATGCACAGGCTTGATATGCGATGGGTCAATATAAAAAGCGTTTGTATATATTGCCAGTGATGTCGGGTTCGGGGTTTCGATAACGATGCATCCGCCGGCGGAAAGCTTTTCATAAGCCGTATTGCACAGCCGTATGATCTCTCCGGTTTTAAGATGCTCGACTACCTGTCCGACAAAAATGCCGTCAACAGTCTCCTGTCTTGACAGAAATTCCGCTCCGTCTCCGCATTCGGCAGAAAGTCCTTTCATATTGCAGTAGTCCACGTATGGCTCGTAAATATCCACGCCCAGGGCATTGATCCCGCTGTCCTTCATAAGGGAGAGAAACTCACCCCGTCCGCAGCCGATATCCACCACGTTTTTCTTATCCCGGAAGTATTCGAGGTAGACCTCCTGAGCCTTCCTGATACTTTCGATCGAACCTCTGAAATGATTTTCAAAATCGAAGTAATCAATTTTCTCGTACTCTGAATCTCCGTTATCCACAGGTACGACAGCAACAGGAACAGGCTGCGTTTCCACGCTCTGAACTGTGCTGACGCTCTTTTTGTTTTTCATTCCCTTTTCTATAACTGTGAGTTTGAGCTTGGCAAATTCACTGTCTGCCGAAAGTCTTTCAATAGCGGCATTATTATTTCTCAGATTAACGCTTACCGTTTCAAGATCGTTGTGCAGCGCCGTTTCCAGAGCTTCAATGCTGTTCAGACGTTCCTGTGAGACCATGCATGATCCAAGCTTTTCATGCATTTCGTCCAAAAGCTTCTGAATGTCGCTTACCGATCTTTCAAGTTCTTCGGTACGCTGGCTCAACAACTGTATATCCTGAGAAACAGCTCCGATTCCCTGATAAAAGGAATGGAAAAACAACCTCCGGAAAAATGCAATGATGCTTCCACGTGTCTTTTTGTTCATGTAATCGCTTGTGTTGCTCATATTTTACCTTCTTTAATCAATATTCCACTTGTGCATTATCCGTGCGATGCCGACATCGCCCAGTGAATTTATGATCTCAATAGTATAAGCCTCCCGATAGTAATCGACCGGAATACCTTCTCCCGTTTCAATTGCAAAATCTATCAGATATTCTCCGGCAAGAAGAGGCACATTCTCCAGAACTATCTCTGCGATGCCGTTTTCTGTGAGCCGAATTTCATCATGCTTGTCTATCCTGGTGTTTGTGCCGTAGCATTGTATTCCGTCACGGCTGAATATTCCGATGCCGAAAACTGCATCTTCGACCTGATTTTTCACCGTATATTCAAGCCGGAAAATGATAGTCTCTCCGGTTCGGAAAATTTTCTGCTGTACGCCCTCAGCCGTATAAGCCCTGATACTTTTTATTCTTGCGCTGCCGTTTCCCCAGCGTTTTGTGGACGATTCACCAGAATCTGCTTTTTCATCTGCCAATGTTTCTTCCGTTTTCGGAGATCCTTCTGTTTTGCCGTCTTCAAACTCTTTGCTGGAAGCTTCCTGGAGTTTTCTGCCCATGAAATCAAGATATTCAAGGTCTATTTCTTTTGGATTTCCCTCGGCTTTTATAAGTCCGTCATGAATCCATATGGAACGGTCACATATCTGCTCAATCTGACCAAGAGAATGAGAAACGATAACGATAGTCGTACCGTGTGCCTTTATTTCTTTAAGTTTGTTGAAACATTTTGCCTGAAAATTGGCATCGCCTACCGCCAGTATCTCATCAATAAGGAGTATATCTGCATCCACGTTTATTGCGACTGAAAAAGCAAGACGCATATACATTCCGGAAGAATACGTTCTGACAGGGTTGTCAATGAATTCTTCCAGTTCCGAGAAACTTATGATGTCCTTTAAACGAGCGTCAATTTCCTTTTTCGTAAGTCCAAAAATAGCGGCATTGGTGTAGATATTCTCACGTCCGCTCATATCGGGATGAAATCCTGCTCCAAGTTCGATAAGGCTGGAAACTCTGCCTCTCATAGTTATTGTGCCTGTATCCGGGAACATTATCTTCGTCAGCAGTTTGAGAGTCGTGGATTTTCCGCAGCCGTTATGACCTATAAGACCGATAGCTTCACCCCTTCTGACCTGAAAGCTTATCCCCCTCAGAACCCTGCGTTCCTCAAAACGGCTCCGCTTGCGGAACAGCAGACGTTCCTTGAGCTGCGAACCTTTATCCGGAAAGACCTTGAAGCTTTTGGTAATATTATTTACATCAATCGCAATATCATTCACAGCCATTTATAATTCCTCCGCAAAGTGACGCTGAAGTTTGTTGAAAACCAGGCAGCCCAGCACCAGAAAGAACAATCCGAAGCCTATAGCTGAAAGCAGTGAGGACAGATCCGGCATTGCCTTATTATATAGAACAGTTCGGTAGCATTCAATAACGTGCGTCATGGGGTTGAGATTGAAAACAGGGAGAAGTCTTTCAGGAACAATGGATTTATCATACATGATAGGTGTCATGTACATCCACATCATTGACAGAATGCTGAGAATATGCTCCATATCCCTGAAATACACGGTCACCGCCGATGTCAGCAGAGCCATTCCAAGAGCCATGAGATATTCAACTGCCATAATTATCGGCAATGTCAGAAGCGCCGCAAAGTTAATTCCTGCGCCGGTAAAAATTATCACTGCAAATATGACAATAAAACACAGCAGCATATTGACAAAGCTGCTTGTTACGTAAGAAATCGGAATTACCATTCGTGGGAAGTAAATCTTCTTTATAAGATCTTTCTGTGCCACGATCGAAGAAGCTCCTACGGTAATTGCAGAAGAAAAAAATATCCACGGAATGAGCGCCACAAACAAATAAAGATAATAACGCTCAATATTTGATTTAAGAATGAAAGAAAACACCACCGTATATACTACCAACTGAAGCAGAGGATTTATGAACGTCCAGAGAAAACCAAGTGCCGATCCCTTGTAGCGTCCTCTCAGATCTTTTTTTACCAGACTGAATACCATCTGCCTGTAAGCATACAATTCTTTTATTGTATTCATTTATAACTCCTTTTTGATCGGTGTGAAAACATAATTTGCCATAGTATTATTTAATTATAACATATTGTATACTCCGATGTCAATAGTTATAAGAGCAATACATACGGAAAGCAATGATAATCAGAAATCATTATAATAAACGGCTGCACATTCCATGCACAGCCGCTTTTTCAAAATCACTTTTCTGTTTCTTCCTCATCCCGAACGTCAAGGATCTCCAGTATCACCTTTTCTACTGTCTGCTCGTTCACAACAGCAGCAGTAATCCTGAAAATACCTGTTTCGGCAGTTTCCCCAGACTCCGGAATATGTTCCATGACATCCGTCACCCAGCCGCCTACAGATGTATAATCAGTCTGAATAAGTTCGTCGTCAAGATCAAGCTGTTCAAGAAGTCTGCTTATGCTCATATCTCCGGCAACCTCATACTTGTTTTCTGAAATCATTCTGGCACTGCTTACGATCTCATCATCCTCATCGTAGATCTCGCCCACAAGTTCCTCTATTATATCTTCCAGAGTAACGATTCCCTTTGTACCGCCGTACTGATCAGTAACAACCGCAAGGTGTACTTTTGACCTCTGCATATCACGCATGGTTTCGTTTATAAGCTTTGTATCTGCAATATGAGTGACATCCTGAATAATATCACGAATATCGTTTCCGCCCTCGGTAAGCATTTTGAAAAACGCCTTATTGGTAATCATCCCAACTATGTCATCCAGACTTTTTTCATAAACCGGAAGACGTGAGTACATTTCGGTAATAAAGATCTTCTTTATTTCATCAAGACTCATGCCTATTTCTATGCCAACTATTTTTACTCTGGGTATAAGTATCTCGCTGACCGTGATCTCGTCAAATTCCAGAGCGCTCTTCACCAGTTCGCTTTCCTGTTCTTCAATAACGCCTTGTTCTTCAATTTCGTCTATCATATATTTAAGCTCATCTTCAGTAACGCTCGGAGCTTCGTCACCCCCGCTGGAGATAAGTGAAGACAGCCCATTTAGAGCGATCACAAAAGGCTTAAAAACCGTTACCAGAACTGAAAGCGGGGCAGCGAACAGCAGTGCAAGCTTCTCAGCATTTCTCTTAGCGTAGGATTTCGGCAGAACTTCACCGAATATCAGCACCAAAACAGTAACAACTACCGTAGACACAGCGGCGCCGTTGCTTCCGATAATTTCAATAAAAATCAGCGTGCTTACCGATGATATCGCAATATTCACGATATTATTTCCTATAAGAACAGCTGTAAGAACATCGTCAAACTTATTTGCAAGCTTAAGAGCTCTTGCCGCCTTTTTATCGCCCTGAGAAGCGTAATTTTTCAGCCTCAGCTTGTTCACGCTTGAAAAAGCTGTTTCCGTACTTGAAAACAAAGCTGAAAAGGCCATCATTATTACAACAAGTATAATTTTCCCTATGTCAGAATTATCCATAATTAACCTTTCTATTCTTTAAATCAAAGGACGCCCATTTTGCCGGACGCCCTTATTTTTTTGATTATTTGCTCTTTTCCGAATCTTTATTATTTCCCGACTTTTCCATAGACTGTTTTTCTTCTGTACTGCTATCAGTGTCAGATTCTGTATCATCCACATCCTCTTCTGCCCCGTCAGCAGTTACTTTTTTTGAATTGTCAGATCTTAAAGCAAAAACAAATGCAACAATAATATATATCACCAGAAGAAGTGCTTCCACAATAATTAACGGCATGAGCGAAGCGTGAAAAATGGATTTTACAGTGTCCGTTTTAGAATTTACAGCCGGAGCAAAGATGCTATAAGCGTTTGCAAACTCCTCTGTTTCATAATACTGCTCAGAAGTGATCCTTGTTATCTCAATAAGACGATTTACCTTTTCATTGAGCTTTGCAAGTTCTCCGGCAGTGTAGTTTTCCATTTCTTCAGTACCTTCCTCGCCTTTTTCAAGTCCTTCCTTACGCTGAGTATACATACTGATATCCTGTTTTACATTTGCAAGCTGCGTCGCCACATTATCGTAGCGCTCTACCAGCTTATCATACTGCTCGGAACTCTGTGAAAGTTCCTGACTGCTGCCGTCAACTCCGCTCATTACCAGAACCGTATCTTTCTTGTAAGAGTCAATAGCTGTCTTAAGATTTGCAAGTCTTTCTGCATAAGCATTCTTTTCACGGTTAAGCTCATCTATATTATACTGATAATATGCGATAGTTGCCGTCTTATCTTTGGTAACGTTATTGACCGTAACATACGACGATATTCTTGCAAGATCAATTCTCTTCACAGCGTCAATAGACTGGGCGATATCGTCAAAAGTATAACCGGTAAGTCCCTCTTCGTCCTCAACGTCTGTGTCTTTTGAACGGAAATGGTTTGAATCGCTGCGTGAAAGCGTATTGACATAATCGGAAAGTGCATTGAGATTTACTCTGAACAGATCAACTGCTTCGCTGTAGTCATAATCCATATAGCTTACAGCTGAAAGCGACTGGCCGAGAGATTTGTTATATCCATACTGATCGAAAAAATAATCACGGTAATTATTGAGCATGGAGTTTAATACTTGTACTGCCTTATCTTTCGAAATACCGGTACTGCCGTAATCAAAACTCACCTTAAACTGTGTCGGATAATAGGTAACATCAAGCATAGCCTGTGCAGCCGCAAGATTTCCATTTGTTGAATTTTCGTAGACGCTCTTATAAGTCGTCATTTTATCAATAGCATCCGAAGGGATAACGCCCTCAAATGTAATAGCGTTCCTTACAGCGTCAGACAATTCGAGGTCAACATCGTTTTCAGCAAGTGCTTCAGATATCACCTGAACGTTCTTAACAGAATTAACGTCAAAAGTATGTCCTGCCGGATCCTGACCGCTCTCAATACCTTTATAATTAAATCCTATAAGAGCTTTAAGCGGCGTTTTATTCCGTACAACACCTACGGTCTTGATACCTGCCACGCCCACAAAAGCGATAACTGCAACGATGACCCAAGGAAGAAAATATCTTTTGAGTCCCTTTCCCAGACTTGATAATGACAGAATCACACTATCCTTATCATCCTCATCACTTTTTATTGTAACATTAAGGTTACGTTCTTCTTTTTTAGACATTGTGCCCTCCATTTTTGCAAAACCCCGCACATATAAATGACGGATTTATCTTTTTTCCTCATGATATTATATCACTATTTGCCTGATACGTCAATATTTTTTTCCCATATCCCCACATTTTCCAGTATTTAGCCAAATATTTACAATAGCACACTTAACGATTTGCCAAAATCAACAAAGGCTTTTTGTTCCTATGAAAAAGCGATATCAAAAACGGCAATCTCCCCTGTGCCGTGATATACCAGATACAGCGGATAAACGCCATCGGGAAAATCTATAGCGGACGAAGCTTCCGTCCAGTTTTCACAAGACAAAACATCGATCTCCCCGAGACAATCTCCGCCGATCTCAGTATACACGCCGATAGTACCGCTGCCCGTTCCCCGGACGGTAACAGACAGTCTGCCTGTGCCCGAAAACTCAAAATACCTGAAGCCTATAAGTGTATTATCACATATTTCTCCGATATACCGTTCATTTCCGGAATGGGTGACATTGGGGAAGCTTTCTGTATAAATGCTGTTGGAACCGTGTGGCATCCTGCCGTTTGTTATACAGCAGGCTATAGGGGCAGGATATCTTCCCTCGCCTGTTAAAGGTCCTCCGTTAAGACCGCATGAAGTCATTTCGACCTGCGTTATCGTTCCGTCATCGCTTATAAATATCTTCTCTGCGCACGCCTGACGGCTGTAATCGGATTTATGGGTGAGTCTGTGATAAAATACGTACCACTGACCGTTTATCTCAATAATACTGCCATGGGTCGTGCCGGTCATGTTCATTCGATTTTCGTCGGATATACCGTTAATTCCGACATCTCCGTTGGAAACTATAGTTCCGCCGAACGTAAAATCACGATCGGGATAATCGCTTACGGCATAGCAAAGCTCGTGATTTTTCTGAGAAGAGAACACAAAATAATATTTCTCCCCTACTTTCCTCATGGAACTTGCTTCAAAGAATTCATGACCGCCGAAATCGGCGTCATAGGGAATAATATGCTTTGCATCCTCCCTGACAGTGAGCATATCGTCTTCAAGAACCACCATGCACGCTCCGTTTATATTGTCGGGAGTTCCAAGTATCTCCTCTGCCGTCTTGTTATAACGCTTCTGAACTTCTGCAAGCTTACGGCTGTCGGCGGCAAGTATCTCATTGGATTCGTTCATACACTGTGTTCCGTAATAAATGCGGATCGTTCCGTCGTCGTTAAAGGCGCATGGATCAAAGCAGACATACTTCTTCATAGGTGTTCCGTCAGGGTAACGGACATATCCCAGATATTTATACCTTCCTGCCGGAGTATCGCATACAGCCACGGATATAGGTCCGAAATATCCACCAATGCCACGCTCACCGGACATACAGTAATAGAGATAGTATCTGCCGTCGTTTCCCTGAACTACATCCGGAGCATACATATACGGACGCTCTCCGCTGTCAGGATCCTGCGATGCGCTGTAAATTACTCCTTCGCAGTGCCAGTCGGAGAGATCATTCACGGGAGCAGAATATACTGTATAATCTCCCATGCAGAAAGTTTCCCCGCCCTCATTATCATGAGAACCATAAAGATATACTCTGTCCCCGAAGATATGGGGTTCGCCGTCCGGAATATACTCATCAAGAGGGAGAAAAGGATTAAAAACCTGTTTTTTCATAATAAATACCAAATTCCTTAATTTTCAGATAGTGTGTCCCTTGCGTTTAAGAACGTCAATTATCTTATCCACGCAGGCATGGCATATATCTTCGTTTTCAGCCTCTGCCATAACACGCACAAGAGGCTCTGTGCCGCTCTCACGGACAAGTATTCTTCCGGATGTTCCAAGCTCCGACGCAGCTTTCTCAACAGCAGCCTTTACATCCGGATCAGACTGAGCCGCTGTTTTATCCTTTACCCTGACATTTTCAAGCACCTGCGGATAAACGATGAAAGGCGCAGCCAGCTCGCTGAGCGGCTTCTCTCTTGCCATAATGACTTCCATTATTTTCAGGCTGGTAAGAATACCGTCGCCGGTGGACGCATACTTGGAAAAGATAATATGACCGGACTGTTCGCCCCCCAGACGGCATCCGTTTTCTTTCATGTACTCATAGACATACTTGTCGCCTACAGCTGTTTTCGCATAGCCTACGCCAATCTCGTCAAAAGCCTTATACAGTCCGAAATTCGACATTATCGTTGTTACAACAGTATTGGCAAGAAGTTTTCCTCTCTCTTTCATGTAGCGGCCATATATGTAGAGAATATGATCGCCGGAAATAACGTTTCCCTTTTCGTCTACACAAAGACAGCGATCGGCGTCGCCGTCATAAGCAAAACCGACATCCAGTCCGTTTTCCACAACAAATTTCCGGAGTCCGTCTATATGCGTTGAACCGGCATTCATGTTAATATTAGTGCCGTCCGGCTCTGCGTTGATAACATATGTTTCTGCGCCGAGAGCATCAAAAACAGCCTTTGCAATATTCCATGAAGCTCCATTGGCACAGTCAAGTCCCACTTTCTTTCCACGGAAAGAATAAACGCCCAGTGAAATAAGGTATCCGATATAGCGGTTTCTGCCCGAAACATAGTCAACTGTGCGTCCAATCTCCGCATCGTGCGCAAAAGGAAGTTCCTGCCATTCCTGACCGAAAGCTCTGAGATTTCCATCAAGATAAGCTTCAACCAGATCTATTACCTCATCCTCCATTTTTTCGCCTTTGCCGTTTATAAGCTTGAGTCCGTTGTCATAATATGGGTTATGGCTGGCGGAGATCATTATTCCGCAGTCAAAGCTGTCAACACGTGATATATATGCAACCGAGGGTGTCGTGGTAACGTGGAGCAGATATGCGTCTGCTCCCGAAGCCGTAAGACCTCCCACCAGGCTGTATTCAAACATATAGCTGGAACGTCTCGTATCCTTTCCGATGAGAATACGAGGAGCGGAGCTGTCACCTTTCTGTTTTTTCAGTTCCTTATAGTACCATCCTAAAAATCTTCCTACTTTAAATGCATGGTCTGCCGTAAGATTTTCATTTGCAGTTCCTCTGAATCCGTCCGTACCAAAATATTTACCCAAATCTCTATACTCCTCACATTATATATTTGCCGGGAATTAATCCGGTTATGTATAATTATATCATTTATTTCGATCGTAGTCAATGACTTTTTATTAAATAATCGCACAATTTTGCATAAAAAAACTATGGACATCCATAATTTTTTGTGATATAATATCAATAGAATCATACCGGAGGTCTGATGTGAACCTCCATGAAAGCAGAGGTTTTTTCTATGAAAATGATGTTTATCGGAGCTGCCCATGAAGTTACAGGAAGCTGTACATATATTGAAGCTTGCGGAAAGAAGTTCCTGGTAGATTTCGGAATGCAGCAGGGAGAGGATATGTACGAAAATGTAAAGATCCCCACTGCCCCGGGAAATATTGACTTTGTTCTGCTCACCCATGCGCATATCGACCATTCCGGTCTGCTTCCGCTTCTTGCCTCAGGAGGATTCAGCGGAGAGATCCATGCGACCGAAGCTACCTCGAATCTGTGCAGCGTGATGCTTCGTGACAGCGCACATATACAGGAATTTGAAGCCGAATGGCGCAACAGAAAGGGCAAAAGAAAGGGCAGTGAGGAATTCGTCCCACTCTATACCATGGAGGATGCACTTGCGGCAATAGAACTTTTTATTCCGCATAAATACGATTCTCCTGCGGAAATATGCGACGGAATAACCGTTACTTTCCGTGACGCAGGACATCTTCTGGGATCATCCAGCATTATCCTGACGATTACCGAAAATGGAATTACAAGAAAAATCGTTTTCTCCGGCGACATCGGCAATACAGATCAGCCCCTTATCCGTGATCCGCAGTTCATTGATTCCGCCGACTATGCGGTTATCGAATCGACCTACGGAAACAGGCTCCACAACAAACCGGCTGATTACGTGACGGCTCTTGCAGAAGTTCTCCAGAAAACTTTTGACCGGGGCGGAAACGTGATAATTCCCTCATTTGCTGTTGGCAGAACACAGGAAATGCTTTATTTTATCAGAAAAATCAAGGATCAGAAGCTGATTTCCGGTCACGACGGCTTTCCGGTTTACGTGGACAGTCCGCTTGCCAACGAAGCAACGGATATTTTTATAAGCAACCGTGAAAGCTGCTACGATGAAGAAGCTCTTTCTTATGTAAGACAAGGAATCAATCCCATATCTTTTGAAAATCTTATAAGAACCGTTACAAGCGACGATTCCAGAGCTATAAACAGCGATATGCGCCCCAAAGTCATTATCTCCGCAAGCGGTATGTGTGAGGCGGGACGCATCAAGCATCACCTGAAACATAATCTGTGGAGAAAAGAATGTACCGTGCTTTTTGTAGGTTATCAGGCTGACAACACCTTGGGACGAAGTCTTATTGACGGTGCAAAAAGGGTCCGGATATTCGGCGAATCCATAAATGTTGCCGCCGAGATCATGCAGCTTCCCGGCGTCAGCGGTCATGCCGACGCAAACGGTCTTATAAAATGGGCAAAGGCTGTTTCCGGCGTAAAGAAATTCTTTGTTAACCACGGTGAGGACGCTTCCGCCGAAGCGCTTGCAGAACGTCTGCGCAGCGATCTTGGCGCAGACGTATACGCCCCATACAGCGGTGCGGAATTCGACCTTGCAGAAGGCGTGATAACCGTAGACGCCGCCCCCGTCCCTATACCGAAAAAGAAACGCAATACGGCTAATATGAGCGAATGCTATGCACGTCTTACAGAAGCCTCACAGCGTCTGACAGAACTTATAAAAAACTCCGGAGGCAGAACTAATTCTGATATGCGCAGTCTCACAGATGCTATCAATCTGCTCTGCGACGAATGGCAGCTATAAAAAAATCCCGTATTCCTTTGTTGGAATACGGGATTTTTTTACGTACCCGGAACAGTATACAGACGGAACCACTCGCTCCAGTCCTGATATATAGCACCCATAACATGAACGCCGTCGCTGGTGTATCCGGCTTCAAGATTGCCGTCTTTATCGTCAAAAACAGGGTTTATGTCTATATAGAAAACCTTAGTATTATCGGCAAGCGTATTAATGCGCCGATTAAGCTCATTTATCCTCTCGTTGTTGATAGAAGATGTCTGGGCATCACCGGTGACGTGCATATTTGCCTGTAAATAAACGACAGCATCCGGCGCTTTGGCAAGGACATTTTCCAGAAGCGCCTTGTAATTGGCAAAAGTACTGTCAAAATCGTTGCCTATCTCGTTTATGCCGAGCATAATATAAATTTTCTTATATTTACCGGAGGACAGCATACTTCCAAGATCACCGTCACCGTAAGAGGCAGACGAATTTTTCGCATCACCTGTGCTCAGCCCCTCACGACAGAAGAAATCCGCATTACCCAGAGAGCCGTAATCCCGGATTCCCACCGTACGTGAATCACCGATAAACAGCGCATTATCAAAATAGGAGTAGTCAGCCGGAACAAAATTAACCTGTTCTGACGATGTTGCTTCAGATGAAGGAGGATTGAATATAACCGTACCAGAACTCGTCTCAGAAGCTCCTGCCGACGGATTCTGCGAAACCGTACTGCCGGAAGTTTCCGGAACACAAGCATTGGCAGAAGGAGTTTCCGTACCCTCATTATACCCCTTGCGTATGTCTATATCCGCTATAGTTGCCTTATTTTCTTTTTTCTTTTCAGCGCTTGTCGTCCATATCTGTTTGAAGATCATCGGCGATGCAATAAAGCACGTAAATATAAGTATCATCGTATATGTGCATTGCTTGAATTTATTCATTTATTGTCTCCTGTTTTTATTTAATCTTTAATCAGAAACGAAAATACATGAACGGATCATCCATTCCTTTATACATACAGTATACCGACGCCCAAAACACCGTCAGCAACAGCAGGGCGCAGAAAACCGAATTCTTAATTTTTTTATATATCATACCCGGAAGAGGCGTTGAGAATATCACTCCTGCTATAAAGTATTTTGAGTAAATTCCCCAGTATTTTAAATAGTCTTCCTTAAAAAGCTCAGTCTTTGTATCGTGAGTGAACGGCAGCAGGCGGCTAAGATACACTCCCAGTTCCTTAAAATCTGTAATGGCGAAAATAAGCCATGTAAGGGGAATAATGAGTATCATCCATGCATGACCTATTAGTGTGTGACGGTTCAGGAAATTTCCGATAGCAAACTTTTCCAGCATGATTATCCCGAACAGAACCAGTCCCCATACGATGAAATTCCAGCTTGCCCCGTGCCATAGACCGGTAAAGAGCCAGACCGCAAAAGTGTTGCGCAGCATAGCGAATTTTCCACATCTGTTTCCGCCAAGGGGAATATAAATATATTCCCTGAACCATGACCCCAAAGTAATATGCCAGCGGCGCCAGAATTCTGTCATGGTTTTAGATATATATGGATGATCGAAGTTTTTAGGCAGTTCAAATCCCATTATTCTGCCCAGACCTATCGCCATGAGAGAGTAACCGCAGAAATCAAAATAAAGCTGAAACGAGTAGGCAAAGGCCCCCATCCAGGCGAGTTTCGAGGATATAGACCCAAAACCGATTGTTGCAATATCCTTCCACAATCCGGAAATCTGATTGGCAAGGAGCACCTTATATCCAAGACCTATGGTAAAAGTCTTTAGACCATCTTCTACCTTTTTAGCGCTGTGTGTTCGCTGCCTGAGCTGTGCAGCTACCTTTTCATAAGTTACGATAGGGCCGGCTATAAGCTGCGGAAACATACTGATATACGCTCCGTAATTTATGAAATTTTTCTCTGCCCTTGTTTTTTTCATGTAGACATCAGCAATATATGAAACATTCTGAAAGGTATAGAAGCTTATTCCGATTGGAAGAATGATATTTTTAACGGTAAGACCGGCATGAAAAAGTGCGTTGATATTTTCAGTACCGAATCCCCAGTACTTAAAAAAGACCAACCACCAGAAATTGAAGATAACGCCGAATGTCAGCCAGAATTTTCCCGCTCGCCGAAAATTATCGATAAATTGCCCCACAATGAAATTAAACAGCATCGTAAGCAGGAAAAGCCATATATATATAGCTTTTCCAACGCCGAGACCATAAAAAATAACACTTCCCGCAAAAATAACAGTGTTCTTGTATTTAGCAGGCGAAAGTGCATAAGCTATAAAAAATGCAGGCAGGAATATAAAAATAAACTCCAAACTGCTGAATACCATTATACTACCCCTTTATTTCTTTTGTTCTCTTATTTTTTCTCTCTTTTTCCCGTTTTTTCACGGGTACATTATTATTGTACAACGATTTTTTTCACTTGTCAATACCATTTTTTCATGTGTTTCAATTTGTAATAATTATATCATGTTACTTAAAGATAACCGCCTCTACGGATGTTTTCCGAAGAGGCGGCATAAAGCTACTCTGCTGCTCTTGCATTGGCAAGCATAAGTTTTATTCTGTTTTCCTGATTTACTCTGGTAGCTCCCGGATCATAATCTATAGCAACAATATTGGCATTGGGATTATCCTGCTTGATGGCACGTGACATTCCTTTTGCAACAATATGATTCGGCAGGCATCCGAATGGTTGAGCACAGATGATATTCTCCACTCCCGATTTTGCCAGAGCAGCCATTTCTGCCGGGATAAGCCAGCCCTCTCCCATTACAACTCCCTGATTGATATATTTATCCGCCAGACTGCGCAGATATTCAAAGTCATGGGGCGGTTCGAATACGCCGTGCTCTCTCATTATTCTGATAAGCTCTTTCTGCTTGGAGTAAACCAGCTTATAAGCGATCTTATAAAACCGTGTGCTCTTTGTCTTGTTATCGTAAAGCTCAGCATTATTGAAAACAGCGGAAGCCGTATACATTACAAATTCCAGCAGCGACGGAACAACAGGCTCGCATCCCTCGGAGATAAGGAAATCCTCAAGGTGATTATTGGCAAGGGGAGAGTACTTGACGTAGATCTCGCCCACGATGCCGACACGTATCTTTTTTTCGCCGCTGAGCTTTATAGCTGCAAAGTCGTTGAGGATATCAACATAGACCTTCTTTGTTTTCAGGTACATATTGCTTCCCTTGCGGAAGATATTTCCCAGACGCTTCTGCCATTTTGTCAGTATTATTTCAGAGTCGCCCTTATTTACCTCATAGGCTCTGCATTTGTTGTAGCAGGTCATGAGAAGATCGCCATAAAGCACCGCATAAAGCAGCTTTAAAAAGACTTTCGGAGTTATCCTGAAAGCGCTGTTCTTTTCAAGTCCGCTGAAATTCAGCGATACGACAGGCACCTGCGGAAAATTCTTATCCACTGCCTTTCTGAGCAGATGAATATAGTTTGATGCACGGCAGCCGCCGCCGGTCTGGGTGATAAGCAGAGCCGTATGGTCGGGATCGTATCTGCCGCTTTTGAGAGCATCCATAAACTGTCCAATAACAAGCAGCGCAGGATAGCAGGCGTCGTTATGAACATTTTTCAGTCCCTCGTCAACAACGGAGCGTGAATCGTTCTGAAGAAGCTCCATTTTATAGCCTTCTGCTTCAAATATGTCAATGAACAGCCTGAAGTGAACGGGCAGCATATCGGGAACGAGGATAGTATGCGTCTTTTTCATTTCCTCGGTAAAAATCGTATATCCGGACAATTTAAATACCTCCTGTCAGTTCCCGGCTCAGTTCATTGCAGCGACAAGGCTTCTCAGCCTGATCCTTGCTGCTCCGAGATTGTTGATTTCATCTATTTTAAGTTGAGTATAAAGCTTTCCGTGACTTTCAAGGATAGACCTTACTTCGTCTCCGGTAACGGCGTCGATTCCGCAGCCAAAGGAAACAAGCTGAACAAGCTGCATATCCGGCTGCGTCGTCACATATTTTGCAGCACGGTACAGACGTGAATGATACGTCCACTGGTTCAGCACGCCAAGCTTCGGGGTATGGGCAAGAGCCGCAACGCTGTCCTCAGTAATAACAGCCATTCCAAGACTGGTTATCAGCTTATGGATTCCGTGGTTGATCTCCTTGTCGATGTGGTAGGGGCGTCCGGCAAGAACGATGATCTTCCGCTTTTCCGCACGTGCCTGATCTATGATCTCCCGTGCCTTGCTTGCTATATCGGCATGATAAAGTTCCAGCGCCTTGTATGCAGCGTCAACGGCAGCGGGAATTCTGCCTCTGATATTGTACTTTCTGAGCGTATGAGAAAGCACCTTCACTACATTTTTCTTTATATTGAGATCCATATACGGATGAATAAAATTACTTTCGTTGAGCCGTGGATTATTAGCCAGCAGCAATTCGGGATAATACGCCACTACCGGACAGTTGAAATGGTTGTCGCTTTCGCCCTCGTCAAGATTGTAACTCATGCAGGGATAGAAAATGAAATCCACACCCTTGTCAAGAAGATCTTCAATATGACCGTGAGCAAGTTTTGCCGGATAGCAGACCGTATCCGAAGGAATAGTATGCTGTCCGAGATAATACATTGCACGTGAGCTTTCATCTGAGATAACTGTCCGGAATCCCAGGGTGGTAAACAGCATATGCCAGAATGGCAGCTGCTCGTAGAATCCAAGAGCAAGAGGTAATCCGACTGTTCCACGGTACTTCCTGGGCTGATGTGTTTTCACTGTATTCACGATGCTGTCATACTTGTACTCGTACAAGTTGGGAACTTTATTCTTCTGCGCCATTCCTCCGCCTTTTTCACAGCGGTTGCCGGAGATAAAGCGTCTGCCCTTGCCGAAGCTGATTATGTTAAGCTGACAATGAGCCGTACAGCCTCCGCAGTTTGCAGAACGTGAAGTATAGTCAAATCCTGCAAGCTCATCGGCTGAAATAAGCGACGAACGTTCGCCGTTAGAATTCTCCATGGCATACAGTGCACAGCCGAAAGCTCCCATAAGACCGGATATTGCCGGACGTATAACATTTCTGCCAAGCTCTTTCTCAAAGGAGCGGAGAACAGCATCGTTGAGAAAAGTTCCGCCCTGGACAACAATATTCTTTCCGAGCTCATCAGTGGATCTGGCACGTATTACCTTATAGACTGCGTTCTTGATAATAGACGACGACAGTCCTGCGGAAATATCCTCAACTGTTGCGCCGTCCTTCTGCGCTTGTTTTACAGAACTGTTCATAAATACGGTGCAGCGTGAGCCGAGATCAACGGGATGCTCTGCGAAAAGTCCCAGCTGTGAAAATTCTGCTATATCATATCCCATAGCCATCGCAAACGTCTGAATAAACGAACCGCAGCCCGAGGAACAAGCCTCGTTCAGCATTATGCTGTCGATGCTTTTGTTCTTAATTCTGAAGCACTTGATGTCCTGACCGCCTATGTCAATGATAAAATCAACGTCCGGGCAGAAATATGCCGCAGCTTTAAAGTGTGCGACAGTCTCTACGATGCCGTGATCTACGGAAAGTCCCGTTCTGATAAGATCTTCGCCGTAACCCGTGACGGCAGAACTTTTTATTACAATTCCGGGATTCATTTCCTTGTATATGCACTTTATCTGATCGGCAATCTTATCAAGAGGCTGTCCCTGATTTGAAGAATAATGATGATACAATATCCTGCCGTCACCGGTAATTAGCACCAGCTTTGTCGTTGTAGATCCTGCGTCGATTCCGAGATATGCGTCGCCTTCATATGTATGGATATCGGCATAACCAAGATCGAACTTCCTGTGACGTTCAATGAACTCGTCATACTCCGCCTGAGATCTGAAAAGCGGTTCTCCCGTTACTATGTCATCAGAAGCTTTTGCCTCAGTGATCTTTCTTATCATTTCATCTATGCTGTAGGAATCCTCTGCCTCAGCTGCATAAACTGAACATCCGTAGGCAACAAAAACAGGGGCTTCGTCAGGAAATACCGCATGATCGCTGTCAAGTCCCAGAGTCTTTACAAAGGCGCTTCGAAGTCCTTTAAGAAAGAAGAGCGGACCACCCAGAAACAGAACTTTTCCCTCAATGGAACGTCCCTGTGCAAGACCTGAAACAGTCTGATCGACCACAGCCTGAAAAATACTTGCCGCAATATCCTCCCGACGTGCACCCTGATTGAGAAGAGGCTGTATATCGGACTTTGCAAAAACGCCGCAGCGTGAAGCGATAGGATAGACTTTCCGAGCATTAAGCGAAAGACTGTCGAGTTCGTCGGCTGTTATGCCAAGGAGAGTAGCCATCTGGTCAATAAAAGCTCCCGTACCTCCGGCGCATGAACCGTTCATACGCTGTTCCACGCCCCCGGTCAGGAATATTATCTTTGCATCCTCGCCTCCGAGTTCAATAACGGCATCGGCGTCCGGCTGCTTTTTCTTTACTGCAAGAAACGCAGCGTGCACCTCCTGAACAAATGGAATTCCTGCCGAATCGGCAAGACCAAGACCAGCCGAACCTGTAATGCACACCGTAAAACTCTTTCCGGGATAATCTGCCCGGATAAGCTTGAGCTGATCGACCACGGTTTCCTTGACCTTTGAAAAATGCCGCTGATATTTTGAATATACGATACTGCCCTCGCTGTCAGTTATAACTGTCTTTACGGTCGTTGAACCTACATCTATTCCGAGAGAGAATTTTTCCATTGCTCACACCTCATTAAAAACCATACTGTTGATTATATAGCTTGATACATTACTATTATACATCATTTTTTTTTAAAAATAAAGCGGTAAATGGTGGTTCTTGGGTTAATCTGTAGAAAATCATAAAAAACAGCCTTTTTTAAGGCTGTTTTTTTACTAATTATACTATTAATGCCAGCAACTTATGTGGGGGGGACGCTGCTCCTGACTTAAGTTTTTGGCATTAATTACTACTCCACTGTTACGCTTCCGCTCTTCCAGTGAGTAAAGGCATACTTTTCCATTGCCTTATCGCCGTCAATATTGGTGAACTGGTCCGTCTTATAATAATAGAAATCAATAGGGTATTCTGTTCCCGGCTCTGCATCCTCCGGAACATCAAGATAGAAAGTCACAATATCTCCGCTGAAACCCGGATTTCCGGATGATACAGCGGCAAAGAACACCATCGACTTTCCCTGACCTGCAAGATCTTCCGGCATCTCTCCAAACCATTCCATTGAAGATGTAAGAAATCCGTCACAGGCATCCCCTGCCTTGTATTTCGTCATGTGAGCCTCAGCCGAACCGTTAAGCTGACATTCCAGTTCTTCCGGATATTGAATATGCAGTCCGCACATATTCCACATTTCATCGGCGTTATCTACAGAAATGGTGACTTCCGCCACGCCGCCTGCCGGAGCAGACGTGCGGCTCACGGAAAGCTCCGGCCCTGATTCAAGATCTTCTACATCCTTGTATGCTTCCGCTATCCTGTCTCCGGAATCCATGACGGCAGGCTTTTTCTCAGAACTTTCCTTATCGGATGATCCGCTGTCTTTTTTGCATCCAGTCGTCATAAATGCCGCCATAAGAAACGCAGCTCCCATTGCGGCAAGTCTGTGTTTCGTCATTTGGCACTCTCCTTTGCAGCGTAAACCAGCAGTTCTCCGTCTTTGGCGTCTATTTTTATGCAGTCTGTTTCAGAAGCGTTTTCAATAATGATCTCTGCGATCTTATCCTCCGCATCCTGTCTCAGAACACGGCGTATATCCCTTGCACCGTAAGGCTTTCCGAAAGATTTTTCGGCAATAAGCTCCAGAGCGGCGTCAGTATATTCAAGGGAAATGTTCTTTTCGGACAGCGGTTCTTTCATCTCATCCAGCATCAGAGCGGCAATACGTGCAAAGTCTGATTTCTCAAGCTGTCTGAACACAACAACCTCGTCAATACGGCTGATAAACTCAGGGCGGAGAAATTCCCTCAGACCCTTCATTGCCTTTTCCTTAGAAATCTCATCTGCCGTTCTGTTGAATCCAACACCCAGCGTTTTATCAGTCGAACCGGCGTTGGAAGTCATGCAGATAATAGTATTCTCAAAATTAACCGTTCTGCCGTGAGCGTCATCAACCTTTCCCTCGTCCAGGATCTGCATAAGGATATTCATAACGTCGGGATGCGCCTTTTCGATCTCGTCAAAAAGAATTACCGAATATGGACGGCGGCGAACTTTTTCGGTAAGCTGTCCTGCTTCATCGTATCCGACATATCCGGGAGGCGAACCGATCATTCTTGCAACGGAGTGCTTTTCCATATATTCCGTCATATCAAGACGGATAAGCGGTTCGGGCGAATCGAACATTTCCTCTGCCAAAGCCTTAACAAGTTCCGTCTTTCCCACACCTGTAGGCCCTACGAAAATAAACGAAGCAGGTCTGCGGCGCTTGCTGAGATGCACTCTCGTACGCTTTATTGCCTTTGACAGAAGCTCTACGGCTTCGTCCTGACCCAGGACTCTCTTTTTCAGCGCATCTTCAAGCCTTGCAATCTTCAGAAATTCCGTTTCGGCGATCTTGCTGGCAGGAATTCCAGTCCACAATTCAACAACTTTGGTGATATCCTCTTCCGTCACCTGAATGTTTTCAGCCTTTTCCTGAACGGCTTCCGCTGCCTCACGTGCATGAATAAGCTTGCCCTTTACTTCGGCAAGAGCCTGATAATCTATCTCATTCTGCTCTGAAATTGTTTTTTCCATTCCCTCAAGAACTTCTATCTCTTTGCGCAGCTTTGCATACTCCGCAATTTCAGGAGAGCGTATGCAGGCTCTTGCACAACCTTCGTCCATAAGATCGATAGCCTTGTCTGGAAGAAAACGGTCGGTGATATATCTCTCTGAGAGAACTGCACATACCCTGATAAGATAATCGGATATATGAACTCTGTGGTATTCCTCGTAATGCTTCTTTATGCCCAGAAGAACATCAACAGTATCCTCGATAGTCGGTTCGCTGACAGTCACCGGCTGAAAACGTCTTTCCAGAGCGGAATCCTTTTCGATGTACTTTCTGTATTCTCCGAAGGTCGTAGCGCCGATGACCTGCACCTCGCCTCTTGACAAAGCGGGTTTGAGAATGTTTGCGGCATTCATAGATCCCTCGGAATCTCCTGCTCCCACAAGATTGTGAACCTCGTCAATAAAGAGGATTATATTTCCTTCACGCTTCACCTCGTCCACAAGTCCCTTTACACGGCTCTCAAATTGCCCACGGAACTGAGTACCGGCAACAAGCGCAGTCAGATCCAGAAGATATACTTTCTTGTCCTCTAAGTTGAAAGGCACATTTCCCTCGTTGATACGCTGAGCAATACCCTCGGCAATTGCCGTTTTTCCTACGCCGGGTTCGCCGATAAGACACGGATTATTCTTTGTTCTTCTGGAAAGAATCTGGATAACACGGGCGATCTCTTTGTCACGTCCGATTATTCTGTCAAGGTTTCCGTCAGCCGCTTTCTGAGAAAGATTAGTGCAGTAGCTGCCCAGGAACTTAGGCTCTTTTTTCTTTTCTCTGCGTCCGAATATTCCTTTCTTTTCACCTTTTTCCTTACCATTTTCCTTTGCTTCACGGCTTTCACCGGAATTCTTTTCAATCTTCTCGCTTGCAGTATCTCCGCCGCCTATCCCGAACATATTTGAAATAAAATCGGGCATAAGACCTGAACCGCCCATTTCAAAGCTGTCACCGTCAAGCATATCCATCATCTGATCGGAAAGCTGATCTATCTCCTCATCGGTGATGCCCATTTTATCCATATATTCTGCCACCTGCGGAATCTTCCTCTCCCTTGCACAGGCGAGACAGAGTCCCTCGTTCTTCTTTTCGTTTCCCTGCACAGAGGTGATAAACACCACAGCAGGTCTTTTTTTGCAATTAGTACACATTGGTATCATAAAACTGATTCCTCCTGTCGATTATCAGAACCTATGAATACAAGTTCTTAGAAATTTGATGTTATAAAGCCATATATATGCTTGAACAGATAAGTTTTTTCGATAGCTGCGTTATTGAAAAACAACATTTTATCCTCGCCGCAGATAACATTGAGACGCACGCACGCCGCTATGAACACTACTATCACCAGACCCGGCAGAATACCTGTCAAAGCTCCGCCGATATGTGAGCCAAGGCTCTGAAAACCTGCTGTTTTAAAAGTGGAATTCACCAGGAAAACCGTAACGGCGACAAGCAGGACAAGTACCGCCATAAAACTTATAAGACGGATTATTTTTTTGTACGGCGTCCCGGTGTAGCTGTCGGTTATGTATTCTGCCGCCTCCTGACTGCCCTCCGGATCGAGAAGAAGAGGTATAAGCTTGTTCATAGTTTCGGGATGATTTACGATCTCGCTGGCTGCCGTCTCGCCGGCGTAAGCAACAAGATTCTCGGATACAATGCCGTTTATTATTTCTCCGTACCCTTCATGAAGCTTACGGTAAAAAGCATTTTCATTGGTTATCTTGTCAATATATATTCTGGAAACATATTGATATATCTGCTCGTCATAACCAAGTCCAAGGCTGTTTTTTTCAGTATATATCTTTTCCAGTCGGCTGTATTCTATCTCTCCGGAGAAACCAAATTCCTCCTCAATATAATTCGTGACCTCGGCAATAAAATCCACAGAAGCTACACTTTTTGTTACTTTTTTTACGTTGCTGTTTCTTACACTGTTTTTATAGAATCCCTTTGAAATAGATCCGCTTACGGAAAATGCTATCACGAAAGCAAGAAAATATCCGGTAATCTGAAGCAGAGACTTAAATATCCCCCTTCTTCCCGATAAAAACACCATAATCATTACTGCTGCCACTGCAAGCACATCGTAAAACCACCAGAATTGTGAACCCATAACCATTGTCTGACATGGTTTATCTCCACGTCATTCCTCCCTTCATAATATCATGTTCCCGTATCGTAGTCGATACGGTCTATCTTGTCAAAGCCCTTCAGAAAAATATGATCGTCGCTTCTGACAAATCCGGAATAAGAATCGTTGACCTTTGCCGTTGACCGGAGGTGTCCGCTGAAATCATACGCCTGCACCTCTTCCTGAGTCAGTACATAGGCAAGCCCCCTGAATACGGATACTGACACCGCCGGAGATTCCAGCTCGATAATCAGCGGTTTTTTACCGTTTCCGGAAAAAAGTGCTGCCGTATATGTTCTCCTGTCATCATTATTGATTACTACCGCCGATTTTCCGCTCATGCTTGCGCCTGACACGCACGTACCATCGTACTCATAATAAGAGCTTATCTGTCCGTCCGGATCAATATATCCACAGGCAGTGTCGCCATAAATAAAAGTGCCCTCGGACGAGCCGAATATTTCGTAAGCGCAGGCACTAAATCCGGGAGACGTCCATTTTTCCCCCTTGCTGCTGAAGTTTATCTCCCTTATCTTTGTGGTAAGCTGTCCGTTTTCAGCCGACAGAAAACCTAAAACACATCCGCTGCTTTCATTGATAAAACTGAGATCAACAAGCATATCCGTGCATTTTCGTTCATATATGAGCGTTCCTTTTTTATCGTAGACTTTAAGCTCGCAGCTATAGTCATCCGATTCCGTAACAACGGCAGTCACGCCGTCAGAACTGAGCCTTGCAAAATATATGTTATTGTCGAAGCTGCGACTGTAGTACACTTCATCCTCGTCCTCCACGGAAAACTCGTTTCCTCCGCTCTCATACAGGAGAGCCTTGCCGTTAGCCACGCAGAGCTTCGGGTTGCTGTATGCGTGCTGTCTTTTTTTAAGCAGACTTCCGTCAATATCATATATGTACAGGCTCGTATCATTCTGCACCATTATTTTCTTTACGGTATAGCGCATCTGATAATCTTCGCCGCCGGTTACCTCTATAGGAAATTTTCCATCGGCAAGCTTACCGGAATTGACAATGGTCTTATAGCGGTTGCCCCAGCCCTTTATCATGGGGATCCACAGTCCTCTCGTGGCAAACAGAGTTACCAGAAGCACCGCAGCTATCAGGAACACAAGCATCTTTTTCATGCGCCGCTGCCGGATCTTTCTGTTTTTAAGATCAACAATATCATTTTTGTCGTACATTTTCGGCAAAGGATCTCACACCCTTTCTATATTTCATCAATAAAACACACGGTTAAGATACAGTCCGTGAGCCATAGCCGTTCTGCCTGCCCTCAGCCTGTTCTTTGCCTCAAGTATTTCCGGAATATCATCAGGGGATATCCGCTTTTCACTTACGTCTAAAAGCGTCCCCACAATGATCCTAATCATATTATACAAAAAACCGTTGCCTTTTACAAGCATTCTCACCGAATCTCCACAATTTTCTATTTCAAATGAATATATTGTGCGCACAGTTGTTGAAACATTTGTGCAATCAGCACAGAATGATGCAAAATCATGCTCGCCCACCAGGTATTCCGCAGCCCGTCTGACAGCTTCAATATCAAATTTTCTCCTGTAATGGAACATCAGATCGGGAGCAAATGGATTTTTCGACTCGCTGCAGTGCATCTTATATATATACTCCTTGCCTATACAGTCAAATCGTGCATGAAAATCAAGGGGCACATCCTCGCAGCTTAGTATCGAGATATCATCCGGAAGTTCTCCGTTCACCCCCCTCTGAAATCCCAGGCAGGAAATGCTGCTTTCTGTCTTTACGTTAAAGCAAAAACTATTGGCATGAACTCCCGTATCCGTCCTTGAGCATCCGGTTATAGTCACGTTTTCGTTCAGCACCTTTGAGATATGCTTTTCAAGTGTCTCCTGAACTGTTACCGCATTGCTTTGCCGCTGAAAACCATGATATTTAGTCCCACGGTAAGCCGTCATTACTTTCAGATTCCTCATTTTCCTCCTCCGGCAGACCATAATTTCCGTCAATATCGTCAGAGACGCTTTCAGAAATTCTTCCTCTGCGCTTTTTCTTCTTTTTTCTGCGGTAATCAAACCAGATAACAATACCTGTAACAGCTGCCCCTGCGCCGGATATGACCAGTCCCTCTTTAAATCCCTCGGGGGAATATTTCAGCACAATATCGTGACTGCCCTTTGCAACCCTTGCTCCCAACATTGCATGGAGCACCTTGAAAGTATCTGCTTTCTTTCCGTCGATATAGACCGACCAACCCTTTTCATACGGTATTGACAAATACATCACGCCGTCTTTTTCAGCAGTAATTTTTCCCTTTATCTCCGTATCCTTAAAGCTGGTTATCTCAAGCTGCTCATCGGCAAGCCTGCTGTAGAATTCTTCAAACAGATCAAGCTCCATAGTATATGGCTTCAACTGATAATTGCCGGACGTTTTTCCGTCCCTTGCAGTCATATATACCTTTGACATAGTTCCCTCGCCGCTGTTGCCCAGAGGAATTACTACAGGATAGGACTTTATGAGATCCTTATCGTCGTTTGGCATTACCCAGACATCATCACAACTTACACGTATATCATCAACGCTGCTGCCGGACGATCCCATATACGCATAGAGAACTGCACCCTCACGTCCCTCATAGCTGTATGTGACGCTCGGTTTGCTTCCGTCGTCGTTTTCGGTAGTGCGGAACGTATAATTTCCGAAACCATTTTTCGTTACATCCATTCCGTTACGCTCCACAAGAGTTACTCCGTATGCATTAAAAATAGGTTCGTCAATACCGGCTGCCAACCTGACGATATCGTTCTGATACTCCAGAGGATTGATCCCCGCACTGTCCTTGAGTTCAAGGATTTCCTCATTCATCATAAAGCCCAACGACAGGGGATATTTATTTCTGTAAAGATAGGAATGTCCTGCCGAATCAAAGTATTCAAGGAATTTCTCCTCGGTATTGAGCGGTCCATTGCTGCCGATGATATAGCGCAGCCCGAGAAGTGAATTGACCACGGGTGTCGACGTCCTGTAATAATATCTGTTTCCTGCCTCGGAGGCATAAAGTCCGAGACGTGAACAAAGAGTCGTCACTGATACGTTCGCCGTAGATGAAAACTGTGAAACTCCGTTATAGCCATAGAGAGCGCTGTTGTTCAGCGTCCACGAGGAGGCTGTCTCTGTACGGTAAAAAAGACTTTCCTCGCTGTTGGAAACCTTGTTCAGAAGCGACTGAACTTCTCTGCCGTTAGCAGGATAGCTGCTGTACGACGACGGAGTAAGCGTGCCGAGACCTGTAACGGCATTGCTTACAAGTTCCGAAAACACTGCCGTTCCCACCGCAGCATTCATAAAGAAATTCCTTACGGCTTTCCTTCGGAAAGGAAAAACCTTTACCGTCAGGAATATCATAAAATACGCCGCAGTTATTATCATGGATTTCTTTACAGACTCTGATATATCAAGGCTTTCTTTCCTATATTCATATTTGTAAATAAAAATTATAATACATATCAAAGATACGGCAGCCGACGCCGTCAATATGATATTTGATATGCCGTTCCTTATCCTTTTCTTTTTCAGCGGTATGAGCCTTACGGCAACGCATATCACCAGCAGTGCGGCGGCAATAACGGCGGCATACTTTACGCCGTTATCAAATCCGACAGAATGAAAACGAAGATATTCCTTTTTGGGATCGTTCTCATCCTTGACGTAGTAAAGCCGCTCACACCAGAACACTATCACAGGTCCGACAAGCATCAGCAGAAGCTGATACGCCTTTATTCCGTTCTTTAGCAAAACATCGTAAGCTCTGTACGCCATGACTATCAGCACAAAGCTGAATATAAAAGCGTACCGATGCGGAATCTGGTTCGGAACGTGCAGTCCGTGCCAGATAAGGTCGAGCTTGTTAATATTGCAGCTTACCACCATAAGTCCGAGCATAAGCGAATATGCGCCCATTTCCCTTATCTTTACGCCAAAAGACAGCATAAATACTCCGAAAAGCATTACAGCCAGCATACCGCTGGAGAAATTGGGAAGTCCGTCAAGAGCTGTGGGATTCTTATAAGACACAAGGTTGGCAAATATCTCGTTCCACTTATAGTTCTGTATAGTTTCTTCAGGAAAAGTATTGTTTGCACTGTAGGTGATCTTCAGACCGTAATACGACGGCAGCAGTATAAACGCCGCCAGCGCTATCGCCAGAATCGACGAACGTATCATTATAAATATCTTGCAGAGAAGATCTTTTATCCCTCTGAATTCAATTATCCCCGAAGCGGTAAACATGAATACGCAGAAAATACAGGTAAACAAGCCTATATAGTAATTTGAAAAAAGAGACAGCGCAAGTGCAAAAGTAAAGACTTTCCACTTTCCCTCACGTGTTATGGCGACTATTCCCATCATCACAAGTGGGAACAGTGCAATGGTATCGAACCACATGACGTTCCAGTAATATCCCAGCATATAGCTGCAAAGAGCATACATTGACGAAAAAATACACAGGGAAAAGTCACGGCGCTTATATGTATATCTCAGAAAACAGCTGAAAAAGGCTCCTGCAAAGCCAATCTTTCCCACAAGAATAAAAGAGAGGGCTTCTCTTACGTGGTCTGCTCCGAAAAATACCGATATCCAGTTGATCGGACTTGCGGCATAGTAGGCGATAAGCGACAGAAAATCAGAGCCAAGCCCGTTCTGCCATGAATAAAGGAAAGAACCGCCGGACAGCAGCTTTTCACGTTCTACCCGAAAAAACGGATAATACTGATGCCAGAGGTCTATAACGAGCATCTGGCTGTCGCCGTCACTGTCAAAGGGACGTATGCCGTTCTCGGCAAAGCCGTAGGCAAAGATGAAAGCCGGAATGAAAAATGACAGCAGGAAAAAGAATACGCCCTTTCCGTACATTATGTCATAGAATCTGCTTTTTCCGAAACGTTTTCTGAATCCTGCGGTCTTTCCTCCAACGGCAGACACTCTGCCGGATATTGCTTCTATTATATTATGAAATCTGCTTTTCCTGAACCTCTCCATGCGGCTTCTGTTTCTTTTTCTGCCGGGATCAGGTTCGGAAAGCATCATCTGTTCCATTTCGTTTCCGTTCTCCATTTTTTCCTCACTTCAATGCCATATTCTGCCGATAATTATTTCTCCTGCTAAAAATGCCGCAGTCACAAAAAGTGCGGCGTAATCCCTGGGAGCTGATTTAAGCTGTCTCAGACGGGTACGCCCTGAACCGCCGTTATAGCAGCGGCATTCCATGGCAGTCGCCAGCTCGTCTGCCCTCCGGAATGAAGATATAAACAGCGGCACGAGTATTGACACAAGATTCCTTGCCCTGGTAATGAAACTTCCGGTATCTATCTCCGCTCCCCTTGCTTTCTGAGCGGACATTATCTTGTCTGTTTCCTCGATCAGTGTGGGAATAAAACGCAAAGCTATAGACATCATCATTGCAAGCTCATGTACCGGAAATTTCAGCTTTTTCAACGGCGAAAGAAGTCTCTCTATAGCGTCGGTAAGAGTAATCGGTGATGTGGTGTAGGTCAGCAGCGAAGTTCCGGCGATAAGCAGGACGATTCTTATTATCATGAATACGCTTATATTGATGCCTGCATCGGTAATTTTCAGGAACTTCCACTGCCAGAGTATCTCTCCGGAGCTTACCAGCAGCAGATTTATCACCGCCGTTATCAGCAGAAACGGCATAATAGGCTTTATACTTTTTACGAACATCTTCGGCTTTATTTTTGACAAAGCAATGGCAATAAAGGCATAGACTGCTCCGATCGCCAGCCCGGTATACGTTCCCCCGGCAAAAAGCATGATGATGTAAAGCACGGTTATTACTATTTTAAATCTGGGATCAAGCCGGTGGATAAGGCTGTTTCCCGGGAAATACTGTCCTATTGTAATATCTCTCAGCAATTCAGGGAACCTCTCTTTCACTGAGTCTTTTCAGCAGCAGATTTTTTGCATATTCCACGGTGTAGACTTCTTTTCCGAAATCTGCTCCCTGCCTTTTCAGCTCGTCAAATACTCTGGTTATCTGCGGAACATCCAGTCCGATAGAGGAGATCTCCTCCGACCGTGCAAAAACCTTTACCGTATCGTCAAAGCAGAAAAGCTTTGAATCGCTCATCACAAGTATCCTGTCCGCAAACGACGCTATATCCTCCATACTGTGAGAAACGATAAGCGTAGTGTTTCCGGTTCTGCGATGATAAGCTTTTATATGACCAAGTATCTTGTCTCTGCCTGCCGGGTCAAGACCGGCTGTAGGTTCGTCGAGGATAAGCACATCAGGCTCCATTGCCATTACTCCGGCAATGGCGGCACGCCGTTTCTGACCTCCGGAAAGATCAAAGGGCGACCGTTCCATAAGTTCCTCCGAAAGACCTATATCATGAGACGTTTCCAGAACACGGCGCTTTATCTCCGCCTCATCCAGTCCCATATTCTTCGGGCCGAAAGCTATATCCTTAAAGACCGTTTCCTCAAAAAGCTGATACTCGGGATACTGAAAAACAAGCCCGACCCTGAAACGGACGTCACGTATCTTCGTCTTGTCCTCCCAGATATCCTTTCCGTCAAGAAGAACTTTTCCCGAAGTCGGTCTTAAAAGTCCGTTGAAGTGTTGGATCAGCGTGGATTTTCCCGATCCCGTATGGCCCATTACGCCTATCATTTCGCCCTTTTCAATGGAAATATTCACATGATCCACAGCCGTTTTTTCAAACGGTGTTCCGGGACTGTAAACATAAGTCAGCTCCTGTGTTTCAAGAATTGGCAAACAAAAAACCTCCTTATCAGTATCAGCTTGAGTAATGTCAGCAGCTTACGTGGTTCTGTTTCCTACGTCCATGCCAAAAGGAAATCTTCTCTATGAACACTCACTCTGATTACATTTATTACCCCTTTACGGGGTAATGAATGTAATTTATAATGGGTTTTCAAAGGGGGGATTTGCCTAACCGGCGCCCGTCCCCTCTGTCACTTCGTGACATCTCCCCACACTGTGGGGAGTCACCCTTTGACAAGGGTGTGGGGACAGCATCCCCACTTTAAGTTGTTGATATTATCAGCCGATGAGCCTGAGCAGTGCTTCCACGCACTGGTCTTCGGTGATGATCTCGGGTGAGATATCATATCCGGCTTTTTTAAGTTCCCAAGCAAGTTCCGTCACCTGCGGCACGTCAAGACCGATCTCTTTCATCCGTCCGACCTGTGCAAAGACCTTTTCCGGCTTGTCGTCCATTATCAGCCTGCCCTTGTCAATAACGACCACACGTCCGCTCTGAGCCGCCTCGTCCATATAATGGGTAATAAGAACCACAGTAATGCCTTGTTCACGGTTCATGCGCTTTACAGTCGCCATGACTTCTTTTCTGCCGCTGGGGTCAAGCATCGCCGTCGGCTCGTCAAGAATTATGCATTTCGGCTGCATGGCGATTATTCCGGCAATAGCGACCCTCTGTTTCTGACCGCCGGAAAGCTGAGCCGGAGAATGCAGGCGGTATTCATACATATTGACGGATTTCAGCGCTTCGTCCACACGACGCCGCATCTCCTCATAAGGAACACCGAGATTTTCCAGGGCAAATGCAACATCCTCCTCAACTATCGAGGAGACTATCTGATTATCAGGATTCTGGAAAACCATTCCTGCACGGCGGCGCAAATCAAAGAGCCTGCCCTCATCTGCCGTATCGATACCGTCAACGATAACTTTTCCTTTTGAGGGAAGCAAAATAGCATTTAGATGCTTTGCCAGGGTAGACTTTCCCGAACCGTTGTGACCCAGGACGGCTACAAATTCACCTTCCTCTATGGTGAGATCTATGCCTTTCAGCACTTCGTCACGAACTTCATTCCCACCGTCAGAGTCATAACTGAAATGAAGATCCTCTATTTTAATGATACTGCTCATTTTTATTCTCCCATATCGCCGTTGAGCCGCACGGAAGCGTCATTCCGGTGGACTTTACCGGCAAACCTATTTCGTCAAAGGTCACACTGCCACCGAATTTTCCAGTGAGAACAGTACCCAGAATATAGCCCATAACCGACGGTGAAAGTCCGGTGGTATAGCTGTTTATCAGAAAGAAAAGCGGGTTTTCAGAAAGAACTCCGGAACAGAGCTTTACGAGATCGTAGACACAGTTTTCAAGCTTCCAGACCTCTCCTCCGGGGCCTCTGCCGTAACTGGGGGGATCCATTATTACAGCGTCGTATCGTCTGCCACGGCGTATCTCACGGGCAATGAACTTCTCGCAGTCGTCCACGATCCAGCGCACGGGTCTTTCGGAAAGTCCGGAAGCTGCTGCATTATCCCTTGCCCACTGCACCATACCCTTTGAGGCGTCCACATGGCATACTTCTGCTCCTGCGGCAGCGCAGGCAAGGGTTGCTCCGCCCGTATAGGCAAAAAGATTCAGCACGCTTATCTTTCTGCCGGCATTTTTTATTTTTTCCGCCATGAAGTCCCAGTTTACAGCCTGTTCCGGGAAAAGTCCCGTATGCTTGAAACCTGTAGGACGAATATTGAATTTCAGTTCCCTGTAAGAAATGCACCAGGATTCCGGCAGCTTCCGACGGAATTCCCATTTACCGCCGCCCTGATTCGAGCGGAGATAGTGCCCGTCGGCGCTGTTCCAAAGGGGATCTGTTCTGTCGGTTTTCCAGATTATCTGAGGATCGGGCCGCACAAGGCTTATTCCTCCCCATGTCTCCAGTTTTTCTCCGTCGGATGTATCAAGTATTAAATAGTCTTTCCAGTTATCTGCGGTTCTCAATATTCAACCCACCTAATTATAAAATCTGCATCTTTCCTTGATGCGCTGTGCGATATCCATAGCCATCTCGTTTATCCTGCCGAAATCACTGCCCTCTGCCATAACACGGATAAAAGGGGCATTTCCGCTGCTTTCACGGACTATGATCCTGCCGCCGCTGCCGAGTTCTTCCTCGTAATGCTCAATAAGCCCGGTGATCGCTTCGTCGTTTTTCCAGACTTCACGTCCGCTGTCGCTTATGCGCACATTCAGGCATATCTGGGGGAGCTTTTTCATTTCTCCTGCAAGTTCACTAAGTTTTTTCCCTGTCGTTTTAAGTATCTCTAAAATCTTTGCACCGCACAGCAGACCATCATCGCAGGGGGAATAATCGGTCAGAAAGATATGTCCGCTCTGACCGCCGCCCAGATTATACCCGCCCTCCAGCATACGCTCCAGAACGCTTCTGCCGCAGGAACCGGAAGTGACGACCTTTATTCCGTTTTCTTCTGCAAAATTCATCAGTCCGAGACTGCTCATGATATTTACTACGATCGCATTATCTTTAAGCTGACCTTTTTCACGGCAAAATCCTGCGATTATAGCAAGGAGCGTCTCGCCGTCAACAGGCATACCGTTTTCGTCCACTGCAAGACAGCTGCTGCCGTCGCCCTCAATTGCAAGACCGCAGCTGAAATCCCCGTCTGCTACAAAGTCCATCAGCCGTTCAAGACCGGTTATGCCGGGAGTTATATCCGGTTCGGACACACTTTCCTGCTCCGGAAGAACAGACACTTCTGCGCCCATAGCAGAAAACAGCTTTTCCACGGCTCTTTTCAGAAAGCCGCTTCCGCATACTGCAGCTACCCTCATTCCCGTCAGATTTACTGCCGGTATCGCTTTTATATGGCTGATATACTCGTCAGCAGCCGTATCGCTGCTGAGCATTCTGCCGATATTCTCAAAACGCCGTCTCTCCCCGGACGTGGAATAGATATACTCCTCAACCTCAAGCTGTGCATCCTCACTGAGACGCAGTCCCTCACGGTCAAATATGATTATTCCGCTTGCTCCCGGAATTCCGGAAGCCTCGCTTATCATTATTCCGGCGGCGGCCTCATGCTCTCTGACAATGAACGAAGCTGCCGCTGCGGAAATTTCTCCCACGGTTTCAGCATCAACGCCGGAGGAGCATATTCCGGCGCAGACTGCCGCTTCAAGCACTGCCGAGGACAATGCGCCGTCCTTGGCAACAATTATTTTTTCTCCCTGTTCTTTCGCAAAAAGCTCCGCAGCTGCTCTTCCTGCCTGCATAGCAAGCTCGCAGGAAAGCTCCGTCACGGCAAGACCTCTTGCGCTGTCTGTTCCGAACAGTCCTGACATTTTATTTATCTCCTTTGTTTCTCTTTGTTCTTTTTATTTGAGGCAACACCACACAAAGATTGTGCGGCAGATGCGCAGTAAGATTTTTCGTCAAATTGTACAGAAATTTCGCAGGCATACTGCCGTATGTCAAGAAATTTATGTGAAAAATGACGGAAAATATTCAAGCAGATGATGTGCAATCTTTATGCGGTGTTGCCTTAACAGAATATACGGCTATTGGCTTTCTTTTGCCTATATACTGCCTGATATCCTTATATATTTTCATCTCTGTACATCCGTTGCTGCTGTTGTAGACCTCTGTTCCGCTGTCTGTCCTTACGCAAAAGACCGTATGGATCGACGACAAAAAAGGTCTTTTTGTCCAGAAAACAACTATATAAGCAGACTTCCCCTCTGTTTCCCGGCTTCTGACATTCTCCGCACCGAAATAAGAGAGCGCTCTGCCTATTTTATAGGCATTACATCCGAAAAATCCCATAAGCACCCGAAAGCGTTCCATGCGAAATGCAATATCCGCAAGCTTTTGCGGTCTGCCAAGCCAGGCAAGGGCGTTATGGACGGCAATGACCTCGCAGCCGTTGAAACTCATGGGGCATATGCCATACCGGAATCCCGATACCGCACCGCACGCCTGACCGTTTATCATCCTGCCGAACTCCGGAACTTCTTTTCTGCCGGAATTATACCGGAAATTCCGTTTTCCTGCAAATCTCATTCCAAGTGACCTTTATCCGAAACTGAGCTGTCCGCTGACGCCGTCATCAGGTCTTGCACAACCAAGGTGCTCATACGCCAGCTTTGTCGCCACACGTCCTCTGGGAGTTCTGCCAAGGAATCCGAGCTGCATGAGGAACGGCTCACAGACATCCTCCAGAGTGACCGATTCCTCGTTTATCGCCGAAGCAAGCGTTTCCAGTCCCACCGGACCGCCTCCGTAACCTTTTATTATCATTTCAAGCATACGCCTGTCAAGACTGTCCAGTCCCAGTTCATCAATATCGAGACGGCCAAGAGCTATGGAAACTATCTGCTGCGTTATCTGACCGTTTCCCATTACGTCGGCGAAATCACGCACTCTTTTCAGAAGTCTGTTGGCAATTCTCGGCGTTCCCCGTGAACGTCCGGCAATTTCCGATGCGCCGTCGGTCTCACAGGGAATTCCGAGGATCATGGCGCTTCTGCGGATGATATCGGTCAACTGATCCTTTGTATACAATTCCAGACGCTGGATAACGCCGAAACGATCACGGAGAGGAGCGGAAAGCTGACCCGCTCTTGTTGTCGCTCCTATAAGAGTAAACGGTTTCAGATCCATACGTATCGACCTGGCCGACGGACCTTTGCCGATAATGATATCGATCACTCTGTCCTCCATTGCAGGATAAAGTATTTCCTCAACAGCATGGGACAACCTGTGTATCTCGTCAATGAAGAGCACGTCGTTGTCCGAAAGGCTGGTAAGCAGCGACACCAGATCGCCCGGCTTTTCGATGGCAGGTCCCGTTGTCACACGGAGATTTACCCCCAATTCGTGAGCTATAATAGCCGACAACGTCGTTTTTCCGAGACCCGGAGGTCCGTACAGCAGTACATGATCCAGAGGTTCTCCTCTGCGCTTTGCCGCTTCTATATATATGGCAAGGTTTTCCTTTACCTTGTCCTGTCCGATATACTCGTGAAGCGTCTGTGGTCTGAGATTTACTTCAATATCGCCGTCCTCATCGGTATTTTCAGGAGTGATTATCCTCGGAGCAAATTCCATATCCTCTGTCTGTATCATGATGTGACGATCACCGCCTTTCAATGCATATCAATGCCGCTTACTTCTCGAAATAACGCTTTTTGCGTACATAGAACGGTTCTACCGTTCCTGCCGCCTTTTTTCCCATATCCTGCTCGTAACTGATAAAGCAGAGATGTTCGTTGTTTTTCACGGTTCTTGAAAGATACTTTGAGAGGGGAACGAAAAGCTTTCTCGTCGAACCCATCATATCAAGAACCATAAGTATCTGCGGCTTTTCGCAACCCTTTACCATTTCCATGATGAACGCACGGTCAACATTGGGCTGCTTTGAAAGAAACTTGCTTGCAGCCTTTGTTATATGACTTACGGAATGTTCAACGGGACGGTAAGAGATTATCTCCGCTTCGTTGTAGGAAATAGCCTTGATTTTAAGGTTTCTTGCCACCATAAGTATGCTCTTTATTTCCTGAGAGGAAAATTCCTTGCCGTAAGAATTAGGATTGAGAACTGCCGACGCCGACTGGATAAGATCAAAAAGTCTCAGGCAGTTTATTTTGTAACAGTCAACGTAGCGCTTTGCAAACTGCTGAAGAGCACGGTAGCTGGTAAAAAACGGGATAAAGATATCGCCGTCCGGGTTCTGGGTGGTAACAAGCTCCAGCTGGACTCCGCCTTCTTCTCTGCCTCTCTCATGCCGCACGGGATTTTTGCAGATAACATATACGTCACTCTTGATGAGGGTCTGCAAAAACAGCGACCTCTTTGTAGGATCGGTAATTGCCGCCTTCAATAATTCGTCGAGATTCATAATTGGATTCTTCCCTTCTTAAAACTTATTATTTTCCGGCTGTAATAAGCCGTAATGTTTCTTTTATAAGATCCTGGGTGCTGAGAGCCGGATCAAGCTTTCCGAGAACCGACATTGCCTCTCCCTGAGAATAACCCAGCACCATAAGCGCTTCCAGAGCCTCCGATACCGAATCAGAACCGGATATCCCTGACGGAGAAGAAGATACGGAACTGCCTGTAAAAGCTCCGCCAAGCGATTCGGAGGATATCTTGTCTTTCAGTTCAAGCACTATCCTCTGAGCCGTTTTTGCTCCGATGCCTTTCGTTCTGGTAAACGCCTTGCTGTCACCGGAAGCAACAAGAAAAGCAAATTTTTCCGGAGTTACATCCGAAAGAACAGATATCGCCGCTTTCGGCCCTACGCCGGAAACAGAGATAAGCAGGCGGAAGCAGCTCAGTTCCTGCTGCGTTGCAAAGGCGAAGAGTTCCGCAGCGTCCTCCCTTATGTAAAGATGGGTGTAAAGCATGACATCGCTGCCGATCTCGCCAAGCTGAGACACCGTATTGTATGAAGTCCTGCATCCGTAGCCGACTCCGCCGCATTCAACAACAGCGAAGTTAATATCCTTGACTGCCAGACGTCCATGCAAACTGTAGATCATTTTTCATCGTTCCTTAACTAAATCTTGTGGTGTGCCCGTGGCATATGGCGATCGCAAGAGCGTCGGCGGCGTCATCCGGACGTGGTATCTGCGCCAGTCCTAAGATCTGGCGAGTCATTTCCATTACCTGATGCTTTTCAGCCTTTCCGTACCCGACCACCGACTGTTTTACCTGAAGAGGTGTGTACTCCGATACGGAAATACCTCTCTTTGCCGCCGACAGCACCGTCACGCCCCTTGCCTGGGCAACGTCAATGGCTGTTTTCTGGTTTGTAGTGAAATACAGTCGTTCTATCGCCATGCATTCCGGGCGGAATTTATCAAATATATATTCAATATCCTCGTGAATAGCCCTGAGACGTTCCGGAAACGGTGTATTTGCCTCAGTCAGCACTGCGCCGTACTCTACCGGAACAAACCGTATTCCGTCGTAATCCAGCACGCCGAATCCTACTATGGCATAACCCGGATCTATTCCTAAAATTCTGATCGTTTTTGCCATACGGCTCTCCTTTCACGGCTGCCGGAACATATACGGAGCATCCGGAGTACGTTCTTGCAGCATTCCATATTATTATAACACATAAGCGGTTACTTTTGCAATATATTTATTCCAAAAATTTATTGATTTTTACAAAAAAATCTGCTATACTTATGTTGAATTATTTTTTAGTTGTTTTTCAGGAGGATTTGTTAAATGGATTTACAGCAATTACGTGATAAAATTGACGATACAGACAGTGAAATACTTTCACTTTTCATGAAGCGCATGGAACTTTGCAAGGGCGTTGCAGATTACAAAAAGCTGCATAAGATGCCCGTATTCCAGGGAGGAAGAGAACAGCAGGTCATCGACCGCATAAAAGTCCTTACCGGCGACCCGGAGCTTGAAAACGGAACTGCGGCGCTATTTACAACTATCATGGATATAAGCAAAATACTCCAGAACCGTACCATCCTGGAAGAAACCCCCGACTATATCTGTCCGCCTGCCGAACTGAACAATGCTGTAAAAATAGGCTGTCAGGGGACTTTCGGAGCAAATTCGGAAACCGCCGCAAGAATGATCTTCGGGGATCGTGACATAACGTTCTTCCGCACTTTCGAGGATGTTTTCAAAGCCGTTCAGTCAGGCGAACTTGACTACGGCGTACTGCCTGTTCATAATTCTACAGCCGGATCAATAGACAGCACCTATGATCTTATGGCAAAATATTACGTCTACATAGTGCGTGAAGTCACTGTGGAGATCAACCACTGTCTGGCAGCAAAAACGGCAATTCCGCTGACAGAAGTAAGCCGTGTCTATTCTCATCCGCAGGCTCTTGCCCAGTGCAGCGAATTTTTATCCGCCCATCACCTTAAAAAAGAAGAATACGGCAATACGGCAACGGCTGCGGAAAAGATCGCTGCCGGTGATCCCTCCGAAAAAGCGGCTGCTATCTGCTCGGTAGAATGCGCAGAACACCTCGGTCTGGAGATAATTGCCCGGAACATCGCCGACGTCTCAGTAAACCGCACGAAATTTGTCTGCATTTCCAGAAATATGCAGGCAGAACCCGAAGCTGATACGATCTCTGTAATGCTCAAGATACCCCACACTCAGGGAAGTCTTTACCGTCTGCTGACAAAGTTCTACGTAAACGGCATGAATCTGCTCAGGATAGAAAGCCGTCCCGTAAAGGACGGAAGCCTTGAAACCGTACTGTTCTACCTCGATTTCAGCGGAAAGATCACAGATCCGAAAGTAAAAGCCACACTCAGAGATCTGGAAGAAAATCTGGAATACTTCCGCATTCTCGGCGCTTTCAAAAATTAAACCGGAGATAAAATTATATGAATAAATTAACAGAACTTCTTGACCGGAAAGATTTCGTATTCCTTGACGGCGGCATGGGAACCATGCTTCAGGCTCTCGGCATCGAAACCGAACACGTACCGGAAATGCTGAATCTTACCGACCCGGCATCTATAATGAAAATTCACCGTATGTACGCAGAAAGCGGATCGGATATCGTCTACGCCAACACTTTCGGAGCCAACCGCTTTAAACTTCGCCGCTGCGGTCATTCCGTTGAGGAAGTCGTATCCGCCGGAGTAAAAAACGCCCGTGAAGCAGTCGGAGGGAAGGCGCTCACTGCGCTGGATATAGGACCTCTGGGTCAGCTGCTGGAACCGTCCGGCTCTCTGTCGTTTGAAAATGCTTACGACTGCTTCCGGGAGATCGTACTTGCAGGCAGAGACGCCGACGTTATCGTTATCGAGACCATGACAGATCTCTGCGAGACAAAGGCTGCGCTCCTTGCCGCAAAGGAAAACTCTGACAAGCCCGTTCTCGTCACCATGACTTTCGAGGAAAATATGCGCACATTTACCGGCGTTTCACCGGACGCCATGTCCGCTGTGCTCACCGGTCTCGGAGCAGATGCGATCGGCGTAAACTGTTCCCTCGGCCCTGCGGAGCTTCTTCCCGTACTGGAAAAGATCTGTGTGGACACGCCGCTTCCTGTCATCGCCAAGCCCAATGCCGGACTCCCTGACCCCTCGACCGGGCTTTTCAACGTCTCTCCGGAGGATTTTGCGTCCAGCGCCCTCAGCCTTGCAGAAGCCGGAGTTTCCATTCTCGGCGGATGCTGCGGAACAACGCCCGGTCACATTAAGGCTCTTGTTCAGGCGCTTTCCGGAATAAAAAGAAAAAAACGTGAGATAAAAAGAAAAAGCGTCGTCTGCTCGGCGGTAAGCTGCGTAGAGATCGACCAGCCCCGCATTATCGGCGAAAGGATAAATCCTACCGGAAAAAAACGGTTCAAGGAGGCTCTCGTCAACGGAGATATCGACTATATCCTTGGTCAAGCGGTAGAGCAGATCCACGCCGGAGCAGAAATCCTCGATGTAAACGTAGGACATCCGGAGATCGACGAAAAAGCCATGATGTTAAGAGCTGTCAAGGCGATACAGAGCGTCTGCGATACGCCGCTTCAACTCGATTCGACAATTCCGGAAGTTCTGGAGGCTGGTCTGCGTGTATACAACGGCAAGCCGATAGTAAACTCCGTCAACGGCGAGGAAGAATCCCTCGAAGCCATACTTCCGCTTGTGAAAAAGTACGGCGCAGCAGTTGTGGGTCTGACGCTGGACAAGGGCGGAATCCCCAAAACAGCGGAGGGACGTTTCGCCATTGCGGAAAAAATACTCAGTCGGGCGCTGGAATATGGCATTCCACGTGAGGATGTATTCATCGACTGCCTGACTCTTACCGCTTCAGCCGAACAGGACGGCGTTATGGAAACTCTCGGCGCTCTTAAACGTGTCAAAACCGAACTCGGATTAAAAACCGTTCTGGGCGTTTCAAATATTTCTTTCGGTCTTCCCAACCGTGAGCTTATTACAAGAACGTTCCTGACAATGGCTTTGCAGAACGGACTTGACCTGCCGATCATCAATCCCAATGTCGATTCGATAACGGGAGCTGTACGTGCTTACCGTCTTCTGGCAGGAATAGACCGCAACTCCGTGGAGTTTATAAAAGTATACTCCCAGGATAATGCAGCTGCCGTTCCAAAGGCTGCTCCTGCCTCATCCGGAACTCCTGATATTTCATATGCCGTAGAAAACGGGCTCAAAAATGATGCTGTCAGGGCAGCACAGGAACTTCTCCGGAAGCATGACCCCATGGAGATAATAAACGAGTATCTCATCCCGGCTCTGGATGCCGCAGGTGAGAAATTTGAAAAGGGAACGATATTCCTGCCGCAGCTTATTCTTACTGCCGGAGCTGCCCAGGCTTGCTTCGAGGTCGTTAAAGAAAGTCTGCCGCCCGGTTCAGACGGCGTATCAAAGGGAAAAATTGTTCTCGCCACGGTTAAAGGCGATATTCATGACATAGGTAAGAACATTGTCAAAGTCCTGCTTGAAAGCTACGGTTTCACGGTCATCGACCTTGGCAAGGATGTTCCGCCGGAAGCTATTGTGGAGGCGGCAATAAAGCATCAGGTAAAACTTGTGGGACTTTCCGCCCTTATGACCACCACCCTTAAATCAATGGCGGACACCGTTGCTCTGCTGAATGAAAAATATACAGAATGTAAAACCGTTGTAGGAGGAGCTGTTCTCACAGCTTCCTATGCAAAACAGATCCATGCCGATTTCTACGCCAAAGACGCAAAACAGACTGTTGACATTGCAGCGGATATATATTCAATGTCTGCAACCTAAGTGGGGACTCCGTCTCCACACCCCTGCCAAAGGGGAGTACATCCCCTTTGGAAACCCATTTTTATTTTTTTCATTACCCCATTAAGGAGTAATGAAAAAAATAGAATCAATATCCGGAGGGGAATGCTCCTTTTAACACGAGTATGAGGAACAGTACCTCTTAATCATCAACATTGGATATATACTCGCAGAATAGCGAAAAAGGGAATCCCTCAACAGAAGAGAGGGATTCCCTTTTTATGGCATTTTTCAGAATGCAATTTTCTCCTCGATATAAGCGGCGAGATCATCAATAGCAACTCTTTCCTGAGTCATTGTATCACGGTCACGGACGGTTACGCAATTATCCTTTTCAAGGGTATCAAAATCGTAAGTAATGCAGAAAGGTGTACCGATCTCGTCCTGACGGCGGTATCTCTTTCCGATAGTTCCTGTCTCGTCGAAGTCAACCATGAACTTTTTGGAAAGCATCTCGTATACTTCCTCCGCCTTGGGCGTAAGCTTTTTAACAAGAGGGAGCACAGCACACTTAAAAGGAGCAAGAGCCGGATGGAAACGCATAACGGTTCTTGTTTCTCTCTTTTCGTTGCCGTTTTTATCAGTTGAAATAAGCTCTTCCTCGTCATACGCCTCTGTCACGATCGAGAGGAACAGTCTTTCAACGCCGAGAGACGGCTCGATAACATACGGGATGTACTTCTCATTGGTCTCAGGATCAAAATATTCCAGGGACTTTCCGCTTGTCTTAATATGCTGTGTCAGGTCGTAATCTGTACGGTCAGCAACGCCCCAGAGTTCGCCCCAGCCGAACGGGAAGAGGTATTCAAAGTCGGTTGTTGCCTTGGAGTAGAAGCAGAGTTCCTCAGGGTCGTGGTCACGGAGACGGATATTTTCTTCTTTAAGACCAAGACTCAGCAGGAAATTCTTGCAGAAGCTTCTCCAGTAACTGAACCACTCCAGATCAGTACCCGGCTTACAGAAGAATTCAAGCTCCATCTGCTCGAACTCACGTACACGGAAAATAAAGTTTCCGGGAGTGATCTCGTTTCTGAACGACTTTCCGACCTGTGCAACGCCAAAAGGAACTTTCTTGCGTGTTGTCCTCTGGATATTTGCGAAATTAACAAAAATGCCCTGCGCCGTTTCGGGACGGAGATACAGCTCTGACTTGCTGTCCTCAGTAACACCCTGGAACGTCTTGAACATAAGGTTGAACTGACGGATATCCGTAAAATTATGCTTGCCGCAGTTCGGGCACACTATTCCCTTTTCGTTGATGTAGTCCGTCATCTGCTGATTCGTCCATCCTGCTACATTCGTTCCGTCAAAATCCTCGATAAGATTGTCGGCACGGTGACGTGTTTTACACTCTTTGCAGTCCATAAGAGGGTCGGAGAATCCGCCAATGTGACCGGATGCCACCCATGTCTGCGGATTCATCAGGATAGCGCTGTCAAGACCTACATTATACTTGTTTTCCTGAACGAATTTCTTCATCCACGCTCTCTTGATATTGTTTTTAAGCTCAACGCCGAGAGGACCGTAATCCCATGTATTTGCAAGACCGCCGTAGATCTCAGAACCGGGATATACAAAACCCTTTGATTTGCAGAGTTCTACAATTCTGTCCATTATTTTTTCATTATTCTTCATTTTTATGACCTCGTTTCGTGATGATTATGTATCTATTATATTTTAAGTCATATTTGCAGAAATGTCAAGTGTTTTTTGAATGCATACACGTTATGAACGCCGCCTTGACAATCATCTGGCACCATGATATAATAATACCGATCCCTAAAACTGCGGCAATCCAGAAAGACAGGTGCGGAAAATGCTTAAATCCTTGAAAAACATGAAGCTGACAAGAATACTCATGCTCGGCTATTTTACAGTAATACTCATTGGAACTATTCTGCTGACGCTCCCCGTTTCCAGCCGGAACGGCTGTATAACATCCGTTAACGAATCACTATTCACCGCAACATCGGCGACCTGCGTTACGGGTCTTGTTCTGTCGGACGTCTATACGCACTGGTCTCTTTTCGGACAGCTTGTAATACTTTCCATGATACAGGTCGGCGGCGTGGGATTCATGACCATTGCAATTTTTGCGCTTTCATATACAAAGCAAAAAATTGGTCTCAGGCAGCGTTTTACCATGCAGGAATCCGTCGGCGCTCACCAGGTCGGCGGAATAGTCCGAATGACAAGATTTATTCTGATCGGCTCGCTTATTGTGGAACTCTCCGGCGCTGCACTGCTTGCAGTGAGATTCTGTCCGGAATTCGGAGTCGTCAGAGGTCTGTATTATTCGATATTCCATTCCATTTCCGCTTTCTGCAATGCCGGCATAGACCTTATGGGAAGATCCTCCCCAGGCTCGTCAATGATTACCGTTCACAGCGATATAATGGTAAATATCGTGCTTATGGCTCTTATCATTCTGGGTGGTCTCGGCTTTCTGGTGTGGGACGATATTTTACATAACAAATGGCATTTCAAACGCTACAAGCTCCAGACTAAGGTGGTAATAACTGTTTCGGGAATACTTCTTTTTCTGGGAGCAGCCGGATTCATGATACTGGAATACAGTTCCCCTGCGTATGAAAATCTCAGCTTCGGAGAAAAAATCCTTGCTTCCTGTTTTCAGTCCGCCTCCGCAAGAACCGCCGGATTTTCTTCAGTTGACTTGTCGCAGATGAACGAAGCGGGTCAGATGCTTATGACAATACTGATGTTTATAGGCGGCGCTTCAGGATCTACTGCCGGCGGTATAAAGATAACTACTTTTTCAGTGCTTTATATCAGCATTTTTTCGACATTCCGGCAAAGGAAGTCTCTTGAATGCTTCAAAAGAAGAATCGACGACAGCATACTCCACAACGCCTGCTGCGTAATGATGCTTTACCTCACCGTCTCCGGAATAAGCGCCATTGCCATAAGCTTCATCGAAAATATCGGGATCATGCCCGCTCTCTTTGAAAGCGTATCAGCAGCTGCAACCGTAGGTCTTTCCTTAGGAATTACACCGTCGCTGAGCATTCCCTCACAGATCATACTGATACTGCTCATGTTCATGGGCAGAACAGGAGGACTTACCATTCTGGAATCATTCACCAACAAACAATCAAATATAAACTCACAGTATCCCTCGGAAAAAATCTCGGTGGGATAATATCGCAGGAGGTAATATAAATGAATTCATTCTTAGTACTTGGACTCGGACGTTTTGGCAGACACATAGCAAAAAAACTTGTAGAACAGAATAACGAAGTTCTCGCCGTTGACATAAAAGAAGAACGTGTGAACGCTTCCATGAGATTTGTCACCGACGCTCAGATAGGCGACTGCACTGATCCGGACTTCATTGATTCTCTCGGCGTGGGTAATTTCGATATGGTCATTGTGGCAATAGGCGATAATTTCCAGGCTTCTCTTGAAACGACGGCTCTTGTAAAGGAAAAGGGAGCAAAACACGTTTTTGCCCGTGCAAACAGAGATATACACAAGAAGTTTCTGCTCAGGAACGGCGCTGATTCCGTTATTTACCCCGAAAGAGAAACTGCCGAGCGCCTTGCGGTAAAATTTGGCTCAAACCATATACTTGACTACTTCCGAATTGATGACGACTACTCGATCTACGAAATAACTGTTCCGAAATCGTGGGAGGGAAAAACGATTCTTGAAAAGAATGTCCGCCAGAAGTACAATATTTCAATTATCGCTATAAAGACCGGCGATCATTTTATGCCGGTATTCAGTCCGGATCATGTATTTGAACGCAATCAGACGCTGCTTGTCATGGGCAACGAAGAAAGCATAATGAAACTTACGAAATAATCCGGACAGCAACGGATTTCAAGGGATTAATTTCCGCTGTTTAATGCAGCACCGCACAAAAATTGTGCGGTGCTGCATTAAACTTTTACTCACGAAAATTAACTATTGTAAGCTGTTTCTTTTTGGCAAGCCGAACTGTCTGTCCTGTGCCGCTGCTGAATGCTCCAGGATCCCAATAACAAAAGCAACAGGTATCGGCGTGTTCAACAAGACGAATATTCCTTTCCTTCATACACCCCTTATAGTAGCGGTCAGAAATATACTCCACCGAATCGGCAAGTCTGAGAATGCGGTAGAATTCTCTCCGCTGCGGCTCTGTCCACTTGGCAGTCTGTTCCTCATTGGAGCACGGCAGCACCAGATGAAGCTTTATCCGGGGATATTTTTTTCGCAGTCCGATAACCGTATTTGCTGCCAGCGTATCCCACCCGACAGCTCCGCCGGCGTAAAAGTCGGTGATTCCACGGATGCATATCCATTTTTCAAGAACGCCGGACAGCTTTTCACCGATTTCCGCCGTCCCGGGAATAATTCTGTGTCCTGTAAAGCAAACTGAATTCATAAGTTTGTCCTCTCTTTCATTCGATAATATTATTTTATCATGCCGCAAGGCAGTTGTCAATTGAAAATCAAACATTATTTCGATTTACAGTTGATTATTATGTGAATATTTTTCAACATTTTTGGTATAAATGCACATTGACAATATATGGAAAATATAGTATAATATAAGAAAAGAGTATGTTCTGCTTTTACATTTAAGCTAAAACTTAATCTGTTCATTTTAAGAGTGATTAATTATGAAAAACAAAAAAAGATCGATCTCAGCTTTAATGGCGGCAACTGCTGTTTTAACAGTTTCAACTGCTTCAATGACAAGTTCGGCAGTAACCACAGTGCGTGACGCAAACGGTGACGGCAAAATTTATTTGAATGATGTAATTACTACCAGTTATTACCTTGCAGGAAAGTATAATCCATCCAGTGTAAAATCTTTTGACTTTGACGGAAACGGCATTATAAGCGCTATGGACAGTGAGAAAATTCAGCAGTATCTGGTTGGAAATATTAACGATAGTAGTCTTCCTGGTCCTGTGGGTGCAGATTCTCAGGCTGTTGCAACTACAAGAAATTACGTAAGACATTATTACAACAACAGCTCGTCTAATACAATTAATGAATATTCACTGACTGTTAATCCATTTGATAACACGGTTTCCTCAAACAGTAAAACTACTCAAAATAGAATAATAATAAGTGATAACGATATGATCAGAGATTATGATACAGCTGTTGTTCACATAATGAAAGACAATGCTCTTTATGGTTCTGGCTTTATAATTGATGATCATATAATTGCAACTGCCGCACATTGTGTTTACAAATGTGAAAGCCAACAATTCTTTAACACTAAAATAAAATTAGTTGATAAGGACAATAACGAAACAGTAGTCACACCCATATATACTGATATTAGTAAAATATACCACAATACAACCGATTATGGAGATTGTGAAAAATATGATTATGCCTTAATCTACGTTGAAGAAGATTTAAGTGAATATGGTTCGTTTAAACTCGGAAGTGCTTTATCCGAATATATAAACAATCACGGTCAAGTAATCGTTTCTGGTTTTCCATCCAGTGATTGGTATCCCGACAATTATCAAGGATTGCCTTTCGGTATAAGATTTAAAGCTAAAGGCAAAATTGACTCTTTAGAAAACGGAAGAATATATTATGATGCAGATACAGCTGGCGGAGACAGCGGAGGTCCTGTTTACGCTGAAGAGGCATTTATAACTAAAAACGGAACAGTATATGATTATAAGACAGTTATTGCAATAAACACTGCACATGATAATGAAAAAAATTTAAACGTTGGTATTAGGATAACTCCTGATATCCTCAAATTTTACAACAGCAACCCCAATATTGAATATTAAATAAACATGAAAAAACATAGAAATTTTTTAGTCTCATTTATCGCTTCTATAGCCGTATTGGGAACGATTTCTTCCGTGTCTGCTCATGCGGTGGTTTATTTTAATGATAAAACATACATGGACAGCATATTGGAGAATTCATATATGATTCCTCCCAATGACGGTTTTTTATGCAGGAATGATAACGATATATATCAGAATCGGAGAATGTACATCACAGAAACCGGTTACGATGATGAACATATAGGATATGTCATTTGTTCTATACCCGGTCAACGAGCTGACAGCATCAGAGCAAACATATACGGTAATATTGACAGTGATGCTTTTGGAAAGTCTCTTGCCGAAATATGTCCCGATGCGGAAAAAATCCGTTTTAACTCCTTTACAGAAGCAAATGATTACTGGGAATTATATATAGCAGGGTTTGACGGTCGTATCTCTTACGACGAAGCAAGAAAAAAGGATTTAACATACGAACAGGTGCACAGGGTCAAGGACTTACTTGACAGCGTCGGGGAAGTGCAGGAATTTAACTACACAATGGTACCTGTTACGTATGAAGAATCAGCATCAACCTTTATTACCGTATATGACATAAGGGAAAATGGTGTTAATAATCTGAAATTAATTACCAATTATATCACTGATAACAATCTGCCGTGTCATATTGATGAAAATCCAAAAGGCAGAACTTTCTATGTTGTTCCGGATGAAGAAATTACAATTGCCGAGCGTTATAATCTTGCAAAAATGATTTACAGTGATCTGAATATCTATCCAAATATCGAGTATCTTGATACGGTTGAGTTATTATCTGAGGATATAACGATCGACCTCCAAAACAACATCGAAGGTGATGCAAACAATGATGGAATATTTTCGCTTTCCGATGCAGTGTCACTAATGGAGGCTGTCTGTTACCCCAACGAATATGTTCTTACACCGCAGGGCAAGTTCAACGCCGATATTGCCGGAGATTATGACGGTATAACCAATATGGACACTCTTGCTATTCTGAAAAAGCTTCTTAACCTTGAATAAAATCTACATGAACATTCTCAAGTTCTATAATAACAACCCCAACATCGAATATTAAAGGAGGATATATCATGAAAAATTTCAAGAAAATATCTGCCATGCTCATGGCTTCTGTAATTACAGCCGGAACGATTTCCTCACTGTCTGCCGGAGCATTTTACTCTGGTTATGACTCCGGTTATGACGGTCTTTACAGTTTGCTTAAAGATGCCTTTGCAGTATCCAGAAATGATGACGGAAATAACCTTTTTGCCGACGGTTCTGCTTGTAATTGGGATTATGGTAATGATACATCAAAATATCATGACACTACTTTTATACTTGCTGACAAAACACAACATTTTGAAAGAATACAGGTTTCTCCTGTATATCCGAATGAAATATCAATTCTGCCGGCTGACAAGACGTCATATGATACTATCTGTAACATCATGAAAGAAAATTTCCCTGAAATTTATGTAGAAACTTATGCTGAGGGCAATGGCAATAGTGATTACCTTACTTTGACCGGATGCAATGGCAGAGGTAAAATTCCATTTGAAGAAGCAATAAAAACAAACATCACTCTTAGTAAATCACGTGAAATTTATGATGCCATTATTAAAAACGCTGAAATAAGCAAATTTGATTTCAGAACGCAAAATGTTTCTACGATTTCGCACTTTGGTTCGATCACTTATTATCATAATGTGGATGACGAAACAAAAGAACTGCTGACAAATTATGTTTCCGAAAATATTCCTAATTGTCACATTGAAGAACAGTTCCTCGATAACGAAAGCTGGTCGGCAAGTATTCCAAATGAACTGAATATTACGGTTGTCCCGAACGAAGATATTTCACCGGAAGAACATTACGCTATTGCCAATCAGATTTATAAAGGCACTGGTATTGTACCTTACACTGATTTCTATGAATCCGCATCTGAAATAAAAGGCGACGTCATAGATATGCACAACAACATCGACGGCGACGCCAACAACGACGGAGAACTCTCACTTGCCGATGCAATATCCATAATGCAGGCAATAGGCAATCCCGACGAATACACTCTTACACCTCAGGGCGAATTCAACGCTGATATCGCCGGAAACTACGACGGCTTAACCAATATGGATGCTCTTGCAGTTCAGAAAAAGCTTCTTAACCTTGAATAAAATCTACATGAACATTCTCAAGTTCTATAATAACAATCCCAACATCGAATATTAAAGGAGGATATATCATGAAAAATTTCAAAAAAATATCTGCCATGATTATGGCTTCTGTAATTACATCCGGAGCAGTGTCCGCAATGTCTGCCGGCGCTTTTGCATGGGTTACCGGCAAAGATTATATGGATGAATTAGTTGAAGACGCATATATGATTCCCGCTGACGGCTTTTTTTACGACGCTGATGAATCCCGCAGAATATATCTTGCAGATACCGGAAACAATGCATATGAGTTATATGACATAGGAGGACAGGATGCCGACTACATTTCAGCAAGTATATCCGGTAATATCGACAGCGAAACCTTGGAAAAATCTATTTATGAAATATGCCCGGATGCAGCCCTCACTTTCGTTTCACAGACGGATAACTCATATAATTTGCGTATTGCAGGTTTCAGCAGCAGATATCTTCCCTACGAAGAAGCAAGGCAAAAGGATATCACATATGAACAGGTACTTGATATATACGACCTGCTTAACAGTACAGAAAAACTTCAAACGTTTGATTATCATAAAACAAATGTCTGGTACGGCAATGTACAAAACAGTATGAGAACATATTGGAATTCCAACCGTGAAGCAATTGATAATTATATTACCCAAAACAATCTTGACTGGTATACAGAAACAGACGAAACGGATGACGAAGTTTTTATTGTCAATGCCGAAAAGGAACTTTCTGCCGAAGAAAGCTACAATATCGCAAAACGGATCTACGACGATTTAGGAATCCATAACTTCATTATCATGCCTTCTTCTAATGATGTTTCTCAAGGTACCGTCATAGATATGCATAACAACATTGACGGCGACGCCAACGACGACGGAGAGCTTTCAATTGCCGATGCAGTGTCAATAATGCAGTCAATAGGCAATCCCGATGAATACACTCTTACACCACAGGGAGCGTACAATGCCGATATCACCGGAAATCACGACGGCTTAACAAATATGGACGCTCTTGCAGTTCAGAAAAAACTTCTTAACCTTGAATAATATCCACACAACAAACGGCGCTTTTTCAGGCGCCGTTTTTCATTTGTATTGACATATATCGCAAAAAATGATATAATAAAATAATCTTAAAACTAAAGGAGATCATAATTATGAGCGGAAATATCAACAGCTATGAAAGCCCATTCTGCACACGATACGCCAGCGAGGAAATGCAGTACATTTTCTCCGCCGACAAGAAATTCACCACCTGGAGAAAGCTCTGGGTTGCTTTGGCAAGAGCTGAAATGAAACTCGGACTTCCCGTTACCGAAGCTCAGGTAAAACAGCTTGAAGATCATATAAACGATATTGACTACAAGGTTGCCGAAGAAAGGGAAAAAATCAGCCGTCACGACGTAATGTCTCACGTCTATGCCTATGGACAGGCTTGCCCGGACGCTGCCGGAATCATTCACCTTGGCGCTACATCCTGCTATGTCGGCGACAATACCGACGTTATCATCATGCGTGACGCCCTGAACGTTATACGCAGAAAGCTTATCAACGTTATGAACAATCTGGCAAAGTTCGCCGATGAGTACAAGAATATGCCCTGTCTGGCTTATACTCATCTTCAGCCGGCACAGCTTACTACTGTCGGCAAGAGAGCAACCCTCTGGCTCAACGAGCTGCTAATGGATTTCAACGATCTCGAATACAGGATATCTACCCTCAGTCTCCTTGGCTCAAAAGGAACAACGGGCACTCAGGCTTCATTTATGGAACTTTTTGAAGGAGATACGGACAAGATCAAACAGCTTGAAAAAATGATCGCAGAGGAAATGGGATTTGACAGCGTTGTTCCCGTTTCAGGTCAGACATACTCCAGAAAGGTAGATTCTCAGGTACTTGCCGTTCTCAGCGGAATCGCACAGTCAGCAAGCAAGTTCTCTAACGATATGCGTATCCTCCAGAGCTTCAAGGAAATGGAAGAACCCCGTGAAAAGAAACAGATAGGCTCGTCAGCAATGGCTTACAAGCGTAATCCCATGAGATGCGAGCGTATCACTTCGCTTGCAAGATACGTTATGATCGACAGCCTTAACCCTGCATTTACAGCCGGAACTCAGTGGTTCGAGAGAACTCTTGACGACTCCGCTAACAAGAGAATCAGTGTGGCTGAGGCATTCCTCGGTGTTGACGCTATCCTCAATATCATGATGAACGTTACTAACGGTCTTGTGGTATATCCTGAGATCATCCGCAGACGTGTTATGGCTGAGCTTCCTTTCATGGCAAGCGAAAATATCATGATGGACGCTGTAAAGAAGGGCGGCAACCGTCAGGAGCTCCACGACAGAATTATGGACTACTCCATGATCGCCGGCGAACAGGTAAAGGTTTACGGAAAGGACAACAATCTCTGCGAGCTTATCGAAGCCGATCCCATGTTCATGGTCACAAAGGAAGAACTCGATGCTGTTCTCAAGCCGGAAAACTACACCGGAAGAAGCTCTCAGCAGGTTGACGAATTCCTCAGAGATTTCATTAACCCTATTCTTGAATCAAATAAGGAAGTTCTCGGCGAAAACTTTGAGATGAAGAACTAAAATTATCTTATGAAAAAAGTAATAAAGATAAGCTGTATTGTTCTGGGAATAGTCCTTGTTGCCGCATTGGCAATATTTATTTTCGTTCCCGGAATATTCACCTATCATAAGGTAAAAAAGGAATATCAATATATCGACCGCACTATCGGCACGTTCGACGGCTTTGACGTTGATATTCCGAAAGATTTTGTCGCATACACAAAGGACGGCATCACCGTAATGGGCCCGGAGGACGCCCGGTATAACAGTGATCTTCTCCCCTTTAAATCCGACTATCTGAACGTCATAGTATCTGTGCTTGACGATGAAACTTACGGGGATGCATACTTCGATGAATACAGTAAATATTTAAAGAAGGATTATCTGCATTTCTTTAAAAAACTTGGCATAGATCCGCCTCAGACATCCTATGAAAATGTTAAGATGCTGCGTAATCTTACCTCAAAGGACTGCCTGAAACTGAGGGGAAAGGACAAAAAGGTCTTTTTGGAATACGCTGAAACTAAAGAAACTGTAGAAAAAGTGGAAACTATTAGTTACTATGAAAAGGACGGAATAAAGGGATTTTTTACAGAAATGAGTTCTGCGGGAGCTAAGAAAATGAAGTATAGCTATGCTCTGTGGCTTTTTCATAACGAGAAACAATATATAGTTCATGCCTACTCCTCCGATAAGGAAACGGCAATGCAGATACTTTCAACAGTTGAAATTGAATAGGAGATCCATATGAAAAAACAATATCTCGAAGCCGGAAAAATCGTTACAACTCATGGAATAAGAGGCGAGGTCAAGATAATGCCATACACGGACTATCCGGAGCTTCTGTGTGAATTCGACAGGCTGTTTATCGGAAAAAGTCATGAGGAAATCGTTGTCGAGCGTTCACGTGCATTCAAAGGCATGGTGATCGCAAAGCTGGAGGGATATGATACTCCGGAAGACGCCGCAAAGCTGCGGAATAAAATTCTCTATATGCACCGTGACGACCTCGAGCTTGATGAAGATACCTACTTTATACAGGATCTTATAGGCATGGAAGTGCATGATGCCGATACCGATTTCGTTTACGGAAAGATTGCTGATGTCATGCAGACCGGAGCAAACGACGTTTATGTAATCAATGGTGCGGGCAGGGAATATCTCATTCCGGCAATCCCCGAAGTTGTTATCTCAACCGACATTGATGGAAATATCATGACTATACGTCCGCTGGAGGGACTTTTTGAATGAAAATAGAAATTGCCACTCTTTTTCCTGAAATGTGCGAAGCCGTTCTGGGCGAAAGCATTATCGGACGTGCCCGAAAAGCCGGAAAAATAGAGGTTCACTGCCGTCAGATACGTGAATATACGCAGGACAAACACCGTCGTGTAGATGATACTCCCTACGGCGGCGGAATGGGCATGGTCATGCAGTGTGAACCGATTTACAACTGTTACAAGGCTGTCTGCGAGGAAATGGGCGCAGTTCCGCATACGATATATATGTCCCCGAAAGGAAAGATACTCGATCAGAAAAGAGTTGTTGAACTTTCAAAAATGGACAATATTCTTATAATCTGCGGTCACTACGAGGGCGTAGATCAGCGTGTTATAGATAAGATCGTGGATGAAGAAATTTCTATCGGAGACTATGTTCTCACAGGCGGAGAGCTGCCGGCAATGGCTCTTGCGGACGCTGTGGCAAGGATGTGTCCCGGAGTGCTTTCGGACGATGTCTGCTTTACAGAGGAGAGCATCTACAGCGGCCTGCTGGAATATCCGCACTATACCCGACCTGAAATATGGGAAGGAATGGAAGTTCCTCCGGTGCTGCTGACAGGTCATCATGCGAATATCGGCAAATGGCGTCACGAGCAGAGTCTTGAAATAACGGCGGCAAGGCGTCCGGATCTTTTTGAAAAATATGTCAGAGAAAATCCCCCGCAGGAAAAAAAGAAGAAAAAAGGCGGAACAGCCTGATTATACTCCCCTCTATTGCAAACCACAATAATCTGACCGGCAGAAATTTCGTCTGTCTGCGTTGTCGTCGTCACCATACGACAGTATGCTTTTCTCCTCCGCCTTGACATACGAAATCTCTTCCTATCATCTTTATTGCGTTTTGCAATAGAGGGGAGTATACAGACGTTATTTACTATTGGTATATATGAAATAATTTTTTCCGTTTAGACGAATTCACCATATTATAAGGTGGAATATTATATAACATTACCAATTAAAATCAACATTTCCTTGTTGTGATAATTAACAAGCAATTGAGATAAATCAAGCCGTGATTTTATATAAATGTAGAATTTATTAAAATATCAGTATTTCTGAAAAAAAAGCCGTTGACTATAATAAATTTTGAATGTATAATGATATCAGCAAAGAAAATAAAAGGCTGTCCGCACTCTGTAAAAAGTGCGGCTCCGCTTGTATTTGCATTCAGCTTCTGAAGATCGAGAGGGCTGAATTTAAGAGAATAGGAGAGTTGTATATGTTTGTCAAGGAAGTAATGGTTAAGAATCAGGTAGGACTTCATGCAAGACCTGCAACCTTCTTCATTCAGAAGGCTAATGAATTTAAGTCATCCATCTGGATCGAAAAGGAAGAGCGCAGAGTTAATGCTAAGAGTCTCCTCGGAATTCTTTCCCTTGGTATCGTAGGCGGAACTAATGTAAAAGTTATCGCTGACGGTGCTGATGAAAAGGCCGCAGTTGATGCACTGATTGAGCTCGTAGACAGCGGTTTCAGCGAAGAAAGCAGATAAATTTCTTTTTCGGAATTTCCGGTAAATTTCCGGCAGTTACATATCGTAACTGCCGATTTTATTTTTACCCCTCAAGATACTCCGCCATATTGTCCGCAAAAATAGCATATCCCCTAGTAGGATCAGCCACAAATACGTGAGTCACTGCACCTATAAGACGATCGTTCTGTATTATAGGACTTCCGCTCATACCCTGCACTATGCCTCCGCATGATTTTATAAGCCGCTTGTCGGTTATTCTTATTACCATATTTTTGGCAGATTCTTTACTGTTAAAATCTATGCTTTCTATTTCAATTTTATATCTTTCCGGAGCGCTGCCGCTGACAGTAGTATATATCTCCGCCTCTCCGGTAGTTATATCCTGGCGGTATCCCATGACGAATTCCTGTGAATCACGGCAGAGTTCATCCAGACCTCTCTCTGTAAGTCTGCCGTATACGCCGCAGCTGTTGTTGCGTTCAAGAACGCCGAATGTTCCGTTTGCAAAACTTCCCCGGAGTTCACCGGGAATCCCCCTTTCACCCTTTCTGGCTTCGGTTATCTCCACAGGAACTGCTTCTCCGCTGTAAACAGGCACTATTTCCCCGGTATCGGCATCGCATATCGGATGACCAAGGCCTGCAAATTCTCCTGTTTTCTTATTAAAAAAAGTCATCGTACCTATTCCGGCTATGCTGTCACGAACCCACATACCGCCACGCCACATATTGTTCTTTTCAGAGAAAACAGGCCTGAGCGACACTGTAAATTCGTGACCGCTGCGCTCTGCTGTGAGGCTGACTTCCTTGCCGCCGCTGCTGGATATGATCTCCTGCAAACGGCTGTTCGAGACAAGCGGTTCTCCGTCCGCTGATTTTATAATATCCCCGGTCATAATGCCGGCTTCTTCCGCAGGACAGCTGGTATTGCCGCTTTTATCGGTCACAGCGCCAAGTTCAGTCACCATAACTCCGTCCATAAGAAGCTTTATCCCGAACGGATGCCCGCAGACAGAAAGTACCGGCGGCTCTGCTTCGGTCACGCTGACATTTTTTACAGGTATCGCACCGAAAAGAGACAGCGTTACCTGTTTTGTTTCCGGAAAGTTCCCTGCTGTCCGCATGACCGCTTCCGGACTTACCGAACAGCTTATTTCCGGATACTCGGCAATTTTAAGTTCCGATGACGGTCTGATAGTAACAGACGACGGAAGCCTGGTCGAATAATAGCCGGCTGTTCCGAAAATGCAAAGCGAAACTGCCGAAAGCAGCGCCCCTGCCGACCTGATAAGTTTTCTTTTAAGCTGCATTTTACAAGTCCTTTCCTTTAATTAGAGCAGAAATAATTCTGCCCGAAGATTATTATATTTCATTTATGACAGATTACTAATGCAAATTATTTCTGTGGGAGATATGCCAATGAAACGCAAACGGAAAAATTTTACAAAACAAAAACCTGTTATGACTGCCGCAAAGGCTCTGCTTATTATCCTGACAGCCGTTTATCCGTTTTTTATGACTGTTATGACGGGGGTCGGGATTCTGAGTAAAAGCGAAAATTACGGAAAAACGATCTCCGGGTATGCTGTTGCTCTTATCCTTTCAGGCTCTGCGCTGACCGGAGCAGCGATACTCTGTCTTTTCAGGAAGAGTCTGCCGAATCTGCTTTCTGTGTCAATTGCTGTTCCGGGCTTTGCACTCTGCATGGCGGCTCTGTCCCGGCTTGCCGGTCATGCGGAAAAAGCCGGCTGGATGGGTCACGGTGCTTATGCACTCATGCCTGTCGCTGATATGTACAGACAGCGGATCCTTCCGGTGATACTGCCTTTTCTGCTCACGTGTATCATTGCGGCAGTGCAGTTTTTTTCGTACAGCGCCGGAGAAGAACGCCGGGAAAAACGCCGCAGAAAAGAATATGAAAAAAATGCTCCAGCGCCGAAAATTATTGATTCATAATTATTATTGACAGGAATCGTATCTTTATTTGAAAAAATTTTTTTAAATAATCTCTTGACAAATAAAAAAAAGCCTGCTATAATATAATCAATATCAAAAAATGCGATGAAGGGAAATAAAGCCTGTGGAGTTTGTACAGAGAGCTGTCGGCGGTGAAAGACAGTGAGACAAAACGGGTCATAGCTCCTCCCTGAGCATCCGGCTGAAAAACGCATCTTTGCGTAAATTAGGCTTGGACGGGTTCTCCCGTTACAGAGATATGCGTTAATCCGACGCAGATGAGCGGGCGTTTTATGCGCCAAGAAGAGTGGTACCACGGAGTATCCTGCAAGTAACTTCGTCTCTTCCATACCTTAGTGTATGGAAGAGACTTTTTTGTTGTCTGATCGGATTAAAATTGATTGGAGGAAACTATTATGAAAAATGCAGAAAAGTACACACGTCAGTTTTTTGAAGCCCCCCGGACAGAAATGAAATGGACAAAAAAGTCCTATATCGACAAAGCTCCCATGTGGTGCAGCGTTGACCTGAGAGACGGCAATCAGGCTCTTATCATTCCCATGAGTCTTGGCGAAAAACTGGAATTCTTCGCAAAACTTGTTGAGATAGGATTCAAGGAGATCGAAATAGGATTTCCTGCCGCCTCTGAAACCGAATACGACTTCTGCCGCACTCTTATCGAACAGAATATGATTCCTGACGACGTGACTATCCAGGTGCTCACCCAGTCGAGAGAGCATATTATAAAAAAGACATTTGACGCTCTCAAGGGCTGTAAAAACGCTATCGTTCACCTGTACAACTCCACATCGCTTGCCCAGCGTGAACAGGTTTTCCGCAAGAGCAAGGAAGAAATCATTGATATTGCCGTGACCGGAGCAAAGCTCTGCAAGGAGTATCGTGAGAAATACGAAGGAAATTTCCGCTTTGAGTACTCCCCTGAGAGCTTTACCGGCACTGAACCGGAGTTTGCCCTGGAAATATGCAATGCAGTTCTTGACGTATGGCAGCCCACGCCCGACGATAAGGTCATCATCAATCTGCCGGTAACGGTTCAGCTGTCCATGCCCCATGTCTACGCCAATCAGATCGAGTATATGTGCGACAACATGAAGTACAGGGAAAACGTTATCGTCTCCCTGCATCCGCACAACGACAGAGGATGCGCAGTTGCAGATACTGAAATGGGTCTCCTTGCAGGCGCTGACCGTGTGGAGGGAACTCTTTTCGGAAACGGCGAAAGAACGGGCAATGTAGATATAATCACCCTTGCAATGAATATGTACTCCCAGGGCATTGATCCGGAGCTTGATTTCTCGGATATCCCGTCGATCACCGAGCTTTACACCAAAGTTACACGCATGGAAGTCTATGAACGTTCGCCGTACTCCGGAAAACTGGTCTTTGCAGCGTTCAGCGGCTCTCATCAGGACGCTATCGCCAAGGGCATGAAGTGGCGTGAGGAAAAAAATACCGAACACTGGACAGTTCCCTATCTGCCGATAGACCCGGAGGACGTGGGCAGAGAATATTCCGCTGACGTTATCAGAATAAACAGTCAGTCAGGAAAGGGCGGCATAGGATATATCCTTGAAGCAAGATTCGGATATAATCTGCCCAAAAAGATGCGTGAGACTGTCGGCTATATGGTCAAGAGCGTTTCAGATCACAAGCACAAAGAGCTTCTTCCGGATGAGGTCTACGAGATTTTCAAGACGAATTTTGTTGACATCGCCGAACCTCTTAATATAACGGAAGCGCACTACGTTCAGTGCGGAGGCATTGAAGCTACCGTAAGCCTTATTTACAACGGAAGAGTCGCCACTGCCACCAACAACGGAAACGGACGCCTCGACGCCGTAAGCAACGCAATACGCTCCTATACCGGATTGGAGTACGGCATTAATACCTACACTGAACACGCCCTTGAAGTAGGATCAGCTTCCAAGGCTGTTTCCTACGTGGAGATCACTGCCGAGGGCGGAAAAAGTTTCTGGGGCACAGGCATTGACACCGATATCGTCGTATCTTCTATAAAGGCTCTTGTAAGCGCCGTGAACAATATGCTTAAATAGCCTGCACATTACAGCCGGAAACTGTAAACATCCAACAAAATGCTTAAAAATACATTTTTTGTATTGATTTTATCTGCCGAAGATGGTATAATTAAGTTTAAGAATAAGTATCGCTGTTCATATCGGCGCTGCAATATTCAAAGTCTTAGCAAAGGAGCATTAATAATGAAATCGGTCATTACTTTTTCCGGTATAGTCATTATTAACAGCGCAGTCATTATACTTTCCGGCTGCCGCTTCGGTTCATTCTGCCCACAGGACTTTGAGTAAAATTTGCAGATACACATTCACCGTATCAACGCAATGATGCTTGAACAAAACCTCCGGCAGTCTGTCGGAGGTTTTTATATTATCGAATCAATGTCACAAATTAAGTGGGGACTCTGTCCCCACACCCCTGCCAAAGGGGGAATCCCACCTTTGGAATCCCATTATTAATTGTTCTTATTACCCCTTTGGGGCAATAAGAACAATTAGGGTGAATATACAGAGAGAAAATTTCCTCTTGACATGAGTATAAGAAACAGAGTTACTTAAATTGTTGACATTGCTCCCCTAAAACAGTATAAAAATGCAAAGGATGAGACTTTATCATGTTTATTTCAGGTGCAAAAATCGTTGTTGAAACTCTCGTTGAACAGGGCTGCGACACCGTTTTCGGCTATCCGGGCGGTCAGGTCATTAATCTTTTTGACGAACTTTATCTCAATCGTGACCGAATAAATCACGTTCTTGCCGCCCACGAACAGGGAGCAGCCCATGCTGCCGACGGCTACGCAAGAGCAACCGGAAAAACAGGTGTCGTAATCGCTACATCCGGCCCCGGCGCTACAAATCTTGTAACCGGCATAGCTACCGCATTTCTTGATTCCGTTCCTATGGTCGCTATTACCGGAAATGTTCCATGCGACCTTATTGGCAGAGACAGTTTCCAGGAAGTCGATATCGTTGGTGTTACAATGCCGATCACCAAGCATAACTTTATCGTAAAAAATGTCTGTGAACTTGCCGATACTATCCGTATGGCGTTCAAGATCGCCAAATCGGGACGTCCCGGACCTGTTCTTGTGGATATTCCCAAGGATGTACAAGTAGCAAAATGCGAGTTCGAGACTCAGGCACAGCCGGTGATACCATACCCTGTTACCTTTGCCGACAGCGAAGAACTTGAAAAAGCAGCAGAGATGATCGAAGCCGCAGAAAGACCGTATATCTACTTCGGCGGCGGCGTCATCAGCGGCAGAGCATCCTCAGAAATAACGGCTCTTGCCGAAAAGATAGACGCACCTATGGGATGCACCCTTATGGGACTTTCCGCTGTTCCCTCCGACGATCCACGTTTCCTGGGAATGCAGGGAATGCACGGTCATTATGCATCCTCCATAGCTGAGGACGAATCTGACCTTGTTATCGCTCTCGGAGCACGTTTCAGCGACAGAGCTACAGGAAACAAGGCACGGTTCAACAAGAATTTCAAGATCATACATATAGACATAGACGGTGCGGAACTCCGGAAGAATATCCCGGCAGATCTTTCCATAAACGGCGATATAAAAGACGCTGTGGAAAGGCTGTGCGCTGTCGTAAAGGAAAAGAAGCATCCCCAGTGGCATAAGAGAATTGAGGAACTTAAAACAGAAGAACAGCGCCGTATTGAAAGTGCAAGAAACTGCGGCTTCAAAAAGGAATGCAGCAACTGTATGCATCCCTGTTACAATACGGGAATTCCGGCAAAGGACAGGCTTGATCCCTATGACATCGTAGATATCGTCAGCTCTCATGCAGGCGACTCAATTGTAGTCACCGATGTAGGACAGCATCAGATGTGGGCTGCACAGCGTTATCCCCTCAGAACACCCAGAACATTCCTTACAAGCGGCGGTCTGGGCACAATGGGATTCGGAATGGGCGCTGCTATCGGTGCGGCTGCCGCTACAGGAAAACACACTCTCTTGTTTACAGGAGACGGAAGCTTCGGCATGAATCTCAACGAGCTTGCCACTTCCGTTTCGCAGGAAATTCCGCTTGTTATCGTTATCATGAATAACGGCGTTCTGGGCATGGTGCGTCAGTGGCAGACGCTTTTCTTCGGAAAGCACTACTCCAATACTACCCTCGACCGCAAAACTGATTTTGTAAAGCTTGCCGAAGCTTTCGGAGCAAAGGGCATTCGTGTTTCCACAAAGGAAGAACTCGATAAAGCGGCGGCAGAAGCTTTCTCTTATAATGGCACATATCTTATCGACTGCCTTGTGGACTGCAACGAATTTGTACTTCCCATGCTTCCGCCCGGCGGTTCTATAGACGACATCATAACAGAAATCAAGTGAGGTGAGTGAAATGGATCAGTATGTAATCGGAGTTATCGTATCAAATGTTTCCGGCGTGCTCTCCCGTGTTTCGGGAATGTTCACACGGCGTGGCTTCAACATTGACAGTCTCACGGTGGGGGAAACGGAATCAAGCAGCTTTTCAAGAATAACAATCGCCTTTCACGGCGACGAATATCTGAAAGACCGCATTCTTCTCCAGCTTCGCAAACTCCACGACGTAAGGGAAGTGGAGGTTCTTGACAGACATGAAACCGTTGTCCGGGAACTTCTGCTTATAAAGGTAAGAAATACGCCGCAGTCAAGGCAGGATATCATGACGGCTGTTGAGATCTTCCGGTCAAAAATTGTCGATTACTCTCCCACAGCTCTTGTGTGCGAACTTACCGGTGAAACGTCAAAGATAGATGCGTTCATCGAACTGCTTAAACCCTACGGCATCATGGAAATGTGCCGCACAGGACTTGTGGCTATCGAAAGAGGCGAAAACTGCCTTAAAACGGTAAAATGATCAATGTCAGCAACCTTAAGTGGGGACTCCCCCCTTTGGGAACCCATTATTATTTATTTTCATTAACCCTTTATGGGGTAATGAAAATAAATAGAGTGAATATCCATAGAGAATCTTTTCTCTTGACATGAACATAAGAAACAAAATCCACTAAGTTGACATTTATAAAATTACTATAGATTATAATTGCTCAATTGCAATTACATATATCAAATTTAAATTTAAAGGAGTCTTAAAAATGGAAAATACTGCTAAGGTTTTTTACGAACAGGACTGTGATCTTTCTCTTCTCTACGGAAAGACTATCGCTGTTATCGGCTACGGAAGCCAGGGTCACGCCCATGCTCTCAACGCCAAGGAATCACTCGGCGACAAGGGCAGAGTAATTATCGGTCTTTACGAGGGCTCAAAGTCATGGGACAAGGCTGTAAAGCAGGGCTTTGAAGTATTCACTGCTGCCGAAGCTGCAAAGCAGGCAGATATCATCATGATCCTTATTAACGACGAAAAGCAGGCTGCTCTGTACAAGAATGACATTGAGCCTAATCTTGAAGCCGGAAATATGCTTATGTTCGCTCACGGCTTCAACATCCACTTCGGCTGCATCGTTCCTCCTGCCGACGTTGACGTTACAATGATCGCTCCCAAGGGTCCCGGACACACCGTTCGTTCCGAATATCAGGCAGGAAAGGGTGTTCCTTGTCTCGTTGCAGTTCATCAGGACGCTACAGGCAAGGCTCAGGAGCTTGCTCTTGCTTACGGTCTTGCTATCGGCGGTGCTCGTGCAGGCGTTCTGGAAACAACTTTCAGAACAGAAACCGAAACAGATCTCTTCGGCGAACAGGCAGTTCTCTGCGGCGGTGTATGTGCTCTTATGCAGGCTGGATTTGAGACTCTCGTTGAAGCAGGATACGATCCCAGAAACGCTTACTTTGAGTGTATCCACGAAATGAAGCTTATCGTTGATCTTATCTACCAGAGCGGCTTTGCAGGCATGAGATATTCTATCTCCAACACCGCTGAATACGGCGACTACATCACAGGTCCGAAGATCATCACTGACGAGACAAAGAAAACCATGAAGAAGATTCTCTCCGATATTCAAGACGGTTCTTTCGCTAAGGAATTCCTCCTCGATATGTCAAGCGCAGGTTCTCAGGTTCACTTCAAGGCTATGAGAAAGCTTGCTTCCGAGCATCCTTCCGAAAAGGTCGGCGAAGAGATCAGAAAGCTCTACAGCTGGAACAACGAAGAAGATAAGTTTATCAATAACTAATTGAATATTCTCCGATTGAATGATCAGATTGTACACCGCTGCTTTCCCGATTTTTCGGTTAAGCAGCGTCTTGTACAGATAACACAAATTTTAGTATAGGTGAAATATAAGAATGAGAAGAAAGTTTTTGATATTAATAACATTGATAATCAGTACAGCAGCCATGCTAAGCCTCTCAGGATGCTCGGGCAGTGACGATAGCAGCGATATCAAAGTAAAAACTAACGTTAAGGTGAAAGTATCTGACATCGACGTGGATACAGATAATATTAAAGTTAAAGTGGATTAAAAAATTAAATCTGAGGTGAAATATAATGAGCGGCAATTTTTTCTGCGAGGGTGTTGAAAAGGCATCGCAGCGTTCCCTTTTCAATGCGCTCGGACATACAAAAGAGGAAATGAAGCGTCCTCTGGTCGGAATCGTATCGTCATACAATGAGATCGTTCCGGGACATATGAATATAGACAAGATCGTTGAAGCCGTAAAACTCGGCGTTGCCATGGGCGGCGGAACTCCCGTTGTTTTCCCGGCTATCGCTGTATGCGACGGTATTGCAATGGGTCACACAGGAATGAAGTACTCCCTCGTAACACGTGATCTTATAGCCGATTCTACTGAATGCATGGCTCTGGCACATCACTTTGACGCCCTTGTCATGGTTCCCAACTGCGACAAAAACGTTCCCGGTCTGCTTATGGCTGCGGCACGTATAAACGTTCCTACTATCTTCGTAAGCGGCGGCCCTATGCTTGCCGGACACGTCAAGGGAAAGAAAACAAGTCTTTCATCCATGTTTGAGGCTGTCGGCGCATACACTGCCGGAAAAATGTCCGCCGAAGATGTTGAGGAATTTGAGAACAAAGCCTGTCCGACCTGCGGTTCATGCTCCGGTATGTACACCGCAAATTCCATGAACTGCCTGACGGAGGTTCTGGGAATGGGACTTAAAGGCAACGGAACTATCCCTGCCGTTTATTCCGAAAGAATAAAGCTTGCAAAAATGGCTGGAATGCAGGTAATGGAGCTTTACAGGCAGAATATCCGTCCCCTCGATATAATGACCGAAAAGGCTTTCATGAACGCCCTTACTGCCGATATGGCTCTGGGATGCTCCACAAACAGTATGCTGCATCTGCCTGCCATTGCAAACGAATGCGGCGTTGATATAAACCTCGATATCGCAAACGAGATCAGCGCAAGAACGCCGAATCTCTGTCACCTTGCTCCGGCAGGTCATACCTATATGGAAGATCTCAACGAAGCAGGAGGAGTTTATGCCGTTCTCAATGAGCTTTCAAAGAAAAATCTTATAAACACCGACTGCATGACCGTTACGGGTAAGACCGTAGGCGAAAACATCAGCGGATGCATAAATAAAGATCCTGAAACTATCCGTCCCATTGACACCCCCTACAGCGAAACTGGCGGAATTGCCGTTCTGCGTGGAAATCTTGCTCCCGACAGATGCGTTGTAAAGAGAAGCGCAGTTGCTCCTGAAATGCTCTGTCACAAAGGCCCTGCAAGAGTATTCGACAGCGAAGAAGAAGCTATCAAGGTCATCTACGAGGGCGGCATCAAGGCTGGAGACGTTGTGGTCATCCGCTACGAAGGCCCTGCCGGAGGCCCGGGAATGAGAGAAATGCTCTCGCCGACTTCTGCAATTCAGGGTGCAGGTCTTGGCTCGTCAGTTGCCCTTATCACGGACGGACGTTTCTCCGGTGCGACTCGTGGCGCGGCTATCGGTCACGTTTCCCCGGAGGCTGTAAACGGCGGTACTATCGCCTATGTAAAGGACGGAGATATTATTTCTATCGACATCCCGAATTACAGCATCACTCTTGAGGTTTCCGATGAGGAGCTTGCCGAACGCAGAAAGACCATGCCGATCAAGAAAAAGGATAATATCACAGGCTATCTGAAACGCTATGCGGATATGGTTTCCTCCGCTGATAAGGGTGCGATTATTAACAAATAAATTTGCAGTCAGAGCAGATAAATAAAAGGGAGACATCAAATTATGGACAGTTTTAAAGAATATATCAAAAGTCTGAATATCGAAGATATTCCCTGGCACAGAATGATCACTGCATACGGAACTGCTGAAAATTATCCCGAATTATTTGGAATCCTTAACGAAATGAGAGACCTTGACGCAGTAAAACAAGCATGGGATGACATTTCAAATTTTGAGCATCAGTGTACAATGTTTCCGCCTGCTCCGTTTGCAGTTGTGTTTTTGGTAAGAATTTTTAAAAAGGCTGTAAATATCTCCAATAATCCCATTGCTGAATGGCTTGCACATAAACTTGCTTCCGAGTTCAGATATTATGCTGAAATCTGTTCCGATGCTGAAAAAACGGAACATGCCGAGAAGCTTCCGAATCTTGCAGATACCCTAAATGATAAGTACCTGCTTCCTGAAGAATCTGACGAGGAATACATTGAAATATTATTTGAGAACGAGGATGCCATACCGCCGGAACTGTTTTACAATCTGTATTATTATACGAAGGCTGCGCTTGCGGAGGTCACTGAGATTCATGACACAAGTTTCTGACAAAAAACTTGCCAAGCGTAGAAAGACCATGCCGATCAAGAAAAAAGAGGGCATAACAGGCTATCTGAAACGCTATGCGGATATGGTTTCTTCTGCTGATAAGGGAGCGATTATTAACAGAAAGTAATGAAAAACAAAAACAGATTTACAGCCCTTATGGACAATGACAACGAAATAGGTAACATTTACAGAAAAGACCGTGAGTATATTATTGAAATAAATATCTGGAATGGTGCTGTCAAACGTTTGAAAACTATAAACTGTAAAAAAATTGTCCATAATATCGAAATGGTCGATGAATTTGGAGAAATAGTTATAAATAATAACAACTATAAATTCATGACCGTATCTGATGATGATATAATTCTTGAAATCGAAGCCGATGATATTGTTTTTGAGGATTGAAATTATTCTTCTGCTCAAAAATAATAATATCAGGCAAATAAACTGGAGGTTATATAGTTATATAAATGGATATGACACTACGCTGATAAGGGAGGTATCATGAATATCACTGAAAAAAAGATAAAAGAAACAGAAGCCAGAACCTATGCGTATTTATCAAGCGTTATCATTGGATTCCTGATCGCAGAGATACTATTGCTGGTATATTCTTTTATTTCTGATTTGCAGGAATACCTTACATATCGCAACAACGAGGAAAATTACGGCGAAAAATGGCATTATGTCGATTTAAATGAACTTTGTTTATGCGGTTGTCTGACAACAGTTTTAGTATTAGCTCTGTTTTTCGTTATGCGGTTCTGGATACGAAAAATAAAATGCATTGAAAAAAGACGTCCGGTTATAATTATTTCAAGCGTTTTAATAATCACTTTACTTCCCATATGGGGGTATCTGTCCATCCTTATATTGGCAATAATAAATCTATTCTGATTTTATATAAATACAAAGCGATAACTAAATTCATAAGGGAGCAATTATTAATAAGTAATGTTATTGCTGAAATTGAATTCAAGAGGAGATCTTATGAAGCATATTTATCATATAGGCAAATGTCCTATTTGCGCACCTTATGGACAAATGGAGATATTATTTGATTGTTTAGCAGGTAAATGCTTTGTAATGTGTGATGAATGTTCAATAGAGTTTCAGTCTGTTAATGACTATTACAAAACAAATGGAAAAAGGATTTTCTATAAAGAAAACGAAAAAATCCCTCCGGTAAGACCCGCTACTTTGAATGAGATAAAGGATACTGAATGGCATTCATTAATAACAGATAACTAAATTTATATTTGAAAGGAATGATAAAAATGGGTATGACAATGACGCAGAAAATTCTTGCGGCTCATGCCGGACTTGATTCGGTTCAGGCAGGACAGCTCATCCTTGCCGATCTCGATTTAGTTCTCGGCAACGATATTACCTCTCCGGTGGCTATCAAGGAGTTCGCAAAGCTAAAGAAGAACGGCGTTTTCGATAAGGATAAAATTACAATGGTAATGGATCATTTTGCGCCCAATAAGGATATCAAGGCTGCCGAACAGTGCAAAATGTGCCGTGACTTCTGCGGCGCTAACGATGTTACTCATTTCTATGATGTAGGCGAAATGGGCATCGAACACGCACTGCTGCCTGAAAAAGGTCTTGTTACCGCCGGAAACGTGGTTATCGGAGCAGATTCCCACACCTGTACATACGGCGCACTCGGAGCATTCTCAACAGGCGTAGGCTCAACGGATATGGCGTGCGGAATGGCTATCGGAAAAGCATGGTTCAAAGTCCCGTCCGCAATCAGATTCAACCTTACAGGAAAGCTCCGGAAGTACGTTACCGGAAAGGACGTTATTCTGCACATTATCGGTATGATAGGCGTTGACGGCGCCCTCTACCGCTCTATGGAATTCACAGGCGAGGGACTTTCTTCACTGACAATGTCAGACCGTCTCTGCATCTCAAATATGGCTATCGAAGCCGGAGCGAAAAACGGCATTTTTGAAGTTGACGATGTCACTCTCGAATATATCAGGGAGCACGGCGGCGCAGAACCGAATATATATAAGTCTGACGATGACGCCATTTACGATGAAACGATCGACATTGATCTTTCTGCAATCGAGCCGACAGTTTCATTCCCGCATCTGCCTGAAAACGCAAAGACATTCGATCAGTTCGGCGATATAAAGATAGATCAGGTAGTTATCGGCTCATGTACAAACGGCAGACTTGAAGATCTCCAGATCGCCGCCGAGATAATGAAAGGCAGAAAGTGCGCTGAAAACGTACGTGTTATCGTTATTCCGGCAACACAGCAGATATATCTTGACGCTATGGAACAGGGCCTGCTGAAAATCTTCATTGAGAGCGGCGCAGTAGTTTCAACTCCTACCTGCGGTCCATGTCTCGGCGGATATATGGGAATTCTTGCAGCCGGCGAGCGTGCCGTTGCCACGACTAACCGCAACTTTGTGGGACGTATGGGTCACACGGAATCAGAGGTATATCTTGCAAGCCCTGCCGTTGCTGCGGCAAGCGCTCTGACAGGAAAGATCACCAGTCCATGGGAGGTAGCAGAAAAATGAAATATACAGGCAGCGCTATAAAATACGGCGATAATGTCGATACAGACGTTATCATTCCGGCACGATATCTTAACACAAGCGATCATGCAGAGCTTGCATCGCACTGCATGGAGGATATCGACAAAACTTTTGTAAGCCGTGTGCACAAGAACGACGTTATGATCGCCGGACAGAATTTCGGCTGCGGTTCTTCCCGTGAACACGCTCCTATCGCTATCAAGGCAAGCGGAATCTCGGTCGTTATCGCAAAAAGCTTTGCAAGAATCTTTTACAGAAATTCCATAAACATCGGACTTGCTATCGTTGAATGCCCCGAAGCTGCCGACGGTATCTCCGATGGCGACAAGGTCGAGGCAGATCTTGACAACGGTATTATCCGCAATCTTACAACAGGTGCGGAATTCAGAACAGAACCGTTCCCCGAGTTTATCCAGAAGATAATCGAAAACGGCGGTCTTATAAATTCTGTCGCCAACGGTTCGGTAAAGTAACAGAAAAGAGGTCTTTTCATAATGGAATTCAATATTGCTTTATTAAAAGGCGACGGCATAGGTCCTGAAATCGTAGACAGCGCCGTTGCTGTTCTTGAAAAAACTGCCGTAAAGTTCGGTCATAAATTCAATTTCACACCATACCTCATAGGCGGCTGCGCTATTGACGCCACGGGTCTGCCGCTGCCACAGGAGACCGTTGACGGATGTCTTGCTTCGGACAGCGTGCTTTTAGGCGCTGTAGGAGGCCCTAAATGGGACGATCAGCCCGGCGATAAGCGTCCTGAAAAGGCGCTCCTCGGTATCCGTTCGGCTCTCGGACTTTTCACAAACCTTCGTCCGGCTACGCTGTACCCTGCGCTCCGTGCCGCTTCTCCCCTGAAAGATGAAATTGTCGGCGACGGCTTTGATATCATGATCGTCCGTGAGCTTACCGGAGGAATCTACTTCGGCGACAGGGGCTACCGTGAGGGAAAATACGGTCAGGAGGCTTACGATACCGAAGCCTACAGCGTCACCGAGATCGAACGTATCGGCAGAGTCGCTTTTGATACGGCAATGAAACGAAATAAGCGTGTCACAAGCATCGACAAGGCAAACGTACTGGAATCTTCCCGTCTCTGGAGAAAGACTATGCACACTCTTGCAGAAGAATATCCGGAGGTTGAATACAGCGATATGTTCGTTGACAATGCCGCTATGCAGCTTGTGAGAAATCCACGTCAGTTCGACGTTATCGTAACTTCAAATATGTTCGGAGATATCCTCTCGGACGAAGCGTCGCAGATCACCGGCTCGATCGGTATGCTGGCTTCCGCATCACTGGGCGCTTCTTCACGTGGTATGTACGAGCCTATCCACGGCAGCGCTCCGGACATTGCAGGTCAGAACAAGGCAAATCCTATTGCTACAATTCTTTCGGGAGCTATGATGCTCCGTTACTCGTTCGGACTTGCAGAAGAAGCTGACGCTATCGAAAAGGCTGTTGACAAGGTTCTGAACGACGGTTGGCGAACCACTGATCTCATGGGCGCAGATGAGGGAACTCCGCTTACCTGCACCGAAATGACTGAAAAGGTGTTAGAGGCGTTATAATGGCTGATATCCGTGAAAAACTTGACAACCTCAACTGCGGAATGGACACTCTTGCTGTATTCCGCAGTCTGCTTGACGACAAAGCATTAAGCATTCTTAAAGAACTGCTGAGGGAATCTGCCGACGACGATCATTTCAACATCGGCAGATATTCGCAGTTTGCTGCTGAACTTTACAGCCATAATGTGAATTTCAGCGAATATCTCCTTAAAACCGTCCTGGAGGATGAAAATTTCTATATTTCCGGAAAGGCTGCCGGAGCAGAGTTCGATCCCTGCATTGAAGACGCAGTATCAGCCGAACTGTCATTTTTACAGGAACTTTCTCGTCTCACTCCGGAAGAAGCTTCATACGGCTATTACAGGATATATCCTCTCCCACGGTGGAAGAACTCGGACATCGACTTTGCCGCCGAATACAAAAAGCGCATAAGCGATATAGGACTGCACGGCTACGGCAAGTTTGCTAAAAGTCCCATGTTCATTCTGCGTGACGGTGAGATCATTCCCGTTAATCATCCCGACAGACAGCGGCTTTCAGAGCTTTACGGCTACGAAACGGAGCGTCAGGCAGTCATAAGCAACACTCTTGCCCTCCTGGAGGGAAAACCTGCCCAGAACGTGCTTCTTTACGGCGACGCCGGCACCGGAAAATCTTCTACGGTAAAAGCTGTGGTCAACGAATACGCCGACCGTGGACTGCGTCTCATAGAAATAACAAAGGAACAGCTCCGTGATATCCCACGCATTATCGAAAGCATAAGCGGAAACCCGCTGAAATTTATTATTTTTATTGACGATCTTTCTTTCATTTCCGGGGAGGACTGCTTCGGCGCTCTTAAAGCGACTCTGGAGGGATCTGTTTCCGCACGGAACAGCAACACGGTGATCTATGCCACCAGCAACCGCCGTCATCTGGTAAAAGAAAGCTTCTCCGACCGCAGCGGCGACGATATCCACCGGAACGATTCAATGCAGGAAACTCTCTCGCTTTCGGCACGTTTCGGTTTAAGGGTGAACTTCGAGCGCCCCGACAAAAAGGCTTACATTGCCATTGTCAGAGAACTTGCCGGAAACTGCGGCATAAATATATCTGACGCAGAACTTGTGCTCAAGGCAGAACAGTTCGCCTTGCAGGGCAGCGGCAGATCACCAAGAACTGCAAGACAATTTGTAAATCAACTCATTAACGAACATAAATAAAGAAGGTAATTAAAATGCTGACTCTTGATAAAATCTACAGCGCAAAATATGTTTTAAGGCAGGTAATAAGGGAAACGGATATTATCCGTGCCCCAAAAATAAACACTGAGGCTGATATTTACCTTAAAACCGAGAATTTGCAGATCACCGGTTCGTTTAAGGTCAGGGGAGCTTATTACCGTATGTCACAGCTCTCCGCCGAGGAAAAAGCAAAGGGCGTTATTGCCTGTTCAGCCGGAAACCATGCACAGGGCGTTGCTCTGGCGGCTGCAAGAAACGGTATAAAATCAATTATCTGCCTGCCCGACGGCGCTCCAATTTCCAAGGTGGAAGCTACAAAAAGCTACGGAGCTGAAGTCTGCCTGGTTAAAGGCGTATACGACGATGCCTACGCAGAGGCTCTCAGGCAGCGTGACGAATACGGCTATACCTTTATCCACCCCTTTGACGATGAGGACGTTATAGCAGGACAGGGAACTATAGGTCTTGAGCTTCTGGAGCAGATACCGGATATGGAAGCCGTTATCGTCCCAGTTGGCGGCGGCGGTCTTGTCTCCGGCGTTGCCTTTGCCGTAAAAAAACTGAATCCGTCTATTAAAGTATACGGCGTTCAGGCTGCCGGCGCTCCGAGTATGTACAACTCCATTCACGATCACCAGATAGAGCGTCTCGACAGCGTTTCAACAATTGCCGACGGTATAGCCGTAAAAGAACCGGGAGAGAATACCTATAATATCATTTCTGAGTACGTGGACGATATAGTCACCGTCACCGATGATGAAATTTCTGCCGCTATCCTTGCCCTTATGGAGCAGCAGAAGCTCGTTACCGAAGGTGCCGGAGCCGTTCCGGTCGCTGCCGCTATGTTCAACAAAGTGCCGATAAAGGGCAAAAAGACGGTCTGCCTCCTTTCCGGCGGTAATATAGACGTTACGATCCTTTCAAGAGTCATAAAGAGAGGACTGCTCATGTCGGGACGGTCGTGCTCTATGAACATCGAACTTATCGACAAGCCCGGTCAGCTTATGGATGTTTCAAGAATCATCGCTGAACTTGGCGGAAACGTTACTTCTATTCATCACGAACGTGCAAACGAGGGTTCGGCTGTCAACGGCTGCTACCTGCGAATCGTCCTTGAAACAAGAAACTACGACCACATTGAGCAGATCAGAAATGCGCTCACAGATGCCGGTTTCAAGATACTGAACATTAACTGAATATCCCGTTTTGTAAAGGAGAATAATTATGATAAAAATTCACACAGAAAAAGCTCCCGCCGCAGTAGGACCTTATTCACAGGCGATCGTATCAAACGGTATGGTATATACCAGCGGTCAGATAGCTATAAATCCGGCAACAAACACCGTTGAAGCTGATACGATACAGGCTCAGACCGAACAGGTAATGAGAAATCTTGGTGAGGTGCTGAGAACCGCAGGCTCATCCTTTGAAAAAGCTGTCAAGACTACCTGCTTCCTCGCAGACATGAACGACTTCGCCGCTTTTAATGAAGTCTACGGCAGATATTTCACATCGCTCCCGGCAAGAAGCTGCGTGGCAGTAAAAACTCTCCCCAAGAATGTTCTTGTGGAGGTCGAAGTAATAGCAGAAAGCAGCCTTTAAGTGGGGACGCCGTCCCCACACCCCTGCCAAAGGGATATTATCCCTTTGGAAACCCATTATTATTATTTTATAAAGAGGTGTTATTATGAATGTCCGTGAAATGCAGGAGGCGATAATCAGGCTGAAAAAGGAAACAGGAACAGCCATACTCGCCCACAGCTATCAGGCAAGAGAAATTACCGAGATCGCCGATTATACCGGCGACAGCTACAAATTAAGCGTGGACGCAAAAGGGATAGATAATGAACATATCCTTTTCTGCGGTGTCCGCTTTATGGCTGAAACGGCTAAGATCCTTTCTCCGCAAAAACACGTATATCTTGCCAATCCAAAGGCAGGATGCCCCATGGCGGAACAGATGGACAAGGAGCTTATCGAGGCAGTCAAGGCAGAAGACCCCGGCAGAACTGTCGTTGCCTACATCAATACGACGGCTGCTCTTAAAACGGTTTGCGACGTATGCGTAACTTCGTCCAGCGCTCTGAAGATCGTAAAGGCTATCGACAATGACAGAATTCTCTTTATCCCCGACTGCAATCTCGGAGATTTCGTAAAGAGAAACTGCCCGGAAAAGGACGTGAAGCTTCTTAACGGCGGATGCCCGACCCATGCGGCTGTTACGGCAAAGGATGTCATGACGGCAAAGGCAGAACATCCGGATGCACTTTTCCTGGTTCACCCCGAATGCAGACCGCAGGTGGTGGAACTTGCCGATTACGTCGGTTCTACCTCCGGTATCATCGACTTTGCAAAAAAGTCGGACGCAAAAGAATTCATTATCGGCACTGAGACTTCGATCGCCGAACATTTGCAGTACGACTGCCCCGACAAACAGTTTTTCCCTGTCACAAAAGACATTGTCTGTCATAATATGAAGATCACCACGCTGCCTGACGTTTACAGAACTCTTATGAGCATATCACGGGGAAACTGTGCTGACCGTGAGATCATTATGGACGAAGAAACTATATCGTCCGCAGTGAAATGCATTGACGAAATGATAAGGCTGGGCGGCTGAACATGACCAGACTTGTTGAAAAGCTGTATCAGAACGGCAATTTGTCTGATGATGAACTCCTTATGCTTATAAATTCAGATGATGAACAGACAGCCAAGCTGCTAAAAAAATACGCTGATGAAGTGAGACAGCGTGTTTACGGCAAAAAAGTTTTTTTGCGTGGTCTTATTGAAATATCAAGCTGCTGCAAAAACGACTGTCTTTACTGCGGTATCCGGCGAAGCAACCATGAGGCACAGCGATACCGTCTTGACCTTGCTTCGATCATGGAGTGCGCCGCAGCCGGATATGAACTGGGATTCCGCACTTTCGTGCTTCAGGGCGGCGAGGACAGCGCTTTTACCGACGATCTCATGTGCCGTATAATATTCGGACTTCATGAAAAATATCCAGACTGCGCCGTGACGCTGTCACTTGGAGAACGTTCTTACGAAAGCTACAGGCGTATGAAGGATGCCGGCGCAGACCGCTATCTTCTCCGCCATGAAACGGCTTCCCCGGAGCTTTATTCCAGGCTCCATCCGCCGGAAATGAGCTTTGAAAACCGCAGAAGATGTCTGTACGATCTCCGGGAACTCGGCTATCAGATCGGCGCCGGATTCATGGTCGGAGCACCGTTCCAGACCACGGCTGACCTTATTGCCGATCTTCGCTTTATGCAGGAACTGCGTCCCCATATGATCGGCATAGGTCCGTTTATACCGCACCACAGAACGCCGTTTGCAGATATGCCGGGCGGCACGCTGGAACTTACACTGCGGCTTCTGGGTATCATAAGGCTCATGTTCCCCGACGTTCTGCTGCCTGCTACAACGGCTCTGGGAACAATTTCCCCTGTCGGCAGGGAACTGGGTCTGAAAACCGGCTGCAACGTGGTCATGCCGAATCTTTCCCCAGCCGATGTACGAAAAAAATACGATCTGTATGACAACAAACTTTCTTCCGGTTCCGAAGCCGCAGAGTGCTGCCGCCAGCTGGAACAAAGCATAGAAAATGCCGGCTACAGAGCGGTTCATGAACGGGGAGACCACATATCGCAAAATAATATCCAAGGAGCAAATAATGAAAGTACGTTTTCACCTTCCTGATTTTTCGGGAAACTTCAAGCTGAATTTTATGTTCGCCGAAATGCTGGCGCATCGTCCCGAATTCTTCCGTGAGGGCGTTGAAATAGCATCATTCTACGGCGTCTTTCCGCCGTCTGTCTGGAACGGCGGCAGAACGCAGGGCGGCGTTGTGGACAAGAACTTTGTCAAAAATGTCATCAAGGTATTCAATGACAGAGGTATTCCGCTCCGCTTTACATTTACAAATCCTGCCCTGGAAAAGAAACATCTCAGCGATCCGTTCTGCAATATGGTCATGAAGCTTGCCGACAACGGCATGAACGAGGCTATCGTCATGTCTCCTCTTCTGGAGGACTACATCCGCCGCAATTATCCCGGCTATAAGCTTACAAGCTCTACCTGCAAGAGGATCACCGATCCGGCGGCACTGGAGGAAGAACTTGGAAAGGACTACAGCATTGTGGTAATCGACTATGACTTCAACAACAACTTTGAGGTTCTGGAAAAGCTGCCTCGCAAAGCCGATTGTGAGCTTCTTGTAAACGCCTGCTGTGAGCCCGGATGTCCCAGAAGATCGGAGCATTATCACTGTATAGGCGTTCAGCAGATCGCCTACAACGAACACATCAAAAAATATCCCAACGTTCCCTTTGACGCTTCAAAGTACGATCCGCAGCATTTCAGGGACTGCCCCTACTCACAAAGAGGGATCTTTGAGATCCGCAAACTGAGAACTCATATCTCACCCGAGGATATATGGGAAAAATATGTACCTATGGGATTTGAACAGTTCAAAATTGAAGGCAGAACGGCAAGTCCCATAAACGTTCTCGAAACTTATATGTACTACATGGCAAAACCGGAATGCCGGGACGAAGCTCGCTTTACACTTCTGAAAAGTCTTGAAAACTCCCGGTCGCTGATATTTAACTAAGGAGGTAACTCATGAAAGTAAAATTTCACCTGCCGGATTTTGCCGGTCACTTTAAATTAAATATGATATTTGCCGCAATGGTAAAAGATTGTCCGTATTGGATGCGGGAGGGCGTTGAAATTGCGTCTGTTTACGGAGCTTTTCCGCAGTCTCTCTGGAACGGCGGACGCACAAACAGCGGAGTCTGTGACCGATCTTTCGTCCGCAGCGTGCTTAAATCATTTAACAGCAATGGAATTCCGCTCAGATTCACATTTACCAACCCCATGCTTGAGGAAAAGCATTTAAGCGATCCATTCTGCAATTCGGTTCTGAAAATGGCAAATAACGGTCTTAACGAGGTCATTATAAATTCGCCTCTCCTTGAAGAATACATCCGCAAGAACTATCCCAAATACAAGCTCACCAGCTCTACCTGCAAGCGTATCACAGATATTGAAAAGCTGAAAGAAGAACTTGAAAAGGACTACAGCATCGTTGTTCTCGACTATGATTTCAACAATAAATTTGATCTTCTGGAGCAGATACCGCATAAAGAGAAATGCGAGATCCTGGTAAACGCCTGCTGCGAGCCTGGATGCAAAAGACGCACCGAACATTACAGGAATCTTGGTATACAGCAGATCATGTACTGCGATCATATCAGCAAGCATCCCGGAAAGCCGTTCAACGTCAAGGATTATCCCGATATGCCGGAAACTGACTGTCCCTTTGCCAACAGAGATATTTTCGATATAAAAGATCTGAGCACACATATTTCCCCTGACGATATATGGGAAAAATACGTGCCAATGGGATTCAATCAGTTCAAGATCGAGGGCAGAACCTCCACAAATCTTAATCTTATCGAAACCTACCTGTACTACATGGTAAAACCGGAATGCCGGGACGAAGCAAGATTTATGCTGTTTTATAATCTCGAGGATTACGGTGTGGTCAAAATAGGATAACCATAAAAATAAAGGCGAATCGTTTTCAGATTCGCCTTTAGTATTAATATTTAAATTCTCCGTTGCCGATAAATTCACGGATAAGCGAATCTCCCGGAACAAAGGTCTCGTCAAGGGTATACAGATCTTCCAGCACGTCAAGTATCTCACGTATCTCCGGAACATCCTCCAGTTCTTTCAGTCCGTCCATAAGGAAAGCTTTGTATACCGCCGGTTCATAAGCCATAAAAGTATCGACGTCATAGTCCGAACGGTACTTGAAAGGCATGATATACTTATTTTCGCCCTCCTCAACGCTGTGGAACATATTCATTGTTTCACGCAGCGTACGCTTCCGGAACTTGCCGTCACGTATCATTCTGCGCATAAGCCTTACCCTGGACGGATGCAGCACTGTTCTGCCGTTGGTTATTCTCGTTCTTACGCTGACGTATATCTTGCAGATATGGCTGTCCGGAACGGTTATCACGTCCGAATTCAAAGCATGAATGCCCTCAAATATAACGAGTTCCCCCGGATTTCTCAGAAATCTTCTTCCGGAGTCCTCTCTTACAGAACTTTTAAAGTTGTACTGTGGAATTTCCACTTCTTTGCAGGAACTTATAGCTTCGATCTGTCTGCTCAGAAGTTCCGCATCAATGCGGGCAGGGGATTCGAGATCCATTTTTCCATGAGCAGCCAGTTCTTTTTCCTCCGCTGACAGAGAACGGAAGTAATTGTCCATAGAAATGGTATGCGTAATGATACCGGATTCCCCAAGAATACTGCTTATCATCATGGCAGATGTGGTCTTTCCCGAACCGGAAGGACCTGAAAGCAGAATAACGGGCTTATTGATGCGGTTTTCGGCAATATCTGCGGCGATTCCACGCAGCTTATAAAGATAGTCCTCATTCACCGTCTTTACGTACTCGACGGGGAACTCTGTTACTCCCTGATTTATTCTGGTTACTTCTATATTCATATTCTGTTATCTGACTTTCGTTGCAATATCATCAATAAGCTTCGCAAGCAGATCGTTCTGCGTCATTGAGCCAAGATCGCCTTCACGTCTCGAACGAACGGAAACTGTTCCCTCTTCTGCCTCTTTGTCTCCGACAGTCAGCATTATCGGAAGCTTTTCAACCGTTGCGCTGCGTATCTTCCAGCCTACCTTTTCGGCTCTGTCGTCAATGGAAGCTCTGATTCCGGCAGCTTCAAGCTTTTCAAGCACCTGACGGCTGTAGTCAAGATGACGGTCTGCAACAGGGATGATACGCACCTGTTCGGGAGCGATCCACAGCGGCATAGCTCCTGCATACTTTTCGATCATGTATGCAAGCGTTCTCTCGTAGCATCCCAGCGACGTGCGGTGAATGATGTACGGACGCTTTTTAGTGCCGTCAACGTCTATATATTCCATGCCGAATTTCTCAGCCAGAAGCATATCTATTTGAATTGTAACAAGGGTATCTTCCTTGCCGTAAACGTTCTTATACTGAATATCCAGCTTAGGACCATAGAAAGCAGCCTCGTCAATACCGATCTCATATTCAACGCCGAGATGATCGAGTATCTTAGCCATTACAGCCTGTGCTTCCTCCCACTGATCAGCAGTACCCTCATACTTGTTCTTGGGATTTGCCGGATCCCACTGTGAGAATCTGAAAGTACAGTCCTCAAGCAGTCCTACTGTACCAAGCATATACTTGGCAAGTTCAAGACAGTCCTTGAATTCCTCTTCAAGCTGGTCAGGACGGAGTACAAGATGTCCCTCAGATATTGTAAACTGTCTTACACGGATAAGTCCGTGCATTTCGCCGGAATCTTCCTTACGGAAAAGCGTGGATGTTTCGCCGAGACGCATAGGCAGATCACGATACGAACGCTGCCTGTTAAGGAAAACCTGATACTGGAAAGGACAGGTCATCGGTCGAAGCGCAAAGCATTCCTTGGTCTCATCATGAGGATCGCCGAGAATGAACATTCCATCAAGATAGTGATCCCAATGACCTGAAATTTTATAAAGTTCCCTCTTAGCAAGATAAGGCGTTTTCGTAAGAAGATATCCGTGCTTCTGTTCAACATCCTCGACCCAGCGTTGAAGTGTCTGTATAACTCTTGCGCCCTTGGGAAGAATTATAGGAAGTCCCTGACCGATACAGTCAACAGTCGTAAAATATTCAAGCTCTCTGCCCAACTTGTTATGGTCACGGAGTTTTGCTTCCTCACGCTGTTTGATATCAGCTTCAAGCTCGGCAGCTTTTGGATATGCCACAGCATACACACGTGAAAGCATCTTATTCTTCTCGGAACCCCTCCAATAAGCGCCGGTACATGAAAGAAGTTTGAAAGCCTTGACAGGAGCAGTCGTCATAAGATGAGGACCTGCGCAGAGATCGGTAAAATCACCCTGCTTATAGAACGAGATCGGCTCGCCCTTACCTGCGTGTTCCTCGCAAAGCTCGACCTTGTAGGGTTCGTCCATTTCTTTCAGCATTGCGACAGCTTCCTCCGGAGAAAGCTCGAACTGTTCAAGAGGCAGTCCCTCCTTGACGATCTTCTTCATCTCAGCTTCAATATTGTTGAGTTCCTCCTGGGTAAAAGGCTTCTCGAGGTCGAAATCGTAATAGAAACCGTTGTCGATAGCAGGGCCGATAGCCAGCTTAGCCTGCGGATAAAGACGCTTTACCGCCTGTGCAAGAATATGTGAAGCCGTATGCCAGAAAGTCTTTTTGCCCTCGATAGTATCAAAAGTGCATACTTCAAACTGGCAGTCGCTGTCGATAACTGTGCGGAGATCCTTTACCTCGCCGTTGATCTTTACACAGCAGGCAGCCTTGTACAGACCCATTCCTATGCCTTTTACAATCTCTGCGGCAGACTGTGCAGATTCGATCTCACGAACACTGCCGTCTTTTAACGTTAATCTTATCATGATATATTCTCCTTTTCAAAATAATAAAACAAAAATCGCCCCTAAAGCCTACAAAAAGGCTAAGGGACGATAAATAACCGTGATTCCACCCTGATTCACACAGAAAATTCTGTATCTCATTGGCTCTGTAACGGGAGCAGCCGGCGTGTATTAAACGCACTCAGAGACGGTATGCATATTTCCTGCTTTACAGCCTTGCACCAAACGGCTGCTCTCTGAAAAAGCACTGGAAACTGCCTTTCTCATCAACGATTTTTTCATATTACATTATGATAATATCACACTCTCATGGATTTGTCAAGTGTTTTTTACAAAAAATTATCTCTTTATACAGCTGAGCGGACATTCTTCTGCTCCGGTATCTTATCCGGAACGCTTACCTTTTCTATATCTGCGCCAAGACCACGGAGTTTGCCCTCCATGCAGTCATAGCCTCTTTCGATATGGTAAATATCCTCTATCTCAGTGATTCCGCTTGCCGCAAGACCGGCTATAATAAGAGCGGCGCCGGCTCTCAAGTCGCACGCTTTTACGGGAGCGCCCATAAGTTTGCCCGTGCCTTCGATAAGAGCCACCTTACCGTTTACAGTAATATCAGCCCCCATGCGTCTCAGCTCGTCCACATAACGGAAACGATGTTCCCATACGCCTTCGGTGATAATACTCGTTCCTTCTGCAAGGATCAGAAGAGCAGCGATCTGCGGCTGCATATCCGTCGGAAACCCGGGATGAGGCGTTGTCTTTACATTCGCCTTTACAAGCGGACCATCCACCCATACTCTCAGACTATCATCGTACTGCTCTATATTAACGCCTATCTTCTCCAGCTTCTTTGTAATAGATTCCAGATGCTTGGGAATGATATTTTCAACGATAATATCGCCCTTGGTAGCGGCGGCTGCTATCATAAATGTTCCTGCCTCTATCTGATCGGGAATAACGGAATAAGTAGTTCCGTGAAGCTGCTTTACTCCTCTTATCTTTATAACGTCCGTTCCTGCACCCATAATATTTGCGCCCATAGAGTTAAGGAAGTTTGCCAGATCAACGATATGCGGTTCTTTTGCGGCATTCTCAATGATAGTAAGACCCTCTGCCTTTACAGCGGCTAGCATAGCATTCATTGTTGCGCCAACGGTTACAACATCAAAGAAAATCTGGTTTCCCTTGAGACTGACAGCGTTCAAGTCGATCATTCCCTGGCTAAGGGTATATTCAGCCCCCAAAGCTGAAAATGCCTTAAGATGCTGGTCGATAGGTCGGTCGCCAAGAGGACATCCGCCCGGCATGGAGACTCTTGCCTTGTTGAATTTTCCTAAAAGAGCACCCAGAAAATAATAAGAAGCACGCATTTTTCTTGCTGTCTCATAGGGGACGCACACCTTGTTTATGCCGGTAGGATCTATTCTGTAGGCATCCTTGCCCAAACTCGTGACCGCTGCACCCATTTCTTTGAGGATTCTGAGACTGATATTAACATCGCTTATATTAGGAACGTTTTCAATAGTACAAGGCTCATCAGACAGGATAACGGCCGGAAGAATGGCTACTGCCGCATTTTTTGCACCGCTTATGGCAACTCTGCCGGTCAGGCGTCTGCCGCCCTTTATAACAAACTTATCCAATTAGATTCTCTCCTTAATTGCGGACTCTGCATTCCGCTTCTTTTCTTTTGTTCTATTATTCTGTATCTTTTTCTGCTTTGGGAGCATCTTCTCCCATATAGTCAGCAATGAACCATTTCAGTTCCTCACCATCATATTTTCCGACCTTTACATATTCAATAACAACCGGCTCAACAGGAGTGCTTACCTCCGGATTCATAGCATTTCCCTGGTATACTTCAACATCCTGTATTGCAAATATAATATCAAGTCCATCATATACCTGTCCAAAAATGGTATAGCCTCCGTCAAGCCATGGTGCGCCGCCTGCCGATGCAAGTATCTTCTTTATGTCATCGGAGAATGAATAACCTTTGCTTTCCAGCAATGACAAATAGTCGTTGTCGTATGTTTCTCCCGTCACAATATAGAACTGACTGCCGTCGGTCGATGTTGAACCGCTGTTTGCATATGCGATCGTACCTGCCGCATGAGTAAGCTTATCGGACGTGCCTCCGTCAAACTTGTCGCCCCAGAGCGATTCGCCGCCTGTACCCGTTCCAAGAGGATCACCGCCTTGTATCATGAAATCAGCCATGACCCTGTGCATTGTCAGACCGTCGTAATAGCCTTTTTCCGCAAGACCGACAAAATTTTCAACACCAAGCTCGGCGTATTCAGGGAAAAGTCTGATCTTAACTTCACCGTCGTAACCCTTGAACTTCATGATGATTATATCATCTCCCACTTCGGGAGCAGTAAAATTCTTGACATCTGATTTTTCGGTATCAATATCCGGCACCGATCTGTCGGCGAACCTTGAAATATCTATAGTTTTATTATCCATACTGCCGGAATTCTCACCTGTAGTGGATTCCTGATTGTCCCCTGCCGGAGCTGTAGTTTCTTCGGGGGACTGATTGTCGGAAACCGACGTATCTTTGCTGTCATCGTCCACCTCAAGGTGCTTGCCGCAGGATGTCATGGCAGTAGATGCCATAACCATACAGAGAATAGCTGCTAATGTCTTTCTGAACATAAATTTCACTCCTTAATTTTCTACGTGAAACATTAAATTGTACAAGGTGTATGATACCTCAACCTGTTTATTATACTACAAAAAATCCATTTTGTAAATACTTTCCGCTTAAATTTGTTAGAAACAGTCAAACCGGATGCAAAACAGCGGCGATATTCGTAGAGCGTGACTATTTTTTCTCAGCCTGTCTGTTGTTTTCATCATCGGAATATGTGCTTATGGTTATGGATTTTATCATTACATCTTCTGTAGGAGTAAAGAATTTTCCTGTTTTCTTTCCCTCCAGAGAAGACAGTTTTTCAACAACGTCAAATCCCTCGTATGTCTGCCCGATAATCGTCATCTGCTGTGAAAAATTAGGTATTCCGCCTTTTTCCACAAAAGCGTCTGCAAGTTGCTGACTTGCGGAATTTTCCTTAAGATCACTGATCATATCGTCGGTAAATTCAATGGAATTAAGAATATAGAAACGGCTGCCGTTATAATAAGTACCGCCGCCCAGAACTTTCTGCTTGAATGTACGGACATAATCGGTCTGCATCATGCACACTGCTCCCCTGAACGGCCACAGATCCTGGTGAAGTTCACGCTTGACGTGTTCATTGGTGCTCTTGCCCACAGAACCGTTTTTTGCCGGAGTACCACCGCCGCAGTATGTTCCGTCACGTGATTCAAAGATATATGTGTTGTCGTAATATCCGTCGTTGGCAAGCTTCGTAAAATTTGCAACAGCCTCCGGAGACTGCTCCGGATAAAGTACCATTCGTATCTCGCCTTCTGTAGTGTCGATTATGGCTATGGGATCGCCGTTCTTTGGTTCTTCAAGCTGGATAAGCTTCATCGTATCGGGATTAACGGTAATATAAGTATTATTCTTTTCCCGCTGACCTTCCGCATACAGAAGTCCCAGCGTAAGGCCTCCCATGACAAGCGTGAGAATAAGAATAATTTTAAGCAGTCTTTTTCCTTCTTTCATATTTATACCTCTTTAAATATATTCTTATTCAATTATACTCATACTGACAAAATTTGTCAAGGGCAGCAAGACTTACTTTTATTGCAATAAAGGGGAACACGCCACGGTTAGGGGATGTCATGAAGTAACAGAGGGGTGCGGGTCTCCGGTGAAGACCTCTCGCAAAGCGAGAAGCACCGACCGAACCGACAGGTGAGACCACGGGCGACCGTTGGGAGCAGAGTCTCCATATAAAAGTAAATGTTGCTTGTCATTTACTTTTAGTTTTGCCTTTGAACGCCGAATCTAAACATCAGCTTCCAAAAATTTTTTCAAGCAGCGTAAGTGTCACTTCGCCGACCTTGTCGGAGTTCACAATCTCCCTCGCCAGATCAGGACGATTGGTTATTATATTATCCACGCCCAGTGTCAGCATACTGCGGATATCATCTTTCCGGTCAACAGTCCAAACAAAGATAAGTTTTCCGTTCTGGTGCGCCGACTCAACAACGCTTTTATTTACAAAAAGATAATTCATGCTCACAGCGTCAATATCGGTAAGCTGCGAATATCTCACCGTAGCGGCAAGATTTGCTATAAGAGCGGTCTTTATCTTCGGCTCACGTGATTTCACCCTTTGGAGCGCCTTATATGAAAACGACGTTATATAGCAGGATTTCGTATATCCATACTCCTTCACAAGTTCAACGGTCTTGTCAGCCGCAAGGTTTACATCTCCAATGTCTTTTATCTCGATATTCAGCATACATCTTTTATCCACAAGTTCCAGCACATCTGACAGCAGCATTATTTCCGCATCTTCATACTCGCTGCCGAACCATGCACCGGCAGACAGGCTGCGGAGTTCCTCATACGTATACTTATTAACACGTCCCTTTCCGTTTGTGGTACGGTTCAGCGTATCGTCATGAATGACTACAAGCTGTTCATCCTTTGTCAGCTGAACGTCAAGCTCGATGTAATCGGCTTTGCATTCTATTGCAGCTTCAAAAGCATATTTCGTATTTTCCGGCGCATCATGAGAAAAGCCTCTGTGCGCACTTATCTGTGTACTGCGAATACTTGCGTCTATCTTGATATTTCCCCTGTAAACCCCGATAAAATAATAAATATTAGCGCTCACACCAATAACGGACAGTATTGTGATAAGTATGATATTTTTCTTTTTTTGCTTTATAAGTCTGCGGCAGTCAGGTGTAATAATCTCCTCATTTTCGTCAAGATCAGCCATGAACTTCCCTGTAAGCCAGCACATGATAGCCGGTGCGGAAAAAAATGCAGAAACCGCCGAGAACACTCTTATCGTATAAACGAGTACACGAAGTGCAGTTCTGAACGCCTTACCGGGCAGTGAAAATCCCTTTATAATATACACTATCAGGAAACTTATGCCAAATGTCGCTGCTGCAATAACGCAGAGGATCACCAGCGTCCACAACAAGAACTGAAATGCCATACGAAACTTTTTTCTCTTTATTTTCTCAAGACTTTTTTTGCAGCACTCGCCGAAGTTTTTGTTCGTCAGCACCAGATAATGCAAACTATAGCTTCTTCCGACAATAAGCATTATAGTGACTATCTGTATCACAAAATACACGATCACTGCCATTCGGCTGTCAAAATCCTGAAAAATACGCCTGAGTATGGGCATTATCGGGGCGATGAAAGTTCCCGAGGAAAGTGTAAACTGCGCAAATGGCATAAACAGCATGAAAAGCAGGAAACGCAGAATTCCGATTCCTCTTAATGCCTTTCCGAAACTTTTTACGCCGATACTAAACATTCCGCCGACAGATACCGGTTCATTGCGGCTTGCACATGAAAAACAGGCGGCAAGCGCCGTAAGTTCCACGAATGCAAAAAATCCTGCGCAGAAAAGTACAAGAACTATAAATATCAGCGTTATAGGGCTTTTCAGATATATAAGCATACTTTCATCTGAAAGATAGGCTATTCCGGATGCCGACATGGAAAGCTTGAACACAAATGCCAGAACAGGTGCCCCGACAGCGACAAGCAACAATTTATACAAAAATTCAAACATCAGGAAATGCGGCATTACCCTGACAAACGTTTTCATAGATTTAAAAAAATTCTTCATAAAAGCTCCAGATCATTATTATACCCTATTATTCATATTTTTTATTATACACTATTATTCATAATTTGTCAATAATAATGTATTTCAAAAAGTGATGAGGGACAATGCCGGCAATTTAAGCAGGGACGATGTCCCCACTTAAGTTGTTGACAATGAATCCAATTCACATATAAATAAATTTGCCTGTACATTTGTACAGGCTTACAGATAAATAAAATAAATTCAGACGGGGAATTGGGGGATTTCTTGAGGGATTTCCTCTTAATCCGTATTTATAATACCCCTTTATTCTTAAAATAATCTTAAACACACAGCAAAATCCGCTGCGATAAAAATAATCAGCAGCGGATTTTGCGATATATATTTATTTTCATTTGTAAGCAAGTTATGAAAGATCAGACAATGGGGAGGGAATCGATTTTGCCGAG
>JAETSI010000180.1 GCA_021769725.1 Oscillospiraceae bacterium | reverse complement strand
TCTGAAGTGAAAAGTTTATTTCCACTTTGAAGGGATCAAAGTAGATTTTAGTCTTACACCTTCTTCCACTTTTCAAATGGTTGCTTTTAGTCTTACTCTTAGTATACCTGACAGCCATTGGAAAGGCAGGTATATATTATGAGCCAAACTAATTCTTTTTCACATTTGACCCTGGAAGAAAGGCGTATCATACTTACTGGCATTACCAATGACTCTTCAAAGACCGCCATTGCAAAGACCATCGGCAAAGACAAATCCACGATCGGCAAAGAAATCCGGTTGCACCGGACTCTTACCCACAAATGCAAGATGCCTCTGGAATGTAATAATTACCGCAGGTGTGTTTATGGCAGACAATGCACTCCCGACTGCCCCGAATACTCCCCCTTCAAATGTTCCAGGAGAGACCGCTCTCCCGGCGCCTGTAACGGCTGTTCTAACTGGTCTAAATGCCGTTTTGATAAATATCAGTATTGCCCGGAAGATGCCCACATGGATTACAGAACAACTCTGGTTGACTCCCGTGAAGGTGTTAACCTCACTGTTCAAGAAGCCAAGGCAATTGCTGATGTGGTTGCCCCTTTACTGAAACAGGGACAGTCCCCTTATCACATTCTAGCTGCTCACCCGGAATTAAACATTTCAGAGAAGACTCTCTATAATTACATCGAAAATGATGTCTTTCATGAAATTGCCGGCATCACGGTTATGGATCTGCGCAGGCAGGTATCCCGCAAGATTTCCAAAAAGAAATCCAAAGGATATAAGAAACGTGCTGACCGTAAGCATCTTCAGGGACGCACTTATAAGGATTTCAGGGAATACATTTCTGAAAACCCGGACGTTTTTGTTACCCAGATGGATACCGTCTACAACGATGAAACACGTGGACCTTTTATACAGACGTTTAAGTTTGTTCCGGCTGGTCTTCTTTTCGCTATTATTCATGATTCTAAAACATCTGGATCAATGAAAAAAGGTATCGATTTACTGGAATCAATTCTTGGTACAGAAATATTCAGAAAGTATGTACATGTGCTCCTTACCGACAGAGGGTCTGAATTTACAGCTACTGATGCCATGGAGATCAGCCCGGACGGCACAAGGCGTACACGCATGTTCTACTGCGATCCAATGCAGTCAGGACAGAAGGGCTCACTTGAAAATAAACATATCGAATTAAGATATATTCTCCCAAAAGAAACCGATTTAAGAGCCTTGGGGTTAACAGACCAGAATGCCCTTAACCTCGTTATCAGCCATGTTGATTCCGCTCCTGTAGAAAAGCTTGGCGGGAAGAGCCCTCTGGATCTGACAGAATTTATGTACCACGATTTATACGAAAAACTTGAAGCTTATGGAATCCATAAAATAGAGAAAGATAAGGTTATACTGAAACCTTACCTTCTCAAAAAATAAACATTTACAGATGGCTGTCAGGACGAACTATATTTTCCTATCCAAAAGTGGAATTTAGTCCTACACCGTACAAATGTTCGCCTAAAGTCCGCTCTTTTGGCATACTCAAAAATACATATAAATCCTGATAATCCTGTCACCTGACAAATAAAGTGTAACACTTATTTCTATTTTTATAAACAAAAATCGTGACATTTACCCTTTTCTGTAAGAGTAAATGCCACTCTTCTTCCAGTCGTTTTCAAAGTGGAAATAAACTTTTCACTTCAGC
>JAETSI010000179.1 GCA_021769725.1 Oscillospiraceae bacterium | reverse complement strand
GCTGACTTGAAAAAGTAAATTCCAGTGCAAGACTAAATTCCACACCCTTTTGTTTTTTACCGACAAATCACAGTTGTTTGAAGCAAAAACTTTGCTTTTCTGTTATAATCAAGGTGACTTCTCAAAAAAATCTTGATTTTAGGGCAAAGCAAACTGGCCGCTGGGAATCAGTGTGTCAGACTAAATTCCACCGGCCACATCACGAAAATGTGAAAAGTTTACTTCCAGTCCGACAGCAGTTTTTTTTGATAGTTAGTTGTGTTTGAAGCGGATCAGCTTAGGCGTCAGATTTACCTCATCGGGTGCAATCGGCCTAAGCTGAAATGCGTTTAATACTTCTTCACCCAAAGTTTCAAGTGCGACGCTGTATGGTGTCCTTCCGCCGAGGCTTTCTCGTGGAGTGGAGTTGATGTGATTCACAATCAGGTTCACATCCCACTGTGTCAGGAACTCAAAGCTGGTTCCTTTCGGGAGTACCATTCGCAGCATCGTGTGTGCCTGCTCAAGACCGCCTTTCTGGCCGCTCCTCATTGGGTCGCAATAATAGATGCTTGTACGTTGAAGGCCGTTTACGCCGGTTTCCAGGGCGTCCGGGTCAGCGAATTCGGAACCTCTGTCGGTTAACAGGTGCTCGAACGCAGAAATGAATTCATAAGTGCCCATACGTTTTTCCAGGCGGTCAAATACAAGCCGCACAGCGCCTTTTGTACAGCGGTTCATAACAAAAGCAAGAAACAGCTTCTCCTCCGTGAAAAAGAAAGTCAGCAGCACCTTATCAGACTCTCTGGATGAATGTACGGTATCCATTTCCGTAAAGCGTGAAAGGTGAAGTTCTGAAAAATCGGCAAAGGTTCGATTCACAAAAACGGAACGGTTTGTGATTTGGGTTTTATGACACTTTCTGGATTTGAATTTCACTTTTCTTTTTAAATCGATATTTCTGGCAGTGAATAACCCCATGTTCATATAGGTGTAAACCGTGCGCACCGACATTTCCAATTCGGGATGGTTCGTTACAATCTGATAGGGAGACTGCCCCTGCTGAATAAGTGGAGAGACTATGATATCCTTTTGGTGTAACTCCCGTTTTGTGAGGTTGATTCCAGCTCTGGAGTCGCTGAGCTTCTCTTTGTACTTGCGATGCGCAAAGCGTGCATCGTAGGTATATTTGTGTGCAATGGTGCAGTGGTTTATCTGTTTGTCACAGCCGTTACAAACATATGGTGCCTTAGTGAGACGGGTGCAGCGTTCCTTTTCAAAATCGGGACAGGTCTGGTTACAGGTTGGACAGGAAGTACACTTGATGCCGCAAAGAATAATCTTTCGGCAGGCATTTGTCTTCTTACAGTGATAACGGTGGACACAGAAGTTTTTGGCGTTGTAAAAGGTCCCTTTGTGATACCAGTCCGAGAGCCTGTGAGCCATTACCTCTTTTGAAATGGTGGTAGGGTCTTTGCAAAGGAACTTAGCGATGTCTTTGAAAGAGGTACCTTTATTCAGTTCGTTTTCGATATAGATACGATTATGCAGGGTAAGGTGTTTTTGATTACCAGGTATATATTTACTCATGATTCCTCCATCTACTGCTGTCAGAAGGAGAGACTACATTATCATAATGGTATGAAAGAGTAAATATCAACTGTGCGGGAGTGAATTCCACCGCATAAGCGGGCGGTGGAATTTAAATAAAAAATTTTCA
>JAETSI010000042.1 GCA_021769725.1 Oscillospiraceae bacterium | reverse complement strand
TTCTTCCAGTCACCGTCAAAAACAAATTTTAGATTCACAAATGCGATCTGATGATCGGCAAGAACTTCACGTTCCAGAACTTCAATTTTCTGCTGTTTTACGAGAAATTTCCACATCAGTTCTTCACCTCATTCCACACACTGTTTTCACAGTCGTACTCCATATAGCCGTCGGTACACTGAATTCTTTCAAGCACCGATTCCTGAATACCGCCATGACCGTCCCAAAGATTGCCTTTTCCGATCTCCGCCCACTGTGCAAGCGTTCCCTCGTAGGTGATTTTACGCAGATTATCGCAGTAAACAAAGCACGAATCCGCAATATATTTACAGCCCACGCCAATCATAACATCTGTCAGCGAAATGCAGCTGGAGAAAGCCACAGAGCCGGTTTTCTCGCACTGGATATTGACGCTTTTCAGCGATTCACAATGGAAAAATGCATATCTGCCAAAGTATTTCACCGTTGCAGGAATATACACATTTTCAAGTTTGGAAGCCGTAAAAGCCCCCACGCCAATCGTTGTGAGCGATGCCGGAAATTCGATTGATTTGATTGCTGTGCGGTTGAAAGTCAGATCGCCGATTCGCTCCAGATTTCTCGGCAATACGATGCTTTGAAGATTAAAACAAGCCGCAAACAGCCAGTTTCCGAGAGCCGTGATACCGCTTGAAAGCTTAACTTTTTGAATGCTTTCATTTTCATAAAACGGGGAATCCGGCTCGTCAGAATAGCCAAGCTGAATCGCAAATCCTGTGTAATCATTTGTCGCATCGTTTCCGCTGATGCTTATCGTACCATCAGAATACTGCGTATAATAGGCGTTTTCGCCGATCTGACCGATACTCACAATTTCTCCTGTGATGCCGCTGACACGTTCCGAAAGTTCGCCAAGCTGCTCCTGAATATTTTCAAGCAAGCGGTTATTTTTCTCGTAAGCATCGAGAATCTCAGACACCTTGCATTTGCCCAAAATGCACCTGCAATATCCGCAAACGTTGCTGTCCTCACGATAATCGTACCAGTCGAACTTGCTCAGTGAAGCCGCACCAACATTCAGACGAACAGCATAAAGCAAAAGTCTTGTGCGGTTTTCATCGGTTGGAATCACCGGCAAAGCTGGATTTTCAGCAGGTGTTCCGGGAACAATTTCAAGCCGGACAGCACGGACGCTTTCAGAAGTATCGCACACGATTGCAATTGAAACATATCGTGGCAGGCTTTCATCTTGATATTCCGTCAAGTCAATGCTGTAACGTGAATCATTGACGAAATAATGCCCATTTATCCATGCCTTTCCACGTCCTAGAACTACTTTTAATCCCGTACTTGCGGCAGTCAAAGAAAAGCAATCGCCGTAAGTGTCAAGGATTCCGTTGCAGATGATGCTTGACAAATAGGTCGTAAAATCCTCCGCTGTATAAGTTCTGTCAAGTCCTTTTGAATTGAAAAATCCGCTGTAAAATGCCATAATAATCACACTCCTTTGAATGTTGGTGTCAAATTTCTTCCGTTCTGGTCGAAACTCTCAATCATGCCAATAATCTGAATTCTTGGCTGTACCAAGCCGAATCTGCGATGTTCAACGGTAACATAATCACCGACGAAATAATCTGCGTTATACCGAAACTGCGTGGATTGTACGGCTATCTGCGATTCCGATGCAGTCATTGGCAGGACGATATTTTCCTTGCCACGCTCTTTTAAAAGTTCAATATATTCATCGTCTGAAATCGGCTTAGATTCACCGTTTTCCTGCTGTTCATCCGCCATATCTTTTGCGTCCACATAGACTTCATAACGCTCTAAAAAAGACGGCTCACTGCCGTCAAAGTATGTGGTTCGCTTACGTTCTGCCCCTTCGCCTTTTCCCAGAACATAGGCAAAATTCCGCTGTGCAGAAATGTCAGTAGAATATGTGAATGACAGCAAATTTGTGTATCCGTCCGAGAAAATAATGTGCGGTTATCCTCCTGTAAAATGCTTCTGTCCGTTCCTTCAAAGAGGTCAAAAAGCATCTCATATTTCTCATCGTTTATCTTGGAAAGGCGAATATTTGCCGTACCGCCGACCTTTTCGCAGATAGTATAAATCCACCGCATCAGATTGTCGTAGCTGACCTGCAATTTGGTTTTCTGCTCCCAACAGATGCCGGAAACCGTACCAAGCGAAAGTCCCGAAATCCTGCGGTTGTCAGCACTGACTGCATTTTGTGAAACCACAGATTGCACAATCTCCGAGTAACTTTTCTGCGATGTGAAAGAGCAAGTTGGATAGATAATTCTGCGTTCCAGCAGGCACATTAAAAAACGACCGCTCACAATGAGATAGTCGCCGTCCTCTGCGTCCGTTTCGATTTTGACGGACTAAATCAGTCCGAAATGCTCCTTGTCATCATCTCTGCCGACGATTTTTCCGGTCTGAAAAATCTCAATATTCCGTGGATTTGCGGCAATGTAAATTTCAAAAGCACCGCACTGATAATATTCCACGTCCCACAGCAAACTGGAAAAACTGTCACAAATCGCTTCCAGAGTAATGGAAATTGTTTGCCTGCATATCATAAATTTCAATCTGCATCAATCACACCCCTAAGTATGCATTTCGATGAATCAGACGGACTTTCAAATTGGAAATACCGTCCGATGCACGAAGATAGAATTTGTTTTCACCAGTCCGCAAAGTCAGCCACGTTGAACCGGAAACAAGGCGGTTGATGATGTTAGTCACCACACCCTCACGCTCTAACGTGACCGTTTTGTTGCCTGTTTTCGTGGTGATCGTGATTTTGTCGCCCTCCAGAATTTCGCCCTGAATCTGCATATATTCGTCAGTTTCAGCGTTATACAGCGTTGGATTCGTTGCAGGTCCGCCGCTGATTTCAAGCGTAAATCCGATTGCATCGCCGTCATTGACCACTGTCATCATATTTTTTGTGTTGTACTTTCCCAGCGGAAACGGCTTGTCATCGTCGGGGAAAATGAAGTGAAAAGCACCGAAAATCTGCGAATATTCGGCTATCTGCGTTTCGGTGGAATACCAGTAAATATCTGGGCAGACGATAGAAATCTGTCCCTTGGTCAGCATCTCGCAATTCTCCACTTCGCACGTCTCCACGATACCCTCGGCACATACAGAGATATTAGCGGTGTAGTAATAAATCTTGATATATCGTGATGGCTTCACTACTTTGTACAGCTCATGCCGTCTCTTTTCTACACCAAATCCACGCATTTCAAACGGAATGACAACATTTCGCTTTTCGATGAAAGCATTGTTCAGATAACTGCCGTCCATGCCTGCGTAAGTTGATGTGCTGATCGTTCCGGAAGGAGGAGACAGGCCTTCCACCTTTGAAGTCATATACTGATTTGCCGTAGCGGTCATGTCAACACGGTCGCCGTTTTCGTTTTCGAGTATTAGCGTGAAAAACATAGGACACCTCCTACTTGACTTTTTCTGGTTGGATGTGCTATAATGTGAGAGAAATCATATAATATGGAGGATGGCAATGAACTTAGATACACGTGATTATATTAAAAATCCACCGACAAGCGATGAATTGCAGCAATATAAAAGAATCTTGACACAAGAAACTGATGGCACTCATTTTGGACGCAATAATCTTCGCTACTTTTATCCACCTGCGATACGACATTATAATAGCTTGTTCCCGAATAATCATATTGAATTGATTGATTTTCGTCTCGAAACAATAGGATTGAAGCCAGAAGTAATGAAATTATTAGAAGCGTTTAAAACCTTGATTCATGCTCCTAATACTAACGAGCAAGATATACTAAAATTTATTAATCATACTCCAGCTTTTTTCATTCCTGCATCTATCCTTGTCGATCGTTTTCCATTTGGTCATCATGATTTGTATCTATTTCCTGAGTTTAGTCTTGGAGACCACACTGCACCCAGACCGGATTATATGTTAATAGGAAGTGGATCTGGTGGTTATGAATTTGTCCTTATTGAATTTGAAAAATCAAATGGGAGAATCACCTTAAAGTCTGGTCATTATGGTGAAGCACTAAGAAAAGGAAATTTTCAAATTTATGATTGGCAATCATGGATTGACGGGAATTCCGCTTTATTTTATGAAAAGCTTTCTAAGCTCGCTTGTGGCAGGGAATTACCACCTGAATTAAAAAAGTATGACAGTTCAAGATTTCACTATGTTACCGTTGCCGGATTAAGATATGATTTTGATGAAGTTACATATAGACGAAGAAGAGAACAGAGTAAAAAAGAAGATATAATTACACTTCATTATGATAACTTGTATGACAGTGCAATGAAACTGAATGAGCGTAATAGCTTTTGACTATTATACATTCAGTGCATTCCTTGTCATACGATAAATCTCCAGCCGTGACAGTGATTTCGGACTATTATTGGTCTGATTCACTGTACGGCTGTTGTCCTATTGATTTGCTCGCCGGTTTCGTTTTCTAAAATTAAGGTGTAGAACATGAAAATCGCCTCCTTTCGGTGGATTGATTTTTTAAGAAAATCGTGATATACTATGGCTATACAAATTGGAATTTAAGGAGTTGTTGAAATGGAGATTAGATACATCACCAAAGATGATAATCCTCTTGAAATAAGCAAAATATATGAAAGTAGTTGGAAATACGCATATAAAAACATTATACCTCAAAACTATCTTAATAGTATTCCAACGGGGCAATGGGCTAATAATATCAATAAAATTGGTATGAATAACCTCGTTCTGATAGAACATGGGAGTCTTATAGGTACTGCAAGTTTCTGTAAATCAAGATGGGAAAAATACAGCGAATATGGAGAAATCGTTTCCATATATTTTTTACCTGATTACATTGGAAAAGGATACGGTAGGTTATTGCTTAACGAGTGTATTAAAAAATTAAAACAATGCGGATTTAGTAAAGTGCTTTTATGGGTTTTGGAGGATAATCATAGAGCAAGAAAATTTTATGAAAAAAACGGATTTATTTATTCAGGAGTATTTCGGGATGATAATATCGGTGGGAAAGATATAAGAGAGGTATTGTATTTCCTTGTATAGATAAATTCCAGTTTGCAGTGCTAAAGGAGCAACTAAAAATCGCTCCTTTTTGTCATTCTAACGCATTCCTCGTCATTCTATAAATCTCCAGCCGTGACAGTGCTTTCGGACTATTATTCGTCTGATTCACTGTACGGCTGTTGTCATTATTGTAGTTGTTGATGACTGTTCCCGTCGGGGTACCGTCTTTCATGGAAGCAGTCATACTGATTCCAAGCTGTGAATCCATATCCAGCGACATCACATCCGCCACACCGCTGATTGCCTTGGTAATCAGCTTTTTGTTTTTGTTGATGCCGTCAGCGAGATTTTTCATAAAGTCAGGCATCCACTCGTTGACAGATGTCAGCGGTCCCTTTTCAGGAACAGAGAAGTGCAGATGTTCCCAGATGATATTTGCAACATCGCATACCGAGTTATAAATATCCGCAATCATGTAGCGGATACCATTGACAAGATTCTGCATGAGGTCACGTCCCCAACTCCAAGACGAATTCACCTTGTCCATCACTACATTTCTCACGCTGTTCATGACGTCCGATACTGTATCACGAATACCGCCGAGCCTGTCGCCTACGCCATTTTTCACATTATCCCAAATGCTGAAAACGGTATCACGAATATGATTCATCGCACCTTTCACTGCATCGGGCATCGCATTCCAAGCAGAAGAAACGGCGGATTTCACTGAATTTACAGTGTTTTTCACGCCATCTGAAATCGCCGTCCATGTTGTATTGACGGTATTTTTAATGTCAAGTTGACCTGTGGAAATGAAACTTTTGATTGCATTCCATACAGTTGAAATCACATTTTTTATGCCGTTTACCGCTGTTGTAACGATGTTTTTGACCGCAGTCCAGCTTGTGCTGATTGCGGTCTTGATGTTTTCAAGTGAAACCTTGATTGATGTTGTAACTGCATTCCAACCCGTCTTTACAGCATTACCAATATTCGCAAGAACTTCGCTCATATTCACTTGAATGCTGTTCCAGATATTCGTAACTTCCGTCAGAGTATTTTCCATAAATGTGCCGACAACAGAAACGATATTGCTCATAGCAGTTTGGAAAGTCTCCGTCAGTGCCGTTGTTACGTTCGTGCCGAAAGTACTGAGAGCATCGCCCACAAGTCCTGCATTTGCAATAATTCCGTCAGCAAGTCCCTGCATAAAGTCGGGCATCCAGCTTTCAAAATCCGTCAGTGGACCTTCATCAGGAACGGAAAAGTGCAGGAAACTCCTGATCTTATCGGCAACACCTGTTACAGCGTCCGCAACAGCTTGAATTTTTGATTTGATACCTTCAACAATGCCATTGATAATATCTGCGCCCCAACTCCACGCTTCACTTGCAAGATTTTTCACGAAGTTGACAGCGTTATTGAAGCCATTCACAATCGTGTCTTTGATGCCAGTGATCGTATTGGAAACTGCCGATTTTACGCTGTTCCAGATGTTAGATACAGTTGTTTTAATGCCGTTCATCACATTTGTGATTGTCGTTTTGATACTGTTCCAAATGTTCGAAACTGTGCTTGAAATTGCATTCAGAACGCTTGAAACTGTACTGCTTATCGTGTTCCAGACAGAAGAAATAACAGACCATATCGAGTTTAAAATTCCTGAAATAAAGCCTGATATCGCATTCCAAACGGTAGTGATGACGCTGTGAATAGTATCCATGACCGTTGAAATTGCCGTTGAAATGGCATTCCATATCGTTTCAAAGAAAGATTTTATGCCTTCAAGAATCGGCGTAATAAAGTCAACAATAGCATTCCAGATGGTCTGAATCTTTTCAGAAATCCAGTCCATGACATTGCTGATGATAATATGAATCGCTTCAAAAATGGTTTCAAAAAGGTATTTAAAAGCTTCTAAAAGCGGAGAAATGAACTCATAAATGGTGTTCCAGACGGTTGAGATCACGTTATAAATAGTATTCATTACCGTGGATATTGCCGTAGAAATCGCTTCCCAAACAGTAGTGATAAAAGTTTGAATTGCTGTGATTTTCTCTGAAATATAGCTGTAAATCGCATCCCATATTCCCACAAAGAAATCTCTGATACCAGTCCAGACAGAAGTAAAGAAATTACTGATTGCTGTGAAAATCCCTGAAACAAAGGAAGAAATGCTGTTCCAGATATTCACGAAAAAGTCCTTGACAGCAGTCCAGACTTCGTCCCATGAAGTTCCGAACCAACCAAGAAATACATCGGCAATGCCTTTCAGCGTGTTCAGAATATTTGTAAACGTGTTTTTGATGAAGTCCCAGATGCCGATGAAAATGCCTTTGATACCGTTCCACATCTGCTCCCAGTCACCTGTGAAAAGCCCGATGAAAATATCCAGAATTCCAAGAATGACATCAACAATAACATCGAAAGTTTCCGCAATATAGGTGAAAACTCCTTCAAACCACGGAGCGAGAATATCGCAAAGTCCCTGCCATATCGACTTCACCAAATCGCCGAAATCCTCAAAATTAAAGCCGAGAGCGTTCAGGCGGTCAACAATTCCGGAAGTGAGAGTTTCAAATGTTGCCTTGATTTTCTCCCATATTGCAAGGATGCTGTTTTTGAAATCTTCATTGGTATTCCAAAGATGCACAAACGCTGCCACCAGTGCCGCAATCGCCGCAACGACGGCAACAACAGGAGCAGAAATTCCGCCGATTGCACCGCTGAGAGTAGCAAAAGCGGTCTTAGCTCCTGCAATCATCGTGGGAACGTTGGAAATGAACTGCATCAAAGTTCCGACCGTAGAAATCGTTTTGCCCACAACGATCAGCAAAGGTCCTAACGCCGCCGCAATCAATGCGATTTTGATAATCGTTTCTTTTGTGGCAGGATCCATCTGATTCAGCTTGTCAACGAGTGCCTGAATTTTCGTCACAATAGCACGAATGGCAGGCATCAGAATTTCACCGAAAGAAATAGCAAGTTCCTCAAGCTGTGACTTCAGAATGGTCAGCTGACCGCCAAGGTTATCCTGCATGGTTTCCGCCATAGACAGCGATGTTCCGTCACAGTTTTCAATTGCTCCCGACAATTTTTCAATATCGGCAGGTGCAGCGTTCATCAATGCAAGAAATCCCGACATGGCATTTTTTCCAACCAGTGACTGCGCCGCACTTGCTTTTTCGGATTCCGACATCTGGTCAAAAGCCGCACGGCAATCCGCCAATATATCGGACAATTCACGCATTGAACCGTCTTGATTGGTGGTTGCAATTTCCATTTCACCGAAAGCATCTGAACAAAATTTCACATCGCCGGAAAGTGCAGTCATGATGGAACGCATGGACGTGCCGGACTGGGTGGACTTGATTCCGGCATTCGCCATCAGTCCCAGTGCCTCGGCGGTATCTTCGCAGGAAAATCCCAATGCACCGGCAATGGGAGTACAATATTTGAATGATTCGCCGAGCATTGACACATTGGTATTGGCGTTGGAACTTGCCGCTGCTAATACATCAGCAAAATGACCGCTGTCAGCAGAAGTCAAGCCGAAAGCGGTCAGAGCATCAGTTACGATGTCAGAAGTCGTTGCTAAATCCTCGATTTTTCATCGGTGTATAGCTCAATATCCAGTTTCTTGAAACTGTGATATACGATGTTATCTGCACTGAATGTATTTTCTCCCGGCGACAGAAAAATCAGAAAAGGCGGTCTTGGAGACTCACCCTCAGCAAAGTGATGATAGGCGAAAGGCAGTCCCATTTCCAGCATCATTTCATTGATTTCTTCGTAACTCATGACAACTCCTTTTTAATCAGCGATTCCAATAAATCAGCACCGTTTTCTTCAGCAGGAGCAATATGCGGTTTGCCTGCAACACGACCGCCATTTCGTTTGGCGTGCCCATTTTCGAGGAGATGTGCAAGCTGGTAGCGATTCTTGGAATGCACCGTAATTTCCAGTGAATGACTATTCTCCGTGACTTTTTTGGTTACCCAGCTTTTCGCATAAGTTCCGGTATCTTTTGGAGCGTTTTCAGAAATTTCTTTCTTGACGGAAGTGGCAGTCTTGCGGACTGCTTTTTTCATTGCAGTGTCCGCAAGCTCCAAATACTCCTGCAAGCCTTTCATGATTTCGTCCGCCATATCGTCAATACTGGTCATCCTGCACACCCGCTTTCCGGACTTCTCCTGTAATCGTAAGGTAGTCATTCTTCTCATAATTCGGCTTCACCGATACAATATCAAAATACTGACCACGAAATAGAATCCGATGAGTAGTGCTGTTCATATACAGCAGATAGGGATTCTGCCGGACAGTGAATGACACGGACTGTATTTCTTTGGTGACTCCCGTATTCATCGTCTCGGCAGAATTCTTTATGCTGACCAATGCCCAGCAAGCGGTTACTTCCTCCCATTGGGTGATGTGATTGCCGATGCTGTCAATTTTCGTGCGATGCTCCAGAATTACGATACGCTGGTTCAATCTGCCAATTTCCATCAGATAATACCTTCTCTCTGTGCAAAAAGGATAGCCCTCAAACTTAAGGTAAGTGCATGAAAATCGGCAGTATTTCGGTTTTCGTAGAGGTAGGAAAGGCAGAAGAGGACAGCCGTTCTTGTGGTGTCCTCATTGCAGGTGAAAGTTTCCTCGTCCATTCTGCCCACGTCTTTTACCAGATTTTTGGCAGTCAACAACAGACTCTGAATAAGCCTGTCGTCCTCATCATAGTCTATTCGCAAATAATTTTTTGCTTCTTTCAGCGTAATCACTGTACATCACGCACCCTTGATTTTAAGTGTCTTGATTGCCTCCGGCAGAATCAGCTTGCCGTCAAGACGCTGACTTGCGAGGAATCCAACCTGTCCCGTCATAGCAAACAGCTCATTGAGACGCTTGAACGTTCTGCCGGAACGGTCGGCGATCCAGTAATATTTGAAGTCGCCAAACGCCATACACTTCGCCCCTGCCTTGACCTCCGGCACATAGCTTGAAGTTTTGTAGGGACGGTTCAGAATGGTGTCCGGAAGTCCTGCGGAAACAGACGGACTCCAGATGTAGTTGCCGTTGCCGTCCTTCAGCTTGCGGAGTGCCTTGACGGTGGAATCGTTCAACACCCAGACCGCCTTCTTGCGGTAGGGACTGCGGAGCGAATAGAAAAGTTCCATCACATCATCGAAGGAGATGTTTGCACCGGCAGTGGTCGCACCGTCCTCCGCACCACCTGTGGCATGGAAGATGCCTGTAGGCTTGCCCTTGCCGTCACCGACAAAGAAAGCTTCCTCTTCCTTTGCACCGATTCTGCGTGCAAATTCACGGGCGATATAGGTCGGCAGGTCAAACACGCTGTCATTCAGAAGTTCCTCCGAAACCTTGATAGCCGTGCCAAGCTTAAAGGCGGAAAGCGACGCCTGACCGAATGTATCATCGGAAAGCGTATACTGCTCCTCCTCGTCCATCCAGACTGCCTCGCCCTTAGAAGTGACAATAGGAATCTTGCGGTCGCCGTTGGAAGTCTTGATAACGGTTGCCATCTGACGGAAAATACTCTCTTCCTCCAACGCTTCAATCAGCTTACGCTCGAACTCGTCCGGCACAAGATAACCGCCCTCTGAATCTGTGCCGATTTGCAGGTCGTTGCTGACATCCATAAAATTGCGGTTGCGGATGCTGTTCCAGAAAGCCTTGCTGTACTCCGCACTTGCCGTACCGGATTTTTCCGGCTCTGTCGTTGCCGATGCAGGCTTGCCGAGAATCGGCGCAGACGTTGCAGACTGCAATTCAGCACCAAGTGCCGTCTGTCTTTCAAGTCGCTGTACTTCCTTGCCAAGGTCAACAATGGTCTGCTCCAAAGCGTCGTAGGTCTTGCTGTCCTCGGCGGAAAGTGTGCCGTCCGGACGGCGTTTGCTGTCGAGAAAATCACGGGCTGTATCCCACGCTTTCGCTCTCTTTTCTCTCAGTTCCTGAATGGTCATAATGTGTACCTCCTCAATATTTCAGTAAATTCAGCCTTTTTTCAAGCTGGTCTATAGGAACACCCTTTACAGGTGCTAAAGCGGATAATTTCTGCATCAATGATGTGGCTGTCCGAGTCTGCGAATAAAGGGCAGAGAAGTCCTTCTTTTCTTCATCTTCATCAGGCTTATCCTCTTCGGGAACAGATGCCTTTTTCTTATCATCAAAAAGAATACCGTCAACAAAGCCTAACTGCAACGCTTTTTCAGCATTGAGCCACGTTTCATCGTCCATCAGTTTGGAAATTTTATTGCGTGAAAGCCCTGTTTTTCGGACATAGGCATTGATAATGCCCTCCTTGATTTCGTCAAGCAAAGCAATCGCCTTTTCCATATCAGATTTATTTCCGCTCGCCAGAGTCATGGGATTATGAATCATCAGATAGCCGGTTGGACTAATTAAAGTTTCATCGCCAGCCATCGCCACAACAGATGCCGCACTTGCAGCGATGCCGTCAATTTTTACAGTCACCTTGCTTTTATGGTTTCTCAGCATGGTGTAGATCTGACTTGCAGAAACACAGTCTCCGCCGGGCGAGTTCACCCAGACAGTCAGATTTCCGTTGACTTTTGATAATTCATCACGGAATATTGCAGGCGTGATCTCATCTCCGAACCATGTACAGTCAGAAATAGGACCTTCAAAATATAACTCTGTTTCTCCGCTGTCCTCATTTTTTACCCAGTTCCAGAATTTCTTATTCATTGGTTGTAGCCTCCTTTTCTGCAAATGCACCTGCATTCTCTAATTTTGTAAAAGAACCGTTACACAAATATAAGTCACCGCCAAGTTCAGCAGGAATTCGATTCATATCTTCAAGTTCACGGATATCGTTTGCCGACATCCAGCCGTTTTGTCTTGCTGTAGCATATCCCTGCATTCGTGAAGCATAATCGCCACGAAGAAGTCCCTCAACATTGAATTTAATGAAATACTTTCCTTTTTCAGAATCAGAAAGAAGTGATTTCTGTAATGACTGTTCCCAGCGTACAAGCCATGGGTCAAGCGTGTATTGCACAAATTCAAGCGACTGCTGCTCGATATTGCTGAACGTTGCGTGTTCCAGATCACCGATCATATGAAGCGGTACACGGTAAAGGCGAGCGATTTCTTCAACTTGAAATTTGCGTGTTTCCAAAAATTGTGCTTCATTATTTGGGATAGAAATTGGCTGATATTTCATGCCCTCTTCGAGGACGGCGACCTTATGGGCGTTACCAGAACCATAAGCCTGATGCCACGCTTTACGTATCTTAGCAGGGTCCTTGATAACTCCTGGATGCTCTAAGATTCCGCTTGGACTTGCACCATTTGCAAAGAACGCAGAGCCATATTCCTCGCAGGCAAGGGAGATTCCTATTGCATTTTTTGCAAGTGCAATGGGAGAATATCCGACCAATCCGTCGTACCCCAATCCGGGGATATGAAGAACATTTTCCTGATGGAGAATAATATCTCCCTGCACCTTGAAGTTCGGATTTGCTTCATCATAGCGGCTGTAAATGTAGATAAGACGGTTTCTCTCGTCACGGTCAACCTTTACTTTATCCGGCATCAGTGGATATAGTCCGATAACATCGCCACGTCCGTTTCGGATAATCTGAGCATAGGCGTTGCCGTAGATCAACAAGTGCGACATCAGCGTTTCACGGAAAACAAAGCTCGTCATTTCAGGATTCGGCTGGTCGTGGAGCAAAAAGTAAAGCGGATGCATCGGCACTCGCTCTTTTCCGTTTTCTGTATATTGATAGACGTGAAGCGGCAATTGTGCAATCGCTTCACTTAAAACCCTCACGCAGGCATACACAACAGTATGCTGCATTGCCGTGCGGTCACTTACTCGCTTTCCGCTGTTTGATCTGCCGAAAAAATAGCTGTAGGATGGGCTGTCGTAGCTGTTTGTCGGCTTGTCACGGCTGCGGAAAAGTCCGCTGAAAATTCCCATGAAAATCAACTCCTATTTATATTTGGATATGAAAAAGCATCTACCTTTCGATAGATGCCGTTTTCATCTTATTTTTTACAATAAATTTTGATTGCCTGAGATACGAACTCTGCCGTTCCGCTACCGCATGATTTGTCGATATTGTCCGTTAGCTCTCCACCGCCTGCATACATTTTTCCAAGTGAAGCAAGTATTGTATCAGTACAGGTATAGAGATGTTCCGTAATATAATCCTGGATTTTCTTAACCTGCAACTGTACTCTTTCCGAATCAGGGCTTTCATTTCTCATTGTTCCGAATTCTACGAAAAATCCCATAAATTCTTCGGCAAGACGATCATCTTCCTCTTGTGTGCGGTCTTTTGTCTTTTCGACAAATTCCTTATACGCATCGGTATTGCCCCACTGTTCACGGGCGCGTTTTGCATATTCATCTATCTTTGACCGATCAAATACTGTAAAATCCACAGCTCTCACTCCTATCATTTTTATTCCACGAGCGAAGTTTATTAAGTTTTCTAAATGCTGTTTTTTTAATTCCAACAGTTCTATTTGTTGAGAAAGTGCCTTCTTTCCGTCGAAATTCGTACTATCAAGAATCGCTTTAATCTCTTTTAGAGGGAATTCCAGTTCACGAAAAAGAAGTATTTGCTGTAATCGTTCCAGAGCTGTATCGTCATACAGTCTGTAGCCGGAATCAGTATATTTTGTTGGCTGCAAAAGACCGATTTTGTCGTAATATTGCAGGGTGCGTACGCTCACTCCTGCCAACTTGCTCACTTCTTTGACTGTCATCATTTCAATTACCTCCTCGTGTTAATCCTATTATAAACTATGACGTAACGTAGGAGTCAATAGCGTTTTTTACTTTATTTGTAAACTTTCTATGAACAGTGAATGAAAAATCAGTTCCTTTCATGGTTGACTTTTTCAATAGGCAAGTGGTATAATAAGAGTAATCAGTAGGGAGTTAAGAACTATGTAAATCGGAATTTAGAGGTGATATTATGGACGATAGTATAATTGGAACTTGTGCAGAATGTGGCAGTGAATTTCTAAAATCAAAGTCTAAAATGGAAGAATTATGTCCAGAATGTGCTTATTGGTTATACGGATATGAAAATTGTAAGCACATTTTCAAAGCCGGAAAATGCACAATATGTCTTTGGGATGGAAGCAAAAGTGATTATATAAAATCATTGTCATCTGAATTCTGATTTATCATACCTACAACTTCCAGTTTGCAGAGATAACTCTACCTACAAAATGAGCAAATCCCTTTCATCATAAACGCTCGACCCAGAATCACCAACACCACATCGAATCGCACGGTCAAGAGCCATAATCAAGGCAACAGCACCGTCAATCTTCTCTGTGGATTTCTCCTTATCCGGCTTGATATTTCCGGCAGGGTCACGCTTGATGAAGATATTGTCCATCATCCAGCGAAGAACCGGATGCCCGTTATGAGCAAGTTTCTGCTCCAATGTCAGCTTCATCAGTTCCTTACAAGGCGGACTCATATCTCGATAGCCCTGACCAAACTGCACCAGTGTAAATCCCAGATCTTCGAGATTCTGCGACATCTGCACAGCACCCCAGCGGTCAAATGCAATTTCCTTGATATGAAACTTCTTTCCCAGTTCATCAATGAAATTCTCGATGAATCCATAATGGACAACGTTGCCTTCAGTAGTAAGCAAGAATCCTTGTCGCTCCCATAAATCGTATGGAACATGATCTCTGCGGACTCGCAGGGGAAGTGTATCTTCGGGCAACCAGAAGTACGGCAGAACATAGTAAAAATCATCATCGTCAGTAGGAGGAAAAACAAGTACAAATGCTGTAATATCCGTTGTGGAAGATAGGTCAAGACCGCCGTAACAGACACGTCCGGCAAGGTCATCCTCATCAAATGTGACTTTGCATTTATCCCATTTTTCCATCGGCATCCAGCGGACAGCCTGTTTTACCCATTGATTCAGACGAAGCTGTCGGAACGCATTCTCCTCGCCGGGAGTTTCCTTTGCGGAGTTACACGCAGCCACGACCTTATCCATGCCGATAGTCTTATCAAGACTTGGATTTGCCTTTTTCCAGACCTTCGGAGAAGTCCAGTCCTCGGATTCGTCCGCACCATAAATGACAGGATAAAAAGTCGGGTCGTGTTTTCTGCCTTCGATGATATCCTTTGCCTTGGAGTGAACCTCATAGCAAATTGAATTTGTGTCAGTCCCTGCCGTTGTAATCAAGAAGTACAACGGCTGCATTCTTGCGTCACCTGAACCTTTTGTCATAACGTCAAAAAGTTTGCGGTTTGGCTGTGTATGAAGTTCATCAAAAACTACACCATGAATGTTAAAGCCGTGCTTGCTGTAAGCTTCTGCAGAAAGTACTTGATAAAAGCTGTTTGTCGGAGCGTAAACAATACGCTTTTGTGAGGTAAGGATTTTGACTCGCTTATTAAGGGCAGGACACATTCGCACCATATCGGCAGCAACATCAAAAACAATGGCAGCCTGCTGTCTGTCAGCAGCACAGCCGTAAACCTCTGCACGTTCCTCGCCGTCACCGCAGGTGAGCAGAAGTGCTACTGCGGCGGCAAGTTCTGATTTCCCGTTCTTTTTGGGTATCTCAATGTAAGCTGTGTTGAATTGTCGGTAGCCGTTAGGTTTCAGAATGCCGAACAAGTCACGGATGATCTGCTCCTGCCAGTCGAGCAGTTCAAACTTTTTGCCTGCCCATGTGCCTTTGGTGTGGGATAGGCACTGAATAAAATTGACGGCATAGTCTGCCGCCGATTTGCTGTATTTTGAATCTTCAGCCATGAATTTTGTTGGCTTGAATTTTGCCATTGTATTCACCTCCAATCGGCATGAAAAAAGACCTGAAAAATCAGGTCTGGAACTTTATTTTAAACACCCCTTTGGGCGATTTTTTAATTGAGATCGCTCTTTCAGTATATCCATGTTACCATAAAAAAGCAAGGATATCAAGTCATTTTGGAATCATAAATTACATAAAGATAATAGTTTGGAATTGTGCAATCTATGGTGGTTTATGGTATCCATGCAACGAGCGAAAAGCCCCGCAGGGCTGTCGCTTTTTGGCTTGACTCAGGCAATCTCTCCGTCCTCGGCAAGGTCATCGTAGGTGTTTTCAAGAATCTGTTCCAGCTCATCCCAGGAATCGCATTCCCAGCGGGGCCCGCCAATCGGTGCATCGTGACTGCCGTCTCCGTGGCTGCTAAGGTAAAGTCCCTCATCCGTCACTACAAGGCGGTCTTTGTACTCGAAAATGAAAGCCGAGCCGATGAAGTATTCCCAGCAGGATTTTGCCTTGTCGGAAAATCCGCTCGGCAGTGCAAGGGGCCTGCGGACAAAAAGTTGGACGTAAGGAGTGCACAAATCAATGTACAGTTACGAGCAACGAAAGAAAGCGATTGAGACATATTTGCGAACACAGTCAGTCAGTGAAACGCTGCGAGTACTCGGATACCCCAGTTCAAAGGAACTCTACAAGTGGATTCATGAGTACCAGCAAAACGGGAAATTGCATAAAAAAAGAGTCAAACCTGAGCGCATATACTATACAGAAGAAGAAAAAGCTACCGCAGTTCAGTTTTATCATGATAATAAGAGTAGCTATCAAGATGCCGCAGATAAACTTGGATACCCATCATCGGCCCAGCTTAGATTGTGGGTTATAGCAGCAGAAAAAGAGCGAGAAAAGGCTTGTGAAATTTCGCCGTATATGATAGAATATACCAAAGAGGATTTTATCAAAGCGGCAATAGAGTTCTGCACAAATGAGAGCAACCTTGTATCAATAGGACAAAAATATCATATAGCTCCTAATACCATAAAAAAAGCAGCAGCCGTTTTGCTCAGTAAGGAGTATAAGGAAAGAATGAGTAAACACGGAAACAAAAAAGAACCGACTTATGACGAGATCTACGAAAGTATAGAACAGCTTATGGCGGAGAATGCTGCGCTTGTAGAAGAGCGTGCAAGATTACAGCAAGAAGTACAAAGGCTGCAAATGGAACGTGATGCCCTTGAAGTTGCAGGTATCATGCTAAAAAAAATTCGGAGGCATCAATCTGAAAACGATGAGCAATCGTGAGAAGACGATAGTGATTGATGCCTTAAAAGACAAATATCGTCTTGGTGATCTTTTGGAGATGCTGGATATATCGAAAAGCAGCTATTACTATCAGCATCAGGCAATCTCCCAGCCTGATCGGGATGATGCGTTCAGAGAGCATATCAAACAAGCCTTTCTGGAAAATCATGAGGAATACGGATATCGGCGCATTCACGCTGTTTTGTCAGAAATGGGAATCCGTATTTCCGAAAAAAGAGTACGCCGCATCATGAAACAGGAAGAGTTGAAGGTGTATCAAAAAAGGGCTAAAAAGTATTCTTCTTATGAAGGAGAAATTACACCGGCAGTGCCTAATTTACTTGAGCGTGATTTTCATGCGCAACAGCCTAATTTGAAGTGGCTGACTGATATTACAGAGTTCTCCATTCCTGCAGGTAAAGTGTATCTCTCGCCAATTATAGACTGTTTTGATGGGATGCCTGTCAGCTGGGTGATTGGCACATCACCTGATGCAGATATGGTCAATTCTATGCTTGATAGCGCTGTTCTCTCACTGAAAGAAGATGAACATCCTATTGTTCATTCTGATCGAGGATCACATTACCGATGGCCGGGCTGGATTGAAAGAATGGAAAAATACCATCTAACTCGATCCATGTCTAAAAAGGGGTGTTCGCCTGACAACTCAGCGTGCGAGGGCTTCTTCGGTGTAATCAAAAACGCCATCTTCTATGGGCGTGATTGGAAAGATGTTTCCATAGATGAATTTATCTGTTTTCTGAATGATTATCTTTACTGGTTCAGAGAAAAGCGAATCAAACAAAAACTCGGCTACAAAAGTCCTATTGAATACCGTGCTTCCATCGGCATTCCATTTCTCTCAAACATGGCTTTGAATAGCTGAATATTGAAAAATTACAATATACAATTGCTATTTTTGCGGGCAAAATGGCCTGGATACAACAAATTTTAGTGTCCAACTTTTTGTCCGCAGGCCCCCTGCAATGCTGACATCCTTTTGGAATTTCCATTCTCTGCCCTGTGCATCCCAAACGCTCCAAGTCTGATAACCGTTGCGGCTTGCTGTATCTTTGAAATCGTCTGTTCCAAAGAACTCTGCGGCGATTTTCGCAGCCTTGTTTCTGGTGATGTTGTTCATCTCAATCTCGACTCCCACCGTCTGATTTTTAAGGTTCTCAATCTGCATTCTTGTTTTTTCGTTCATGGTGTTTTCCTCCGTTTTTCGGGGCTTTCCGCCCTTTCGTTGTATCACATATTACCGCATAACGGAGGATATATCAATACCATTAGTACACGATCTTTTCGGCTGTATTTCTGCGAATCATTGTGTAATTTACAGTCTTGCTATACTTGATTTTGTATGGTAAAATGGTGTAAACTGAAGGAGCGTTTTCAATTAAAAATCGCCCCCAGTGGCTCAGGAATTTGAACCATG
>JAETSI010000178.1 GCA_021769725.1 Oscillospiraceae bacterium | reverse complement strand
GCTGACTTGAAAAAGTAAATTCCAGTGCAAAGGTGAATTCCATCACCATTTAAAAATCAGTATAAATAGTAGATATTTTTAAGCATATTTCTAATGTTTCTGCTATAATTAGGCTAACTTCTTACGAAAAATCATATTTTAGGACAGAGAAAACAGGCCACTGGAGTTTTGTGTGCAAGACTAAATTCCACCAGCCACATTCAAAAAATGTGAAAAGTTTACTTCCAGTCCGACAGCAGATTTTTGTAAGTTAGTTAACGGTTATAGCGGATCAGCTTAGGTGTCAGATTGACCTCGTCGGGGGCAATGCGCCTAAGCTGAAGTGCTTTTAAAGTATCTTCGCCAAAGGATTCCAAAGCCAATTCGTATGGTGTTTTGCCATTCAGACTTTCACGGGGCGTGGAATTGATATGGTCCACAATCCGATTCACATCCCACTGTGTCAGGAATTCAAAACTGGTTCCTTTAGGAAGCACCATACGCAGCATAGTGTGAACATTTTCAACACCACCTTTCTGGCCACTGCGCATGGGATCGCAGTAGTATAGGCTGCAGCGTTGGAACCCGTTGATTCCGGTCTCTAATGCGTCCGGGTCCCCAAATTCAGAGCCACGGTCAGTTAACGTATATTCAAATAGGGAAAGAAACTTATAAGTGCCAAGACGCTTCTCCAGGTGGTCAAAGACAAGCCGTACAGCGCCATTTGTACAGCGGTTCATCAGAAAGGCAAGAAATAGTTTCTCTTTAGTAAAATAGAGCGTTAACAACGTTTTTCTGGACTCTCGTGAGGAGTGGACTGTATCCATTTCTGTAAATGAATTAAGTCCTAACCCTTGAAAATCGAGATAGGTTCTGCCTGTAAATACAGAACGATCCGTAATCTGGGTCTTGTGGCATCTACGTGGTTTGAACTTGGGTTTTCGCTTTAAATCAATGTTTCTGGAAGAGAATAGTCCCTTATCAATGTAGGTGTAAATGGTACGTACAGACATGCCCAGCTCCGGATGGTTTACGGCAATCTGATAGGGAGACTGTCCCTGTTCAATCAATGGGGAGATGATCCTATCTTTTTGATGTAATTCGTGCTTTGTAATGCTTATGCCGCTTCTGGAGTCCTTGAGAATCTGGTGGTACTTACGATCAGCAAAGTGCGCATTGTAGGTATACTTGTGAGCAATCGTGCAGTGAGAAATCTTCTTGTCACAACCATTGCAGACATAGGGAGCCTTGTCCAGCCGGGAGCAATGTTCCTTTTGAAAATCGGGGCAGGTCTGGTTGCAGGTAGGGCAGGAAGTACATTTGATGCCACAAACAAGGATCTTATTGCAGACGTTCACTTTGCGACAGTTGTATCTTCGTACACAAAAGTTCTTTGCATTATAGAAGGAGCCCTTGTGATACCAGTCGGAGGCTCTACGCAATTTCACTTCTTTGGAAATGGTAGTTGGATCCTTGCAGAGATATTTAGCGATGTCCTTGAAAGAACGCCGCTGATTTAAAGAGTTCTCAATAAAAACACGATCCTCAAGTGTGAGATGCTTCTGGTTACCAGGAATAAATTTACTCATAAAAATCATCTCCTTCTACTGCTGTCAGAAGGAGATATAAAGATATCATGTATGTATGAAAGAGTAAATATCAACTGTGCAGAAGTAAACTCCACCAGACAAATGGGGAGTGGAATTTACTTTTTCATTTCAGT
>JAETSI010000041.1 GCA_021769725.1 Oscillospiraceae bacterium | reverse complement strand
CTTTCGGATACCGTCCAGGCGGCGCTAAAGCAGATCGAGGAAAAGGACTACGCCGCCTCTCTCCGGGCCAAGGGAATCCCGGACGAACGGATACGGAAGTACGGGTTCGCGTTCCGAGGGAAGGAAGTGCTGATTGGAGAAGTGGTTATTTCTGGTAAATAGCAGGGCAGACGGGGAATCCTCCGTCTGCCGGTTTAGGAGTATGTTCATGGGCGAACATCATTTAGGGGTAACGACTAAATAGCGCTGGATCGTGCCATCAACACTCTGGTCGCTTCCACCATTTTTGCATTTCTAATAACTGCTCAAAACATCTGTCAGCGGACAACACTGGGAATTCCCACTTGTCAAATCAGTTGGTGAAATTATTTTGTCCACCAACCTGGCTGATTTTTTGTTGCACGACCACCTTCCTCTTTAAAGCGGAAAGAATAACCGAGAACCTTGGCTTTCGCTACCACATTAGACAGTTCTTTCCCTCCAATAATCCATAGACTGCCACCGTTGGTGCGTTTATCTACATATTGAACGCCACAAGCATTCAGAAACTCCAAAATATTTGTGCTGTCTAATTTGGCATTCTCCATATCAAACAGCTCTAATTGTCCAACTTTTGTATTTTGTATATGGAGGATGGACATCTGCTCCGCATCTATATAATCCGCCTTAGATTTCAACTCCGGATGTTCTTCAGCTACTTCTTCTTTCTCAGACAGAAAATCTGATTTTTTATCTATCTGCAGTTCTCTGCTGGATACAAGTTTTGAAATAGGATCTATTTTGGATTTAATTTCTGACGAAAGAGCAGGAATAGTTATGTGCTGTGGATCTTCCAATATTGCTCCGATGATATCGTTTTTGGGATCCAATGCAGCTGAAATTGTATCCATCCCTGTTTCGCATACTTCATCATTCTTGTGAAGAATAGTGTAAGCACGTTGTTTTACACGCTGTAGTAGTTCCGTATCTCGTCCGGATGTTTCCTGAATTGTTTCAGTTTCTTCTGGTTCGATCCCTTCATCAGTTAATGTAGTTACAACTTGTTTCATAGTTTTTTCAGGATTTCGATAATATTCACTGCCGCGAATTCGGATAAACCTCCAGCCCAAACGTTCCAGAATTGTCTGACGTTCCATGTCCTCACGGATCTTATCTTCTCCACTATGGTAGCGTTCGCCGTCACATTCAATTACAATCTTCTTTTTTCTATATACGACAACCATATCCAATCGATAAGCGCCAACTTCCCATTGCTGGATGAGATGATATCCTCTGACAGCAAGATATTTAGCGACAGAAGATTCAAATGGAGATTCAGCCTTCTCTTGGATCTTGGTGTTTAGCATATGGACTGATTCAGGATTTAAGGAATAATCAATCAGCATTTTGCGAATATCGCCAGGTTTTAGGTCGTTTGCAGGATCAAGTGAGTCTACAACCCAAAGCTGATCTTTTGCACGGCTGGCGGCAACATTATAGCGTTTGCGAATGGAATCATCCACGCCAAATCCCTGTTTTGCAATAGGACCATTGCCATTTGCACAATCCACCACACTTAGGAAGATTACATCTCTCTCATCGCCTTGGAAGTTAGACGCATTGCCACATAGGATTCTACGCTCACTACACTCCTTAGCATCAATTTGGTTATATATTTCTTCTTGTATTTTTTTGACCTGCTCATCACCTAGTAGTGAAATGACGCCGAAGGATTTTCCAGTGTACTCAGGCTGTTCCATACACGCCTTCATCAAAGCAACAATTGTCTTTGCCTCGTTTGGATTGGTTTTTCCGATTCGTTCCCCATTCGCCACGCGATAGTTTACAACGGCGGGTAAAAGAATGCTGTTACTGCAATCTCGCAAAGGTTTAATTTTAAAATCATATGAAAGCCAGTTGGAAAATTCAATAATCTCTGGGACACAGCGAAAATGTTCATGCAGCATCAACGGTTGGAAGGTTGTGGCTGCAATGTCGTAAATGGATGTTTTTGCATCATACAGGTGGGCATTGGGTATTTTATCGGCAATGTACATTTCCTTCAAAACATTCATTTTATCAACTTGAACGCCAACGGCCATAGGACTGACTTGTTTATCATCACCCACAATTACCAGCTTTTTGCCCATATATAAAATGGCTAGGGAAGAGATATCTGATTGGCTGGCCTCATCGATAATGATGATGTCAAATTTGTTGGTATGCGGGTTCAGAGTTTCTAATGCTTTGCCGATAGGCATGATCCATGCAGGAACAGCCTCCTGACATTTCACCATCAGTTTACGAGCTTCTGCACGATACATCGGAGCATTTTTTCCTGTACCTTTTCCGATTTTCTTAACAGTTAGTTTCCATCCTTGTAATGCCTGCTTCATGCTAATATCATGTTCTGTTCTGCGCAACAAATGATACCAAGCCGATTTTTCCGCAAACTTTGCTGTAACTTGACGGTATTCTTTGCTGAGAGAAAGGCTTCGCTTTTGCAATTCTGGGAAGGGCTTTGCTATAATCTCTTCAATAATCCCATAATACTGCTTCCATCGCCAGGCATCATCAATATTGTCGGGAACCGTGGAAATACCATGGATGCCATCACGGTTTTGGATAGCTTCAGCCCACTGTGGTGCAACGGAAGCTAACCTACTCAGATATTCTTCTCGCTTTTGTTTCAGGCAGGTTTTGGCGTATGTATTTACCAGAATCGCATAGGTGTCTCTATATGTAGCGGTATCATATGCTTCCATGGCAGAAAGAATCGCCCCGCATTCATCCGAGTATACTCGTTTGCCGGTCTGAAGAATATTCCGATTGTTTTGCAAAGAAGTCTGAATATCCGATATTGAATTGACTGCTTCGAAAACATCACAAATTCCCGGAATTTCATGTTCCAATGCAAACAGAATTTTCTTAGCTGATGCAATTTCTGAGTCAAGGGGATTATGTCGGAAGATTGCATTACAAGAAAGACCTACCGCTTCCATACACATTCTCAGCATTTCGTATTCGTTACTGAACCAGTCCAAATAACGCTGAATCAAAGGAATATAGTTTGCAGCTACACGTTCAGGAGCATCCCGATCAAGATCAAAAAAATGCGGCATACCATGTTTGGCGATCAAATCATTCCAGTAAGAGGCACACTGTTCTCGCATAGATTTCATTTCCAGGACACAGAGAATCAGATTGCAATCCTCTACATTTTGTGGTTTATGGCCATTGACGGTAGCTCCGTTTAGAGCAACTTCCAACTGCTTGTTAAAAAAAAGTGCAATTTTTTTGACTTTCTCTACGTGGCTATATTTATCTTGAAGCTGCTGCATAGCATTATAAAACTCGGGCTCTACATTGAGAATGGTTACCTCTTTACCAAATTTCTTATCAACCAGTTCCTCTGCATAGATGCAGGTTTTCTGAATTTGTTCAATTAACCGGATCCAGAGTTCCTTGTATGTGCCACCTTTTCTACCATCAACAGCACAGTGTTGCATCCAAGGTTCTATTCTTGAGAATGTAGAAACATATTGTCTCAACTGATCTACAGCCTGCATAGATGGGTATTCCAATGTGAGCCGCCCAAACGATCCATTTACCAGAATTTTATGTTCTGTTACGGAATTTTGAATTTGCCAATGGTTATTTTCGGATATAGTATTTAAACGGGTCGTTTCAAAATTCAAGGCATTGCATTTTTGCTCAAATTCATCTGGATTAATAAGCTCTGCCGGATCAGGAATATCATGTTCAAACTCCGCTTCGTCATGTATGCTAATCGCGTTGTTACTTCTATATAGTTCTGTTAATTCTATAAAACTGAGTGGTAGCGGCTCATATAATCGTACAGATCCAGGAATATAAGAAAGGACTTCGCTATTTTCTTGAACATAAGCGGCTGCAACAGAAGGAGATATGTCCTCACCATTGTAAACAATGCAGTTACATTCTTGGTTGATTATAGCAAACATTTTTTTACGTACCGCAGCCAGGTCATTGATAATTTTTCTTCGCTCCTGCCCCAAAGATTCCATTTCCTTCTTAATTTCGAAGGAAGTAGATTGTGCCATATAACTGGTAATACCGTCAATAGACTTTTCCATATCCACATTAGAATCATCCAGTACAGAAACGCACAAACTTTGCAGACCAGGAGTTACTTTTTCTTTCAGAACATTTAAAGCCTTCTGTGTATGACTGGTAACAAGAACACTTTTTCCTTGGGCTAAAAAATGCCCCATAAGATTTGCTATCGTGTGGGTTTTACCGGTTCCGGGAGGACCTTGTACTAAAACAGCATTGTATTGCTCGATTCGACGAGCAATTTCCAACTGTTCTTTGTTTGCCTCTTTGGACAGCAGAATATCTACACTTTCACCACCGACGGCGGCCAATTGTTCTTCAATGGAATGCGACCCAATATCTTCCGGAATATCAATCTTTCCGCCTTCCACAATATCACCAATGGGAGCCGGAACTTCGCCTGTCTCATCAATGTGTTCTATAATCTGCTCAATCGCTTTTATGGCTCCATCCATACGTTTGCGAAGAATATAACAGGGATTACGGTAAAGTAAAAGTCGCTCTTTTTTCTCCCAGTTATCCGGAACACCTTCATCAGAATAAAGGCTGTCCGAAGAAAGCTGATGGACAAACATTTTGAAAAATACAGGCAGATCATTTCGATCCAGAGGGTGATAGTCGTTCTTATGGAGGTCATCACGAAGATGGTTGATAGACGATAGATTGATGTTTTCAATGCTTTGGAACATAACAGTATATAGTTCCGTTTCAACATCAGTATCTTCTATGTAAATTGTATTTTCTCTTGCATCATGACGGATTTTAACACGATGCGTTAGAATTGGATGATCTATCTCTGAAATCATCCGATCACGAATAAAACCATCTGCTACCACTAATTCTAATGTTTCAGAGTCGCGCTCCAAGTCAACACAGATTTTATAAAGCTCTGAGAAAAAGTTTCTTGTCTTTGCCAATATTTTCTGTTTCGCGCTCCAAATATTGCGTTTACCCGCCCATATCTCATATGCGCTTACTCGCTTTGCATCGTCAGCAAAGAATTCTTTATAAGTTTTATTTTTTGCATCAAAGCGTTGCGAATATTCTTCTGGAGTCTGGTCAGAAAAATTTATTTGATCTACTGGCCGAAGGATAAACTCCTTAGTCTTGACTCCATAGCGATAGTTATCCCATCCCTGTTCCAACCATTCCTCAAATACTGGTTCCGGTTCCGGACAGCGTTGGAATTCCGGTTTATGCACAGACAGTAGAATGTTGCTAACATTCTCTGTTTCCTCATCCGCCACACGATCTCGATAATAAGTTTTAATATTTTCCAAATCATCAGGAAAAGAGGCTATTGAATGCCACCAGGGATAGTCCGACACATGGAGCACTACCTTCTGTTTTAATTTATTCAATTCTTCAATAAACTTGAAAAGTGAGACTACTTTTTCTTGCTTAGTTGGTTTCTCGTCACTTTTCCCATTAATAGTCGTATCAATCAAAATTACACGTCCTTTTCTCGCCATTCTTTTGTAGTTAGTACAACTTTTGTAATATCGCCGACATCACAATGTGAGATCCTTACATAACTGTGCAAGAGAATCTGGCGACACATTTTGGCAATCAGTACAGAAATGATTTCTGCCGTTTGATGTAAACCCTTCTTTTTCATATTTGAATCGCTGAGTAGTTTTCCATAATTTTTGTTATACCTAACTGACATTTTATCTTTTTCCTATGGAAAGTTATACTCAAATTCATGTCATTATACCATAACTTTTCTACTCCATCAAGAAAACTACATGTTACAAAAGAAAATTTGCCTCTGTTACCAAGGAAGAACTAGCAGTGCACATATTATGAGACATAGAGCAAAATTATTTATCAAGTAAATTTGCCATCATTTAATTTTTATTTACTTTAAAAAGAAAAGATATCTGTTTGTAGTGCTGTTAAGATTAAATTCAGGAAGGCGGGAGCGGGTAAAAAGACAAAATGCATTAAACCAGTATGGTAAGCAGGAAATTTTCTGTCTGTTGTTTTTTGTCCGATGAGAAGAGATATTTTATATTATATGACACATAAAAAAGAAAGTGGAAAGAGATGCTTTATATGGAAAAGTAAGAGAAGATTGGGTATAATGGAAAAAAGCCCTTTGGGGTGTTTCTGGTAAAGGAAGCGAATTGACGGCGAAAATGGAAGGACGTGATGGTATGGCAAGGACGATCAGTATTGGACACCAGAATTTTGAAGAGATCCGGAAGAATGATTGGTTTTATATTGATAAAACAAGTTTTATAAAAGAATGGTGGAGCAGGGGAGACAGTGTAACCCTGATCACCCGTCCGAGACGTTTCGGAAAGACCCTGAACATGAGCATGACGGAACAGTTCTTTTCTGTGGAGTATGCTGGACGGTGTGATTTGTTTGAGGGGCTTTCCGTCTGGGAGGATGAGGAGTACCGGGAGCTTCAGGGGACGTATCCTGTCATTAGTCTTTCTTTTGCGAATGTGAAGGAGAATACTTATGAAAAAACCCGTCAGAAAATCTGTAAAATCCTTAAATATTTATACGATAAGAACGATTTTCTATTAAAGGCAGAACTGCTGAATGAGAGCGAAAAGAAGGACTACAGGAATGTAACAGAAGATATGGATGATGTGACGGCGTCCCTGGCTATTTACCAGATGTCAAATTATTTATCCCGCTATTACGGGAAGAAAGTCATCATCCTTCTGGATGAGTATGACACGCCTATGCAGGAGGCCTATGTGAATGGCTACTGGGAAGAGCTTGTCTATTTTACCAGAAGCATGTTCAATGCAGCCTTTAAGACAAACCCTTATCTGGAGCGGGCCCTTATGACGGGAATTACCAGAGTGAGTAAGGAGTCCATTTTTTCGGATTTGAACAATCTGAAAGTCGTGACGACGACTTCCAATGAATATGCGGGCAGCTTTGGATTTACGGAGGAAGAGGTATTCGGGGCTTTGGATGAATACGGACTTTCTGATAAAAAAGCTGAGGTCAAAGAATGGTATGATGGTTTTACTTTTGGAAACGTGGCAGATATCTATAACCCCTGGTCCATTTTAAACTATCTGGATACGGGCAGGGTGACAACCTACTGGGCGAACACCAGCTCCAACAGCCTGGCAGGAAAATTGATCCGGGAAGGGAACAAAACGGTCAAGCAGGATTTTGAAGAGCTGCTGCAGGGGAAACATCTTCATGTCCGTCTGGATGAGCAGATCGTTTACAACCAGCTGTCCGAGGAGGAGAATGCGATCTGGAGCCTGTTGCTTGCCAGCGGCTATCTGAAGGTGGCAGGGACAGAGTTTTCCGAGAGGACAGGGCGTTATTCTTATGAACTGGCGCTGACGAACAAGGAAGTAAAGATCATGTTCGAGACGATGATCCACGGCTGGTTCGCCAAAGGGGACGGGAATTATAACGAATTTGTGAAAGCGCTGCTTCTGGGAGACCTGGATGCCATGAATGAGTACATGAACAGGATGTCCCTGAGCATGTTCAGCTACTTTGATACGGGAAAATCCCCTTTCGGCCCGGAGCCGGAGCGGTTTTATCACGGCTTTGTGCTGGGGCTGCTGGTGGATCTGTGTGAGAGATATCTTCTGACTTCCAACCGGGAAAGCGGCTTTGGCCGGTATGACGTGATGCTGGAACCGCTTCATACAGAAGATGAAGCGTTCATCCTGGAATTTAAAATCCACCAGCCGAAGAAGGAAAATAGCATGGAGGACACCGTCCAGGCGGCGCTAAAGCAGATCGAGGAAAAGGACTATGCCGCCTCTCTCCGGGCCAAGGGAATCCCGGACGAACGGATACGGAAGTACGGGTTCGCGTTCCGAGGGAAGGAAGTGCTGATTGGGGAAGCGGTTATTTCTGGTAAATAGCAGGGCAGACGGGGAATCCTCCGTCTGCCGGTTTATGATCTTCCATAAATATGTGCCGTGTATTCCCGCAGGCAACGAATCAAATCTCCTGTTTGCGGATGCGTTTTCCGTTTTTATCGAAATTCTTTTTCAGCGCCAGCTCTGTCGGAAAAGTGGAGCCAATGAGAGGAATGAGCTGCACTGCGCAGATGATCCCGCCGACAGTTCCCACACAGTCCGCACTTTTTCCGATCACAAAAAGCATAAGCAGGACAGTGACTGGCAGCATAAGCAGTCCAGAGACATACCATATCTTACCGCAATATTTATGGGCAAATTCCCAGGTGTCTTTATTTTTCATAGACCGGGACGTCCGGTACCCAAATGCAGAATTGATGTTTTTGGGGGCTCTTTTTAGAAAAAATCTCCCATAACCGAGCATGGTAACAGGAATCAACAGATCCATAAGCAGCATAAAAAACCAGAATCCCATAAAAACCTCCTTCTAGAGCGTGCGTTTCGCAGGACATTTGACTGCTTCAAGTGTACCACAGAAGCCTGTCATTTTCTATAAAAAAGTATTGACTCTGACGTAACGTGATACGCTATTCTGTTTATGGGAGCAAGGAAGCAGAGTGGATAGGGCCGGCGATTTCTATTGTGTTTCTCCAGAAACTACCCGGGAAATTTTTACAGTAAGGAGCTGGAAAGAATGAGAACGATCAGTCAGGTGGCGCAAATAACAGGCATCAGCATACGCACGCTGCAATATTATGATGAGATCGGGCTGCTGAAACCAAGCGGACGCACGCCGTCCGGCTACCGTTTATACGATGACGAAGCATTGCAGGAGCTTCAGCAGATCCTGTTCTTTAAGGAATTAGGCTTTCCATTGAAGGATATTCGGGAAATTCTCGAAAACCCCGATTTTGACCGGATCGCGGCGTTCAGGAGACAAAAAGAGCTGCTTCTTTTAAAGCGCAGCCGGATGGACAGACTGATACAGCTCCTTGGCCGCTTAGAGAAAGGAGAGCAATGCATGAGCTTTAAGGAATTTGATCTGTCCGAGTATATCCATGCGTTGGAGGATTTCAAATCCAACCAGACAGAAGAAGTAGTGAAGCACTGGGGAAGTGTTGAAAACTTTGACCTGTTCATTCAGAAAATCAAAGAGGATGAAGAAAAGGTAGCGAAGCTTGCTATTCAACAATTTGGAAGTATCGAAAAATATACGGAAGAAATGAAGCAGAATCTGGAGCATTTTTCTGAAATCATGGATCATTGGTATGCGCAAATACCGAAAGAAATGCTGGAAGAGGATCGGTTCTTCCAGTTAGCTTCTCACAAGGGTGAGGATGCGGCTTCAGACAAGATCCAGGATATTGTAAAATCGATCATTGCCTATGCGCAAGGGAACGCGCCGTCTGAATTGGTTGGGGATGATACGCATTATTGCAGGCTGATCCTGGACGTATATTCCAATGATTACCTGAAAACGGTAACCGATACAAAATACGGAGCAGGAAGCTGCGATTACATCGCAGAAGCTTTTCGCCAGTATTTATATAAAAAGGAAGAAAAGTAATCAGCCAGGCCCTATCCTGTAGCTTGCTACAGGATAGGGCTTCATGTCACAAGATGCTATTTTAGGGCCTGCCCATTTATATCATTGCCTCTTTCTTATTTGGCGGCTGCCTTACACATCTTTGCATCACGTCTATGATCTGTTCTAGGGTATCTTTGCAATCATTTTTTAACCACTGTGTAATGATTGCCATAAGCCCCTGAACATAAAATGCCATCATATAGTTCCTGGATTCATCTGGCACCTGATAGCGTTCTAAGATTGGCAGAAACACAAAATGAAACAGATGGTTATAACTGTCTTCCAAACGTAAAGCGTTTGCATTTTTCGTTGCTGTCAGAAAAAGGTGCTTATGTTCCTTTATATAATTCAAATAGGGCGTCAGATACATTGGCGTTATTAGATATAATTCGCTTAGTGGATACTCCCTGATTCTTGTCATAAAAACCTCTGCATCTTGTTTCATATAAGCAAGGAATTGTTCATTCATATATTCCACACCTTCTGAGAGCAGGTCTTCTAAGGTTTCATAATGAAGGTAAAAGGTAGAACGATTTCCCCCTGCTTTTTCGCAGATTTCTTTCACGGTTATGTAAGCAAACTCTCTCTGTTCCAGAAGTGCCAAAAAAGCCTGATCCATTTTAACGGCAGTATTAAAATACTTACTTTCATTTTTGTTCATTCTATTTTGACCCTTTCTTACCTTCCAGCTATATAGCAGCATTTCTGACAGCATGGATCAGTGTATATCATTTCCTCGAAAAGGATATCCGTTTCAGAATCATCTTTGCCCGTTTCATACTTAATTCTCGCTGATTTCCATAGCAAGCTGCATGATCTCAAAAGCATACTTTTGTTTGCTGTTTGCCAGCATTTTTTTATAGATCGGATAGTTGATCCCCATTCCCAAAAGCCCGACAATTCCAACAATAACACCCAAAACAAACATTGCAGTAGTGCCGCCTCCGATCACATTCATGGAGAGACACATTCCTACCCCTGTGACCAAGGCGGCAATAATAACAAATGTATAAGTGAAAATCGTGGCGGGCAATTTTGCTCTTGCATCTAATTTGCGAAGTGCGATTACCTTTGAGGTGTCTTTGGGCGCATATTCGTTAGCGAGCTGTTCTGCATAAATTTTATCTGTGTTCATCATCCTTGCCTCCTGTATTTGATGGCTTTGTTATACGGATAGCCGATGTGAAATGGAACAACACAAATGACGGTTTGTGTCGTTTTCAAAAAACTCCCAGCGATGATCCTATATAGTAAGGCCATCACCATGCAAACGCAGAGGTGATGGCCTGGGATGCTTTTTCGTTTTATTCAAACTCGGTGTGTCCTTTGCTGTTCTTAACTATATTTGTTTAAGTTTTATGCAAATACACGCCACTTTTCACTTCAATTACATTAATTATTCTGGCTTGCTGATTTTCTGTTGCCAAAATGTTGCCGCAAATTTATCACTAATGGTCTCACCAAATCAAAAAAAATTGCGACAAAAAATACTGCTATCATTACCAAATATATGCACCAAAACATTACGGTATCTAGTATAATCATAAGATACCCCAATGATGTTAAAATATAACCAAATGCATATGTATCATTGGAAAATTTGTTGAAATATTTAATCCATTCTCTATTCTTTTCTGTATCTTTCTTAAAGCTGCTTTCTATTGCTTGTATTATTATAAACATAACCAACATCAATACATAAGCAGTTACCGCAGCTGTTATAGTTCCTCTCTCATTATTTAAATATAAAATTGGCATCAAAACCAATGTTGCCAAAATATAAATGAAATAAATCAATGCATTAGAAGTAGGATTAATTAATCCGTTATATATATCATTTATCTGCTCCTTACCTAATTGACACTGTGCTTCTAATATTTGTTCTTCAGAATATTTACACTTTACATCGCGTTCATTAGCTTGTTGAAGCGATTTTAATACACGTTCTTCTCGTAATTTTTGTTGTTTAATTTCTTTATACTGCACTTTACACCTTCCTGGTTCACTATTTGGCAACAATTTTTCCCCAAAATATCACAATATAATATAAAAATTCTAACTGTAGGTAGTCAAAAGACTGCCTGCCATATAAAATAATCCAGATACTCCCGTACTATTCGAACTCGGCGTGTCCTTTATTGGCCTTAACTGCATTTGTTTAAGTTTCGAGCAAATACACACCGTTTTTTACTTCAATTACATCATTTATTCTGGTTTGCTGATTTTCTGTTGCCAAAATGTTGCCATAAAAATCTATATTGTCCTGATTTTTGAGATACCCTGATTTCAAAAGGGGAACCTGTCCCCTTTTGAAAAGCACCTCGCTCTCCCCCTACTGTATTTTTTACTTTGGAATGGAGAGTCAGGGAGTTGCCCTTTTTGATATTGGTTGAACCATCGCACTAACTTGACGCTGTTTCGTATTCCAATCACATATTTCAAAATTTTCATTGTACCATCTTATGTTAGACATTCCATACACATTTCCCATTTTTAACCCTTGATAATATGCTTGTCCATCTACAATTGTTCCATGATACATACCATTGAATTTGTTTCCATTATATAGACCAACTAGTTGAGGAATTCCTCCTGTATGCTTATCCTTGACATTTTTTACAATATCGCAAAAACAATGGAAATAATTTCTACTTGTACCTTCGTTATTTCCATTTTTGAAACTCAAAAAGTTCTTATCATATTCTTTTTTTCCACTTCCATCTGAGAAAAGTTTCGTTGACTTCATAAAATCAGTATCTATTTCTAAGTTCTCCCATATTGTTCCATTCCAAGAGTATACATTTGCATCAAATATTCTTTTTTTGTTTCGCCCTATATGATATATTTTAATAATTCCATTATTAAGTTTGTATGCTGAATGTGCTCTTTTGATTTCATTAAAAATAATTTCGCTTCTATCTTGATAATCTATATCTGATGGTAACAACATTCCCACATCACACATACTTGTTAAGCGAGTCAATATCTGATATGTAAATAGTGTTTCTCCACAATACCCTAATATATCAGGAGAATTTTTTAATGCAAACGTCTTTTGACTATAATCATAAAAGTTCCTATTATCAGAAATTCTACTGTCACTGGCTATATATGCAGAACATGGACCTCTCTGATCACAAGCCAACCACCCTACAATTAATGTCATTTTTAATTCCTCTTTACAAATCCATTCTAAAAATCCATAAATCTTATGAACTTTTAGAGTGGATTTGCACCACTATCTTTTATCATCTGATAAACGTCTTACTCTTAGACCACTAGAACCATGTTCAATATTATTTTATCACTCTTAACTCTATTATACAACATATTTCTAAATGGAGATTTAATGGCAACAAAAATTGTACAAATAATGTAATTCTTTATACTGCAGGCAATCCTATAGACTGCCTGCCATATAAAATAATCCATAGACTCTCGTACTATTCGAATTCAATCGTTCCAGGCGGCTTGCTCGTAATATCATACAGAACTCTGTTTACATGGGATACTTCGTTGATAATACGGCTCGTCACCTTTTGGAGTACGCTCCAGGGGAGTTCGGCGGATTCCGCCGTCATAAAGTCGATGGTGTTAACTGCCCGCAGAGCAATTGCGTAGTCGTAAGTTCTTTCATCCCCCATGACGCCCACAGACTGCATATTGGTCAGCGCCGCAAAATACTGGCCGATGCACCGATCCAGTCCGGCGTTGGCGATTTCTTCCCGGTAGATGGCATCTGCGTCCTGGACAATTTTCACCTTCTCGGCGGTGACCTCACCGATGATGCGGACGCCCAGGCCGGGGCCGGGGAAGGGCTGGCGGAATACCAGGTGCTCCGGGATGCCAAGCTCCAGGCCTGCCTTGCGGACTTCGTCCTTAAACAGGTCGCGCAGCGGCTCCAGGATTTCTTTAAAGTCCACGCAGGAGGGAAGGCCGCCCACGTTGTGGTGGGATTTGATTACGGCAGATTCGCCGCCCAGGCCGCTCTCGACCACGTCAGGGTAGATGGTTCCCTGTACCAGGAAATCTACGGCGCCGATTTTCTTTGCTTCTTCCTCAAAAACACGGATGAATTCTTCACCGATGATTTTTCTCTTTTTCTCCGGCTCTGTCATCCCTGCAAGCTTACCATAAAAGCGTTCCTGGGCGTTTACGCGGATAAAATTCAGGTTATAAGCGCCGTTCGGGCCGAAAACGGCCTCCACCTCGTCGCCCTCGTTTTTGCGCAGAAGGCCGTGGTCCACAAAGACGCAGGTGAGCTGGTCGCCCACAGCCTTGGAGAGCAGCACGGCAGCTACGGAGGAGTCTACACCGCCGGAGAGAGCGCAGAGCACCTTTCCGGAGCCTACCTTTTGGCGGATTTCGCGGATGGAATGTTCCACAAAGGAGTCCATTTTCCAATCCCCGGCGCAGCCGCAGACATTGTAGACAAAGTTGTGGAGCATTTCCTTTCCCTGGGCTGTGTGAAGCACTTCCGGATGGAACTGGATCGCGTAGAGGGCTTCCGCGGCATTTTCCGCCGCCGCCACCGGGCAGTCCGCTGTGTGGGCGGTGATGGAAAAACCTGGGGCAGTCTGGGAAATGTAGTCAAAGTGGCTCATCCAGCAGATAGTGCGGGGTGAGACACCCTGAAATATCTTAGAGTCCTGCTTGTCAATGAGAACTTCGGTTTTGCCATATTCTCGTACATTGGCGCGTTCTACCTTGCCGCCCAAAACGTGCATCATGAGCTGGGCTCCATAGCAAAGTCCCAGAACGGGGACGCCCATTTTGAACAGCTCGGCGGAGTAGGTGGGAGAGTCCGCTTCGTAGCAGCTGTTCGGCCCTCCGGTGAGGATGATTCCCTTGGGATTCATCGCCTTGATTTTTTCAATATCTGTTTTGTAAGAGTAGATTTCACAGTAAACGTTACACTCTCTTACACGCCTGGCGACCAGCTGGTTATACTGGCCGCCAAAATCCAGTACGATAACAACTTCGTTTTTCAAAGATTTTCCTCCTAGCTTCGTTTACTCTGAAAGTTTCTTTACCGTTACTTTCAGAAGGGTCTGCCGTTTATGTAAAGCTTTGTGCTAAACGGTAATCACAGTTTTTTGCGTTATTTATTATAAAGGAATTGGGGGGCCTTGACAAGCGTCTTTATAAATCTTGTTTTATGGCGCTCCAGGCTTTTAGCAAGCGGTCCATCTGCCAGGCGGCGTTGGCGGGGCTGGTCGATGGAAGCTTAATGATTTCACGCCCCGTCAGGGGAAGTGTGTACCTGCGGTACAGATCGCAGGCCTTCTGGCCGTTTCCGTAAATGTTCCGGATGGGAGCTTTTTTAAGGATCAGGGAAAGGTCGGCGGGAATGACATTTTTGATGGAGCTGTCACTGGAGCCAATAATATCGCATTGGGAGATCACATCCCATATGGCGATATGGTTTGCTAACAGGAACTGCTTTTTCTCATCGATACTCTGGGGAACGGGAACCTTTTGCAGCGCGGCCAGCACACGCCAGAAACGGTTCTGGGGATGGCCGTAGTAAAAATTGATTTCCCGGGATTTGACGGAGGGAAAGGTGCCCAGGATCAGGATCTTTGAATGCTCGTCGAAAACCGGGGAAAAACAGTGGGAAAGGGTTTGGTATTCCTTCATGCAGCTACCTCCGTTGGGATAGAAAGATTTTTTAGTCAGGAATATTGTAGCAGAAAAATAAGGATTTGGATACGGTTACCACAGCCATCTGCGTCAAATTGACAGATGATTTCCGCTGGTGTAAGATAGGGGAAGAGTAATGAAGGCGCTGCGTTGTTACTGTGAGCGGAGTAACCGTAACGCTGCGTTTGCGAAAAGGAAAGGAGGAATACGATGGGACATCTGACAACGAAGGACGCGTACAAGAGCCTGGAAGAGCGGATTAATTGGTTCACACAGGGGGCGCCGCCTTCTGAAACCTTATACAAGATCCTTCAGGTGCTGTATACGGAGAAGGAGGCAAAATGGGTAGCGCTGCTTCCGGTACGCCCCTTCACGTTAAAGAAGGCGGCAAAGATCTGGGGAACAACGGAGGCAAAGGCGGAGAAGCTGCTGGATCACCTCTGTGAGAAAGCGCTTCTGGTGGATTCTGACTATCACGGACAGCGCCAGTTTGTTATGCCGCCGCCTATGGCCGGTTTTATTGAGTTTGCCTTGATGCGGACCAGAGGAGATATTGACCAGAAGTATCTGGCGGAATTGTATTATCAATACATGAATGTGGAGGAGGATTTTGTCAAAGATCTGTTTTTCGCCACAGAAACCAGGCTTGGAAGGGTGTATGTCCAGGAGCCGGTGCTGACAAATGACAAGACAAATCATATTTTGGACTATGAGAGAGCCACCCATATCATTGAGGAGGCCAAATATATCGGTCTTGGCACCTGCTACTGCCGTCACAAAATGTACCATGCGGGTCATCCCTGTGAGATCAACGCACCGTGGGACGTATGCCTGACCTTTGACAATGTGGCCCGTTCCCTGGCGGAGCATGGGGACTATGCGAGGCTGATCTCCAAGGAGGAGGCCAAGGAGGTTCTGGAGCTGTCGTATGAGAGTAACCTGGTGCAGATCGGGGAAAATGTGAGGGAGCATCCGGCCTTTATCTGCAACTGCTGTGGCTGCTGCTGCGAGGCACTGCAGGCGGCCAGAAAATTTTCACCTATGCAGCCTGTGGCCACCACCAATTATATTCCCAAGGTAACGCAGGATACGTGCGTTGGCTGTGGAAAATGCGCTAAAGTATGTCCGATTCTGGCTATCAGGATGGAAGAACAGGAGAATCCGGACGGATCGAAAAAAAGGCGCCCTGTGATTGATGAGGAAATCTGCCTGGGATGCGGCGTCTGTGCCAGAAACTGTCCAAAGGATGCCATCAAACTGGAGAGGAGGCCCGTACAGGTCATCACTCCGGTAAACAGTACCCACCGCTTCGTGCTTCAGGCCATCGAGAAGGGGACGCTGCAGAACCTTGTATTTGACAATCAAGCGTTTGCGAACCACAGGGCCATGGCCGCAGTCTTCGGCACGATTTTGAAGCTGCCGCCGCTTAAACAGGCGCTGGCCAGCAAACAGTTTAAATCCGTGTATCTGGACAGCCTGCTGTCAAAATATCAAAAAAAGATTAAATGATTTAGGTGTCAAAACTGGTTTACGGATTGTTATGCGCACAGCACTTTCACAATCCGCCTGGAAATTCGGAATCCGCGGGGCCCCTTCCCCACTTCTTCCTCATTTCCAGGCGTGTCATAAAGCCTCTCATCCACTGTCACGCAAGCATGACGGGAATTCGGGCTTTTGACACTGAAACCATTAAATAGCATCAACTTCTACAGAGGAAAGGGAAAGAAATGAAAAAGAATAATCCTATTGCATTACTGCCGATCGGCGTGTTCCTGGTGTTATATCTGGGACTGGGCATTTTGTTTGAGTACGTATTGAAGATCCCCATGGGATTTTATAACATTCCGATTGTCATTGCTTTTATGGCGGCAATCCTTGTGGCCTGCCTGCAGAACAGAGCGTTAACGTTTGATAACAAGCTGGAGGTCATGGCGCAGGGGCTGGCAGACAAAAACATTATTACCATGATTCTCATTTTCCTGACAGCCGGCGCCTTTGTGGGCGTGGTGGGCAGGAGCAGCGCGGAGAGCGTTGCCTACTTTATGCTGTCTTTGATTCCGACCAGGTATGCGGTGGCGGTGCTGTTTGTGGTTGCCTGTTTCGTATCTACGGCCATGGGAACCTCTGTGGGCACGATCACGCTGATCACCCCCATTGCGGTGGCAGTGTCCGCGGCCTCCGGGTTTGACCAGGCCCTGTGCGTGGGTTCCGTCATGGGAGGAGCGATGTTCGGGGACAATCTGTCTTTTATTTCCGACACGACGATTGCGGCCTGCAACGGCCAGGGGTGTGCCATGAGGGATAAATTCCGGGAGAATTTCGGCATCGCCTTTCCGGCGGCCCTGGCAACCCTGGTTCTGATTTTAGCGCTTTCTCTGCGCACGGACTTGAACGGGGCGGTGTCCCAGGATTACAATCTGATCCAGGTGATCCCCTATGTGCTGGTTCTGATCGGAGGGATCGCAGGTATCAATGTATTTGTGGTTTTGATCGGAGGCATTATTTCCGGCGCGGTGATTATGCTGGCTACAGGCCAGATCGCCCCGGTAGACCTGATCGGAAGCATGGGCTCCGGCGCCTCGGGAATGTTTGAGACAAGTATGGTGGCGATTCTGGTATCGGCCATGTGCGCCCTGATCCGGGAGTACGGCGGGTTTGAAACACTGCTTTCCGCCATCCGCCGCGTCTTTAAGGGACGGAAGGGCGGACAGCTCGGCATGGGACTCCTGGTGGGAGTGATGGATATTGCTACGGCCAACAATACGGTGGCCATCGTGATGGCAAATCCCATCGCCAGGGAGATGGGGGAGGAGTACGGCATTTCCCCCAGAAAATCAGCTTCCATTCTGGACACGTTCTCCTGTATTTTCCAGGGAGTCATTCCCTATGGAGCGCAGATGCTGGTGGCCTTATCCGCGGCAAATGAGCTGGGGTATGAGCTGTCGGCCTTTGATGTGATCCCGAAGCTTTTCTATCCGGGAATGCTCCTGATCAGCTCTCTCGTGTTTATCTTTCTTATTCCGGAGAGGAGACGGCAGAGGGGAATGTGAGTTTGGTTTAAAACACAAAATTTGTTTACGGATTGTTCCGCGCACAGCGCTCCTACCATCCGCCTGAAAATTCTCTCATCCACTGCCATGCAAGCATCGCATGAATGAGAGAATTTTAAGTTACTGTTCACTTTGTTCACAGTAACATTCGCAAATCCATCTAAAATTCGCTTTGCGAATAGGATTTGCTCACACCTGAATCACTTTCTTACGGTCTGTGCAGCAAATGCACAGACCTGCGTGAACAGTAACAATTTTAACACTGAAATGTTACTGTTCAGGTGCCGCATTTTCGTTGTAAAAAGTGCTGAAATTTAAAAAGTTTTTTTGATCCCGAAAGAAGACGTTTGTGGATAACCTTTCTTTCGGGGTTTTTTGCTGTTA
>JAETSI010000177.1 GCA_021769725.1 Oscillospiraceae bacterium | reverse complement strand
TTCTGCAAGCCGTGCCGTAAACTTACGTCGGGTATTGAACTGTCTCCGACTGATCAGGTTTGGAAAATCCTCCTTACTCTCATTATGCAATCGATGAAAAAGAAGATTCTCGCTGTCGAATCCGAAGGCCTCGGCGGTAATGCCAAGAGCGATAACCTCGAGGTCGGAGAACTTGGGGACAACGCCACATCTTGGGACGTTTCCAAGTTCATTAACACGATTTCCAGCGAAATCCTTGCATATTCCGAGGATTCTGACGAAATTTGCTATGAAGTTGCGCATAAGCAGTGCAATAGTACTTAGTAGTTTGGTCACCACTAATTTACTAATAATCTGTGAATTGTGCAACTTTTTCATTTGTAGATATTTAAAACTTTAATTCAACCAACGAGTTAGAGATGTATTAAAATCCTGTTTTAATTTTATCGTGTGATTAATCATAAAAATGTCAATATTAAAATGAATAATGATATTAGATTGAAATGTGTGTTGACTATTGGCATGTTTTTCCAACTTGCTAGTGGAGATGTTTCTTTGGAGCAGCTGACGTTTACTTTAAGTCCGGATGGGACATCCTATGCTGTAGAACCTTATGATTACAATATGGAAGGGAATTTGGTTATTCCATCGGAATATAATGGTCTGCCGGTAACTGCTATAGGGAAATTCGCAGGTTGTATCAACTTAACAGGGATTGTAATTCCAAGTACGGTTAAAGAAATGGAATATAATGCGTTTATCTATTGCCCACAAATTAAAAACATTGAATACCTTACTAATAATCCCGTGTATACATCTGGAGTAGATTTTGATGCTGATGTGTTTGAGAATGCGGTAGTTAATGTGCCTTTCGGTGCAATTCCGAATTTTATAGATATGGGTTGGGGCGATTTTATTAAAATTAAACAACAATATAATAATAAGGGAGTTAAATTGGATATTGCCTTGGATAAAGCAGGGACATTGATGTCTGAAATAAATTTAGAATTCATCCCTTATATTACAGATTTTACAATATCGGGACCAATCAATGGATCTGACATATTAGTAATTAACAGAATGAATGCATTAGAAGAGATTGATATGTCTAATGCAATTGTTGAAGCTGGTGGGAAGTATTATTTTCAGCAAGATAACCAACAATTCTATACTCAATCTGGTGAAATTGGGCGATATTGGTTTAATCATTCATTTCCCAAAAAAATAAAGCTGCCTCAAGCCTATCAAATTGTTGATGAGGCATTTGCCAGTAGTCGCTTCGAAGAAATCCTCTTACCGGAGTCTTTGCAAGTAATTGGAAAAAGTGCATTTAGCATGAGTAAATCCTTGCGTGGCATGCTCATAACTAAGAATGTTCTTAATATAGAGGAAGGAGCATTTTATTCTTGTAAGAATATAGAGCGTTTTGATGTGGATGATGAAAATCGTTGGTATAAATCTATTGATGGGGTTCTTGTAACATCTGACATGAAAAACTTAATTTGTTTTCCGCCATATAGAAAAGGTGTATATAATGTTCCTACCGGGATTGAATCATTAGCTAAATACTCATTTTATAATACATCTTTGTCAAAGATTGGGGTATCTAATTCTGTGAAAGAAATCACTAGTGTCTCTTAAAAAGTGTTAATCAAATTCGAGGTCAAGAGTTGGATGGCAATTTGCTATTTGTGCTGGCTCCGGTTCTGGAGTCAACAAGTCCTTGATATGTTCCTTGA
>JAETSI010000176.1 GCA_021769725.1 Oscillospiraceae bacterium | reverse complement strand
TCCTAACATACGGCCAGAGCCACCATTCGCAAGAATTACTGTTTTACATTCATAACTTTCTTTATCTGTAACGATTTTCTTAATATTACCTATGAGTTTTGTCTCTGTCACATTTTCATAGCGAATCTCTACACCGGCACTAAGTGCTTGCTCTTTCATACGTTCAGCAAATGTCTTACCAGATTCTTCTTTCATGATTGCAGTATAATGCGTAACTGTTGAGACAGTTCCAATCAAACCGCCAACCTGATTCTTTTCCAACATCAGAATCCTTTTTCCTCTGCTTTTTCCATAAATAGCTGCACTGATACCGGCTGGTCCAGCTCCAATAATAATTATATCATACATTTGAATATCCTCCTGTTGCTTATACGAAAATATTGCCTTATTTATATAGCTATCCCACTGATTCTACAATCTTATTTAAGTTTTATTCGTTTCAGAGATCCTTGATTGATAGCATATGCAATATACTATATTTTACCCTTTATGAACATTATATTCATAATATTTGTGACAGATATTTCTACAATCACCAGCAAAATAAAGAAAACTTTTAATGTAATAGTTACTCCAAATGTAATATGCGGTTATGCGGCAGGCAGGATTACAAAATACTTTTTAATGCTCTTGTCCCCATTACCATGGCATTGTCAAAATACCCCTGTTCAATTAATACACTCCCATTAATTGTTCCACAAAAACCGAGCAAATGCTGCCGATAACTATTACTGCCTCGGATAGTAGATGAAATGTAGGAAGTAGTACGATAAGATCAAGTATTAATAGAGGAATGGATTTCAGCGCCAAAATAATCGGCTGCAGGCTTTTATTCAAGATTGGGTGAAGCCCAATCAGTACACCAAGGACTATACCGCTTATCAAAGCTTAAAAATATCCTAGGATTAATAACTTCATGAAGCTGATAAAACAGCTTCTTTTCTTCTCATTGTAGATATATTACTTCCGTCTACCTTTTAATATTTCTTTTTTTATATACAATGATCTCCGCATTGGATCCATCCGCATCATATTCACTAACTATCAGAACGCTCTCATCCGCTGCTATCCCATAGTATCTGCTACTATCTTTTTTGCTAAGCTGGTTACCTAAATATATCTTGTCATCATCTAACATTTTCACTGCCTGACCGCTCGAAAACGTATATGTAAGATTGATATATGATCCCTTGCACGCATTAAGCCCAGTAATTTCTTCCATATCTTCAATGCCAAGCATACAGAATTCTGCAATCATCTGTTCTTTAAGCCTGCATTTTTCATTGTGGCATTTCCCGCAATGCTCATATCCATTACTTAGACAGCATGCCGCCAGCACACACCCGCCATGAAAAGGATGTCCCTCTGTCGCAGCACAACCATAGCATGTTTCTTTTAATTCACATTTCATACAATCAATCCCACAAATTGAATTTCTCGTAGATTTCCTCCATAAAAAAATCTTTTTTGTTACATTGTTAGCGCAAGTAATGGGTGCAGCTCCCCTTTTCGTTCCATCTTGATCAACTCTTCATCCGTCACCCATTTTACATCTACAACCTCTGTTTCCTGAAGTGTGATATCTGAAATATCGACATCTTTATAAAATACCCACACATCATACAAATCCCTCGTTTGTTCCCGACAAATCCGGGAAATCCTCTGCCCATCTTTCGGATTCAGAATAATCCCCAATTCTTCATTTACTTCCCGGAGAGCTCCACCCA
>JAETSI010000175.1 GCA_021769725.1 Oscillospiraceae bacterium | reverse complement strand
CTGAGATATCCTATCACAGATGTCAGTGGGGTCTTGATATCATGAGCCAGATATACCACCAGATCATTCTTCTGCTGCTCCGCCCTCTTAGCCTCATCCGCCCGTTCTGCAAGTGTCCGCTTTACATCGGCCAGTTTATGCTCCACACTCTCCAGTTCCGGAGACAGGGAAATCGCTGCCCTTTCTTCCATAAGCTTGTCAATCCCTGTAACTACCTCATCAAAATATCTTTTATATGTATCCAAAAGCATGTGGAACAACAAAAAAACAAATATGATTATGACTAACGCAAGAATAAACTGCATATTGACAGTCACTATCTTGAAATATATCAAATCAGCTTCCTTCTCACTGATTGAAAGACTGCGTGCAACTGCCCCGACAATCGCGTCTGCCAAGTGTCCACGCGTCAGCATCCGCAGGGCAAAGACTGCAGCAACTGCTCCCATGGTAATCCATAATCCTCTGATAAATGTAATACGGCCGAGCTTTGAATAGTTATATTTTGTTTTTTTAAATTTCCCCAATTTTATATCCAACCCCCCAAACCGTTTTTATATATCTGGGACTTTCCCCGGTATCCTTCATCTTCTCACGAAGATGGCGGATGTGTACGGTAATTGTATTGTTACTCTTGGTATAATATTCTTCCTGCCAGACTTCATGGAATAATTCTTCGGCACTGACGACACTGCACTTGCGCTCTAAAAGAATTCTTAGTATGGAAAACTCCGTAGGGGTCAGTGACAGCGTCTCTCCATTAAGCCGGCATTCATATGTCTTAATGTTCATCGACAAACCGGCATATTTGAAGATTTCATCTGCTGCCGGAACCGCTGAGCCCGCATTATATTTCTTGTAACGGCGTAGCTGGGCCTTTACCCTTGCTACCAGCTCAAGGGGCAGGAACGGTTTTGTAATATAATCATCTGCACCGAGTGTAAGCCCGGTAATTTTATCCGTCTCTCCATCCTTAGCCGTAAGCATGATTACCGGATATGTGTACTCCTTACTTCGGATGGACTGACATATCGAAAGTCCGCTGATATCCGGAAGCATAATATCCAATATAGCCAAGTCAAAGTCTGTACTCCCAATACAGACAAGCGCTTCCTCCCCTGAATAAAACTTATATACATCCATATTTTCATTTTGAAGATATACTTCGATCAGATCCGCAATTTCTTTCTCATCATCAACAACAAGTATTTTTTCAAGCAAAGCATGACACTCCTTTCAGATTAAATCATATACATTATACCGGATCCGTGACACTAATGTGTTTATATATAATGGATAAATGATTAATTATTTCCTAAGATACACATAATTACCATTTTAATTATGTTGGAGAAATGTGATATTAAAGCCGAACTGTTTGGCTGGAGCCTTAGTTTATAAAAAGAAAAAGGCGGCCTGAAAATAAATTCAAAACCGCCAGTGGAATTCGCATGCTTGTTGTAAAACTCCAAATTATATTTTGTTTGTTCCAAAAGTCCTCCACACAATCTAAGACTTCACTCGCAGGTAATATAGTCGCTTCTGCAATGCTTTTCCCTGTTTTGTTCAAATAATGCTTAACCAAATGATAGCCGCAAGCATAGCCTGCGCAGTAAGGTAAACCAACAGGAGCGTAATTTTGCAAAGCAGCCATTTCATCGCCATACAAATAGGCATTGAGGTTTTCAAGCCCTTGAACATTTAAACCATCGTGAATGATTGGCTTAATATACTCATTTAAG
>JAETSI010000174.1 GCA_021769725.1 Oscillospiraceae bacterium | reverse complement strand
GGCGAGTTTTTCATAAGGGAGCGTGTCCTGCTGATTTTTGTTCGGAATTTCCATGTCAATGAATTAGAGGTTATAAATTTGCGGCGTAACCGCTTGTCGGCCTCAAAATTATCCCCCCATGATTGCTAAATTTGAAATTCCGAACATTTTTGTTGCGATTGCCTGTGCAGTTTTCTGTTCACAGTATGCCGCAGCCCAGTTTTACACCGTCACAAAAGATTCTCCTGTGACGGTTGAAATGCACAAGAGAGAAGTTTATAACACTGATAATAAGAGTGATAGTATATTGCCTCAAATATCATCAATCCCGGAAACGGTTATTGGCGTAAAAAATATGCCACAAACGCTATCTGCAAGCATTGTCACCACATCAAAGTCACATTTCCGGCAAGCACCGGTCAGTTCCGGACTCCCGGATCTGACCATTCCAAATCTGATTGCCGAGATTGAAAAGAACGGCATAAAATATCCGAAGATAGTATTATCTCAAGCAATACTTGAGACAGGCTGGTTCAAATCCCCGGTCTGCCGCAACAAACACAACCTTTTCGGGCTTACAAATCCACGGACAGGTAAATACTACGAGTTCAACCACTGGACTGAATCAGTCAAAGCATACTACACAAAAGTACAGTACCGATATAAGGGAGGGAACTATCTGTTGTGGCTGAAAAAGATTGGCTACGCTGAAGATCCCGGCTATATCCGTGCGGTGATAAGAGTGCTCAGACAACTATAAAATGACAAAGGCAACCGCTTTTGGTTGCCTTTGTGAATTGTTTTGATAATCTGTTATTTAAGTTGCGCTTTTACAAGGTTTGCGATAACTTGTGAGAATTGTGAAATGTCTCCGTTAACGCTGGCATTTTCAAGAGCCTTCATATAATCGGCTCTTAATTCCACAGGGATGATAGTCCAGGGATAACCACCGGATGCGAGCATGGCATTAAGGATAAAACGGCCCATTCTTCCGTTTCCATCCATATAAGGGTGTATGAAAACAAATATGAAATGACCAAGTATTGCACGAACACGCGCGTCCGGTTCTTCAGCCATTAGATTAAAAAGTACCGGCATTGTATCAGCAACAGCCTCAGGGTTTAGTGGAATATGTTTTGACCCTCTTATATATACTTGACTCCTGCGATAACCTATAAGGTCCGAGGCTTTCAAAATACCGGTGGTTACAAACGGCATCCACATCTGTCTGTACCAATGGCTATGATCATTGCAGACAACCTCAGCGGCGTGGTTGCCTTCAAGAATTTTCTTTATTGATTCCTTTACAGCATTGAACGCCTGATAATATCCACGCGCTACAAGAGCACGCTTATGCTCCTTATCTTCTTTATCCGGTTGCCAGTTCCCGGAACGTACTTTCTCTATAAGTTCCTTTGATACCTGATACCCTTCTATTGAAAGAGAATGGTACGCATCTTCCAGATACTTTTCGTCAACATTGCGAATATAGTTCTGTATATCAACTGCATTTTCAGGCTTAAAAGGGAAATTTTCAATCACCTGCTCACGCATATTTGCCCACATCTGCCGTATTCTCGCTGCATAAGGCGATACTTCTGGTCTATATGGTGTAGTCCGAGCCGAGATAAATGGGTCTGTCTCCACGACCTTATACCCAAATTCTTTCATTGTCCTGAGTATTTCATCGGCAAAATCAGCCTGACCATTATTTCGGAAAGCTCCGGCCAGCCGACCGGCGCGGGTAGTCGCTCCAATCTCTACAAGA
>JAETSI010000173.1 GCA_021769725.1 Oscillospiraceae bacterium | reverse complement strand
TTTCGGGAAAACAGATGCTGTTATTCTGCCTGAAAAGGACATTGACCAGTCGCTGAATGCGGAGGGTTCTGCTGTCTATAAAGCTGTTGTCGATGGAGAAATGGTGGGTGGTGCTGTTGTTATTATCAATGAGAGTACACAGCATAACCATCTTGACCTGCTTTTTGTAAAGAACGGAGTTCAGAGCAAAGGTATCGGTAAGAAGATATGGTTTGAATTGGAACGAATATATCCGAACACGAAAGTATGGGAAACCTGTACGCCGTACTTTGATAAGCGCAACATTCATTTTTATGTGAATGTCTGCGGCTTTCATATTACGGAATTTTTTAATGAAAAACATCCTATGCCTGATACTCCCGACGATTTTGTTGGCGACGGCAATGAGGGAATGTTTGAGTTTGAAAAACAAATGCGTAAATAACTCTGTTTATCGTCCCCCCTTTGAGAGAGGAGAAATCTTTTCTCAAAGGGCTTTTTATTTTTAGGGATATTCGCAAACTACAAGAAAAAGCCGAAACTTCATATACTTTAATCACAGAGGAAGTGGAGGTTTTGATATGAGTAACAGCTTAGCGACGGTACACCCCGAATTGGTTGCAGAGTGGTCGGAAAAGAATTTGCCGTTGACACCGGACAGCATAACTTTCGGCTCGAATAAGAAAGTTTGGTGGAAAGGTGCTTGCGGTCACGAGTGGGAAACAAGCGTAAAAGCTCGTTCCAATGGAGAGAAATGCCCTATTTGTTCCGGTGCGAGAGTGATTGCAGGGATTAACGATTTGGCGACATTAGAGCCGCTACTGGCAAAGCAGTGGTCGGAAAAGAATAAGATAAAACCGACAGAGGTTTCTATTGGCTCTCATAAGAAAGTGATTTGGAGATGTGAGAAAGGACACGAGTGGGAAGCTGCCGTTAAGAGCAGGACAATAAATAAAACAGGTTGCCCGTATTGCTCTCATAATAAAGTGTTGGCAGGATTTAATGACCTTGCAACACTTCTGCCGGATATAGCAGCCGAGTGGTCGGACAGAAATTATCCGTTACTTCCAAATCAGGTTACGGTCTTTGCTAATCGTAAGGCTTGGTGGAGGTGTAAGGATTGTGGCAGGGAGTGGAACACCCTTATTTCTACTCGTTCCGGTGGCAGTAAATGCCCGTATTGCAGTGGGTACATATTCCTGAAAGGGTTTAACGATTTGCAGACAACACACCCTGAAATTGCTTCGGAGTGGTCGGAGAAGAACTTGCCATTGAAGCCTGATGAAGTAAATGCAAAGTCGAGGAAAAATGTCTGGTGGAGATGCAGTAAATGCGGTAACGAGTGGAAATCTGTTATCAATGCCCGTGTGAAAGGTACGGTATGCCCCGTTTGTGCAGAGAGAGAAGTCCTTGCCGGATATAATGATTTGGCGACAACAGACAGTCAGCTTCTTAGCGAATGGGATTATGAACAGAATAAACTGAAACCTACAGAGGTATCACGAACTTCGGCAAAGAGAGCGTGGTGGAAATGCTGGCACGGTCATTCGTGGAGTATGAAGATAAATGAAAGAACGATATTGAATAAAGGCTGTCGATTTTGTGAGCAGGAGTATTTGTCATTATTTCCTGCTTTGGCTGTCAGCTATTATTCTAATAAGAAAGCTTCCTGTATACTTTAAATAGGTCAAGAGATTGACACAAAAAAATACCTCAAGTAAATTTAGATTATTACTGACCTGCCAGTTGGTAAAAATCTAAAGAGTACAAGA
>JAETSI010000040.1 GCA_021769725.1 Oscillospiraceae bacterium | reverse complement strand
TGACTTTCAGATGGAGCTTTAAGGAGGACAGTATGAAATATAAAGGATTTTTTGTGAAAATTACTCCCGATAATTATTTGCCGAGAGAAAATGAAAACGGTGAGATCGTTGCCTGCAAGGGGTTCAGGATAGAAGTTTTTGCGAATGAATCCAAAAAGGTAGAAATTGACATTTTTTCCGCTGCGGTTGATTTTGAATTGATAAAAAACAGTATTAATGAAGCGGAACCATTCGCTAAGGACTACATCGACTGCGAGGAAAAGGAGTATCAGAGGATGCTTGATACTCTTAACGAAGAAATAACCAAAAACGAATAGGACAAAGCCGACGCTTACATTATCTGTAGGCATCGGCTATATTTTTCGATTTAGAATTTATTTTAAACGGTTAACGATCAAAATAGCGCTGCCCAATCCGGCAAGCACAACGCCCGTAACACGATTTAAAATTTGGGGTGACGCTTTATTTGCAAATTTAGCAGCGATCCTTGCCCACATCAGCGTTGACAGAATACAAAAAAGCATACACCACAAATCAGGAATTCCTCCAATAGCAAAGTGACTAACAGAACCGGTCAAAGCTGTAAATGTCATAATAAAGACGCTTGTGCCGACAGCAGTTTTCAATTCATAGCCAAGTACGCTTGTAAGAATCAGAAGCATCATCATACCGCCGCCTGCGCCGACAAATCCGCAGATCAATCCTATCATCACGCCGCAGACAACAGACTGTAACAGACGTTTTTTAGGCTCTGCCGCCTGAATTCGTTCTTTTGTTGTCATGACAGGCTTTACAATAAATTTGATTCCAAGAAGCAAAGTCATTATTACCGAAAAATTTCCCATTGCGGTATTTGGCACAAGACTCGCAAGGAAACTGCCCGCCAATGTAAATATCAGAACTGTAAACATCATGACAAGTCCGTTTTTTACATCAAGATTTTTATTTTTGCCATAGGTATATGCACTGACTGCGCTTGCAAGCACATCGCTTGCCAATGCGATCCCAACCGCCTCGTACGCCGGCATATCTAAAAAGGTTATCAGCATCGGACTGATGACGGCAGCAGCGCTCATTCCGGCAAAACCAGTGCCAAGTCCTGCTCCGATTCCTGCAATAAAACAGATAATAAATTTAAACATCATATCGCACCACTATTCTTTATATGTTTCGATTACACTTATAGATGCATTATATATCAATTGTGCAATTTCTTCCGGTGATTCAGTCATAGAACTATTTATCCATGAGCGAATGACATGAATACAGCCTGACAGTATATATTGAAAAATGTAATCTGAAAAATTATTACTGCCGGGGAGTATATTTTGAGATTTATATTTTAAGAAATCGATAGTATTCTGCATCATAACTGATGAAAAGTTGTCGTCTGTACTGTTGTTCAGTAGAAGCAGATACAATTCTTTGTTTTCCTTAATATAACACAGCAGCCTGTACAAAGGCTGTATTGCGTAGTTGATTCCTGATACTTCAATTTCCTGCATACACTTTTTACCCTGCTGGAGCGTTTCTTCTTCAATTTCTGTTAGAACATCACGGACATTTCCATAGTATTTATAAAAAGTGGAACGGTTCATTTCTGAGGCATCACAAAGTTCCGTAACAGTGATCTGATAAATTGATTTCTTTTGCATGAGAGATATCAGACTATTCCTGAACAGCATCTTTGTCAGTCTTGTGCGCTGATTATCTTTTTTATTCATACGACCTCCTAAAAAATAAACAAGTTTTGGCAAAGATTTTGAATTTACATCAAAACACACACAAATTGTTGCTTTCACAGCGTTTTAATGAAAACTGTATATTGTAAAAACAACGCACTGTTGATATAATATAGTATAGCACACTTCAAAGTGTTTGTCAAACTTTAAAGAAAAGAGGTTATGCAAATTGAAAAAAATTGCAGATTGGATTGTTGACAAGAAAATTACAGTATTGATTGTCACAGCAATTCTCACTGCTGTCGCTGTATTTGGAATTTTTCAGACAAATGTCAATTATGATATGTCGAAGTATCTTCCAAAGGACTCCACTGTAAAACAGGGCATGGAAATCATGGAAGATGAATACGGTGAAATGTCGAGCATTACAGTTATGTTTGACGATCTGACGGAGCAGGAACAGCTCAGCCGAAAGACGGAACTGGAATCCATTGAAAATGTTAAAAGCGTAGTTTATTTGCAGGATGATGAAACATATCAAAAAGATAATCATTCTAAATATATGCTTACGGTATCTGCCAATACATATTCAAAGGAGGCACGCAGTATACTGGAAACAATTAAAAATAAATACGGAGATTCGGTATATTGCAGCGGAGCTGTTGTGGATAACGATATGATGGTCAGCACACTTGTGGAAGAGATCCCGATCATTGCTGTAATAGCTGTTGTAATTATTTTTGCAATACTGTTCCTGCTTTGCAATTCATGGGTAGAACCGTTCCTATATATGGGGTGTATTGGAATTGCTATTTTATTTAACATGGGAAGCAATGCGTTTTTGCCATCAGTTTCATTTATGACATTTGCAGTAGGTGCGTTATTGCAAATGGGACTTTCTATGGATTATTCTATCATGCTCATGAACAGATATAATCAGGAAAAACTGAAAAATCCAAATCCGTCAATCGCTATGAAAAATGCCCTTTTAAACGCATTCGGCGCTATTACAAGCAGTTCTGTTACGACTATTGTCGGACTATTGGTTCTTCTCTTTATGAGCTTTAAAATAGGACAGGATATGGGTATCGTACTTGCAAAAGGCGTATTTATCAGCCTGATTTGTATTTTTACGATACTTCCGGGTTTGGTTGTTCAATTTGATAAGGCTATGACCAGAACTCATAAAAAATCATTAAATCTAAATATGAAGCCCGTTATGAAAATTGCAGGTAAAATAAGATTTATCTCAGTTCCGCTTATCGCAGTTATAGCAGTAGGCGCATATTTTGTTAAAGACGATCTGAGAGTAACATATATTAAAACATTTGATAATCCTGATCAGACTGCGATTGAGGAGGTATTCGGAATTGATAATCAGACCGTTCTTCTGTATGAAAATAATGAATCCCCTGAGAATGTTGAGAAATATATTTCTTGGCTGGAGAAACATGAGGACGTCAACTCTGTACAGGATTATTCAAATACAATAGGAAAATCCTACACATATAAAGAACTTGCAGAAGATATGGATATGACGGAAGAACAGGCAAAAATGATGTATCAGATGTATAAAGATAATCAGAATCAATCTGAATTTGAAAAAATAACAATGTATGAACTGATATGTTATATGGATGATAATATTGCGAAAAATCCGTCATATGCCGAATTTATGAGCGAGGAGCAGATAAAACAGATTTCAAATGCGAGAAAAGAGCTTGACGATGGCAAAAAGCAACTAGAGGAAGCTGAAGCTCAAATAGCAGCAAGTGAAGAACAGATTCTATCAGGCGAACAGCAGCTTAATGATGCCAAAGATCAGATGAAGCTTGCTGGTATGACAGATGAAAGGATCGCTGCACAGCTTGGTGAACAGGAAGAAGAAATTGAAGCCGGAAAAGCACAGCTTGAGGCAGGAAAAAAACAGCTTGAACAAAGTAAGGCTGTTTATGAAAAGGAAATGAATTCCAAAGAACTTGCTAAGGTCATGGAACAGGATACTTCTGATATTGAAGAAATGTTTAAAATACGCAGAATGTCTATGCTTAATGTAGAAAATGATACTCTTACTCTTGATGAGTTTTTGAGCTTTATTACAGATGAAATTATGCCTAATGAAACATATTCTGCTGCAATTGATGATAACATGCGCTCTCAGATAGCCGATGGTGAAAAACAAATTGAAGAAAATCGTAATTTAATGCTTGGCAAAAATTATAATAGAATGATAATTTCTGTTGACCAGCCGTCTGAAGGAAAAAGTACATTTTCATGTATCGGTTCAATAGCAGATAAGGCAGACAAGTATTTTGAACATAATATATATCTTGTCGGAGATTCCGCAATGGGTTATGAAATGGACGAGGGTTTTACAGATGAGCTTAACTTTGTTACTATTTTAACTGTTATTGCAATTTTGATAGTAGTACTTATTACTTTCCGTTCGTTTGTAAGCTCTGCGGTGCTGGTTGCTGTTATTCAGACAGCAGTATTTATTACAACAGCAATAGTTTGCTTGCAAGGTTACAGTGTAAATTATATCGCTCTGATACTTGTACAGTGTATTCTTATGGGTGCTACGATTGATTACGGCATTCTGCTGTTTGATAATTACCGTGAAAAACGTCTTACCTTAGAAAAGAAAGAAGCAATAGGCGAAGCTATGAATTGTTCCATTAAAACAATTTTAACTTCATCGCTCATTCTTATCGCAACCTGTCTGACGGTAAGCGTGATAATGACACAGAAGATTATAGCGCAAACCTGTATGATGATCGCATATGGTGCAACTTGTTCGGTGATTATGGTTATTTTCATTCTTCCTGCGATTCTGCTGTTAGTTGACCGGGTTATTATCAAAAAGAAGAAAGGTGAAAAAGAATTATGAGAAAAGTAATCTGTATTGGCAGACAATATGGAAGCGGAGGACATAAACTGGCACGTACATTGGCAAAACGGCTGAATGTTCCATATTATGATAAAAAAATTCTTGAGGACGCCATTACCAAAAGTGGATTGAATGCTGAAATACTGCAAAATGCAGAAGAACGTTTGCCAAATCCGCTGTTGCATTCCATTTACTATGAAGGGAATTCCAGTGATTACTATGGAAAAAGTGCAAATGAAATTCTGTATATGGCACAAAAGGCAATGATTTTAGAGTATGCAGAAAAAAGCGACTGTTTAATTGTCGGCAGATGTGCAGACGTTATTTTAAAGGAAAATACAGATCATGCTGTAAAAAGTATATTTGTAGCTGCACCGATGTCATATCGTATTGCAGCTACTATGAAAAATGACAATGTGAACGAAAAGGATGCCGCCACAATCATAAGGAAAGCGGATAAACGCAGAAGTGCATATTACGACTACTATACCGGAAAGGATTGGGGCAAGGCTTCTGATTATGACTTTTGCATCAATACAGCTACAAATGACTGGGAAAGTATTATTGAAATCCTCACTTCTGTATATAAAGCTATGTAATGCTTGACGAATTTAACGGAAATTAATTTTGAGATTCAGCGGTATAAAAGTACCGCTGAATTTTCATTTTCAAATTCATGAAGCTCGTGAGTTTGAAAATGAAAAATTTATTTGACAATGCTCTAAAAATGGCGTGAAATTGAGATTTTAATAAAGCAGCTATTTAGTCTCAGCTTGACATACTTGTGGAACAAAAAAGATATCCACCCCTTAAATCTCCTATTTAGGCGTTTTTTTGGTGTTTTAGGGGCAAAAAATTCAAGGCATATTTGAGAAAAATAATCTCAGATATGCTTTTTTTATATATAAAATAGTGCCTAAAGTTTTAAAAGCCGTTTTGTCTAATATCACGAATTAAAGTGATGTTAAACAAAGCGGCTTTTTTGTTTTCCAAAGGAGATGATATGACAAAAAACAAAAAAGTCCGCAAAAAAATATAAGGAGGTACTGCGTATATCTTCAAGCACTACAGCGTTCATATCCTTTATCTTGATGCAGTGGCTCGGACAATAACGCTTGCCGTACTTCATTCCAAAGTGAAATTAAGTATGAAAGCAAAACGTTTTATTGTTCATTCGATGATGCTTTCCTCTATAATGCCATTTTCAATAAATTTTCTTGCGGCTGCCCTGAACAATTTGATTTCTCATATAGAAATATTAAAAAAATCCTCCCGATATGACGGGAGGAAAAATAAAGGTATTATATAATGTGGAATATATACATATCCTCAATGAGGATTATGCCGGGTTAATGTATCTCTCCCCACCTGCCGCCGGAATACCAGTGCGTGCGAAAGCAAACTTGTCATGTTGCAGAGAGTAAATGAGCGAAGTGAGTGAAAACGTAAATCGGGCACACCGCCGGTGTGTCACACACCGAAAAGAAGCTTATCGTATGTGGGGAATGGCCAGCGGTCAGCGGCAGTAACAGTTTCAGCCTTGTCGGCAGAAGCTCTCAGTTTATCCATTGCAGGAAGAACCGCATCACGTACAAACTCAGCGGCTGGGATTATCTCTCCAATGCCCTTGAGTTCTTCAACAGAGCCTTCAAGTTCGGCGGTAGATGCATCCATAGCATCGATAATGTCGGAAAGTTCTGTTACGAGTTTTGTTTCGTATGCACATACAGCTCCGGAGGCTACGTTTTTCTTTACAGCAACGGCGGAAGCTGTTTCAGCGGCAAATCTTGCCACAGCTGGAATAATTTCCTTTCTTGCCATGTCGATCATGGTGATTGCTTCAATGTTGACGGTCTTGATATAATTATCAAGCATTATATCACAGCGTGAATAGATCTCACTTTCAGTGAAGATGCCGTGAGATGTAAGCATATCAACATTCTTCTTGTCGCAGATATGCGGCATACAGTCGGCAGTAGTTTTCATATTCAGCAGACCTCTCTTTTCTGCTTCGGCGATCCACGCATCGTCATAGCCGTTGCCGTTGAAGATGATCCTCTTGTGCTCTGTTACGTTTTTCTTTATAAGCTCGTGGAGAGCGGTGTTGAAATCGTCTGCTTCTTCAAGCTGATCTGCAAATTGTCTGAGAACTTCTGCTACAGCTGCGTTCAGATGAATGTTTGCGCAGGAAATGCTGTTTGACGAACCAAGCATACGGAACTCAAATTTGTTGCCGGTAAATGCAAATGGAGATGTTCTGTTTCTGTCCGTAGTATCTTTTCTGAACTGTGGGAGTACGCTTACGCCAAGCTGCATTCTTTCGGCTTTGCCGCCGGCATAGGGGGTATCGTTTTCGATCGCTTCAAGAACTTCAGTAAGTTCATCACCGAGGAAGATAGAGATAACAGCCGGAGGAGCTTCGTTTGCACCGAGACGGTGATCGTTTCCGGCAGTAGCAACTGAAAGGCGGAGGAGATCCTGATAATCGTCAACAGCCTTGATAACAGCCGTAAGGAAAAGCAGGAACTGAGCGTTCTCGTAGGGAGTTTCACCGGGAGAAAGAAGATTCACGCCTGTATCTGTTGAAATTGACCAGTTGTTGTGCTTGCCGGAACCGTTGACGCCTGCAAACGGTTTTTCGTGGAGCAGACAAACAAGTCCGTGGCGTTGTGCGACTTTCTGCATTACTTCCATGGTAAGCTGGTTATGGTCGGCTGCAATATTTGTGGTGGAGTAAATCGGAGCAAGCTCATGCTGTGCCGGAGCAACTTCGTTATGCTTTGTTTTTGCCAGGATGCCCAGTTTCCAGAGTTCCTTGTCAAGATCTGCCATATATTCTGCGACTCTGGGCTTTATTGAGCCGAAGTAATGATCTTCCATTTCCTGTCCCTTGGGGGGCTTTGCGCCGAAGAGGGTTCTTCCGGTCATGATAAGATCTTTGCGCTGCTTCCACATCTCACGGTCAACAAGGAAATATTCCTGTTCGGGACCCACGGATGTCTTTACGCATTTTACCTTGTCATTGCCGAAAAGTTTAAGTATTCTCATTGCCTGCTTATTGATAGCTTCCATTGAACGCAGGAGGGGAACCTTTTTATCCAGAGCTTCTCCGCCGTAGGAGCAGAAAGCTGTTGGGATATAGAGTGTGCCGTCCTTAATGAAAGCATAGGATGTAGGATCCCATGCCGTATATCCTCTTGCTTCAAAAGTAGCACGGAGACCGCCGGAGGGAAAAGATGATGCGTCAGGCTCACCCTTTACAAGTTCCTTTCCGGAAAATTCCATGATGACACGTCCATCGGGAGAGGGAGTGATAAAACTGTCGTGCTTTTCAGCTGTAAGACCAGTAAGCGGCTGGAACCAGTGAGTGTAGTGGGTAGCGCCCTTTGATACTGCCCAGTCCTTCATGGCTGCTGCAACGGCATTTGCTACGGATATATCCAGCGGAGTTCCTCTGTCGATAGTCTTTTTAAGACTCTTGTATACCTTGTCTGAAAGCACTGACTTCATTACTCTGTCGTCAAATACCATACTGCCGAAATAATCTGTTACCTTTTCCATAATAATACCTCCGTTATGTGATTATGATAAGAGCGAAGCTCTGATAAAATCCGCAAATAACTTATGCGGTTTGTTGGGACGTGATTTGAATTCCGGGTGGAATTGTACCCCTATGAACCATGGATGATCGGGAAGCTCCACTATTTCCACCAGTCTTTCGTCTGGAGAAAGTCCGGCTATTTGCATACCTGCATCTGTTAGTTCTTTTCGGTAGGCGTTGTTGAATTCCCAGCGGTGACGATGACGTTCGTATATAAGCTCTTTGCCGTAAAGTTCCCTGCACATTGAATTCTGTCCGAGCCGACAGGGATACAGACCAAGCCGCATTGTTCCGCCTTTCTGCATGATGTTTTTCTGGTTTTCCATTATATCAATTACGGGATCGGGAGTTTCTCCGAATTCCGTGGAGTTAGCTTCCGTTTTCCCCAGAACGTTTCTTGCAAATTCGATGACCGACATCTGCATTCCAAGACATATGCCGAAGAATGGTATCTTATTCTCACGGGCGTACCGTATGGATTCTATCATGCCCTCTATGCCACGGCATCCGAATCCGCCCGGAACTATTATACCGCCGCAGCTTTTAAATGTTTCTGCTGCGTTTTCAGCGGTGATCTTTTCGGAATCTATCCATTCTATATCAACGGATGCATCGTTGACTATGCCGCCGTGACGAAGAGCTTCCGCAACGGAGAGATATGCGTCGTGCAGTTCCACGTATTTGCCTACAAGTGCGATTTTTACGGTTTTATGAGAGTTTTCCGCACGCTGTACCATTTCCGTCCATTCACTGAGATCAGGCACACGGTTTTCGAGACCCAGATGATGACATACAGATTGTGCCAGACCTTCACGCTCAAGCCAGAGAGGCACTTCATAGAGCGACGGTGCAGTCAGATTCTGAATGACGTCTTCCTTGCGTATATTGCAGAAAAGCGCTATTTTTGCACGCATATCTGCCGGAATCTCTCTTTCGCTGCGGCATACGATAATGTCCGGCTGTATGCCTATTGAAAGCAATTCCTTTGCAGAGTGCTGGGTGGGCTTTGACTTCAGTTCCTCAGAGCCTGCGATGTACGGCACAAGAGTTACATGAATATATGCCACATTGCTGCGTCCCTGTTCTGTTCCGACCTGTCTTATGGCTTCAAGGAACGGAGTGGATTCAATATCGCCGACTGTTCCGCCAATCTCTGTAATGACCACATCTGCACCGGTATCCTTTGCCAGACTGTACACCTTGTCTTTGATCTCGTTAGTGATATGAGGAATTACCTGAACTGTTCCGCCAAGATAATCTCCACGGCGTTCTTTAGTGATAACGTTCCAGTAGATCTTTCCGGTGGTGACATTAGAGTTGACGGACAGATTTTCGTCCACAAAACGTTCATAGTGACCGAGGTCAAGATCAGTTTCCGTGCCGTCGTCGGTCACAAAGACTTCACCGTGCTGAAATGGGGACATTGTTCCCGGATCTACATTTATATATGGGTCAAACTTCTGGATAGTGACCTTATATCCCCGCTGTTTCAGCAGTCTGCCGAGGGAAGCGGCTGTAATGCCCTTGCCGAGTCCCGACACAACGCCGCCGGTAACGAAAATGTACTTGGTTTGCATAATTTCTTTTTCTCCTTATATTCCACTGTTTATCAGCATGATGTCCGTGCCGGCTTTCGTACAGATTCTGCGGCAGAAGCCGGCATCGGATCATATGTGTATTATTTATCAAGCTGTCCCGAAAAGACTTTGTTTTCCTCCTGTGAATCCTGGAGGGCATCGTAGTCCTGTTCGCCGGTACGGATCTTTACAACGTTTTCTATATCGTAGATAAAGATTTTTCCATCGCCGTAGTTTCCGGTATAAAGAGCAGCCTTTGCAGCATCGATAACAGTGTTTACAGGTACGGCGCAGACTGCGATCTCAGCCTTTACTTTGGGCAGGAGATTCATCTCAACGGGAGCGCCTCTGTAGTATTTCTGTGCACCTTTCTGCATTCCGCAGCCGAGTACGTTTGTAACGGTGATGCCTGTGATCTTAATGGATTCCATTGCTTCAATAAAATCCTGGAGTTTCTGCTGTTTAAATACGGCAACGATTTTTGTCATCTTAGGCTTGCCGTCAACAGAGGGCTTGACATAGCTTTCAACCTCAACTGCCTTTTCAACAGAGACCTTGGGAACTTCAACTTTCTGAACACTTTTTGCGTCGTCTTTTGTATAGCCTTTCATTGAGATATCGCCCATTGAAGGAGCAAAGTCAGCATAAGAGGAGATAAGTCCGTGCTCTGTAACATCAAGGCCAAGGATCTCTTCCTGTTCGGAAGCTCTCAGACCAATAGTTTTTTTGATAACGAAGAATACGATCATCATTGTGACTGCCGTCCATGAGGCAACTGCGGCAACGCCGAGAAGCTGTTTGCCGAGAAGCTCGAAGCCGCCGCCATAGAAAAGTCCCTCGCCGCAGATACCGCTTCCGGCAATGTTGCCTTCGTCAAGAGTATAGGTTTCTGCAACTGCATAGCCGGGAGCTGATTTTGTAGCGAAAAGTCCTACTGCAATAGTTCCCCAGAGGCCGTTCATCATGTGTACTGCAACGGCACCCACAGGATCGTCAACGTGAAGAACGTAATCGAGGAACCATACGCCGAAGCATACGAGAAGTCCGGAAATGATACCTACGCATATAGCTCCGAAGCAGTCCATAACGTCGCAGCCGGCTGTGATTCCGACAAGACCAGCCAGAGAAGCGTTAAGACACATCGAAACATCAGGCTTGCCGTATTTGATCCATGTGAATACCATGCATGTAACTGTTGCGACAGCAGGAGCAACTGTAGTTGTAAGGAAGATAGAACCGAGCATTTCAACTGATTTAGAAGCAGCAGGGTTGAAACCGTACCAGCCGAACCAGAGGATGAAGCAGCCCAGAGCGCCTATTGTCAGGTTGTGACCGGGGATGGCGTTTACCTTGATCTCGCCGGTTTTGGTTTTGGTGAATTTACCGATTCTCGGGCCGAGGATCGAAGCGCCGACCAGAGCAGAAATACCGCCTACCATGTGAATTGCGCACGAACCTGAAAGATCGTGGAAACCCATTGTGTAAAGCCAGCCGTCTGTATTCCAGATCCAGTGTGCTTCGATAGGATAGATCAGTGCGCTGATAACGCCGGAATAGATGCAGTATGATATGAACTTTGTTCTTTCTGCCATAGCGCCGGAAACTATAGTAGCGGTGGTGGCACAGAATACAAGGTTGAATACAAAGCTTGAAAAGTCGAAATTGTCATATGATGTAAAGATGTCGAAACCAGGTTTTCCGATCAAACCTAAAGCGTCCTCACCGAGAAGAAGTCCGAATCCTATGAGAATGAACATTACTGTACCTATACAGAAGTCCATAAGATTTTTCATTATAATGTTTCCGGCATTTTTTGCACGGGTAAATCCTGTTTCAACCATTGCAAAGCCTGCCTGCATAAAGAATACCAGTGAAACCGCTATAAGAAACCAGACGCCGAATATTTTTCCGTCTACGGCTTCCATAATGGTGTTTATGTCGATCATAATAATACCTCCGTTTTCAATCCTGCAATAGCAAGAGTGTTTACAGCAATAATAAAAAGGAGTGCATGATCCCCGGTGCTTCCGAAGATCATACACCCCTTTGTGTATGGAATTAAGCGCTTAATAACATATCTGTTCCGGCTGTGCCGAAAACCAGAAAAAGCGCCGCAGATTTTTCATCCGCAGCGCCCTTGCTGTTTATGTTGTTATTATATACCCTTTTTCGGGATTTGTCAACCCTTTTTTTAGATTTTGTCAATGAGCATAAATTATTCTGATTTCAACTATTCCCTTAGGGTGATACTATACAAGAAATGCATAGAATATTCTGTTCTGTAAATCTGCTAATCTTTCGTGTAGTCCCAGAGCAGAATATCCGGCTCATCATCTACGCCATGCATATAACAGTCGCTTGAATATTCATTGTTGTTTCTTTCGATTATCTGGATAGAATAATAGCCTAATTTCGACTTATCTTCATCTGATTCCGTATAATAGATAATGCGCATACGATATTCTGTACCGTTTGCGTTAAAGTCAAAATGGGGAGTAAGCATATATGTTATTTTTCCATGATTCGACCATCGTTCACAGGTATCAGTAATTTCGTAATCGCCGTTCCATCCGGGAAACTCATCAATTAAACGGTTAATTTTTTCATCCAGATTGTCGATGTTTTTCTTTGCATATGGGGAAAATTTATCTTTGATTGCCTGCGCATCTTTTCTTTCTATCGCATCAACCAGAAATTCAGCCTCTCTCTGAGCACTTCTGTATTCTGCATTTTTATATTCTTTTACGTTTTTCTTGAAATCTGAAATTTCGTCTTTTGCATTTTTCTTCAAATCGGAAATTTTATCTTTTACGCTTGAACATCCTTGAAATGCGGATGTCAGGAGTATGAGCATGCATACTGCTGCAATTTTTTTCCGTTTCATCAAATCACCTGCTGCCTATAATGTATCCTTTGATTTAAGTATGTATAATTATAACACATATAGCGCTCATATGTCAATGACATAGATATATTCGCCTCTATTGCAAACGTCAATAATAGTGATGAATAGAATTTTCATCAATCAAGGAAGAAATCTGAAAGCATACTAACATATGGTGAACTTTTCCAACGCAGATATCAGCAAAATTCGCTGAAAAGACGTGCAAATTATCCTATGAACACAGGTTCTCAGTCGTGAGTTTTTTTAAACACTATATGCAATTAATATAGATTTTCGGCGGTATATCGCAATATTTTAATATATGGGCGAAATTGACAAAAAATCATCAAGAATTTCATATCCTATTATAACAATAAAACTCACTAAATATTATTGCTTTATTTATCAAAATATGGTATTATAATGTTAGTGGGGTGATTTATATGCTAAGAATTGCAGTTTGTGATGATGAACTTGAAATAGCTGAAGAACTGTCTGTTACGATCGAAAAGATAATGAGTGAAATTAATGAAAAAGCAAAGATATATACATTTATAAACAGCCATGAAATGCTTGAATCTCATATAAAATTCAGTCTGATATTTCTGGACGTGGAAATGCCAGGACTGAACGGAATAGAAACAGCTCAGAAAATCAGAGGTATAGATTCACATGTTCAAATTGTATATGTGACCAATTATCAGGACTATATGAGAAATGCATACCGTGTTCATGCTTTTGACTATATTCAGAAACCGATTGAATACGAAAGCATGCATACAGTTATCTGCGATTATCTGAAAACAATTAGTTCGGCTACAAACGATGTAATAGAATTTACTACGGAAGATTCAGAGAAGATGCTTTTGAAAGCAAACGAAATTATTACAATAATGTGCAGCTATAAGAGGAGAAGAGTCGTAGTTATAACAACAAAAAGAGAATATACTTTTAAAGGAACGATCACAGGTATTTACGAATCTCTTGATGAAAATGAATTTTTTATGCCGAACAGGAGCTGTATTATAAACATGTCCATGGTAAAATCGTTTAAAAGAAATGAGAATATTACCATGAATGATGGACAGGATGTTTCCCTCCCCAAAGGCAATTCGAAAGTTTTTGAATCGAAACTTGCTCAGAAAATGCATGAGAAAGTGAACAGGGGTATACTATGAGTGATAATAATTTAAGAATTATATGCAGTTTGTTTACAGCTTCAATTTCATATTTCTTTTTTATGAGACTCTGTGATAAGATATACGAAAGCAAAAAAGGAGTATTCATAAAAACAGCGGCATATGTTGTTGTAATATTGATTATGCAGTTGGTTCATATTTTTCAGAATTCATATCTGAATTTTATATTTGCGACTTTATCATCACAAATACTGTGTTCATTCTTATATATGGCACCGTTAAAAAAATCTTTGTTAAAAAACATTTACTATCGTATTGCGTCGGCATCTGGAGAAATCATATCCGTAGCATCCGTTGGAATGATTACAAAAAACAAACCGTCCGACGTCATGTCAGACTTTCGTTTAATGTTTGCATCATGTTTGATGTATGTACTGATTGTTTTTTTTGCTTATCGGATTTTTAGCATAGTCTGGTCATCAAGGGAGATTACTTCACTGAGATTGAAAGAACTGGCATTTATTGTTTCTTTAACAGCCTTTGAATTTTTTGTACTATATTGTTTTACACATACAAATTCGTCATTGAATTGCAATGTACTGATAATAACAGTGGCAGGATTTCTGATATTAGATATATATGCTGCATATATTGTTAATGCTGTGGCTGTTGGTTATAAAAATAAATACGAACTTGATGCGATAAAGATGCAAAATGAAATACAATTTGCTCATTATGAGGAACTGAATAATCAATATGTTGAAACTCAATGTATGGTTCACGACATCGAAAAGCATATTTCAGCTATTGAAAAGTTATTTAAAAACAGGGATTTTTCAGAGGCTGAACAATACACAAAAAAACTCCGTGCTGAATTAAAGCGACATAAAAACATTTTTGAATGTTCAAATAAGATTCTGAGCGCTGTAATGAGTCAGAAAATTTCTTTGGCTGAATCAAAAGGGATAACTGTAGAAACCAAAATAGAAGATATGATGCTTGATTTTATGGACGAAACCGATATTACTTCAATTTTTGCAAATCTTATGGATAATGCCATAGAATCTTGTGATGAGGAAACGGGTAAAAAGGTAATATCAATTAAGATGTGCAGAATAAACGATTTTCTTTATATCGACCTGATGAATAGCTTTTCCGGTAAAATTATTCAGAATAACGGTAAATTTAAATCAACCAAAGCCGGTCACAAGGGTTACGGAATGACCAGTATTCAAATGGCAATAGAAAAGTACAACGGATATATGATAACAGAACAAAAGGATGATATTTTTATATCGGAAATCGTCATACCATTTGTACACTAAACTATTAATTAGTCAGAATGTGAATAATTTTCACTCGCATTTTGTCATTTCAAACCACTTTTTGTCATTTTAGACCAAAAGCATTGACTTATGCAAAATAGAAATGATATAATAAAATAGTAAAAATATGCAGTTTTACAAAATATATCAAAGAAAGAGGCGTTATTATGCTTAAAAACAAGATTAAGGAAATTACATGCAGACTGATAAGGTCACGTGCGGAAAAGACTGCTATAAAGAATGCTAACTCTGTATGTGACTGGTGGTTTTATCAGCCTGAGCAGCCAAAGTCTGTAAAGAAACTCAGAAAATTTTAATGAATTTAAGTAAAAGGATCTCATATTTAGTTTGCGGAACAGACTGCACTGATGAAGATGAACGGTCGGTAATTGAATTTGGAGTAAGCATATTATTGGCTAAAATGTTGAATTTAGTTACAGAAATAATTATCGGCTGTTTGTTTTCCATGCTTTGGGAAACTGTAATCTTTCTTTTGACATTCAGTTTTTTGAGAAGTTATGCGGGAGGATTTCATGCATCTTCCTCATTAAAGTGCTATATTTCATCATCAGCAATTATGGCTGTTGCTTTGCTTATTATCAGGTACGCTGATATGCCGATTGCAAATATGGCTTTTGCGTTGTTCGGAACTGTATCATGTCTAATATTTGCACCTGTTGAAAGCCAAAACAAGCCTTTGGATAAGGTTGAAAAATCAGTATATCGCAAGCGAGCTTTGATCATTCTTTTTTTAATCTTGTTGGTAATGACCTGTTCGTATTTTCTGCATATTAATTTTATTTTTTCAACGCTTTCAGTGGTACTGTTGATTGAGGGAATATTGCTTGTCTTGGGAAAAACAAATAATTCAGTGAAACATTTAGCCTGAGAAGTGATAGACGGATTTGTTTCCGAAGAATATAAAAGAGATTTTATATAGTTTATCTTAATTAGAATCAGGAGTATGTACTTATGGATTACGAATATTATCATTACGAATCAAGAAACAGATATTATAATGTTTTTTCTGAATTTTTCAACAGACAATAGGTCATAGCGCCTATCCTTGAACAATATTGGAATCTGATGGAGAATATCCATGCACCGCAGAGCTCCAGCCTACAAAAGTCTGTGGTCTGACAAACTCCCAAGTTACTGTAGATAATATTTAATCCCTGTCTGACGCAGTCTATGGACTTCGCTAAACAGGGATTTTTTTCTATGGAGTTAGTTGGACTCTGTTAGCGTATCATTGGATTATTGTTGTAAGAAAAAATGTCACCAGTGCAAAGGTGGTGTGCAGAAAATGGGATCAATCCCAAGACCTATTATTATCACTTTCGGAAAATCCGTGAAAAATGCGTAGCATCAGTACCGACTATCGTACCTTTGGGATCACCGAGGAGAACATCTTCAGATATCCATATTGAGAAAAACGGCTTGCAGATTTCCCTGCCCACTGATATTTCGGCAGAAACACTGATCGCTCTGGTACACGAATTATGCTGAACGATCTTCCGCCCGATCAGCGAACGTACATTGTAACGGGATATACCGACCTTCGACGCTCCATAGACGGACTTGCAGCGATCGTTCAGGCTCAGTTGCAGCTTGATCCGTATAGCACGGCATTGTTTCTGTTCTGCGACCAGACGATGTGACCGCATCAAAGGATTGCTCTGGGAAGGTGACGGATTTCTGCTTCTGTACAAAAGGATTGATAACGGAAAATTTCAATGGCCGCGCAACGAAACAGAAGCGTTGCTTCTTACAACACAGCAAAGGCGCTGGCACAGGAAAATACTGCACTCCGAAATGAAGTGAATATTCTTAAAGAACAGCTTGCTCTTTTACAGTAACAGTTTGATTGGCTGAAAAAACAGGTTTTCGGCAGAAAAACCGAACTAACTGTACCTGAACATCAGCGCAAAGCAAAACGTACTCATGAAGAACCTTGCCCAAAGACAAGTCCGCTTACAGTAGTCTGTTGCAGCAAAAGCAGTGAGCTTCTGTGACAGTATCTACCATGAAGAAAAACAACTGACGGATATGACAGCAACTGAACGATATGAGCAGCGTCTTGTAAAGGTGAAGCCCTTGCTTGATGCTTTCTTTTCATGGCTTGAAGAACAAAACGTCAGCGGAAAAGGCAAGCTGGCTAAGGCTGTGAGATATGCGCTGAACGAAAAGAAATACCTATACACCTTTTTAGAGGACGGGAATGTTCCAATAGACAACAATCGTGCCGAGAATGCGACCAGACCGTTTGCAGTCGGTCGCAAGAACTGGCTGTTCAACAATACTGAGCGCGGCGCAAAATGCAGTGCGATTTTGTATTCGATCATTTCCACAGCTCAGGCTAATGGATTGGATGCCGAGAAGTACCTGACTGAGCTGTTCTCTCAACCACACGGCACAATACTGCTGCCATGGAAGCACTAATATTCCATTACCTCGCCGAGTTGTCCGGCGAGGTTTTTATTTTCTGTTGGGACGAGGCATTATTTGACGCTTACGGCTGTTATCTATCGTCAAGAAATCATACAGGACATCACATTTTTCACAAGCCTACCAAAAATGAATTTTTATGATAAGCTTTTTCTCCATCTTGATCTGTCAGACTTTCCCGACAGAACTGCCGAAACAGGAAGAAAAGGCTGCTCAAAATGCGCACTATTATGTGCATTCATCGTTATGAAATGCGAATGCTTTTCCTGCATAACCGATTTGCTCGATTACCTGAATAATAATCTGATAATCGCACATTACTGCGGCTTCAATATTATGCAGCCGCTTCCGTCATATTGGACTTTTGACCGATTTATCAGAAAACTTGATCATGCATACCTCCAAAAAGTAATGCAAAGGATGGTTCTGCAAGCATCAGAGCTTGGCATTATAGACACATCTTTCATATCTCTCGATTCTACTCCCATTGCTGCAAATACCTGTCAGAATAATCCGAAGTCATTTGCGAAAAATAAGTTTTCCAAGAGCAATTATCCAAAATCTGATAAAGAATGCAAGCCCGGTGTACATACTGCTTCTAATCAACTTGATGAAAGAAAATTTGAATACTATTGAGGCTGCAAGAATCATGTGCTGGTTGACTGCATTACTGAATGTATTTTTATTGCCGATAAAGGTTACGACGTCAAGTCTGTTTACAACCTGGTCAAAGACGTTTATCACGGTGAATGTGTCATTCCGCTGAATAAGCGAAATACTAAAAATCCTGAAAAGCTTCCGTCCGGACACCCGATCTGCGAAGCCGGGCTTGCTATGCACAAGGACGGCAGATTCTCTGATAGAAACAGAACTCGTCAGAAATATTGCTGTCCTTTCAAACGTTCAAAATCAGGCTGTTGTCCCTGCAATCATAAAAACTGGAATAATGGCAAAAAGACTCGTGGCTGCACGAAATATGTTACTATTCCTGATGATTACAGACTTTCCATTGACCGTGAATGTGTTTCTTTTAAGAAAATTTATGCGCTTCGTACTGAGTCTGAACGCTATAACTCCTGCTTTAAATCTACCGGTCAGGAACGTCTCTGGATACATGTTATCAATGCCGCAAGAAATCTGAACATTATCGCACACATTGCTCTTCTCGCCACTGCTGTTGCCGCAGTTGTTACTAAATGCTCTTATCGCTCTCTCAAATCTGTGAAGCGTATCACTTGACTTTTCTGTCACTATATTTTTCAACAGACTTTTGCCTTTTGGGGCTACAATGTCAACAACTTAAGAGAATCTATTTCTTGCACTTGTGTCAAAAAGAAATTTTCTCTATGGATATTCACTCTAATTGTTTTCATTACCCCTTTACGTGGGAATGAAAACAATTAATAATGGGTTTCCAAAGGGGATGTATTCCCTTTTGGCAGGGGTGTGGGGACAGAGTCCCCACTTAAGTTGTTCGCATTGTTTGGGGCTAAGGTCTGCTTTGCTGTGCCTTTTTCACGACTTCTTTCCACGCTTTTGCCTGCTGCCTTCTTTTCTTCTGTTTCTATCAGGCATTTTCCTCTTATCTATTTTACCATATTTTAATGATATTTAAGTGTAAAAAGTGATAGCTTTGTGACGTCTATGTGAAAACAACCATCAAAATAAATATAAAATATCGTTCAAGCTGTTTAACATAATATTTTATATCATTTTCTCCGGAGGTATGTATTTATGCTGCTTGAAGTTCTAAAAAATATTTTTTTCTTCGCTCTTCACGTGGAGAACAATACTGTTTTCCCGAAGCCGCTTTCCAAAAAGCAAGAGGAGGAATGCTTAGTTCAAATGAGCAACGGCGACAAAAATGCAAAAAACAGACTTATTGAGCATAATCTGCGGCTTGTAGCTCATATCGTAAAAAAATATTCTACGAATATTTCCGAACAAGATGAACTTATTTCCATTG
>JAETSI010000001.1 GCA_021769725.1 Oscillospiraceae bacterium | reverse complement strand
TCTTTTTATGTGCGGATTTTCGAGCATAATTTTGTCGGCTACAAGGAAAAAATTCGCAGACATACTGACGTATGACAAGGATTTTTGACGCAGTAAGCGGCGAAATTTGCCGAAAAAACGTGCGAAAAAAGATACTGAACAGGCTCTAAAACGGAAAGGAGGATGAATATGGACGAAAAGCCGCTCCATATCGAGGGAACGGTCGAGAATATCCTTTTCAGGAACGAACAGAACGGCTATGCAGTAGTAGATATTGACGCAGGCGGCGAACTTATAACTGCCGTGGGCGATCTCGGCGACGTCGAAGAGGGCGAAGGTCTTATCCTTGAAGGACAATACATAAATCACAAAAAATTTGGAACACAATTCAGAGCTGATTACTGTGAACGCAAGCTCCCTGATACCGTTGTCAACATCGAAAAATATCTTGCTTCAGGTGCTGTCAAGGGGATAGGTCCCGGTCTTGCAAAAAAGATCGTCAATGTATTTGGCGCTCAGACACTGAATATCATGGAGAACCAGCCGCACAGACTTTCGGAGATAAAAGGGATCTCTGCCGCTAAGTGTGAAGAGATCGCCGCTGAAACAAAAAAGCTGTTTTCACTCCGATGCATAATGACTTTTCTTCAAAAGTACGAAATAAAATCCCAGTACGCCATGAACACTTACCGCAAGTTCGGCACGGACGCCATTGAGCTACTGAAACTTAATCCTTATATTCTCTGCGGCGATTCGATCGAACTTGAATTTGAAAAAGCAGATAATATCGCATCCGACCTGCACATAGAAAAAAATTCCGAAAAGCGCATAATCGCTGGGATTCAGTATATTCTCAAAGCAAATTCGTCCATTGGTCATACCTGCCTTCCGCTATCCATCCTCTGTAGCAAAGCCACAAAGGTACTTGGCGTAAGTGAAACGGACTTCTACGGCTCCTACAACACGGCTCTTGACGATCATGAGCTTTTTGAATTCTGGAAAAATAACCGTGAATATGTATATCTTCCGGATTACTACTATGCCGAACAGTTTATAGCAGATAGAATCAATATCCTGAAAGACTTCACATCTCCGGAAGATTTTAACTACAATACGCTTATTGACATTGAAGAAGAAGAACATAATATAAAATATGAAACTATTCAGCGCAAAGCAATAACCTCTGCTGTTTCACGTGGTCTTATGATCCTTACCGGAGGCCCCGGAACAGGAAAAACCACTGCTCTCAATGCGATAATTTCCATTTTTGAGAAGCAGGGACGTAAAGTTCTTCTCGCTGCTCCCACCGGACGTGCTGCCAAAAGAATGTCCGATCTCACGGGAAAAGAAGCCAAAACCATTCATCGGCTTCTCGAGGTGATATATGACGCCGGCGGAAAGCTTACATTCGCACACAACGAAAATAATCCACTGGAATGCGATGTTATCGTTATTGACGAGATGTCCATGGTTGATGTCATCCTTTTTGAAAAGCTGCTCCGTGCCCTGAGACTGGGCTGCCGTCTCATAATGGTAGGAGACAGCGATCAGCTGCCTTCTGTAGGAGCAGGAAATCTTCTCGGCGATCTCATTGACTGTGGCATTGTTCCCGTAGTCGCACTCAAAGAGATATTCCGGCAGGCACGCCAGAGCTGCATAATCACTAATGCCCATAAAATCGTATCCGGGGAATACCCCGATCTTACTCAGAAAAATAATGATTTTTTCTTCTTTAAGCGCAGTGACTATGGCAAATCTGCGGAACTTCTGGCAGATCTGGCTGAAAAAAGACTTCCGAAAGCATATAATATCAACCCGGTAGACGATATACAGATCCTCTGTCCGTCACGCAAGGGAACTCTCGGAACAGTAGAACTCAACAAGCTGCTTCAGGAAAAACTGAATCCCCGTTCACCGAAAAAAGCGGAGCATAAGGGATATCTTTATACATTCCGTGAGGGCGACAAGGTGATGCAGACAAAAAATAATTACGACATCGTATGGCGCAAGGGCGACGAACAGGGAACGGGAATTTTTAACGGCGATATCGGACGTATCGTAAGCATAAACAATATGGACAAGCTGGCGGTCATTGATTTTGACGGCAGAAATGCGGTATTCACTTTCGATCAGTTGCCGCAGATCGAGCTTGCGTACGCTATTACTGTTCATAAAAGCCAGGGATGCGAATTTGAAATAGTTATAATTCCTCTTATGGACGGCTTCAATAAACTGTCCTACAGAAGCCTTCTTTATACCGCTGTTACAAGAGCAAAAAAGATGCTCATAATCATCGGACAGGAAGAGGAAGTACAGAAAATGGTTGACAACAACCGCAGTGCAAAGCGGTATACCTGTCTGAAAAATATGCTCAGAAACGAAGCTCCGGACAAGAACAACAGTATCTTTTCCGCTCCGGAGCTGCATGAAGAATAAATGCAGCAGCGTACAATTCTTTGTTCGCCACTGCTTGAAAGAAAGGTCAAAAAATATGGCAAATACTGATATTGGAATAGATCTCGGAACTTCAAACATCGTTATGACAATGGGAAGCAAAGGAGTAGTTCTGAGCGAACCGTCTGTTATAGCCTACAATACCCGCACAGAAAGGGTTCTGGCAGTCGGCAGGGAAGCATATGAAATGATCGGCAGAAATCCCGATTACATAGCCGTTGCACGCCCGATAAGCGAAGGAGTTATCTCCGATGATGATCTGACTCACAGCATGATACGTGAATTTATCCTTAAAGTTACGGGACATCAGCTTCTGAAACCAAGAATAATCATATGCGTCCCCTCTTTCATCACCGATATTGAAAGCCGTGCAGTTGTGGATGCTGCCAAAAGTGCCGGTTCACGTCAGGTGTATCTTATCCAGGAGCCTATTGCAGCAATGATCGGCGCAGGCGTTAATATCACCAAGGCAAAAGGACATCTTATAGTCGATATCGGCGGCGGAACAACTGATGTTGCAATTGTTTCCATGAACGGCGTTGTCACCTCGCACACTATCAAAATCGCCGGAAATAAGATAGACAAGTCTATTATCAGATATATGCAGAACAAATACAAACTTCTTATCGGCGAAAGAACGGCTGAAAAAGTAAAAATGGAGCTTTGCAACCTTTATGACCCCAATGAAGAAATGACTTGTCTTGTCAAGGGAAGAAGCCTTCTCAAAGGACTTCCGGCGCAGGTTCTCATCAGCGAACTTGAGCTTTTTGAGGCAATTGAAGACGATACATTTGCAATCATGGAAGCGATAAGAAAGGTTCTCGAGGACGCTCCCCCTGAGCTTGTGGGAGATATTTATGACAACGGTCTGCTCATGACAGGCGGCGGAGCGCTTCTGGGAGGTCTGCCGCAGCTTATTAAACGTACCCTTGGCATTAACTGCCGAATCGCCAAAGATTCCATCAACTGCGTTGCCAAAGGAACGGGTATGGCTTTCGGACATATGACCACATTGCTTGATGGATTTGAAGCGGCTGCGGTTTATAAATACAGATAAAAATAACGGACATCCGATTTAAATTCGGATGTCCGCATTTTATTATTTTACAATATCGGAATCATTGAAAGGATCGCCGCACTCAGCACAAAATTTAGGAGGATTGAATGGATCTTCCGGTTCACATCCGCACTTATCACAACGATATAGCGGCGCTCCTGCCGGTTTCTGCTTTCCGCACTCGGCGCAAAATTTTCCTTTGTTTATCGCTCCGCAAGAGCAGGTCCAACCATCCACAGCAGGTTTTGATTTTCCGCACTCAGCACAGAATTTACCTGTATTCTCAGCGCCGCATGAACATTTCCAGCTGTTCTGCGCTGCCGGCTTCGGTTTACCGCAGTTGTTGCAGAACTTACCGGTATTAGACGTTCCGCAGGCGCACTGCCATGTACCTGCTCCGCCGGACTGCTGCTGAGCTGCCGCCTGCTGCGCCGCACCCATTGCATAAAGATTCTGAGCGTTCATTCCTCCTGCCTGTGAAGCAAGATTCATGCCAAAAAATCCCATTGCAGCTCCGCCAGCGTTACCGGCTGCTGTTTTCATCGCTTCTGCCTGAGCCTCAGCCATAAGAGTTGCAGCATTAGATGGATCTCTGAGCCATGCCTTATCCTCATACTCCTGGATCTTTTTAAGATCTCCGTCAGGTATCGTAGCAGAATTTATAAATACGCCCATGAGAGTGATTCCTCTGTTATCCTCCCACCTTGACGACAGAGCCTTGCTGAGAGCGTCCTTTACATAAGCATGACCTCCGGCAAGCTGGTCGTATCTGATACCCTGTGCTGAAAGCTCCGCAAATGCCGGATTAAGAGCATCTACAAATTCGGTTCTTATCTGACTATCCAAAGTTGTACGGTTATAAGTACTTGAAATATTTCCGCATACATTAGTATAAAAAAGAACAGGATCTGAAATTTTAAACACATATTTACCATTGCATCGCACACTTACAGTGAAGCTTCTGCCGAGATCTTCATACTTCATACGGAACGGAACAGGTGACAGAGTACCGAAATTGTTATCCATAATTTCCTTCATGTTGAAGAAATATATTTTCTGATCTCTTGCCGCATCGCCGCCGTGCTTGATTCTGTCCCACATATCTTTGAATGTATTAACAAGTCCTTTGCCAAAGCTGCTGGAGAAGATACTGGGCGATTCAGAAGAATTATATGTATAAATACCGGCTTCTGTTGCAATTTCAGTTATCATTCCTTGCTCGACCATTATCATAGCCTGACCTTCGTTTACAACGATCTTGCTTCCATCAGAAATCACATTTTCATTTCCCTTTGTATTTGATGAGCGCTTTCCTGTCTGACGCTTTGCTCTTACAACAAGAGCATCCACAGGCATGGATTCGCATGAATAAAATTCCAGCCACTGATCCGCCATTGTTGATGACGCTGCTGTTAACGCTGCTTTAAGTATCCCCATAAGTAAAACTCCTTTCGGGTGACTATCCCGTAATTTTATGCGTAATACCGCATAAGTTGCCTCAATAAAATAATTATATCATATATTTATAAAAAAATCAAGAAAATCCCTGAATTTATTGTAAAATTCTATTATTAAGGAGAAATTCTTATTAAATAAAAATTGCAATTTTACTTCCATTCTTTCCATACTTCAGGAAGAAATCCTGTAACAGCCTTTTTTCCGCTGCGGACAATAGGAGTTACGATTATATTCTGATTTTCAAAAAGCTTTTCCTTTTTATCCTCATCAGTAAGATATTTCATCAGGGTAAGAAGCTCTTTATCCTTCGCCTTGTCGCTGATTAAGCTGTCAACTCCGCCAAGAGCCTGCACAATGCTGTTGAATTCACCTTTGCTCATTCCCTTTTCTTTCATATCAATGAACTGATACTTTACTCCACGTTCCTTGAACCAGCGCTCGGCTTTTTTTGTATCAAAACATTTTTTAGTTCCAAAGATCTGTATGCTCATCAGTCTTTATCCTCTTCAACAAATGCAATCGTTATATCCTCAGCCTCACGCAGAAGCTCGAAAGAAATATTATGGAGATCCAGACCATTCTGTGCAAAATACAGCCTGACCGTCGTAAACCGTGAGAACATTGGAGCATCCGTGGAAATAGATACAGGCTCGCCGTTTGTGCCACTCCATGTCATAGTTCCGGATGCCGATCCCATAAGAAACAGCGTAAGAGGTATCTGTGCCAGTTCGCTTGCCTCAGACGAAGCGGTTATCGTTACCCTATACAAACCACGGCGAGCAACATTGAGTGCAAATGAATAATTTTTTCCCTTTTCACTCTTTACTCCGGTAAGATCAACGTCAATGCTGCCGTCAATATCGTACCATACAACGTCGGATTCATCAGCGTTTTCTTCACAGTCTCTCCCAATAATTTCCACTTCTGGAGCATTGCCCATAAGTCGTTTCATAGCATTAGTTTTCATAAGAAAACTCAGGATATTCTTTGCATTACGCTGGAGTTCCCCTCTTGTGAGAGTACCGTTTTCCAGAGCTTCTATAATATTATCATCATTATCTGTACAGTTTGCACACACCATATAAAGATCGTTCTGAGCACGAACCATAGCAGCCAGATTGTTTCTTGAAGGTTCAGTCCCACGCTCATTCACATTAGCCCACCAGTCAGTCATGGTTATTCCTTTGAATCCCCAGTCCTCCCGTAGGATCGTTGTGTTAAGATCAAAACTGCCTGCTGTCCATAGACCATTTAAAGAGCCGTATGTGGTCATAACGGAATCAGCATTTCCATCACGGACAGCGATTTCAAAGCCCTTGAGATAAATTTCCCTGAGCGCTCTTTCTGATACAATCGAATCTGTCGAATGACGATTTGTCTCCTGATTGTTGGCACAATAATGCTTTATGGTGCCTGTAACACCTGCTGAATGCAGTCCATTAAGTTCTGCCGCTGCCATTGTTCCGGTCAGGAAAGGATCTTCTGAAAAGTATTCAAAATTACGTCCGTTAAGCGGATGACGATGAATATTCATTCCAGGGCCGAGCAGACATTCCACTTTGTTTGCAGTCATTTCATAACCCATGAATTCAAACAATTCCTGCACCAGTTCACGATTGAAAGTTGAAGCAATCATAGTACCGTTAGGCAGGCTGAATGCCTTTGTTCCGCAGTCCAGACGCATTCCGGAGGGACCGTCATCGCAGCATCCAGCCGGAATTCCCATAGCAGCAAGACTATCGGAAACACCGCCGAAAGCAGAAGCAGTTCCGGCAGTGACCCTCGGACTGCCCATTCCCTCGCCTTTGACGATGCAGGCAAGATCATTATCGGTCATCTGAGCGATAAATTCGTTCAGATTATACTTTTTTGCAACAACATCGGCAAGCTTTATTCCCTTATCTCCGGTATATGGAATCTCTTTCGGAAGTTTATATATACGGCGCTGCGTTTCATCAACCATATTGACGGGCACTTCTTCATATACGGGAACAAGACCGTTTTCCGTTACTTCCGCTCTGATACGGTCAAATTTTGTCACCGGAGCTGCCGCCTGTACACATCTCTTCACTGTGGCGCTCTGCCTCTGAACAATTGTGACAGCTTTTGCAGCACTGCGTACATCAGAACCGACATAGAAGTTATATTCGCCGCCCTCAAGAACCCAGCAGCTGCGTCTGTCCGAAGCGCCGGAATCATCATATGAAGCAAAATCAGCAATGCGGAATGTCACGTCAAGTTCCTGAGTTTCTCCAGGCTCAAGAAGTTTGGTTTTTCCATAGCCGCAAAGAACCCTTGCAGGTTTTCCGAGTTTTCCCTGCGGAGCTTCACAATAAACCTGAACGACCTCTTTTCCGCTGAATTTACCAATATTTTTTACGGCACAAGTAATAGTTATACGTGAGCCGTCTCCGGAAGTATGGACAGGGGTAATTTCAAAATCAGTATATGACAATCCGAAACCGAAAGGATATCGGACTTTTTCCGGTGCAAACGTTTCAAACCAGCGATAGCCGACGTATATATCCTCATAGTAGATATTGAACTTTTTACCTCCAAAGCACGTATCAGAGGGATAATCTGACACATTAAAAGCAATCGTATCAGGAAGCTTTCCGGACGGACTGGTTTTTCCGGTAAGAACGTCAGCCGTTCCCGTTCCGCCCGTCATACCTCCCTGCCATACATACAAAACAGCATCGGGATTGCACGAATCAACGAAAGACATATCAATAAGTCCGCCCACATTAAGAAGCACAACAACCTTTTTGAACCCGGAACGAACCTTTTTAAGCATATCAAGTTCCGTTTTGGTCAGCAGAAAAGATCCTTCTTCCAGACGAGCATCCATTTCTTCTCCTGCTGTTCTTCCTATTATTACTATAGCCGTTGATCCTTTTTTTGCAGCATTTCTTACCGTTTCTATATCAAGCGGCATTTCTGTCTGAGACCATGGCTCATCGCCCCACCCTTTTCCGAGATCAAAGGGGTTTTCATCGTCCCAGCGGCGATAAATGTCAAGAAGCTCTGTATTCAGTTTTACACCTGACTCAATAAGACCATCGGTGATTCCCGTTACCTTGGAAACATTCACCATTCCGCCGGAACCGGTTCCGCTTTTATAATAGTGAAGCTGGATACGTCCGAAAACAGAAATAATCTCGTCTTTGGGAAGAGGAAGAGCGTTATTGTCATTCTTCAGCATTACAATGCCTTCTGAAACTGTTTTGGCAGCTATTTCAAGATATTTTTTCCAATCAAGTATTTTTTTCATCGTGTACCCTCTTTTCAGAAAAATTCAGTATAATTATAAGTATATTATATCAAAAACGCTTAATAAATGCAAGTACTTTTACGCATTTTCACCATATTTTTTATATAAAAAAAGAGTCCGGAAACCGGACTCTTTGGAGGCGCCACCCAGATTTGAACTGGGGATCAGGGTGTTGCAGACCCACGCCTTACCACTTGGCTATAGCGCCGTCTATGGAGCGGATTACGAGGCTCGAACTCGCTACCTCCACCTTGGCAAGGTGGCGCTCTACCAGATGAGCTAAATCCGCATAATGGCGACCCGGATGAGGCTCGAACTCACGACCTCTAGCGTGACAGGCTAGCGTTCTAACCAACTGAACTACCGGGCCAAAAAATGGTGGGGACTACAGGGCTCGAACCTGTGACCCTCTGCTTGTAAGGCAGATGCTCTCCCAGCTGAGCTAAACCCCCACTATTTCATTCATCAGGCTTTCTTTCCCTGACGACTATTATATTATATCACAGCTTTTTTGATTTGTCAACCCCTTTTTTGAAATTTCTCAAAAAAATTTTTTTATGCTGCCGAATCCGCTTTACACTGGGATTCAGCAGCACATATCCTTTATGAATATCGGCTTATGCCTCTGAATTCACGGCAGAGATCACCTCAGCCAAAAGATTTGCAGGGAGCTGTTCATATCTGATGAAATTAAAAGTAAAGCTTCCCAGTCCACGTGTTGTCTGACGGAGATACATTGCAAAGTCATGCATCTCACGCACAGGCACTTCAGCCTGAATGGTTGTAACACCATGAGAAACCGGCTCCATTCCCAGAACCCTGCCTCTTCTCTTGTTAAGTTCGCCCATAATATCTCCGGTGTTCTCGTCGGGAGCTGTTACCTTGAGTTCACCGATAGGTTCGAGCATTACGGGATCAGCCTGACGCAGACCTTCTTTATATGCAATTGATGCGGCTGTCTTGAACGCCATTTCCGACGAATCAACGGGATGATACGATCCGTCCACAAGAATTGCTTTAAGACCGACAACAGGACATCCGGCAAGAACGCCTTTTTTTACCGATTCCTCAAGACCTTTCTGAACGGCGGGGAAGTAATTCTTCGGAACTGCTCCGCCGAACACACGCTCTTCAAATACAAGCGTATCGCTTACACACGGTTCAAATTCTATCCATACATGACCATACTGACCATGACCGCCGGACTGCTTCTTGTGTTTTCCCTCAACCTTAACTTTCTTTCGGATAGTTTCTTTATATGCGATCTTCGGAACGGAAAGATTAACGTTTACACCAAATTTTCCGCTGAGTTTAGCGGCTGCAACTTCAAGGTGCTGTTCGCCGAGACCACTGAGTATCTGCTCCTTTGTATTTTCATCCTGAATATATGTGAGTGTAGGATCTTCTTCTGTAAGGCGCTGGATTCCGGCAGATACCTTTGCTTCTTCTCCCTGAGCTTTTGCCTTTACTGCCATAGAATAGCACGTTACCGGGAATTCCATAGGAGCAAATTCAACAATTCTTGAAACATCCGAAAGCGTATCGCCTGTATTTGCAGAAATCTTTGAAGCAACTACAATTTCACCTGCAAAAGCACAGCTGACTTCCGTCTGTTTTTTGCCGCATAGCTTATAAAGCTTACCTATCTTTTCAGTATTTCCTGTTGCAGAATTCACAACGTCGCTGTTTGCCGAAAGTTTTCCGGACATAACACGTATCATTGACATTTTGCCCACAAACGGATCGGCAACTGTCTTGAAAACATATGCCGAAAGAGGAGCATCAGCGTCACATTTCACTTCTATAACATCCTTGGCAGGAGTATATGCTTCAGCTGAATAAACTTCGTTCGGTGCAGGAAGCAGCAGCTCTATTTCCTTCAGAAGCATATCAATTCCTGAGAGATCAACAGAAGATGTACAGACAACAGGAGTGATTATTCCCTTGTTCATTCCGGCATGGATTCCGTCTATAAGCTCCTTCTGCGTAAACGGAATACCCTCAAAGAACTTCTCCATAAGCTCATCCGATGTCTCGGCAACTGCCTCAGATACGGCAGCCACAAGACCGTCTATACGGTATTCCATTTTTTCTGATACCTCAGCATTGGGCATTTCAGTCTCGACCGGATTGCCCTTTCCGTCATATTTATATGCTTTCATTTCAATAAGATTTACATATTCTACAATCTGTCCATTTCCGATAACAGGAACTACAACCGGACATACGGTAGGGCCAAAAACCGTCTTTAATTCAGTGAGGACATTAAAGAAATTAGCATCTTTGTCATCGATCTTTGTAACAACGAACATCTTGGACTTACCCTGCTTTACAGCTTCATCATATGCCTTTCTTGCGCCGATCTTAACGCCCGATTTTGCAGAAACTGTAATCATAACAGTATCTGCCGCACGAATTCCTTCGATCATTTCGGCAGCGAAATCAAAAAGTCCAGGCGTATCAAGAATATTAACACAGCAGTCATTATATTTAAAAGAAGCAAGAGATGTTCCTATAGAAATTTTTCTCCTGATTTCTTCCGGATCATAATCGCATACAGTAGTACCGTCAGCCGTCTTTCCAAGACGATCTGAAGCTCCTGCTTTGTAGAGAACAGCCTCGGCAAGGGATGTTTTGCCCGAACCGTTATGTCCTGCAAAAGCAATATTTCTTACTTTATTGGTGATGAACTCATTCATTTTCAGTTTCTCCTCAATTAATAGTTTTAGGCAATAGTTTTTGTCAAAAGATACAAAGATGCTCAGCGTTCTTTATAGGACATTGCCTTTACAGTGTCAGCAATTTATACCACTGCTCTCAATAATTATAACGCTTTTTTAAACAAATTGCAATACTTAATCCAATATTTCTACATTTCTTATTACTATAAAGATATTTTATTGTGCACTTTCAACAATTTTTAATGACGTTTTTCTGTCAGAAATCCTGATTCCGCCAAGAACTGTGAACACAGTAAAATATCCTGTTCCCCAGACGACAGTATAAATCACCATTTCCGGAATACTTTTTCCCTCCATTCCCATAATTCTCATAAGTATCTGAGCTGGGCACATTGTCATATATGCATACACGATCGGCACAGTTATCATACACAACGGTTTAAACTTCATTTTTGTTGTCCGCAGAAGTTTTATAAAACGTGAACAGTTGCCTAAAACATTACTGGCATAGTATGAAGCGGCAATGCCATAAAAACCTATTCTTGGAACAAATATCAGTACAATTGCTATGCGCACTGCATATTCTGCCAGATAGTTCAGGGAAGAAAATGCCTGAAGTCCCATTCCTTTTATCATTGCTTCAAGGACTATCTCCATGTAGATAAACGGCACCACCGGAGCAATGACAGATATCATTTTTCCGGCTGTTTCTCCTCCGCCAAGCAGTTCCCCGATCGGTCTGCCGAACCGCATCAGAACAGCAGCGGCAAAGATCGAAAACATCAGTGTCCAGCGGGTAAGACGTTCAGAAAATATCTTTATACGTTCTTTATTCCCGGCTGCCGATGCTCTTGCCGTTTCGCTGACTATTATTCCCGACATTGAACAAAGCACCACTGATGGAAAAAATAGCGTTGGAATGACAATTGCTTCAAAAATTCCGAAATTACTGAACGCCTGCGCCACCGAATCGCCGTTCTGCCGCAGACACATGGGAATCAGAGCGTCATTTGCGCTGCTCAGTGATGCAGTGAGGATTCCCCCGCCCATTATCGGAAAGGCAAATGCTGCATATTCCCGGAAACTGAGAGTTCCATGACCGCTGTAATGACTGTGATTTCCTGCAAAAGCAATAAGAAAAAATATCAATGAAGAAAGATTTCCTGCAATAATACCTGCTATCATTATCTCACAAACAGTTCCCTCTGTCGGAGAAACAACAGCAAGGGTCGAGAAAATTATAACAACAGATTTAACGACAAATTCCAGAACATCTCCTGCGGCAGTTATTGAGGATTTCCGACCTGCATTGAAATACCCCTTGAAACAAGAAGAAACAGCTCCCGAAACAAGTGCAACAGGCATAAATCGAATAGCCGCTGCCATATCCGCACCACTGAAAAAACGGCTGCTTATAGGCTCGGCAAAGAAAAAAACAGCCGCCGAGACAGTCAGGCTCAGCATCATGCAAAGGCGTATCCCATGGAAAAGGACACGGTTCGGATTTCCGCCGCTCCGTCCTAATTCACCTGAGATCATCCGACTCATGCAGAGAAAAGCATTTCCGTTTGAGATGATGCCTGCAAGTCCGAGAAATGATCCTGTCAGAGTGAGGATACCTATAGCCGATGTTCCAAGCTTTTTTGTTATGAATACATTCAGCAGAAGGGCTGCCGTATCAAGACACAGCTGCATCATAGTAAGCATAGCTGTGTCACGTAAAATTTTGCTTTTGAAAATCATGTCTTCCTCCTTGTCCTGATACTTAATTCTATGAGAAAGACTGATGTAAAATGACAAAAGAGCATATTTCCATAAAAATATGCTCCTGTGCCTATATATATTTAAATCCAAAAGCTTAAGAGTAATTTTGCCTCTTGTTCTTATGCAAAAGGGTATTCATCCTATTGGCGTTCTGCCCTAATTATTTAAACTACCTCTTTATGAGGTAGTTTAAATAATTAATACTGGGATTCCAAAGGGTGGATTCACCCTTTGGCAGGGGCATGGGAAACAGAATCCCCCGTTTATGTTATTGACGGTATTTATTTATAAGTCTGTCTAACATGACCTTTCGGCATTTCTTTTCCAGACTGTCATCCAGCGGTTGAAGTTCAACCGGAGGATCGGCGCTGCGGTTCAGGCAGTAGGATATCATATAGTCTGATATTTCAGGATTTTTGGCAAGACACGGTCCGTGTAGATACGTGGCAATAACATTTTTTTCAAAATATCCCTCCGCCTCACTTTTTGAGCAGTTGCCATTGCCGTAAAGAACCTTTCCGAACGGTGTTTTCACACCCATAGTCTGACCGCCGTGGTTTTCAAAGCCGACGATATCAACAGCTTTCCCAGTAATTTCGGTACGGATGACAATATTGCCTATACACCGTTTTTTCCTGCTTTCCGGTGCAATTGTGTGATATCCAAAAAGACCAAGTCCGGGGATATCGTTGCCGTCGGCGTCACGATAATATTTTCCCATAAGCTGATATCCTCCGCAAATAAGAAACAGAAAAACGCCGTCCCTATACGCTTTTTCGATCCCAGCCCTGCACCTGAGAAGATCGGCAGCTATGTGCTGCTGTTCAAGATCAGCTCCTCCGCCGATATAAATAAGGTCATATGATAAAAAATCCGGCATCTCAGAATCAACGGAATAATGATCCGTTTCACATTCGATTCCCCTCATTCTGCATCGGTATTCAAGAATTTCCATGTTGCCGCTGTCGCCGTAAAGATCAAGCATATCGGCATACATATGAAGTATTTTCAATATTTTCACTGTGAATTTCCTCCGTTTCCTGCAATAAATCTTTTCAGAGCAGCTCTTGTCGGCTGAACCGCCGTATAATTGGCAATCACGAATTTTTTACCGGGAGTCACGGCAAGTTCCTCCACTGACTTATCAAGATCAGGACATACAACGATCTTTTCAGCAGGATAACCGGAATTCTTGATTCTTACTGCAATATCATAAGCCCTTGTGCCAGATGTCACAACTCTGGTAACACGCTCGAACACGCTGAAATTAATATCCCATATCCATGAAACGTCAAGTCCGTCAGCCACATTGTCGTTAAGAACAAAAAGAAGTTCCTTTTCTCCTTTCATTTCATTCATCACACGAAGGGTCATATTTGCTCCGACAGGATTTTTTGCCAGATTCAGAGTAGTGTCACGATCACCGAGCATAAACTTTTCCATACGTCCATTATTTACGGTATAGGTGGAAATCACGCTGTCTGTCACCTTCTGGTCTATGTTGTAGAGCTTTGCAGCGGCAGCTACTGCCGTCATGTTATAAACATTGTAGATGCTGTTAAGCTTAGGGGAATATTCATGACCGTCAGCAGTAAACACAGGCTTTTCAAGATCAATATTTTCAGCAGTGATATACGGCTCATAACTGCCGAATCCACACTTTTTGCAGATAAACTTTCCGATATGCGAATACTGGTAATACTCATAATCCAACGCCTCTCCGCAGAAAGGACAGAAGCGTCCCTCCGAAGCTTCAAATGCCTTTTCCGTAGCAAAAGCATAGGGCTCTGCATGGAAATATTTCACATTTCTGTTCGCCGGATTTGCCTTTCCCAGACGTGCGGTATTGGGGTCGTCACCATTAAGAATAAGATTCCCGCTGAAAGTTTTGCAGAAACCGTTGATCTTCTGGATAAGCGTCTCCATTTCACCGTTTCGATCAAGCTGATCCCGGAAGAAATTCAGAACCACAAGAGTATCAAGTTTAAGCTGCGAATACACTACCGGGACATGAGATTCATCAGTTTCAAGTATCAGATAATCAGCATTTACCCGTCCTTTCATATCACAGTGGCGAAGAAGCAGGGAACATATTCCCGTATCAAGATTATTTCCCTCTCGATTAGTAATTATCTTTTTGCCGCTTCCCTCAAAAAGCTGTGCGATGCAGTTTGTAACCGATGTCTTTCCATTCGTTCCTGTAACTGCGATTATCGGGCAGTCCACCTTAAACATAGAAACTGCCTTATGACCCGAAAGATGCCACAATATGATTCCGGGCAGATTTCCTGCATTACGCTTCATGAGATGAAGCAATCTGACTATAATTTTTCCGATAATTATAAGTATTCTTTTCACGATATTCTCCTTTTTTATTCCTCATGACCGCTTCTTTGCGGTGCTCTTTATTATAATATCACATTTTCTGGAAATTTACAATAGATTAAAGAAAAAGATTACATAAATCAATAGACTTGTTCTAAAACCGTAGAAGTGTCGAATGACAAGTCAGGCGGTGTTTCGCAAGTCTATTGAAAAAGAGCGGTTTACAGCCGCTCTTTTTCAATACATTCAATTGAAATTATGACTCTGTTTAAGAACCATATCCTTTACTTTCATAAGCGATGCAGTAGTGCTCCGCTCGTTTTCCGAAAGTTTCATAGTAATATACTTTATTGTTTCCTCATAGTCAGGAATCATGATATGCTCAAGAGCATTAACACGTCTGCGTGTTTTTTCGATCTCATCCGCCATAAGCTGACATGACTTTTCTATCTCCGCAAGACGCATCATCTTTGGAAAAACACTGCTCAGCGCCGCAACAGCTCCGTCCAGATCAATCGAAGTAAATGCCGTACCGTAAGAATAAATACCGTTTTCATTGTCTATGCGATATTTCGACTTGAAAACCGGAATTATAACGCTCATGACGTTTTTTTCTTCAACATCAAGCTCTATTTCCTGTTTCGGAAGCATCAGCGCCGTTTCCAGCACCTCTCTCTGCATTACAGAACCGGCTACTGCCATATACCGATTTGCTTCAGAGATCGCTGCTTCAACTTCAACTCTGAGCTGTCGATTTTCCTTTATCATATTCATAAACTGCCGCATAAGCTCATCACGCTTATCTTTGAGCAGTTTATGACCTCTTCTGGCAGATTCCAGTTTCTTTTTCAGCTTTGAAAGCTCCATTCTGGTGGGATTAACGTTTAATCTTGCCAATCATTCCACCTCAATCCTGATTATCGTAATATTTAACAAGATATTCTTCCCTGATACGTCTCAGTTCGCTTCTGGGCAGAAGTCTGAGCAGTTCCCAGCCGATCGAGAGAGTTTCTTCGATGCTTCTGTTATTGTCAAATCCCTGAGAAACATACCTGCGCTCAAACTCGTCGGCAAATTTAGCATAAATGAGATCCGTCGGAGTAAGGGCCGCCTCACCCAGAACTACCATAAGTTCCTTGGCATCCTTTCCACGTGCATATGCGGAAAAAAGCTGATTCATAGTGTCGGAATGATCTTTTCTTGTCTTTCCCTCGCCGATTCCCTTGTCTTTAAGACGTGAAAGTGACGGCAGAACATCAACAGGCGGATTGATTCCTTTGCGGTAAAGCTCACGTGAAAGAATGATCTGTCCCTCGGTGATATATCCCGTAAGGTCAGGAATAGGATGAGTTTTATCATCTTCGGGCATGGTAAGAATCGGGATCATTGTAATGCTTCCGTCCTTACCGTCCTGACGTCCGGCACGTTCATATATAGAAGCAAGATCGGTATACATATAACCGGGATATCCTCTTCGTCCGGGAACTTCCTTACGTGCGGCAGATACTTCACGAAGAGCATCTGCATAGTTAGTGATGTCTGTAAGAATAACCAGCACGTGCATTCCCTTTTCAAAGGCAAGATATTCTGCTGCCGTCAGAGCCATTTTCGGCGTTGCAAGACGTTCAATAGCCGAATCGTTCGCCAGATTAACGAAAAGTACAGTACGGTCAAGAGCGCCTGTGCTGCGAAAACTCTGAACGAAATATTCAGACTCTTCAAAAGTGATTCCCATTGCTGCAAAAACAACGGCAAACTGCTCATCCTTGCCGAGAACACGTGCCTGACGTGCGATCTGTGCCGCAAACTGGGCGTGTGGAAGTCCGCTTGCCGAGAAAATAGGCAACTTCTGACCTCTTACAAGGGTGTTGAGTCCGTCAATGGCAGATACGCCTGTCTGAATAAACTCCTGCGGATATTTACGGGCAACGGGATTCATTGGCATACCGTTTACGTCCATGCGCATTTCCGGAATGATCTCCGGACCATCGTCAATAGGATGTCCCATACCGTCAAAAACTCTTCCGAGCATATCCTCTGAAACGCCAAGTTCCATCTGATGACCGGAAAATACAACGCTGCTGTCTTTCAGATTTATTCCGGCAGAATTTTCAAAAAGCTGAACAAGAGCGTTGCTTCCGTCTATCTCCAGAACACGGCAGCGTCTCTTTTCACCGTTTGTAAGGCGTATCTCTGCCAGTTCGCCGTAGGAGACGTTTTCAACATCCTTTACAAGGAGCAGAGGTCCTGCGGCTTCTTCAATAGTTCTGTATTCTCTTGGCATTATGCCTCCTCCTTTCTCAGCAGATCATCAAGCTGACCGGATATTTCAACAGAGATCCTGCTGAATTCCTCGTCGGTATCTTCCTCTTTCACATACTTGAAACGTCCGATCTTCTCACGGACGGCAAGTTCTGACACAGACTCGATATCAGCGCCTTTTCTTACGGCTTCCGCTGCCTCGTCATTAAAGTTAAGGATCAGCTTCATCATGTACAGCTGTTTTTTCAGACTTGTATAGGTATCGACCTCATGAAATGCCAGCTGATGAAGAAAATCCTCACGAATAGAACGTGCCGTCTCCATTTTTAGACGGTCTTCGGCTGAAAGTGCGTCCATACCGATAAGTTTTACGATCTCTTTAAGTTCCGCTTCTTCGTGAAGTATCTCCATGAATCTCGCACGGTTTTTCATCCAGTCAACGGAAACGTTATTGTTGTACCAGTCTGCCAGTGAATCGGCATAAAGCGAATAGCTCGTCAGCCAGTTGATAGCCGGAAAATGGCGCTGATAAGCCAGGTTTGAGTCCAGTCCCCAGAATACCTTGACAATGCGCAGGGTCGCCTGAGAAACAGGCTCGGAGATATCTCCTCCGGGAGGAGAAACAGCTCCGATAACAGACAATGCCCCCTCTCTGCCTTGAGTCCCATTAGAAATAACACGTCCGGCACGCTCGTAGAACTGTGCAAGACGGCTTCCGAGATAGGCAGGATACCCCTCATCACCCGGCATTTCCTCCAGACGTCCCGACATTTCACGCAGAGCCTCAGCCCATCTTGAAGTAGAATCAGCCATAAGAGCAACTGAATAGCCCATATCACGGTAATATTCTGCAATCGTGATTCCTGTATATACTGACGCTTCACGGGCGGCAACAGGCATATCGGAGGTATTTGCAATAAGAACTGTGCGCTCCATCAGTGATTTTCCTGTGTTCGGGTCGATAAGTTCAGGAAACTCATTAAGAACGTCAGTCATTTCGTTTCCACGCTCGCCGCAGCCGATATACACGATGATATCAGCAGCAGCCCATTTTGCAAGCTGATGCTGGGTTACGGTTTTTCCGCTTCCGAAAGGCCCTGGAATAGCTGCCACACCGCCCTTTGCGATCGGAAACAGACAGTCAACCACACGCTGTCCCGTTACAAGCGGCATATCCGGAGAAAGCTTTTTCTTGTACGGTCTGCCACGGCGGACAGGCCATTTCTGGATAAGGGACAAATCCTTGTCTCCCTTTTCTGTTTCGATAACACAGACAATATCATCAGCATGGAAACTGCCTGTTTCGATCTTCTTTACCTTTCCGCTGACGCCGTTCGGAACCATGATTTTATGAAGAACAATATCTGTTTCAGGAACTGTTCCGATAATATCGCCGCCTACAACGATATCCCCCACACTGACAGCGGGAGTAAATTCCCAGACAGGCTCTCTTTTCAGCGACGGTACTTCAACACCTCTCTGGAGATTGTTTCCACAGACTTTTCTTATATCGTCAAGCGGACGCTGTATGCCGTCAAAAATACTGCCGATAAGTCCCGGACCCAGCTCAACGCTCATGGGTTCTCCGGTAGATTCAACAGCTTCTCCCGTACCGAGACCTGCCGTTTCCTCGTACACCTGTATTGAAGCACGGTCTCCGTGCATTTCGATTATTTCACCGATAAGACGCTTGCTGCTCACACGTACAACGTCGAACATATTCGCATCTCTCATTCCCTCTGCAACAACAAGAGGACCCGAAATTTTTACTACTGTTCCTGTGCTGCTCATTAAATCTATACACCCCTTCTTGTACATATTTAAATATATTTGCCTCTATTACGATCTATCCGTATCTTTCGGCAGGATTTCCGCCTTTTCTGTTTCAATTCAGAATATCGCTGCCGACAGCCTTTTCAACTGCTTCATGGAGCGCTCTCATTCCGTCTCCCGTATTTCCGTCAACGGCAGGAATGAGAACGATCGACGGAAGCCGGCTGCTTCTATATTTTTCAATAGTATCTCCCACAAGAGCCGCAGCAGGCTCTGTAATAAAAATCACTGCAAAATTACTTGCTGCCAGTTTTGATATAAGTTTTTTTACTCTTGCCGGATCTGTCTCACGGAACACCGAAAGTCCCAGTGCTGCATAACCCGAAACACTGGCGCTGTCACCTATAACTGCCGCTTTATACATAGAGTTTACGCATCCTTTCCGTGATTGTTTCCCTGTCTGCCCCATATTCCCGGCATACAGTCAGGATACGGATATTCTTGATCTCTGCTTCCTTGGCAATAAAATATGCAGCCAACGGTTCATAACCAAACGCCTGAAGACGTGCGCTTTCTGCATGTTCCATTATCATGTCGTCGCACCTTTTTTCAAACTGCGCAGGCGATTCTTTCAGCAAAGCTCCCAGATCGCCGTAAACCGTACTGTCAAGAAAAGTAAACAGGGCATCCGTTCCCGACTGCGCAGCCCTTACAAGTGATTCCTTATCAAGTTCTCTGCTTCCGCATACGGCTGTTTCCAGGAATGAATGCGATTTACCCATAAGGCTGCATCTGTAGGCTGTTTTTATATCAGCGCAGACGGTCGTGAGTTGCGCATATTTTATCATAAAACTGCTGCCGGTTTTTTCTGCTGCATCCTGCATTGCCTTCAAAGCAGCCGCATCAATAAGCGTATCGGAGAGCTGCCCGTCAAGAGTTTCTGTCAGAAGTTCATAAGCCTTAGCTGCCGTTTCTTTCATATATTCAGGAAGAGCATCGTATGACTTTGACGAAATAACTTCAGTCAGACCGTCAAGATCAAGATTTGTAGGTTCGATGTAATACTGTGACGCCTCCCTGTTTGATAAAAGAGCTTTAAGCGCTGCCTTGAAATTATGAAAATCGTTCCTGTAAAGAAGTATTTCCATCTCTTTGCATCCAGGAGCAAATTCCCTGAGCATCTCCCAGATCTGAGCAAGAGTCTGTTCTTCTCCTGCTTTTGATGAGATCAGCACACTGAAATCAGAAGCTGATCCTGCACTTATAAGCTGCTCTATGTCATTATGAGTCAACAGACTGCTTTCCATAGCTTTTACAGCCGCAACTGCACTGGCGTATTCTGTGCTGCTCATTTCACATCACCTGCCCGAATAAAGCTCTGGCTGCCGTATCCCTGACCTCATCCTTTTCAGCCTCGATCATAGCATAAAAGCTGCAGTTTTCGGACACAAGTCCGTATTTCAGGATAAAACCATCGGATATATCAGCCGGATCAGGTGAAATCCTGACAGTTCCCCCTGCCTTTTCGGCTAATTGGTTTATATTATTCTCAAAATCGGCAGGAATTCTTTTCAGATCGTTTTTTCCGAAAAAGATCAAGCCGTCTCCCTGCCTTATATGCATTTTGACAAGTCTTTCCATAAGCCCGAAATACTGGTCATCCGGCAGAGCTTTAAGCTTGCGGACAACATTTTCGATAACGGAGTCGATCATCCCGACCTTTTCGGCAAGGATCTTTCTTTTCGCAGCGGCATCTGCCGAGGAACAGGCGTTTTCAAAATCACGCTCATGCTGGGCTTCCGCCTTTTTCATGTAATCGTCATACGCCTTTTGCGCCTTTTCATCGGCTTCCGCCTGAATCTCCCCTGCCCTGGTCTTTGCAGAACTGATTATTCTGTCCTCATCATGCTTCTGCTGTGTCTCAATAATATTTAAAATCTCGTCAAGTCCGGACATTTCTTAACCTCCGTTTTAACCTATCTGAATATTGTAAATGAGAAGAATAGAGATAAGAAGTGCAAGAATCGCGTATGTTTCTACCATAGCTGCCATAATAATACCCTTACCGCTGTGATCGGGCTTCTTTGCAACAATGCCTACTCCGGCAGCAGCAGCTCTGCCCTGTGCTATACCTGAGAAAAGTCCTACAATTGCAATTGGCAGACAAGCGCCAAGATACATAAGTCCCTGTGCGGTCGTCAGAGCCTGAGCACTTCCACCGATAACGCCTATCCTTGTAAGAAGAAGAATGGCGGTAAGAAGTCCGTAAAGTCCCTGTGTACCGGGAAGAAGCTGAAGAATCAGCACCTTGCTGAATTTATTCGGATCAACAGAAACAACGCCGGCAGCTGCCTCACCAACGAGACCAACGCCTTTCGCCGATCCAATTCCTGCAAAAAGTGCAGCGCAGGCTGCTCCTATGATTGCCAGTGCAAGTCCTAAACTATTCATTTGAATTTTCCTCCTTGAATTTAATATATTTTGTATTTACTGCCAGCGGACTGAACTCACGTCCTCCGCCGGTATAGAATTTTGAGAAAAGTTCTACAAACTGTAATCTGTCTGTATGAACATAAGCGCCTAAAAGATTTATCGCAAGATTTGCAGTGTGTCCCACTATAAACACTACAACGAGCAGAACAGACTTTACTGCCATATTCTGCGGCATAGTTCCTATCAGATTTATAACTCCCGCAATGCTTCCGGTTGCAAGTCCCAGTGCAAGAAGTCTGGAGTATGACAAAATATCACTGAGATAGCCGGTCGCCGTATTATATAAAGCGTAAAGTCCGCCAAAAAACTTTCCAAGAACCGACTTTGAAGTTCTTCCAGAAGTCAGCACCAAAAGTACAACTCCTGCAATAAGCATATATGAGCCTATAGTCTTGAGTATTGCCGGAACACTTGTGAGAATACCTGCCGCAAGAGGCGCAACGCCCAGAATCGTCAGATAAATCGGTACTGTGTCCATGAATGCGTCAAGCTTTCTGCCTTCGTTCCATGCCATTTTGAACGAAACAGCCACGCCCAGAAAAAGATGAAGTATTCCCAGAGCAAAAGAGTATAGCAACAGTTTGATGGGATCATCAAGCGGCTGAAACCAAAGCGCAATGCTTCCGATTTCTTTGTGAAAAAATTCACGTCCCACCACCTGAACTATATCGCCGAACCAGCTGCCGAACAAAGCTCCCCAGATTATTGTGGATATACCGCAGTTCCGGAACATGGTGAGAGTTTTTTTCATAGCTGATTCGAGATTAAATTTTTTAAGTGCGATAGTCGTGCCTATTACCATAAGCACTCCGTAGCCGGCATCAGAAAGCATCATTCCGAAAAAGAGATAGTAGAAGAACGACATTACCGGAGTGGGGTCAACGTCCTTTTTCGAGGGCATTGCGTACATTTTTGTTATCCCCTCCACCGGAGCAGAAAATCTGCTGTTTTCCAGCAGAACAGGCACTTCCTCATCTTCTCCGGGGTCAGAATACTCAACAACCGCAGTATATTTCTTCTCGATCTCCTTTTTCAGCGGATCGGCATATTTCTGCGGTATATAGCCTGTCAATACAAATGTCTTTTCCGTGAATCCGAGTTTATTCAGCGCTTCGTATTTATCCTTGCGCATTTGCAGATAATCCACGACAAATTTAAGTTTTTTGCGGTTTTCAGAAAGTTCAGTTATCCTTTGAACAGACATTTCCATAGAATCTTTCAGCCGTGTTTTTTCCTCGCTGCATAAATTTATCAATTCCACCGGAGTCTTGCTGTCCTGTTCCTGAACAGGCACAAAAGAAAGACTTCGCAGTTGATCTGAAATTGCATCCGCATCTGTTTTCGGACACAGAATAAAAAGATTTGTCTGCTCTCTGGCGGAAAATACCACCTCAGCAATGCAGGGAGAATCAAGTTTTTCTTCCATCTGACCGGAAGTAATTTCGTAGGGAACACTGCCGATAAAAGCAGTTGTTGAAGCAGTGCCCCTAAAGTTAATGGGAACATCCAGTCCTACCCATTGCTTAAGAATATCAGTTCTGATTTCCAATTGAGCACCTATGCTCTCACATTCAGTGATATTCCGGCTGCATCTGAGTATCTCCGAAGCGACATTCATTATGCTTTCCAATCCCATCGCCGCTCTGCCAAAATCATCTACAGAAACTTCCGTCCTGCCGCTGAACATATCGGTTACGGATGTTTTTTCGGGCGCATATTTTTCCAGAACATCCAAAGCCTGTGCCGCCGTACTGCGGAATTTTTCAAATTCCCCCAAAACTGCCGCTACATTTGTTTTGGAAAGTTCATCATCGGTATTCTCCGATAATTCTACAATTCCACGCCGCTGCAGAAGCTCTATTATCTTTTTGCTGTCTGTCAATAAAGCGATCAGTTCTATTTTCTGCATTTTCAGCTTCGCCATATTTTGCATCAACTCCTTGTATGGGCGATATTATCAGAAGAACCGTGAGATCACCGCATCTACCGCTTTATCCATATTCTGCTCTGCGGTTCTGCGAAGTTCTTCTGTCCTTTGTCTGCATTCTTCTTCGACCTTCTGATTATATCTTTTCAGCCGTTCGTCGTATCCACTCTTTATACGGGCAGATTCAGCAGCAGCCTCGCTCAGTTTTTTCTGTATCGTAAGTACAGACTTTCCCTGCGCATCGTTTATTATCTCCTCTTTTCGCTTCTTTGCTTCCGAGATTATTCGTCCCGATCCCGATTCTGCGGCGAGGATCTTTTTTACTGCTTCAGATGCCATTCTATCCCTCCTTCCCCGTATTGTATTCAATATTTTACCATATATCCCCAAATGTTTCAATAGACAAATTTTTAGCAATGTCTGATTCGGGCATCCAGAATTGAATAAACGCAAAGGGAGCCATCCCTACAGACAGCTCCCTTTTGAACTATATTCAACTACAATCATTATTATACATCTTTTTGCCGGGTTTGTCAAGCAGATTTTATAAAATTATTATCCCCCCCGGAAATAACAATATTCATCATAAAATCTGTCATGAATTTTCTTCATCATCCGGCTTTACAACGGTAATTCCCAGAACATCAAGACTCTCATCATCTACTGATGAAGGACATTCAGACATCAGTTCGCTGGCATTCTGAACCTTCGGAAACGCCGTAACATCCTTGAGACTGTCAGCTTTGCACATTATCATTGCAAGTCGGTCAAGACCGATTCCCATACCTCCATGAGGCGGAGAAGCATAACGGTATGCATCTACCAAAAAGCCAAATTTTGCCTGTATTTCATCATCTGTCATTCCAAGTGCCTCAAACATTTTCTGCTGAAGTTCAAAGTCTGTAATACGCATAGATCCGCTGGAAAGCTCTGTTCCATTGAGAACAAGATCCCATGATTTAGCACGTACATTGGCAGGATCACTGTCAAGATATTCCAGACATTCTTCCATAGGCATAGTGAAAGGATGATGTGCAGCCACCCATGTATCATTTTCGTCGTCATGCTCAAAGAAAGGCATTTCAGTGATCCACAGGAAATTATAAGTATTCTCCGGAATGACGTCAAGGCGCTTTCCGCAGATAAGACGAATGGCACCGAGAGTTGACAGAACAATCTTTGTCTTATCTGCGCATATCAGAACAAGATCGCCTTTTTCGGCTCTGACTGCACTGCATATTGCTTCAAGCTCACCGGCTTTCAGGAACTTTTTGAAGGAACAATTAGGCTCGTCAGCCCAGCGTATATATGCCAGACCCTTTGCACCGATTCCCTTAGCATGATCTATAAGCTTATCGATTTCTTTTCTTGTATACGTTGCAGCACCGTTCTTTACATTGATAGCCCTGACAGAACCTCCGTCCTCAATGGCATTTCTGAATACTGCAAAATCTATATCCCTGACATTTTCGGTAAGATCCTGTATCTCAAATCCAAAACGTGTATCAGGCTTGTCTGATCCGTAGCGATTCATTGCATCGGCAAAAGTAAGACGAGGCAGCGGCGTGGGAATATCCACATTCATAAGCTCCTTGAAAGCACGCTGAACAAATCCCTCAACACATTCCTGAATATCTTCTGCATCGACAAAAGACATTTCCAGGTCTATCTGAGTAAATTCAGGCTGTCTGTCAGCACGGAGATCCTCATCACGGAAACATCTTGCAAGCTGGATATATCTGTCATATCCGGCGATCATAAGCAGTTGCTTATAGATCTGGGGCGACTGCGGAAGCGCATAGAACTTTCCCGGATGCACTCTCGACGGGATAAGATAATCTCTTGCACCCTCCGGAGTAGATTTCATCATCATGGGAGTTTCTATTTCAAGAAAACCATTTTCATAGAAATATTCCCTTGTCACCTTTGCAAGACGATGACGCATAATGATATTCTGCTGAAGAGGTGCTCTTCTCAGATCAAGATAGCGATATTTAAGACGAAGTTCTTCATTTACCTTTGTTTCGCTTGTAATCTCAAAAGGTGTAGTCTGAGCCTTTGAAAGGATTCTCAGATCAGTAACAAAAATCTCTGCATGACCTGTTTTCAGTTTGTCGTTTTTGCTTTCACGTTCACGGACAACACCCTTTGCCATGAGAACGTATTCGCTGCGGCAGGAAGCAGCTTTGTCAAAAATATCCTTTTCCGTCTCGTCGTTGAACAAAAGCTGAACCACTCCCGTTCTGTCTCTGAGAACGACAAAAATAACTCCGCCCTTGTTTCTTATACGATCAACAAAACCGCCTACAACGACTTCTTTGCCTATCTCCGTTACATCTCCGCAGTAATCTGTACGCTTCAGACCTTTCATTGTATCAGCCATATCACTTATTCTCCTCAGCTAAATTTTGGAAAGCACCGACCGTTTCATCGTCATCAATGCTGTCCATCATCTTATCAAAATATACAGCGTCAAAACTTCCTGTAAATTTATCATCAAGCATTATATCCTTTTCCTCGCCGGTCTCCATATCCTTGAGTTTTGCCTTTCCCTCCGCAAGCTCATTGTCACCGAGAACAACAGTGAAAACAGCTCCCGTTTTATTGGCATATTTCATCTGCGCCTTGATTCCTCTGCCCATGAGATCATATTCGGCAAAAAAGCCGTATTCCCGGAGCTGTTTTGCAAGCTGCATTGCCTTTTCAGCAGCCTGTTCCCCCATAGTTGCGAAATAAATATCACACTTTTTCGGAATTAGAAACCGGCAATTCTGCTTTTCCATTACGAGAAGCAGTCTCTCAATTCCCATAGCAAAACCGAGAGCCGGAACGTGTTGTCCGCCAAGCTGTTCGATAAGACCGTCGTAGCGTCCGCCGCCGCATACAGTTCCCTGAGCACCGATTTCCGTTGTAACAAATTCAAAAACGGTTTTTGTATAATAATCAAGACCCCTCACTATTCTGGGATTCACTTTATATTCTATTCCCAGATTTGTGAGATACTTTTTAAGTTTTTCAAAGTGATCGCTGCATTCTTCACAGAGATAATCAAGGATAATGGGAGCATCTTTTCCTATTTCCTGACATATCGGGCTTTTACAGTCCAGGATACGCATAGGATTTTTTTCCAGCCTGTCACGGCACGTATCACAGAGTTCATCCTTTCTTGCTTCAAAATAACTTCTCAGCGCCTGATGATATTTTGCACGGCATTCCGGACATCCTATAGAATTTATATAAAGCTTAATATTCTTTACTTCCAGTCTGTCAAGTATAGTTTTGGCAAGGGAAATAACTTCTGCATCGGCTGCCGGAGACGCACTTCCTGCCATTTCAAGACCGAACTGATGAAACTCACGCAGTCTGCCTGCCTGCGGTCTTTCATGACGGAAACAGGAAAGTTTATAATATACCCTCTGAGGTAGTGCTTCATTAAGAAGTCCATTCTGGAGCATGGCACGGATAGTTCCTGCTGTTCCCTCCGGACGAAGGGTAAATTTCGTTTCCTTTGCCATTACCGTATACATTTCCTTCTGTACCACATCAGTAGTTTCGCCCACAGACCTGAGAAAAAGATCGGTGCTTTCAAAGGTAGGAATTCTGATCTCCGAAAAACCGAAGCTCTCAGCAGTCTCTCCTGCAATTTTTTCAACAGTGTGCCACTTGTGAACATCCTTTGGAAGGACATCTTCCGTACCATTGGGACGCTTGATATTTAAAGCCATATTTTTCAGCCTTTCTTTGTTATTTTTGACTTATGGTAACCTCTAAAAACCGCTACATGAAAATTGTCCCTGTGCAGGGACAATGATCTTATCAGATACCAGGGGTTCCAACCTCACGCCAGTCAAGATCTCCTCTTTCAAGAGCAAGAATAAGCGCTTCGGCAGTAGCGATATTGGTTGCCACGGGAACATTGTGAACATCGCACAGTCTCAGAAGATTCATTCCCTGAACGTCAGAAGACTTGGGATTTATAGGATCTCTGAAGAAAAGAAGCACATCCACTTCATTACAAGAAAGCAGCGCCATAATCTGCTCTGCACCGCCCTGACCGCTTAAATACCTCTTTATCGGCAGTCCGGTAGCCTCGCCAACTTGTTTTCCTGTCGTATTGGTTGCAAGAAGTGTATGCTTGGATAAAATCCCGCAATAAGCGCTGCAGAACTGAACCATAAGCTCTTTTTTTGAATCGTGTGCAATAATAGCTATCTTCATTTTTCGTTCCTTTCTCCGCACAACAACTATTAAGGATGTGCGGCACATATTCTGGATTAAGAAGTTTTTACTGTAAGCGGAACAAATTCACCGCCGAGTCTTTTTGAAATTGCATCAAAAGCCCTCAGCGCTTCCGAATCGGTAGGAATAGGATTGCCTTTTCCTGTAGCAACAGTCATCTGGAAATCATCTGGAACAACGCCGATAAGCTGAACTCCGACCTTATCAATGATCTCGTCGAGATTATCAACAAGAGAATTTCCGATAACTCTCTTGCTCACTTTGTTGATTATCAGACGCTGACTCTTGTTTCCTCTCTTATAGAACTCATCTGACATAAGGCTTGCATCTCTGATGCACACCTGATCGGGAGTTGATATAACAAGAATAAGATTTGCCTGTTCAACAATATCAAATACATGGGAATTGATTCCTGCACCCGTATCAATTATTATGTACTCATAATATTTTTTGATTGAGCGGCAGATATCGACTATCTGTTCAGCCGTAACTGTCGTAAGGGACTTGGGTGCACAGAGTATACTGAGATTAGACGACATAGGCACCTGAGAAACAGCTTCAAGAACAGGTTTGCTTCCATTCAATACGTCTCCCAGGTCATATTGTATTTCATTCTCCATACCAAACATAATGTCAAGGCATCTGAGACCGAAATCCAGCTCAATAATAAGCGTTCTGTGTCCCTGCTTTGACAATGTATATCCCAGACCGGCGCAAACAGTTGATTTTCCGGTTCCGCCCTTACCTGATGTAACAGCAATAACTTTTGACATTACTTCTTCCTTTCCGATATCCGTATGCCAGAGCTTCATTGCTGCTGAACGTCACCGGACTCTTCAATAATCTTTCTATAATACTTTATATTATATCACAAATCCCTTTTGATGTCAAAGAAGTTTTTTGTATAAAATACAAGATTGTGCAATTCATAACTTTCAACACATCAAAATTGTGCATCTTTTACAAAAGAATTCATCCTTACAAGCATTATATAAATAATTAAACCGACTGTCTCTATATGTGGCAGTCGGTTTGATAAATGATTAATTAACCAAAATATCTCTTGAGAAGACCCTCAAATGCCTTGCCGTGACGAGCTTCGTCCTTAGCCATTTCGTGAACTGTATCGTGAATAGCGTCCAGATTCAGTTCCTTTGCTCTTTTAGCCAGTGCAAGCTTGCCCTCTGTAGCGCCATGCTCTGCGGCAACTCTCTTTGTAAGGTTTTCCTTTGTTGAGGATGAAACTACCTCACCGAGGAGTTCAGCGAACTTTGCTGCGTGTTCTGCTTCTTCATAAGCAGCCTTTTCCCAGTAAAGACCGATCTCAGGATAGCCTTCTCTGTGTGCAACTCTTGCCATTGCAAGATACATTCCAACTTCTGTACACTCACCGCTGAAGTTAGCACGAAGTCCGTCAATGATTTCCTGATCGGTAACAGCCTTAGCTGATCCTACCTCATGCTCGCAGGCGAATACGAGCTTCTCGTCAGCTTCCTTAACGATGAACTTAGAACCGGGAACTCCGCACTGCGGACACTTCTCCGGGGGTTCATTTCCCTCGTGAACATAGCCGCAAACGGGACATACATATTTTTTCATATCAATTACCTCCATAATAATTTATCAAATACCGCATAATATGCGGCATTATACACTGTGTTTTACTCTGTCGTGCTCCTCGGCACGCTTTCCATTATTGAAACGGTCGAGAGTTCCCACAAGATAACCTGTGATCCTTCTGATACGCTCAAAAGGCACATCCGAGAATTCATATTTAAGATCAACAAATTCCCCGTCAATTTTGACAGTCATTCCGGAAATAACCCGGTCGCTGTACTTGTTCTTTCCATAATCTATGTAAGCATTGATCTCATCCTGTGAGAGTTCTCCGCCTATAACGTTTATCCGCATAAAAAAACCTCGCTTTCCAATCAAAGTATTGACTTTGATCTGAAAATATTGTATCATAAAATCATAAACTTGTCTGTTGCAATTGCAACAAAGGAGGACTTTTTATGTTACCACCAGATAACATTCTTTTCAAAGGCATTGATCAGGACGACTGTCTCAGAATGATAAAATGCTTTAACGCCGATTTCCGGAAATACAAGGCAGGCAGCTGCATATCCGCACTCGAAAAATGCAGTGACCGTCTTGGAATAGTCATTTCCGGAAGCGTAGTTATTGTTCGGTATGACATCAACGGCGTGCGGACTATCATAGAATCTGTAGAAAAAGGCGGCATATTCGGCACTTTTTTCACCTACAGCATCATGCATCGCAGCAATGCTGAAATCATCAGTGAGACTGACTGCGAGATAATGTTTGTCCATCGCAGTGAAATCACAAAACGATGTGAAAATGCCTGCCAATGCCATACAAAAGTTGTAGAAAATCTGCTTGAGATCATGTCCGAAAATACCGTCAGACTTAACCAACGCATCGACGTTCTCAGTCAACGGACGATAGAGGGCAGACTCATAAACTATTTACAGATAATCGAAGACAAGACGCCCGAAGGCAAAACGCCTCAGATCCCGTTTTCCACCACTGCTCTTTCCGACTATCTGTGTGTCAACAGAAGCGCTCTCCAGCGGCAAATAACGAAAATGAAACGCAGTGGGACACTGATGATCTCAAAGCGAAAATTCCGTCTCAATCTCAGCGGTGAGGATCATAACATAAGCTGATTTGTGTCTCCAAGCTCTTTTGCCGGCTTTCCTGCCGCAGGAACAGTTTTTGTACGATATTTTTCATACTGTTCCGTTTCCTCCGTAATCACGGCAGAAGCAGATGAGAGAACAGCCTTTTTACGCAGATTCATTACCTGAACTCCCTGTGAATCCCTGGCTGCTTTCGGAAGTATAAGCGCTGTATTGAACAGCAGCGTATGTCCGCTTGAGCTTCTCATAAGGATATCGCAGTCATCCCCGACAAAAACAGCGGCAACAAGCGGTGATTTATCGGAATACGCCTTTGCAAGCTTTTTCCGGTTCGTCTTTGTCTCGTATGATTTTACAGGAACTTTTGCCGCCTTTCCATTTTCGTAGAAAAATACTATATATCCGCTGTAGTCTGTTGTGGGAATCAGCGTTTTCAGATTTTCCCCGTCGTCAAAGCTCAGCTTTGCCGGAACGTAATCTCCCATGAGACTTGCTTTAGTATCATCAAATGCGCTTGCCTTCGACTTATAAGCCTGAGATTTGTCCGACAGAAAAATAAGGTCTGTTTTATTGGTTGCTTCAAAACACTGTGTAATAAAATCTCCGTCTTTCAGCTTATGTTCGCTGCTCATACGGAGCGACTGCGTAGTGATCTTCTTGAAGTATCCGCTGTCAGTAACAAAAAGGTTTACAGGATAATCCGGAGTATCGTCTGTCAGAATCTCGTCCTCCACATCGGACTGATAATAGAACATAGTCTTTCTTGGCTGAGCGTAATTCTTTATGACACGACGAAGTTCTTCAATAATAATTTTTCTGACTTTTTTCTTGTCACGAAGAATTTCTTCCAGTTCCCCTATTTCCTTTCTGAGCTGATCCACTTCTTCTACACGACGAAGAATATACTGCCTGTTGATATTTCGCAGTTTGATTTCGGCCACATATTCAGCCTGTACCTCGTCTATGCCAAATCCGATCATAAGATTCGGAACAACATCCGCTTCGTTTTCCGTTTCCCGGATAATGCGGATAGCCTTGTCAATATCAAGCAGTATCTTGGACAGAGCCTCCAACAGATGCAGTTTTTCTTTCTTCTTCTGAAGTTCAAAATACGTACGCCGCTGAACGCATTCTTCACGGAAAGCCGTCCACTCCGTAAGTATCTCACGAACTCCCATAACACGTGGAGTACCAGCTATGAGAATATTGAAATTACATGAATAGCTGTCCTGCAAAGGCGTCAGACGGTAGAGCTTCTGCATAAGCTTATCGGGGTCGGTTCCTCTTTTCAGATCTATAGCAATTTTAAGACCGTCAATGTCAGTTTCGTCACGGATATATGAAACTTCACGTATCTTGCCCTGCTTTACCAGATCAACGATCTTATCAATAATAGCCTCAATTGTCGTAGTATATGGAATCTGCGTGATCTCCAGGCAATTCGCAGCCTTATCAAAACTGTACTTTGACCGTACCTTTATACTTCCCCTGCCCGTTTCAAAGACCTTTTTAAGTTCATTTTCATCATAAAGCATAAGACCTCCGCCGGGGAAATCAGGGCCTTTCATCGTACTGATTATATCATGATCCGGATTTTTCATCAGTGCGATAGTCGTTTCACAGACTTCCTCCAAATTGAAAGGACAAACATTGCTTGCCATGGAAACGGCGATTCCCGTATTTGAATTTACCAGAACCGACGGAAAAGCTACCGGCAGAAGCGTCGGCTCCTGCATTGTATTGTCATAGTTCGGGACAAAATCCACGGTATCACTGTCAATATCACGGAAAAGTTCATTGCATATCTTTTCTAATTTCACCTCCGTATAACGGGATGCAGCAAAACGCATTTTGCTTGAATACTGCTTTCCGAAATTTCCCTTTGAATCCACATACGGATGGAGCAGCGACTCGTTTCCACGTGTCATGCGGACAAGTGTTTCATATATTGCCTGATCGCCATGGGGATTCAACTTCATAGTCTCACCGACAACATTGGCAGATTTTGAACGCTCCTTGTCAGGATTCAGCAGTCCCCTTTTATACATCATGTATAAAAGTTTCCGGTGAGAGGGCTTGAAACCGTCGATCTCCGGCAGTGCTCTTGATATGATAACGCTCATTGCATAGGGCATATAATTCTTTTTCAGAGTATCAGAAATCTGTTCATTTACAACGCTTCCCGAACCTTCAATATACGCTTCATGCTTAAAAGCATTTTTTTTCTTTGGAACTTCTTTTTTTCTTGGCATTAATTATTCTCCTTGCTTCACAGAAATCCCGGTCATTGCCGTTCTTTCTTCATTGACAATTATATCTTCCGTCAGGGTTCAGGAACGTCAGCTTATATCCGCTAATTCCAGATAATCCGCACCATACTGCGAAATATAGTCCTTGCGCCCCTGAAGATCGTCGCCAAGAAGCATTTCAAAAACTTCTGCCGACGCCTTTATATCATCCGCAGTGACTTTGATAAGACGTCTTGTCTCCGGATTCATTGTAGTCAGACTCATCATATCCGGCTCATTCTCGCCCAGACCTTTTGATCGCTGTATAGTATGCTTTTTATTGCCGATAATATCAAGAATCCGCTGCTTTTCCTGTTCGGTGTAGGCAAAATATGTCTTTTCCTTTGTGTTTATCTCAAAAAGCGGAGATTCAGCTATATACACATACCCCTGCTCGATAAGTGTAGGCGTCAGCCTGTAGAGCATGGTAAGAATAAGCGTTCTGATCTGGAATCCGTCAACATCCGCATCAGTACATATAACAATTTTGCTCCACCGGAAGTTATCAATGTTGAAAGTGGACAATTCCTTGTTTGCCTTGGCATTTACTTCAACTCCGCAGCCAAGAACTTTTATCAGGTCGGTGATTATCTCACTTTTGAAAATTTTGGCATACTCCGCTTTGAGACAGTTCAGAATCTTTCCACGTACAGGAATAATTGCCTGGAATTCGGCATCTCTTGCCAGCTTTACAGAACCTAAAGCCGAATCACCTTCCACGATATAAATTTCACGGCGTGAAACGTCTTTGGTACGGCAGTCAACGAATTTCTCGACCATGTTTGACAGGTCAATAGTACCTGACAGCTTTTTTTTCATGTTCAGACGTGTTTTTTCAGCGTTTTCACGACTGCGTTTATTCAGCAGCACCTGTTCGGAGATACGCTTCGCATCGTCAGGATTTTCCATAAAATATATTTCAAGCTGATGCTTCAAAAACTCTGTCATGGCTTCATAAATAAACTTATTGGTTATCGCTTTTTTCGTCTGGTTCTCATACGAAGTCTGTGTAGAGAACGAAGAAGAAACGATTACAAGACACTCTTCCACATCCACAAATGTAATCTTCGCCTCATTCTTCTGATAACCGTTCACCGATTTGATATAGGAATCAAGCTGTGATACAAATGCTTGTTTTACAGCTCTTTCCGGAGAACCGCCATGTTCAAGAAAACTGGAATTATGGTAGTATTCCGTCAATTTTATCTTATTTGAAAAAGTAAGCGCCACATCAAGCTTGACCTTATATTCCGGCTTATCCTCACGGTCTCTGCCACGCCTTTCAGCCGTCCAGTGCTGGACAGCGGTCATTGCCATATCCCCGACGATTTCCTTTACATAATCAGTTATGCCGTTTTCATAAATGAATTCCTCTTCGTCAAATCCACCATTTTCATTCTCGCTCCTGAATATAAACAGAATATTGGGATTCACCACTGCCTGGCGTTTCAGGATATCACGGAAAAACTCGTCAGAAACCTCAATATCAGTAAAGACCTCCAGATCAGGACGCCAACGTGTTTTTGTACCCGTCTGCTTCTTTTTGCACGGCTCTTTTTTAAGACCGCCGACATTATCTCCTTTTTCAAAATGAAGTCCGTATCTGAATCCGTCACGAATGACCTCAACGTCCATATATTCCGAAGAAAACTGCGTTGCGCAAAGACCCAGACCGTTAAGTCCCAGCGAATACTCATATGATTCAGCAGAATCGTCATATTTACCGCCGGCGTACAGCTCGCAGTAGACAAGTTCCCAGTTATAGCGCTGTTCAGAATTATTGAAATCAACGGGACATCCTCTGCCGAAGTCTTCAACTTCAATATCATTATTGCGGAAATGAGTTATTATGATCTTGTTTCCGTAACCCTCACGTGCCTCGTCTATAGAATTGGAAATAACCTCAAAAATCGAATGCTCGCATCCGTCAAGTCCGTCCGATCCAAAAATTACTGCCGGACGCTTCCGAACCTTGTCCGCACCTTTGAGCATGGTAATGCTTTCGTTGCCGTAATCCTTTTTCTTTGCCATTTATTCTCTGCCTTTCAATGAGACGTTTTTTAAATATACATTTTATTCTATCACATATCCTTATTTTTTTCAAGCATTTTTTATTTTAACTAAAAATACGCAGAAAAAACTCCGCAAATCAAGTCTGCGGAGTTTTTTCATTTGTCCCTCTGGATACTATGATACTCTCTGTTGTGCAGATGAGAGCGTCAATTTAAAATCAGGCGTCTCAGCGCTGCAACGTCAAATGCGTCAATAACTCCATCCTCACAGAGATCGGCATTCTTCCAGTTTGTCAGATTCCCTGAACCAAGAAGCCATTTCTGAAGCATTACAAGATCGGCAGTATTTACCTTCCCGTCGTTGTTGATGTCACCTCTTAATGAATTTACTGTTATATCAAATGTAGTCGTTTTACCTTCATATGTTACTGTAACCTTGTTATCTCCCACTTTTAATAATCTTTTATCAACTGTGAAACCGGAAGAAGTTGTGAATGAAGTACCCGTTTCATAGATTTGCTTTATAACTAATCCTTCTGTATCCAGCTCATCTCCTACGTTATAAATAAGTTTATTAGGCTTTGAAACTATCTCAATTTTTACATCCTTATCCTCATCTAATTTTTTTATGGAGAATCTTTCTGGATCTACACCTTTTACATAATTCCAAGTCGAAACATTTAGTGTATTCATGTCCATATTAAACACATTATTAGAACACATGGACTTGATATAGACATCTCCATCTATATCGTAAAGAAAAAACCTCTGTGCTATATTATTACTATCTATACAAACCCCGACATTTGTAGCATTTGTTGTTCCGAAGTTGACAATGTCCAGTGATTGATCTACATCATAATATGACATAATTTTGTAACTGCCATTATCTAATCTGATGAAACACCATGTCTGTTCTTTTTTATATTCGGGAACTTCTCCGGCAAGATTAGCATTATTTATATTTGAAAGTGCTTTTCCAGTTGCATTGTTTATTATTTTTGCAAAGAAGTATTCTCCCATATCATTTGGCATATTTCCGTCTAAATCAATTTGATAGAATTCAAATATTTGCGCAGTGCTTTCACAAAAATGCCATAAATTAGCATTTGCACCATTTTTTACTCCACCATTCATATCAAGAACATAATTACCCAATGCTGATTTAAAATACATTCCACCATTAGGTGCCCAATATATATACCATTGCTGAGCAAGTGTTCCATTTTTTTCATATAGACCAATATTTGTTCCATCTTCTGTTTCTCCGCCTGCAACATCCAAAGCCTGCATTCTATTATATGATTCTATTGTATAACTTCCGTTATCATTTCTATGAAAATACCAGTATTGATTTTTTTCATCTGTAGGGCTATTAAATGTTGCATTAAAATCATTGTTTGTTAAAAGATATTTTGTGTTAACATTAGAAATTATTGCATAAAAATCTGTACCTATATCTATAGGCACGCCATTCACACCTGTTTGAAATTCAATTGGATAACAATATTGCCAACAATTTTCATAATTTGCATTTGCAGAACAAACCTGAGCCTTGAATTTAGTGTTCGCCGGTAAAGTTTCTGTTACTGATGTCTGTGTTATACCCCAATAATTTTTGTACGAATTTTCATTTTCATAATATATTCGCAAATCATAGTGAGTTGCATTTGAGATTGAATTCCATGAAAAAGTAACATCTTGTCCATTAACATCAACTTTTAAATCAGGAGCTTCTAAATTAGGCTTAGTACCTCGCTTTATAACCTCCACCAACTTATTAATCGTATCCGGACCGGCGATGCCGTCGGCTTCAAGACCGTTGGCTTTCTGGAAATTGATTACCGCTTGCTTTGTTCCCGAACCAAACTGACCGTCAACATCAAGTCCTGCATTGTTTACCTTATTTAAAGCCGTCTGTAACCAGCTTACTCCGCTTCCTCTTGAACCAGTTGACAGCAAAGGATTTCCGCTCGGACGAGGATATGGTATACCAAGCTCGTCGTCGTTTTCAGGTGTAGATGCTCCATTGTAAAACGGATGAATATAACATTGTACCTGACCGGTTGCAGTAGCATTACGAGTTTTTACATAATTTGTTTTATAGCTGCCGGTACTGCCGGCATTACCGCCAATTGTATAAACAGTGCTTCCGCTGACTTTATATACAATTTCAACATGGTCATACGGACCGGAAACGCTGTTCCAGTCAAAAATACATATGTCTCCGACTTGCGGCGTAGAAGTCTCTTCGCCTTTTATAGCAGATGCTAAATCTCTCACCCTGCCTTTCTCCGGAATAATTGTATCTTGTCCCGCAAGCCTTGCACAATCAGCTACAAACCATGCGCACCAATCAGAATTATAACCTAATTGTGAACCTTTTTTTCCTTCTTGCGCAAAGGCAATATTAACCATATTTTGAGCCGGATTATTCCCTAATGAATAATTCGTACTAAAGTTTCCTGACCTGTTCTCTGCTTTAGCCACATCTGACGTCACCAACGGCAAAACCATCAAACATATAAAAAACGCAGTCAAAATGGATACCAGCCTCGAAACAGATTTTCTCTTTTTCATAAAATATCAACTCCTGTTCATAATACTTATAGTCACATCCGACTATACTGTAATAGTATTATAACCTATTTAGATTAATATGTCAATAGTTTTTAGTCATTTATGATAAAATAATTTTGAAAGGATGTGTCACATATGGCTTTTTACCAGCGTATCAGGGATTTAAGAGAAGACGCAGACAAAACGCAGTCGGAGATCGCCGAATATCTCGGCACAACGGCTCAGTATTACGGAAAATATGAAAAAGGAGAACGTGAGCTGCCATTTTCACGTGCCATTCAGCTTGCCGATTACTACGGCGTAAGTCTTGATTATCTTGCCGGAAGATGCAGACACAAACAGGAAATGTCTGTAAACGAAGACGAATCCGCTCTTCTAAGCGGCTGGAGAACTCTGTCAGAACGCAGCCGGGGAAAAGTAGAATATCTCATGTCCGAGCTTATAGAGACTCAATCCAAATTAAAAGGCGCCTGATTTCCATGAAAAAAATTTGATCCAAACATAAAAAATCCCCATGACTATTATCTGTCATGGGGATTTTCATAATTTTTACCACGAAATCAGCCTGAAAGCTTCTCCCATTCCGATTCCTTAAATCCCAGAATAACCGTATCAGCCGTTACAAGAATGGGTCTTTTTACCAGCATTCCGTCCCCGGCGAGCAGTCTGAGTTTTTCCTCGTCGGTCATATCGCCAAGTTTGTCTTTCAGATTCATTGAACGATAGAGCATTCCGCTGGTGTTAAAAAATTTTTTCAGCGGCAGACCGGATTTTCCATACCATTCCTTCAGTTCTTCATAGGTCGGATTTTCTTCCTTAATATTTCTCAGACTGTACTCAATTCCCTTTGAATCAAGCCAGTTCTGAGCTTTTTTACAAGTAGTGCATTTAGGATAACATATAAATTTCATTTTTTGACCTCCATTATTTCTGCTGCTTCCGCAACGCTGTCTGGATCAGGCTCCCTGAACCGTTCAAGCTTTGAGTTATCGCAGATATTTACATAATTGCAGTACGTACACGGAACAGTTCCACCGGAAACAAGCGGCACAGCCTCTGCATTTCCGGCAAGCAGCATTTCTGCCATTTCTTTCAGCTTTCTATAGGAAAAATCACGGAGACGCTCCATTGCTTCCCGTGAAATACAGGAAGAATCAGCGTATAGTTCACCTGATTTCTTCACCTTTGCAGGAATATAATTTCCTTCCACTCCCTTTTCCATAGCATCAAGAACCTTCATATCGCTTAGTACCAGACCACTTGTTTTCAACGAGGAATTAAGCATTTCACTGTTGAAACTGTTGATTTTACAGCTCTCCGGCGAAAAATCCTGAAGCTGAACGGGAGAATAAAGAACCCCGGCAGGCTGACAATCTTCATATTCTCCGCCTTTATCAGTTGCAGAAAAAAGATACATAAGCATCTGTAAGTTTATTCCGCTCCCAAGCGTGACAGGTGTGATATTTTTACGGCTGCTCTTATAATCCACAATGCGGACGTATTTTTCACCGTCTATTTCACAGATGTCAGCTCTATCCACCACGCCGCCGAATTCAAGCCTGTATTTTTCACCAAAATTAATTGACACTGAATGCTGATTCCTCAAATCAAGCTCATACGAATGCGGAATAAAATCAGATGCCATAAGCGACTGCTGCGTATGAAGAAAAACATTTGTCATACGCTCGGTGATCTTTTTGAATATCATGTCAGACCTTGGATCTTTAACAAAATCTCCGGCAAGTCTCTCCTCACGGAATTTATCTGCACATATGCTGATTTCTCGTGCAAAATCGTCATATGATAATTTCAGAAAACTGTCCTTTGAACGTGAAGCCAGAATGCTTTTGAAACAAATATGAAAAAGATCTCCGGCAGCTCTGGCGTCAAACTCCATTTTTTCATTTGTGAAAAGACGCAGACACTTATCGCAGAAATACCGGAAATGGCACTGATTAAATTCATCCAGACTGGACGGAGAAATAACCAGCGGATCAAAGCTTTTAAGCTTCTGCATAATACTGCTGTCAATCGTGAAATCCTGCTTGTATGAACTGCGGCTGAGCACGTATGAGATACGACTCTTATAGCTGTCATCACTGCAAAGAACGTGATTAAGCGAAGCCGATTCTGTACTTCCCGGATCTCTGTTCTGCATATAATGATAGAACGTTGAATGCATGGTAACAGCATAGAAATGAGGCGGAGTATCCCTGACGGTAAGACGCATTTTATCATCTCCGAACATTGCGATCACGCTGTCGATTACCTGAGACGGGTATTTAGCCTGACCGGACAGATCTGACAGCGGATAGGTTATATACAGCTTTTCCGAAGCTGCCGACAAAGCCTTGTATACCACCAGTCGTTCGGATGCAATAAGATCGGAAAGAGGACGTGATATCTCTATTCCGTTCTTTGCCAGCTTCATCTTGTCTGATTCCGAAAAAAGTCCGTGAATATTTACGAAATTCGGAAAATCTCCGTCATTTGAACCAATAGCAAAAACTACTTTGGGCGCATTGAGACGTGCTGTCCGTGACGAGGCAGCAATAACAGCGTCCAGCGTCTGTGGCGGAACAGAATATTTTATCCTGCCGACCATTGACCGGATAATCTTAACCAGATCACTGAATCTGATCTCTTTTCCTCCGAGAGTGCTGCTTATACTATCCAAAATATCTATAAGGCATCCCCATAAACGTTTCAGCTCGGATGCTTCAAAGTCAAGATTTTCCCTTATCAGCTTTCCCATAAGCCTGCCGGTATTCCGCTCTGCACCGCAATTTATAAGATATTCATACAACAGTGCAGCTGCTTTTTCAGCCGTCAGCTTTCTGCAAAGCTTTCGTTTAAGTGAAATTACAGGCGTAATAAAATCCCTGCGAATACCCTCAAGTTTTTTCAGATTCACATCATCAGCCGTAAAAGGACTGCACCACGTATCACCGTCAATGCTCCATTTATAGCAGTAATTTTCCAAAAGTGATACATCCGTCAACGACAGATCCATAATTCCGCTTTTCATCATTCTGAAAATATGCTCCGAACACATTTTAGCTGAAATCAGCAAACTCAGAAGCGATGTAAAGAATACCATGACTGCCGTATGATTAACCGGTCTCTCAACGCTTAAAAAATAAGGAATATCATATCGTCTGAACGCTCCTTCAAGCACACCGGTATATGATGATATATCATTAGAAATAACGGCTATATCACGGTATTTCAAGGTTCGGTCACTGTTTATGAGCCGTCTTATAGACGCACATACGAACTCTGCCTCTCCGTACATATCTCTTGACTCGAAAATACGAATATTATGTGGCTCAGGAGCATTTTCTGAATCATTTTCAAGATTTCTCAGAATCCTGCTGCTCAGATATTCAAGCTCCGGATTCTTGAATCTCCGGCTTTCGGAACAAACAGTAACACGATATTCTTTGCCAAGATCAGCACAAATGCCTGCAATGCACCGAAAAGTTCTGTTGACTGTTTCAAAAAGAGTGAATTCTCCTGCATTTATGTCATCTGTACGAAGAACTATAGTGACATTGTCAGAATGTTCCAGAATAACTTTGAGCATAGCAAGCTGATCGCCGGTAAAGCTTTCAAATTCATCTATATAGACACTTTTTCCCTTAAACCATCCGTTTGCAGCAGCTATCGCCGCACCCAATTTAATATTGTCAAGGCTGTTCTTAAAGCCGTATTCTTTCATCAGCCGCTCATATTCAAGATAGATCATCGAAATATCCAAGATCTTATCCGACAGGCGCTTATCTGCCGCAGGAATTTTTATAGCAAGCTGCTCCGGTTCAATTCCCGATCTCTTCATGTCATTGATAAGATTGAGAACCTCCTCTGCAAATCCATTCTGAGTACTTCTGGTTCGGAAATAGGTCATTACTCCAGGCATATTCCGGACAGAATTCACCGCTTGATATATCATTATCATCTGAGCAAGTTCATCGGCATATTCTCCGCTGCGCCCCGGCTCTCCGTAAAATTGGAAAAGCTGCCTGGAAAGTCCAGTAAAAGTTGATGAAAACAATTCATTGAATACATCAGCGCCAAGATAAAAATACAATGTTTTATCAAATTCATATGAATACTGTTCCGGTACGATAATACAGACGTTACCGGCGTTTTTCTTGATTTTCTCAAACATCATAGTAGTTTTTCCGCTGCCTGCCTGACCTATTATAAATTCAACCATAAAACCTCCACAGATATATACTCGCCGCTATTGCAAAATATTCAGTACTACTGACATAAATTTTGTCAGCCTGCGTTGTCGTCGTCCCCATACGCCCAACGGAAGTGCCCTTGGGGTACGACAGTATGCCTTCCTCCTCCGCCTTGACATACAAAATTTCTGTTTAGCATTCTTTGGATATTTTGCAATAGCGGCGAGTATAAAAGCAAACCCGTACATCGGATAACCGACTGTACGGATCTGCTGATAAATTCCATTATATGTATTAAAATCCGTTTAAATGAGCATTCTTTATGATCTCCGGATATTCGTCATAACAGTAATTACAATCAACAGCACCGGAAATTCCACTGACAGTACCTGACATTGAATACTGCCACATACCGTAAATTCTGTTGAAAGCCGGAGTAGGAACTCCGAACTGCGATATCCAAACAGCATATTTTTTTAAGAGTTCATCATTAAAGCGACTGTTCATTAATTCAACGGAACCAATTATACCAATAAAATATCCCTTAGATTCAACATAAGAGCAGAAAGCATCAACAATTGCTTCAACTTCGTCATTGCTCAATCCGGAAACGACAGAATCATCAATGTTTACATACAAAGGATATTCAAACTGACATCCTTCAATAACCTTACAGAATACTTCTGCCTCTTTAACTGCTTCTTCCGGTGTTTTTGCATAGCTATACCAATAAGTTCCGACATCAAGTCCGGCTGCTTTGGCATCGGTATAATTCTTTGCAAAAGATGAATCTGTCTGGCTCTCGTACATACCATACCCTGCACGGATGATTGCAAACTGGATATCATTTGCTGCTACCGCATTCCAGTCTATATCTCCCTGCCATTCCGATACGTCTATACCCTTTGCTGTAACATCGGGATCAATATACGCCGGCGGAGTTATCGGCTGAACCGGAGTTTGGATGTTTTCTGCAATGACATATGGATAATTGATATAACAGTAATCAAGGTCAAGCGTTTCAGTATAAATTCCGTTTACCTGAGCCGCACCGTTGCTGGTATACTGCCACATACCGTAATCGCCGTAAAAATCAGGCTTATCGGCATTTGTATAATGAGCAACCCATACATCATACTTTTCCAGAACGGAATCATAGATCTTCGTGGTCAGAAAGCTTGCACAGCTGTAAACGCCTACATAGCATCCCTTTTCCTGAAGTCTGGTACAAAATGCTTCAACAATGGCAGAAACCTCTGCCGTAGAAAGATTCATCTGCGACGGATCCTCTATATCAAAGTAGACCGGATAAGTAAAATCATAATCTTTGATTATCTCATAGCAGACTTCCGCCTCCTGATAAGCCTCATCAACAGTAAGAGCATAGCTGTACCAGTAAGTTCCGCAGTCAATGCCGGCTGCCTGAGCGCCTGCCATATTCTGACGGAATTTAGGATCTTCCTGACTAAGTTCTTTGCCGTATCCGGAACGAATTATGGCGAAGTCCACACCACTGTCCTTTACATACTGCCAGTTTATATCGCCCTGCCACTGAGAAACGTCAATGCCCCATGACTCACGGTAGATATCTTCCGGAGTGTCGGGGTCAGTTACGTTTCCGACTGCCATATGAGCATTATAGATATCAAATACATCGAACGGAATCTCACCGGAAGACACACTGTCAGACGTAATATCTGCATCTGACGCAGAAATAACTGACAAATTTTTTTCCTGGTCTTTACTTTCCGACAATAATGTGCTATAATTTACTGAAGATGTATCTTCAGCATTAGTATACATACAAACTGATGACCCGGAAATCACAATTGAAAGAATAGATGAGATAATCCGATAATATCTTTTCATAAAAAGCACCTCCTATTGCTCTTCCTTCCCTTGTGAATCTTATATTTTTAAAGATGTATCATGCTAAAATAATTAAAAACTTTTTTAGCATTCATTTTTTTAATCACAATTTCCAACACATTAATTATAGCGTATTCCAATTATTTTTTCAAGCATAATCAGAAAATTAATTCCTGTAAAAATATAACTTTGTAATACTATACTATACGCAAAGTAAATATTTGTTAATCTTGCATAAATTAATTTGAAAGCAGATGATTACTATATGAATATTTTTTTAATAAACAGTAACGACAGCGGTCAGAGAGTTGACAAATTTATTACAAAATCTATGCCTCAGCTGCCAAAAAATATGATGTATAAACTAATTCGTAAAAAAGACATCAAAATCAACGGCAAAAGATGTGAAATATCTACTGTTCTTCATGAAGGTGATACCGTAACGATCTATGTCAAAGATGATCTTTCCGCAGTCAAAAAGCATGATCTTTCTTTTCTGGATGCTCCCACTGATCTTGATATTGCTTTTGAGGACAAGAATATCATAGTCGTTTTCAAAAACACAGGCATTGATTCGCACTCCGGAAGCGGCAGCAGTGATACCCTCATCAATCGCATAAAGCACTATCTTTACAATAAAAAAGAGTATATCCCGGAACAGGAAAGCTCATTTGCTCCGGCACTTTGCAGCCGCTTAGACAGAAACACCTCCGGACTTGTGACAGCAGCAAAAAACGCCACTGCTCTCCGAGAAATAAATGCGGCTATCCAAAAAAGCAATATACGTAAAATTTATCACTGTGTGTGTATTTCACCGCCGCCAAGAAACAATGATATCGTCTCTGCATACCACCGGAAGGACGCTTCTGAAAACCTTGCATTAATTTCAGATATTCCTGAAATTGGATACAAACCGATAAAAACCGGATACAAAGTCCTCGGAAGAAACGGCAGACTCACTCTCGTAGAAGTCACATTGTTTACGGGACGTACCCATCAGATAAGGGCACATCTGGCACATATCGGCGCACCAATCCTGGGGGATGGTAAGTACGGAGACCTTGAGATAAACAAACAATTCGGAGTGTTTTCCCAACAGCTCTGTGCCTTTTCGTTGGAGTTCAAAATACCAGAGGATTCTCCTCTGTTTTATCTGAATCACCTTAAAATTACAGCCGGTACTCCGGATTTTGAAAAGAAATACTTTGCATGAAAATTGGCAGCACCACAAATCACATCTGACGGCTTTGTACGGTACTGCCATATTTTAATTAGGCTGACCTACACGATTACGGATATTATTTTCCTTGAGTTCCCTGCCCTCTGCAATAAGACGGTTCATCTCTTTGGCGTCGTCATTCTTGAGGGCAACACTATATTTACTAAGATTTTCAATAAGCAGATCAAGTTCATATATCAGATATTCCCTATTCTGCATAAACAGTTCCGTCCACATTTTCTCATTCATTGTAGCAATCCTGGTCATATCCTGGAAACTTCCGCCGCTGAATCCGCATTCAAGACCAAGTTCCGGACTTTTTACATAAGCGCTTGAAACAATGTGAGCCAACTGCGACGTATATGCAATCATTCTGTCATGATTTTCAGGAGTTGTCACAACAATCTTTCCTGCACCGAGTTCACGTGCAAGACTTTTAAGCAGCTCGACATCATCCTCACTGCTGGTTTCAAATGGAGCAACAATGAAATTTGCCTTAATAAACAGATCTGCTGTACTATTGTGATAACCGCCAAATTCTTTTCCAGCCATCGGGTGTAGTCCTACATATCTTAAACCGTTTTCTTCAGAAATATCTTTCATTCTGTCTGCAAATCTGCCCTTTATGCCGCAGACGTCAGTGATAAGAGTGTTCTTGTTCATTTTTGATGCATTGCTGCGAAGCCAATTCTCGGCTGCATCCGGGAAAAGCGCTATTACTGCAAGATCAACATCCGTGAAATCACCGTTAAAAGGCTTGTCGATAGCAACATCTCTTAAAGCCGCGTACTCAATATCATGATTTATATCGCTGCCATAAACGGTATGATATGTATATTTTTTCAGTGCCTTGCAAAGAGATCCGCCTATAAGTCCAAGTCCCACTACAAGTATATTCATAAAAAGCACTCCTTCTGATGCATAATTCAAATAGTTATCAGCAGACGCTGATATCACATTATTAATTATAACGCTTTAAACAAGAAAAGTCAAGAAAAAATAACATTAATCCAACTTTAAGCATAAGATAATATGAGGAATAAATCCTCAATCCAGTGAAAGGAAATGGTCTTATGCCAAAGGTATTTTTAAGTCCATCGACCCAGGAATGGAATGAATACGCTACCAGCGGAAATGAAGAACTTTACATGAATCTTCTTGCTGACAGAATGGAACCATATCTGCGGTCATCTGGAATACAGTATGTACGAAACGATCCCGACCGCAATGTAACTGGTGCAATTGCCGACTCAAATGCCGGCAATTACGATGTTCACCTTGCTCTTCATTCAAATGCTGCTCCTGAAAATCTTGCCGGAAAGCTCAGAGGCGTTGATATATATTTTGCTCCAAAAAGTCAGTACAGCGAACAGCTTGCAAATATTATTGCAAATAATATGAAAACTATCTATCCACTCCCAGACAAGGTAAGAGCAGTTCCTACCACATATCTTGGAGAAGTTCTCAGAACAAAAGCCGTTGCAGTTCTCTGCGAACTGGGTTATCACGACAATTTCGCCGACGAAGCATGGCTGAAAAACAAACTTGAAACTATAGCAAAAAACATTGTCCGTTCTTTATGCGATTACTTCGGCATTCCCTTTGTATCCGCCGGACCAGTACGTTGGGGAACAGTCGTTACAGACGGCAGCGGTCTTAATATCAGAAGCTACCCTTCGCTTGCCGGAAGAATCATAGGATCAGCTCCGAACGGTGCGTCAATTCTGGTAAACGGTGAGACCGGAGGCTGGTATGTTGTCAGCTATAATGGTATTGTCGGTTATTCCGACTCAAATTTCATCGATCTGTAAAACCAAAAAGGGCGAACTATGTTCGCCCTACATATGATTATTGATCTTTACGGCTGCTGCCTGAATCCTTCTTTTTCTTTTTATCCATTTTAGGTACAGCATATATCGGCTTCAGCGGCTTTGCCTTGCTCTTGTAAACAATCCATGCATAAATACAGATCACTATATAGATAAGACAAAGAATCACAGAGATCTTCAATGCATTCTTAAACCACCTTGACTTCGGGAATTTCTTGACAGCCTCCAGATTATACTTTGACTTTGACCTGTCGACATCAGACACAGCAACAAGTTCTATCGTTCCCAATTCTTCACCGGAATATTCCAGCGTGACTTCACCCAGAACATCACCTTTTTTAACCGGAGCACGAAGTGAACTTTTATGCCAAGTTATCCTGTCTTTTTTTATGAGAGAAGTGTCTATCTCATCATACCACAGCATCGAAAATTCTTTATTCGGACGTGCAAGAACATAATCGTTCCCCTCTGCAAGGCTGACAGGCAGTTCACCAAGTTCGGCAGTATCTGCAAGTATCACTTGATATGAAAAATGATTGAACGCCCAGTCAAAAAGCGTCATTGCATCGTCAATATGATAATATTTAAGCTCGCCCTCGGCATCATTGAACGGAGCTTTCATAAGAATAACAAGATAATTGTTTCCGTCCCTGCTTGCAAGAGTAACCAGATTGCGACCTGCATCAACAAGATTTCCGGTTTTTATTCCCTTTGCCCCCATATAATAATAGGTATCATTGTTGATATCCATCATAAAGTTCGTATGTTTCCAGATCCATTCGTCAATATGTTCATGGCGCTCCGGATTTGGAACTACAGGAGTATAGCTGTAAGTTACGGCAATACTTTCAAATTTCGGCACTTCAAGCGCATACTTTGTGAGAATAGCCATGTCTCTGGCAGTAGTATACTGATTCGGATCAAACATACCGTCAGGATTGGTAAAATTTGTAGATGTCATTCCTAATTCCCTGGCTTTTGCATTCATCTTTTCAACAAAAGCAGGAACACTGCTTTCGCCGAACCTGAACGCCAGCGTATTGGATGCCTCGATTGATGAAGTAAGCATCATACAATAAAGAAGATCCTCTACAGTCAGTACATCACCGTCCAGAATATCGCAGGAAGGCAGATCATCTATCCTGTTGTTATCCCTGAGCGTATCATAAACACTGCTGTATACTGCCGGATCTACAGTAAGTTCTTCGCTGAAATCGCTGCATTCCTCCAGAACTACAACAGCTGTCATGATGTTTACCAGAGGACCAGGCATCTGCTTTGCGTCAGCGTTTTTTTCATGAATAAGCATATCGGCATCAAGATTTATCAGCACTGCCGATTCACTGTAGAGCGTTGTTTTGAGCGGAAAACTTACTGCTTCTGCTTCCTGAGCCGGAATGCAGACAAGCGGAAGAATAAACAGTAACGCTGATAATATCGATAAAATTCTCTTCATATTTTCTCCTTATTTCAACACGGGACACCATGTAAGTTTCATACACAATTATTATATCACATATCAAGAAAAATTTAAAGGGGTTTTCAAATTTTTTTTCTGAAATAATCAAAAAGTACATGACTTCAGAATTACTCCGAAATAATTACCGTCAATTTCCAGTTCATTTCATACCTTTTGCCTTTTTCGCTGATCCTGCCTTTCTCACAGAGTAAAATAATACGATTTATCTAATTACGTTAATTTAATAATAACATGATTTATTAAAAATGTCAATATTTTTATTGACAAACTCCTTATCTATTCTTTATATAATTTATACAAAATTGTTTTTAATATCATTATCAAACATATATTATGATAAGAAAAAGTTACAAAAAAGTGTCCGGATATTAAATTTTAAATTTTAACAGAAATTAGGTATTGATTTTCTGATTTTTTTGTGATATAATATAGTCAACAAATAAATATTACTGCCTTGTTCGATTAATTATAGTTTGTATGATCCAACACTTCTTATAAGGGAATTCGACTCCGTGTGTGAATTGCAGACCTCCCGCCCTGCGGAAGAAGGGAGCGTGAAGCATTCGGGCGTTTACCCACCTGCTTTGTGCGGGTTTTATCCACTATATGCCGGCAAGGCGGTTTTATTTTGCCTAAAGGCAATCTCTGAAAAACGGCTCAGGAAGATCCTGAGCCGTTTTCTCTGTATGCAATTCTTTTTAATCTTCATCATCCTCATCATAAAGTTCATCCATACGCTTCATGAAAAATTCTGATACCATATCGAACTCATCATCATCTTCAATGGACGCAAGGATCTCCTCCCCATCATCCTCAACAGCTTTAAGTATAACAAGTTCACAGTCGGCAGAAAGTATATCTTCGCCTTCAAACTCTGGAATCATTGCATAATAAATCTCTCCCTGAAATTCTGCAATATCAACAATCTCAAAATTCTTTTTATTTCCCTCAGTGTCTACCAACTCGATAAGATCTGGGGTATATTCGTTCATATCTGACATATTTTTCTCCATTCTGCGGTTATCCGCACTTTTTTGATATATTAATTATACACCGTATACACAAAAAAAGCAAGAGGAAGTTTAAGGGCGTGCTGACACATCTTAAAATCCGTCAACATAGGATACTTCGTACGCACTGACTATTTTTTGTATACTATGTCAAAACACAAACTCTCTCATTGTACATTGTGCCGATTTGCACTAAAAAATACATGTTTTTTCAAAAATACTATTGACATTTACCGAAAGATATGGTAAGATATAATCAAGGAAAACGAAGAAAGCAAAAATTCTTCAAGAGCTGAATTTACTTGGACTGAGCTGAATGCTCAATGTAAATTATACTATGCGGAAAGGTGAGTGAGTCCAATGGAAGAGAGTTCAGAGCAACAGCGTGAAGCCAGCGGGCTTGCTGAGTAATTGAATCACAAAACGGGAATATAGGCAATATGCTTGTTCCATTTAATGAAATAATAAGTATATTTGATTACAAAGCTGACGTATTGCTAAATGAAAATGGCTTCATGTCTAAACTCAGTTTGGATACAGGATTATCTGAAATTTCGACAATGAGTCTTTAGATATATTATAAAACAAAATCCAAAGAAAAGGTTGAGTCCGATGAGAAGTTGATTTTCCTGATAAACCGCTTGTTCCGTCTGTACATAGACGGGAAATATCAAATCAAAGGTGGTTCCGATGCAGTAATTAATCTTTTACCCAATAATTTTATTTTGAAGGAATGATACTTATGAAAGTGCGAGGTATTCTTCAAAAAATTAATCAGAAAGGGTGAGTCCACAGGGTAATTTGGCAAAATGATGAAAGTCATTTTAAATCTACAATTGAATAACTATGAAGTCATTCTCCCCCGAAAATTTTTCGGGGGTTTTTGTTATTCTGCTTCCTTCAGCAACTTTTGTCTGTACTGATATGCGGACTGTTCCTGCTTATTGTCCCCGAATTCATAATACACATGACCTTTCAGGGCATCCGGCATATACTGCTGCTTAACATAATGATTGTGAAAATTGTGCGGATACAAATAATTCTGCCCGACCACTGCCGCTCCCTTGCCGTCGTAATGCTTGTTCTGAAGATGACGTGGAAAATCCAGTGCATCGCAGTCTTTTAAATCAGCAAGTGCGGCATCTATTGCCATTACTCCACTGTTTGATTTCGGAGATGTCGCCAGTAATATTACAGCTTGTGCGATAGGCAGTTTTGCTTCTGGAAGCCCAAGCTGTAAGGCAGAATCAACACAGGCTTTGGTGATAACCACAGCCATGGGATATGCAAGTCCAACATCTTCGGATGCAATACACAAAAGACGTCGGCAAAGCGAGATTATATCTCCTGCCTCTATCAGCCGTGCAGCATAGTGAAGTGCGGCGTTCTCGTCTGAACCACGAATCGACTTATGCAACGCCGACAAAATATCATAGTGCTGATCGCCGTCACGGTCGTATCGCATATTGCTCCGCTGAGCAATTATTTTCATGGATTCTTCAGTTATCCGCACCTTGCCAAGATCTGGTTCTCCACAGATAACTGCAAGTTCTGCCGTATTCATCGCCTTTCGAACATCTCCGCCGCAGTTATAGGCAATTATTTTGCATATATTGTCATCCGCCTCTATATTCATACCGTTTTCTTCCGAAATTATCCGGAATGCACGGTTTACTGCCGGAATAATCTGTTCCGCCGATACAGGCTTGAATTCAAATACGGTGCTGCGGCTGATAACAGCGTTATATATGGAAAAATACGGATTTTCCGTTGTCGAAGCAATCAGTGTGATATCACCGTTTTCTATGTATTCAAGAAGACTTTGCTGCTGCTTTTTGTTGAGATATTGTATCTCGTCAAGATACAGCAAAATTCCATTTTCAGTTCCAAACGTTCCTATCTCCCCTACCACCTGTCTGATATCAGCAGTAGATGCGCTTGTTCCGTTGAGCTTATGCAGCGTCATGCCGCAGTTCTCAGCTATAATACGTGCAACGGTTGTTTTTCCGACACCGGACGGACCGTAAAATATCATATTTGGCACAGTTCCGCTTTCAATTATTCTGCGCAAAGGTTTTCCGGGAGCAAGTATATGTTCCTGACCCACAACATCATCAAGAGACTGGGGGCGTATTTTATCTGCTAATGGTATTGACATATCAAACCTCGCTAAGTATTATTTCCGATTTAAAATATTGTTCCTGAAATCTGACCTGCTCCATTATTTCAAATCGGGTGAATGACATCCCCGTGGGACAAACTACCCATTTTTCTTCCACATCGTCGGCACGTCTGATAACTGCAATTATTTTTCCTGTAAATGTTTTTAACGGAATATCCACGCCGAGTATATATGCATCCTGTTCTTCGCCGTCCGGAGCAAATATCCCCTCGATATATCCGTAATTAACAGGATAATACATATCTTTGCATTCCGGATGAAAACTTCCCATAGGTCTGTCCACAGTCACTGTTACAATATCACCGATCATATTGATATTTCTCCGAAATGTCAATCATATCCACCACTCAGGAGTTATCTCGCCAAGTTTGATAGTACGTCCCGAAGCGTAATCGAGCATGATCTCGATATCCTTGTAAGTATCGGGCATTATCTGCACCATAAGCTCACGGCAGGCTCCGCATGGCGCTCCGTTAGAGCCGTCAGGCAGAATACACAGCACTTTGTCTATCTCCTGCTCGCCGTTGGTTATCATATTGAATATTGCATTCCTCTCAGCGCATATACCGAGTGTCGAACAGGTATCAATGCATACTCCTGTATATATTTTCCCTGATTTTGAAAGAATAGCTGCCGAAACTTCTCCGCAGGAAACATATTCTGAAATCCTGCGTTCGTTAAGAACCGAATTTGCAGCTTCATACATTTCATTCCAGATTTTTTCCATATTGTTTCTCCTTTAAATCAGATAAACCTACTATTTTTAGATATTTTCTATATATTGGATACATGGCGTTTCCCGGTCTGTCAGGAAACATTGTTTCAGGCGCTTTTAATGCATCGCACCACTCGGCAGAGTCCACTTCGTTTGAAAGAATGAAATCAGATTTTTGGGTAAAGCCAATAAATCCATGCATAAGAATATCTTTTGAATCAAACCAATATGTCCCGGCATATTCAAGTTTTTCAATATCAATTCCTAATTCTTCTTTAACCTCTCTGACAGCAGTTTCCTCCGCATTTTCTCCAGGGGTAATATATCCGGAAACAAAAGATGTGAATTTATCCGACATATATATTTGTTTTAAAAGAGCTATCTCGTTATACTGATTTGCAACTAATACTATACTGCAACTTGAAAATGCATCAAACCAATACTTATTACATTGCTGACAAAACGGTACTTCTCCATCATCGCCAGCCATTTTATCTACAAGCTTTATTCCGCACTGCGGACAATAAATATAATGCATATTACCTCCATGATCTTCTTCTGTTCACATTGATTATAAGAAATAATATCCTGTAAATCAGGGATTATCTTGTCATCATTTCAAGTGCCTTTTCAAACGAAACGCACTCTGCATATCTTCCGTTCCACATAAAGTCATTGTAATACCTGTAAGTTAATTCGGCAGTCATATATTGATTATCAAATGTACTGTTGGTATAGGCAGGAACTATAATTTTGAATCCATGCTCGAAACCGGCTTTTATTGTCGCATCAATGCAATAATCAGTCTGCAAACCCACAACTATAATTGTGTTTTCATTTTTATTCTTTAAATATTCCATAAGCCCTGTGTTTTTAAAAGAGCTGTTTACATTCTTATCAAAAACAAGTTCATTTACTGCAGGCTTAAATTTTTCATATATTTCAAATTCTTCATTACCCTTTGTAAGAGTACTGCCGATGCCATCGTCATGTCTGACATAAATAATTTCCATATTGTTGCTGCGAGCCTTATTTATCAGTTCCATGATATGCGATTCAAATAATTCAAAATTATATAGCGCACTGTTTGTAATTGCTTTTTGCGTATCAACAACTAAGAGTACCACTATAACACTCCTCCTATATATTATAATTCAGCAGCCTCTTAACGGTTTTTACTTTCAATACTATTCAAATATGAAAGAAAGCAGCTAAAATAATAAATCCGCCAAAGACAACCGCAGAAAAGATGAAATACTCGATACCATTCAAACATAACCATGAATAACATTCATCTGTCTGCTCAAAGAGATAGCTCCGGACGTAAATTAGCTTCAAATCCTAAATAAAAAAATCAAACCTGTCAGCGAAAAAATGCAATACCACAGAAGAATTTGTTTTTAAAAAATTTCGGGGCAGACAATATGCCCGTCCCGAAATTGTTGCAACTTACTTATAAAGCGGGAATTTCTCGCAGATAGCATTAACGCCTGCACGGATCTCGTCAGCCTTGTTCTCAAAGTCCGTAGCGCAGAGGTAGATGTATTCAGCGATCTTTTCCATTTCCTCAACGCCCAGACCACGTGTTGTAACGGCAGGAGTACCGATCCTGATACCGCTTGTTACAAAAGGCTTTTCAGGGTCGTTGTGGATAGCGTTCTTGTTTACAGTGATATAAACTTCGTCAAGACGGCGCTCCAATTCCTTACCTGTGATATTGAAAGGACGGAGATCAACAAGCATAAGATGATTGTCAGTACCGCCGGAAACAAGATTGAATCCCCTCTTGAGAAGTCCCTCAGAAAGAGCCTTGGCATTTTCAACGATGCGTCTCTGATAATCCTTGAACTCAGGCTTGAGCGCCTCACCGAAGCAGACTGCCTTTGCAGCGATCGTATGCATAAGAGGACCGCCCTGTGTTCCTGGGAAAATAGCGGAATTTATCTTCTTTGCAAGATATTCATTGTTTGTGAGGATAAGACCTCCTCTGGGACCTCTGAGCGTCTTGTGAGTTGTTGTTGTAACGATATCTGCGTACGGTACAGGTGACTCATGACAGCCAGCTGCTACAAGACCTGCGATATGTGCCATATCGACCATTAACAGTGCGCCTACAGATCTTGCAATCTCAGAAAGCTTCTTGAAGTCGATTGCTCTCGGATATGCAGATGCACCGGCAACCATCAAACGTGGCTTGTGCTTTGCAGCAAGCTTATATACTGTATCGTAATTGATGCTCTCAGTTTCATCATCAAGACCGTAAGATACAAAGTTAAAATACTTACCAGAGAGGTTTACCGGGGAACCGTGTGTAAGATGTCCGCCGTCAGCAAGACTCATGCCGAGAACGGTATCGCCGGGCTGGAGAACAGCAAAGTAAACGGCTGTATTCGCCTGAGCGCCGGAGTGGGGCTGTACATTGGCAAATTTAGCGCCGAAAAGTTCCTTGGCACGCTCAATAGCGATAACCTCTACCTCGTCAACACACTGGCATCCGCCATAGTAACGCTTTCCGGGATAACCCTCAGCATACTTATTTGTAAGAACAGAACCTATAGCTGCCATAACAGCAGGCGAAACGATATTTTCGCTGGCGATAAGCTCAAGATTTCTCTGCTGACGTGCAAGCTCTTTTCCCATAGCTTCGCCAACGGCGGGATCGTATCCCTTGACGAAACCGATTGAATCCATAAGATCACTGTACATTGTTGATCGTACTCCTTTAACATTTTTTTCTGTGCAGGGGTCTCCTCACAGAGAAGATATTTACATTATACTATATTTTTACAATAATTTCAATAGCAAAACATAAAAAACTTTATTTTCAGAGTGCATTTTTCATATTCATGTCGGAAAAGAATTTATCAAGATTGTAAGTCGGGTCAGAGGAAAGCATAGTATAATACTGTAAAAGCATTGTAGCATCTGAGCCGTTCAGAATACCGTCAAAATTCATATCACCGTAAAGCATTATCGCTTCATCCACCTTATAGGAAGGATTTGAAGAAAGCATTGTATAGGCATTAAGAACTTCTGTCGCATCCGAACCGGTAACAATCTTATCTTCGTTGACATCGCCTATTCCGTCTATATATATGATCTCGTAATTACCGATCGGCTGGTCGGAATTTATCGGAAAAATGTTTACAACAGCCTTATTTCCAGATTTAAACGCTTCACCGGCAGTCTTAGGGGTTAGAGTGCAGGTTGAGGAAATGTCAACTATCTCGCTTTTTGTGGTATAATTTCCTTCGGTATCTAACCCCGTCTGTGTAACCAGCGTAATATCCACAATAAGACCGTCCTTATAGATCTCGCTGTCCTTGGAGTAATATTTATGCTTGTCAGGAACTTTTTCAAGCGATATCGTTCCGGTAACAGAAAGAGGCTTTATGTCCGTATTTCCGGTAATATATTCCGGAATCCCCCACCATTCAGAGAACCACTGCTGGCTTCTGGTTCCAATCTGCTTGCGGAGCTTTGATGTATCGATCTGACTGATTATCTGCTTGTCTATCTGCTGACCCTCCGGAACGGTAAGCGAATAATACACGTTTCCGTCAAAATCCAAAAAATTGACAGTGCAGACATTGGTTTCAGCAGAAACGCCAAATGACGCAGTACCAAACAGAACCGAGACTGCCGTCATAATGGAAATTACTGGTTTTATCATATTTTTACTCCTCATTTTTCTTTGACAGATCATTTTCATTGCTGTCTGCATTCTTTTTGCGTCTCAATTTAAAGGTCAGCACAGCGGAACACAATGACGCTCCCAGAAACAGGACAATAAAAATCACCGTCGTTACTATTTTTGACGTTCCCCCATTCTCAGCTGAACAGGAATAAAACATGACAGCTATAAGCGTCATCATAATATATAAGCCGATATTTTTTATGTTCATAAAATCCTCATTTCTTCAGAAACGCCTGAATTGGTCTGCCTTCTGCAAATATCCTTTATAACTTCACCGGCTATTATAAGTCCTGCCACAGACGGCACAAAGGCATTTGATCCGGGAATCGACCGACGTCCCGGAAGCGCTTCTTCAGTAATAACGGCATCCTCTGCCTGAGAAACAGCCGGCTCGTCCGACCAGACTACCTTGAGCTTTTTTACGCCTCTTTTTTTAAGCTGCTGTCTCATGACACGTGCAAGTGGGCAGACAGATGTGCTGTAAATATCAGTGACCCTGAATGCCGTAGGATCAATCTTATTTCCGGCGCCCATTGAACTTATAACCGGAACTTCTGCATCTTGAGCTTTCATGATTATCTCGATCTTTCCCGTCACCGTATCAATAGCGTCAATAACATAATCATAAAGGGAAAAATCAAACTGTGAGGAAGTATCCGGCATAAAAAAAGTATTATATGTATTCACACGGCAGATTGGATTTATCTCGGATATCCTTGCTCTTGCAGCGTCGGTCTTATACATTCCGACAGTGCTGTCAAGCGCAATTATCTGCCTGTTAATATTTGTTACGGATACTGTATCATTGTCGATCAGATCAAGCTCCCCCACTCCGGATCTTGCAAGAGCTTCGACGACGTAACCGCCAACGCCGCCTATTCCAAATACTGCTACTCTTGCTTTAGCAAGCCTTTCCATAGCCGCCTGTCCAAACATAAGCTCTGTCCTCGAAAAACGGTCAGGCATAAATCATCATTTCCTTTCAGTCACCGCTTACGCCGAACTGTCGGACACTGATTATACATATCAGATATTTTTTGCCGGAATTCTTCTGATAACAGCCTCATACAATATCACCGAGCTGGCTGTGCCCATTATTCCCTGAAATATATTACCGACAATTCCAGCTGAAGCTGTAACGGCAGAACCATAGATAATCGTCTCAAAAGCGAAGTATCCAAGGATCATAATGATCTCGGCGGCACAAGCTGCAATGACCCTTGCCGCACCAGAGTGAAGCTTTTTAACCACAAGATTAAATATCATAAAAGAAAATACTGCCATAAGCGCTTTTATAATAAGCGTAGCCGGTGAATATATAACATATCCTGACAGGATATCTGCTGCCGCAGAGCCACAACCAGCCGCAGCGCCTCCACAAACAGGCCCTAAAAGCCATGCGCTGATATTTACCATACAGTCTCCAAGATTCACATAACCCTTTGTCGGTGTCGGGACACGTATAAGCATGGTTGCAACACAGGTAAGCGCTGCAAGAACCGATGTAAGCGTGAGTTTTCTTATTTTTTTGTTGTGCATAATGATCTGCTCCTTTTTATTCTTTTCAGGCAGTACAGTAAAAGCCGTAAAACGGTCTTTTTCAGCTTTGCCTCAACTGTCTTTATTATATTCCGGATCAAAGCCGGCGTCAATAACCAGTTACTGATTTTATTTACAGTCCAGATCTTTACTGCACATACATATTATATCATTTTTTTGTTACCTTGTCAACAAATATTAGTTAAATAAAAAATATATTTATTTCCTCTTGATTTAGACGTTTTTTTTTGATATAATAAAGTAACTGGGGCATAGCCAAGCGGTAAGGCAACAGACTTTGACTCTGTCATCTCGTGGGTTCAAATCCCGCTGCCCCAACCATCACATATGCGCCCTTATTTTGTATAAATAAGGGTGCATTTTTATGCTTTGAAAACAAAGCAGCATAGTCACTTTCTGAAGAGTACCTTTTCTCTTGACGCTATATTATAATTATAGATATTGCTTTCATCAGCATGAAAACCGCCGCTGCTTATAAATTCAATGTAGTCTATTGCCCCGATAAACGAACTGTCAATATCCGGAGGTTCAACAGATGGAGCATCGTTTCCCGTTACAGGAACTGTAGTTGCTTCTGTTGTTTTCTCCTGAGCGACGATAGGTTCCGGAACTGTTTCTGATACAACAGGAATATCTATTGAATCAAGCTTCCAGCCTTCTCCTTCTTTTACAAGCTTTAGCGTTGCTATTGATTCATTGCCATAATCATCATATGGAACAAGCAAATCTACATAATATTCAGAAGCATTTCTATAATTTACCTTAAAAGGTGCAGTGTCAAAAATAAATGCCGCTGCTCATGCGCTCAGCAAGATTAATTGATTCGAGAAGTGTTGTTACATATTCATTTTTGGTGTAATCAGCCATAATATTGTTTTTATTTCCGTCTTCCTTTGTGTCAGTTTCTTTATTTATTTCTGCTTTCTCTTGTGTGTGCATATCGTCTATTTTCCATATGTTATTAACTTTTTTCAAATTGAAAATCATATCAGAAGTACTACCGTAATCATCATAGGAAACAGTCATTTCAGCAGTATTTTCTGTAATGTTACTGAAAACCGGAGTTCCGACAAATGTATAGCCTGACGCTCTTGCACTTACTTTTCCATAAAGTTCCCCGTCAAATTCGGCGCACCATGCATCATCAGAATCAAATATATCTGCATATCTATTATTAATCATATTTTCAGTCATGAAACTGTTCATATAATCAAGAAGATTGTTTTTTGTCTGGAATCTGGCATCAGTTATTTTTGCATATTCAACGCTGCCGATCATTCTTGTTTTTGATGTATCTTTATCTATTTTACCGCCGTAGATCCCGTCAACTACATTGAAAGATTCAAGCAGCGATCCTGAGCTTTTTTCAAGCTCTTTGGCAATAGATGATTCCGACACATTTCTTTTATCGGCAACAACAGACAACGGTGTTTTTTTATCGTTATTACCCAACTTCTTTACACCTGCGATAACTCCTGCCGCAGCTCCGAAAACTACTACGAAAGAAGCAGCCACCGTCAGAAAACGACTGCGGTACCACGGAGTTTTTTCGTGTACGTCAACTTTTTAGCGATCTTGATTTCGTCGCCGTCATAATTATAAAAAAATTCATCTTTTTTCATAGCCAATTTCTCCTCACATAATGCAGCAATACGTTTCTGGACAGACTTATCACAGACCGGATACTTTTCAGCGATCATCTCAATTTGTTCATCATCAAGAAACGTCAGCCCGTTAAATTCATCTTTTTTTCTTTGTTGTTCATTGCAAACGCTCCTTTACATAAAATAATTTTCGGATATAAGTATTTTTTTAATTTGCTTGCGTGCCCTTATACTTCGTTTCTGTACCTCACCTGACGTCATAGAAAGCTTTTTAGCTATTTCACGAACTGTCATATCGTAAAAATACTGATAAACAATTATTGACGCATCAGGTTCTCCAAGGGATTCTACTATCTCCCAAAGACGTTTGCATAACAATTTCTTTTGCGTCTCCTCCGGGTCATCAGCAGGCGAAGGAATCTCAAACTCACCATCTTCCATTGACTTCGTAGTACGGCGTCGATACGTTATATATGAAAATGCATTAATAGCCGTTCTTTTTGCAATGGTACTGACAAAAGTTTTAAGAGTTCCCTTTCCGCTGTCAAATTTATCCAAACAACGGAAAATTTCAACAAAGGCATCACTTACATAATCCTCAATTTCCTCCCTTACCGTACAGTTTCCTATCTTGCTTACTACTATAACATAAACAAGACTTCCGTATTCTTTAATAAGTGCACGATGAGCCTGCTGCGGCAATTTTTTCATCAGAGTCAACCATTCAGTATCCGTCATTGTAAGTCCTCCAATTTCTATGTGAATCGATTCATATATAACATTCAAATAAGTTCCTCAAAAAGGACATATTTTAAAAAATATTTTCAAGCAGATACAAGTGATACCTGATTGAATTTCTGACCTCATCTTGCATAGAAATATTATACAGAAAAATGCTCAAAGCAGTTGACAAATATTTAAAAAAAGTGTATAATATATCATAGGAAGTCAAAGTGAGGTGATTCTGCAATATGAATGCTTCTGAACAAAAGAAAAAAAGAATAATACTGTTTATTTCAGAAAATCAAAGGGTTTCAGATGAAATCCGCACTCTTCTTGCAGATAAATACTGCTTCTATTTTACTGACAGACTTGATGCAGGAGAATCACTTCTGGAACTGCATTATGATAAAATATCGGCAATCTTGCTGGATTCTATGCTTGCAGCGGAAAAGGGTACAGATTTCATTTCATGGGTGGCAGATGAGCCAAGGTTTATGTTTATCCCGATAATTCTTACAGCATCAGGTATTCCCATGAACGAAGAAATTAATTGTCTTTCACTGGGTGCAGTTGATATTATCGTTTCACCGTTTCACAAAAAACTGACGGAACTCAGAATAGAAAACGCAATAAGGCTTAAAGATTCAGCTTCTTTCCATGAAATAGCACGAATGCTCAGAGCACTTCCGTCAAATATCTATCTTAAAGACGCCGATTGCAGATATATTTTTGCCACTCACTATTGGAATCATCTTAATAACGGAGATGATCCTGACTGGACAATACGTGGAAAAACGGATATTGACATCAGAAAGAACAAGGGAAATGCCGCTTCTGCTATGGAATCTGACAGAGAAATAATGAAAACAGGCAAAGGCGTCAGTTACATAATTGAGGAACAAAGCGGTGATAAGCAGGAATTCTTTGAGGTAATAAAAGAACCCATCTGGGATAAAAATAACAGGATATGTGGAATAGTCGGTCTTATCAACAATGTTACAGAACACGAAAAACTGCGAAGTAAACTGAAATTAGCTGCTGATACAGACGGTCTTACCGGTTTGCTTAACCGCCGAAAGATACAATCAAAAATTGAAAAAAACTTTCGCAAAATGAAAAACGGCGGTGATCCTGTTTCTGTCATTATGCTGGATATCGACAATTTTAAAAATGTCAACGATACTTACGGTCACAAAGAGGGAGACCGTGTTATCTGTACTTTGGCTGACGTGCTCAGAGACAGAAAAATTATCAGCGCAAAAGAGTATTTTGCCGGACGCTGGGGCGGTGAAGAATTTATGGTTCTGTTGCTTAATACAGAATTGACGGAAGCTGAAAGAATTGCCGAAAAGATACGTCTCACTTTCGGTAACACCGATCTTAATCCGCTGCCTCCACAGACAGTAAGCCTTGGCGTCACACAAGGAAAGCCCTCCGATACCGAAATCTCCATGTATACTCGTGTTGATGAAGCATTGTATGACGCTAAAAAGTCCGGAAAAAACATAGTCAGAACAATATACTGATATGATATAAAAAGACACCTGAAAAGGTGCCTTTTTTCTTATTCCATCCCCGTCACTTCGTATCCGGCATCAGTAACTGCTTTAATTAGCACGTCATCCGGAACTTCCTTTGAAAGTTCGATATACGCACATTTATCCTCCAACGATACCTCAGCGGCAACACCGTTAACATCGTTGAGAACTTTTGTTACCATTCCTGTACAGTGGCTGCACATCATGCCTTCGATCTTCATTGTCTTTTTCACGATTTTCACCTCCGGTTCTGTTGTTTTTATTTCTGCCGGCGCTGTTTCCTCAGTTTTGCTTTTTTCACTCCTGAAAAAGTTCAGGCGCAGAGCGTTTGTCACAACGCATACGGAGCTGAGACTCATTGCCGCCGCTCCGAACATCGGGTTAAGCTGCCAGCCGAAAATCGGATAGAATACTCCTGCCGCCAATGGAATGCCAAGTGAATTATATATCAGCGCCCAGAAAAGATTCTGCCTGATATTTCTCATCGTCGCACGGCTGAGACGAATTGCCTCGGCGGCGTCACGAAGATCGTTTTTAATAAGAACTACATCAGCCGATTCTATTGCGATATCCTGACCTGCCCCCACTGCAATTCCCACATCAGCGGCGGCAAGAGCGGGAGCGTCGTTTATACCGTCTCCGGTCATTGCCACCAGTTCGCCCTTTGATTGAAGTTCACGGATGATGCGTGTTTTGTCTTCGGGGAGAAGCTCGGCGAATACCTCGTCAATCCCAAGCTTCGCCCGGACGGATTCTGCTGTTCCTGTATTGTCCCCGGTAAGCATGACTGTTTTTATTCCCATTCTTTTCAAGGACAATACGGCTTCTTTTGAAGTCTTTTTTACCGGGTCGGCAATGATAAACATTCCGGCAGTCAGACCGTCTACAGCTGCGTACAGCGGAATTCCACCGTCTGATGCGGCTTTTTTTGCTGTGTCCGCAAATGCCGAGATATCAATTTTATTTTGTTCCATGAGACGGCGATTGCCTACAAAGACTTTTCTGCTGCTCACAATCCCCGATATCCCCCCTCCGGGTGTTTCGGAATAATTGGTACACGAAGCCGTGGAGATGCCTTTTCGGGTGCAGTATTCTGTTATGGAACGTGCAAGCGGATGTGAGGAATTTGCCTCAACAGAGGCGATAAGCGGCATAAGCTCCTCTTCGGATGTGTTATGGGTATATACCCTTTGCACAGACGGTTTTCCCTCTGTACAGGTACCTGTTTTATCAAGTACAACAGTGCTGATATGATGAGCTGTTTCCAGGCTTTCGGCGGATTTTATAAGAATACCGTTCTGCGCTCCTTTTCCTGTGCCGACCATAATAGCAGTAGGTGTTGCCAGTCCCAGGGAACAGGGGCATGAGATGACCAGTACGGAGATTGCAGCGTTCAGGGCAGCAGCTAAATTACCTGTAACAATTATCCAGACAATTGCGGAGATCAGAGAAATGCCGATAACCACAGGCACGAAAACGCCGCTGATCTTGTCCGCAAGTCGCGCGATGGGCGCTTTTGATGCCGAAGCATCCTCAACAAGAGCAATAATACGTGAAAGCGTGGAGTCTTTTTCGGCACGGTCGCACCGACACTTTACAAATCCGCCGGTAGAGACGCTTGCACTCATCAGCTTGTCTCCGAAAGTTTTTTCCACAGGCAGACCTTCTCCGGTCAGCGCCGATTGGTCAACATAACAGCTGCCCTCTAGGACTGTTCCGTCGCAAGGGACAGCAGCTCCGGCTTTCAGAAGAAAAATATCTCCCACGGCTATTTCGGCTGCCGGAATTTCCGTTTCTTGTCCGTCTCTGAGAATAATGGCTGTTTTCGGGGCAAGATCGACCAGTTTGCTTACGGCGTCAGAAGTTTTTCTGCGACTTTTAGCTTCAAGATATTTACCTACAGTAATAAGAGTCAGAATTGTTCCGCAGGATTCATAGTAGAGATTTTTCATAAACTCGTGGGCAGCTGAAAGATCGCCACGTCCCATATGGTAAGCAGTCATATACGTTCCGTATAAACTGTATATAAATGCAGCTGATGCTCCAAGAGCAATAAGACTGTCCATGTTGGGTGTACGGTGAAGAAGATTACGGAATCCGTTCATGAAAAAGTGAAAGTTAAGGGCTATGATCGGTATTGTGAGCAGAAGCTGAGTCAGGGCGAAAACCATCATGTTTTTGTGTCCTGCCAGAAACGGCGGTAGCGGTGCGTTGACCATGTGCCCCATGCATATATAGAATAATGGTATGAGCCACAATACTGATAGTATAAGCCTGTGCTTAGTTTTTTTCAGTTGTTCATCTTCACTGTTCTGTTCTATTTTTTCCGATTGAACTGCTGCTCCTTTTTCAGAGGCTCCATAACCGACGTTTTCAACTGCCTGTATAATATTTTTTGATCCTGTAGAGTTTTCGTCAAATTCTACTTCCATGAAATTTCTCAACAGATTTACGTTTACTGCGGACACTCCTTCTATCCGGCTGACTGCTTTTTCGACGTGAGCCTGACAGGCGGAACAAGTCATTCCGGTAACATCATATTTTTTCTTTTGCATCGCAAAATCCCCTTTGACTATTTAAGTTTTTTGATAAGATCGACGGCTTCAGTCATTATTTCAGTGTTGCCCATTCTGATCTGTTCTGCAACACAGGTCTGCATATGTTCCTGCAAGACGATATATCCCACGCTTTGCAGTGCGCTTTCTGCCGCAGCGATCTGTGTAAGAATATCGCCGCAGTATCGGTTTTCGTCGAGCATTTTCTGTATTCCGTTCAGCTGTCCGACAATACGGTTTATGCGGTTGCGCAGCTGCCTGAGCGTCTGTTCGCTTCTCGGTGTATCCTTGTGCCGGCAGCAGCATTCTGACGAAGTTTTATCATGCATATTATTCCTCCGATTATATACCCTCACGGGGTATTTTAGATATTATAATTATATACCCGTAGAGGGTATATGTCAATATGTATTATGAACAAATCTGACTTTCTATATTTGTATTATTTACCGAAATTCGCAGGATATGAAAAAAACGGACGCCATATCAGCATCCGTTTTACCTATAGTGATTCAGAGCCTTTCACGGAAGTCTCTGTACCCGAATTGTTTTAGTATTTCCAGTGTTCCGTCTGTTTTTTTCAGAACGATATCCGGCAGCGGCATTCCGTTGAAGGTGTTGTTTTTCACCATAGAATAAATCGCCATATCCCCGAAAACAAGTCTGCTGCCGATATGCAGCGGAGTGTCAAAGGAATATTCTCCGATAACATCTCCTGCAAGGCAGGTCTGTGATCCAAGCCGGTAGGTGTATGACTTCTCAGACGGCATTCCGGAGTTTAAAAGCGGCGGTCTGTAGGGCATTTCAAGAACGTCAGGCATATGACAGGCTGCCGAAGTGTCCAGAATCGCAATAGGAATATCGTTTTCGGTAATGTCAAGGACTTCTGTCACAAGAAATCCGGCATTCAAGGCAACAGCCTCTCCAGGTTCAAGATATACCTCCAGCCCGTATTTTTCCTGCATCCTCTTTATGCACCGTTCCAGTCGGGGGATGTCGTAATCTTCCCTGGTGATGTGGTGACCTCCACCGAAATTGATCCACTCCATTCGGGGCAGTATATCGCCGAATTTTTCCTCAACGGCGTCCAGAGTTTTTTCAAGATCATCCGAATTCTGCTCGCACAGCGTATGGAAGTGAAGCCCTGTTACACCGTAAAGATCGCTGCGCCGGAAGTTCTTGTCTGTGATGCCAAGACGAGATTTCGGAGAGCACGGGTCATAGATCTCATGTCCATTCTGGGTGGAGCATTCCGGATTTATACGCAGTCCGATTTTTTTCCCGGCAGCCAGAACACGATTGCGATATCTGCCAAGCTGACCAAAGGAATTGAAGATAATATGACCGCAGCAGCTGATTATCTCACCGATTTCTTCCTCACGGTAGGCGGCGGAAAATACATGATTTTCCTTTCCCATTTCTTCATATCCGAGACGTGCCTCAAAAAGACCGCTGCAAGCTGTTCCTGAAATATACTTTCCTATCGTGGAATAAAGATGATAACATGAAAAGGCTTTCTGGGCAAGGAGTATCTTTGCTCCGGTGCGTTCTTCCATTCCGTGAAGTATTTCAAGGTTGTGTATGAGCCGTGCTTCGTCGATGACGTAGCACGGTGTTTTTAAGGATGAAAACTTCTGCATCAGATCACTCCGATCTCTCTGTAAATTTGTGCCGTCAGATTTTCAGGAAGCGGGTTTTCCTCTATTGCTCTTCTGATCTCTGCGGCGTACTCCCTTGTTGAAAGATATATATAGGATCTTTTGGATATCGCCATGCGTACCGGGAGACGTATATACTCCTCCGGGGCATAATAGAGACGTATAAAATATGGCATTGCGTTCCAGAGGCTTCCGGTGTTTCGGCACAGAAGCTTTACCAGACGTCTGGTTCGGAGTTCGTTGTCACGATTTTTAAGAATATCAATGTACACTTGTTCCGGGACTACATTTCCACAGCACTGCATAGCCAGAAAAGCTGCTTTTGAAACCTGATTTCGAGGGTCGCTTAGCATTTCGTAGTACAAATCGTCATTGCTGTCAGAGGTAAGCTTGCAAAGAGAATAAATAGCTGAGGCGGCAATTTTTGCATTATCCGAATAAGCAAAAGATCTTATTTCTATTTCGTCTGCAAATGCACCGCATTCACCAAAGCCTTTTATTGCTTCCGGGTTTGGGAAATTTTCCCTGTAAAAGTCTTTCAGACTGATATTTCCGGATTTCTCAAAATAATACTGCATTAGATCACGCACAGGAGCGCTTTGGTCCAATAGAAGCCTGTCGGCATTCTGCCACAGCCCGGATTTTTCATAGAGCCGTCTTGCAGCGACATATCGTATTCTCGGAAAGCGGCTTTCTGTCATTTCAATAAGATGCTCAACTGGCAGATCATACTTTTCAATCACAAGCGGAGCAAGTCTGTCTGCTATCTCCGCTTTTTCGGTTTTGATAATTGATTCTGCTGTTTCCGGCGATATCAGCCTGTCCCGGAGCAGCGGAAAATACAGATTACATCGGTCATTGGGCTGAATGACAGTTTTAATTGCGGAAATAACATCTGTGCCGCTCTCCCGGCTTATTCTTTCTGCCAGCTGACTGCGTGCTCTGTCAAACTGTTTCTTGCTGAAACGATTGCTTCTGATGATACGGTCGGCTTCGCTGTATGCCATAATTACGTTAATTAAATCAGCCTTCGGTAGCATATTGAAAAAGCTTTCTTCCGACGCACTGCGCACCTGGGGTACCCAGTCATTGAAGCCATGCAGAGTCAGGCAGATATACTCCGGATAATCTGCTATAAGGACGGTGCATTTTTCACGGCAATAACCGCTTCGATGCATCATTCCGGCTGCAAGGAGCGCCGGAAAATCATTGCCGCTATACTGTTTCAATAGTTTGAAATTAAGTTTAGCGTATGTTGTACCGTAGTAATATCCATACATAACATGACGCAGACGATAAAAACGATTTCGTATTTCCTGTATATTTCCAGTTGTAAGTATACGGCATTGAGCTGCAAACTCTCCGATTTTGTCAGTTTTAAGGTCATTTAAAGTATTGAATGCAGCACAGAAAAATTCGTGATAACCGGATATGAAATTTTCACAGTAGTTTATGGGCGGCGATTGGCAATTTTTTTTAAAAAGGTCACTGAAACTCAAATAATTTCCCCCTCTATTCTACAAGTACGGGATCAAAATCCTCCTCCCAGGGCAGTCCCCATTTGTTGAGAGCTTCCATGAAAGGATCAGGATCAAATTCCTCGATATTGTAAACCCCGGCTTTATTCCACTTACCGGTCATTATCATCATTGCACCGATCATTGCCGGAACACCCGTGGTGTAGGAGATTGCCTGAGAGCCTACCTCCTTGTAGCATTCCTGATGATCGCAGATATTATAGAGATAGTAGGATTTATCGTTTCCGTCTTTTTTGCCCCTGAAAATACAGCCGATGTTGGTTTTGCCAACCGTTCTGGGCCCCAGACTTGCAGGGTCAGGGAGAACTGCTTTAAGGAACTGGAGCGGAACGATTTCCCGTCCTTCGTACATGATAGGTTCGATTGATGTCATTCCTACGTTTTCAAGGCATTTCAAATGTGTAAGGTAGCTCTGACCGAATGTCATGAAGAAGCGTATCCTCTTGATGCCTTTGATGTTGAGCGCCAGTGATTCAAGCTCCTCATGGTGAAGAAGATACATATCTTTTTCGCCTACGTCCTTGAAGTTATATACACGTTTTATTTCCATTGGTTCGGTTTCGATCCATTTTCCGTTTTCAATATAGCTTCCCTTTGCGGAAACTTCACGAATATTGATCTCAGGGTTGAAGTTGGTTGCAAACGGATAACCGTGATCGCCGCCGTTGCAGTCCAGAATATCAATATAATTGATCTCATCAAAATGATGTTTCATTGCATAAGCTGAGAAAACGCCCGTAACGCCGGGATCAAAGCCGCTGCCAAGAAGTGCGGTGATACCTGCTTTTTCAAAGCGCTCACGATAAGCCCACTGCCATTTGTACTCGAATTTGGCAGTATCGAGGGGTTCGTAGTTAGCAGTATCGACGTAGTGAGTTCCGGTGGCTAGACAAGCGTCCATTATTGTCAGATCCTGATAGGGGAGAGCAAGATTCAATACCACGTCAGGTCTGTAGCTTTCGATCAGCGCTATAAGCTCGTCAACATTGTCGGCGTTGACCTGAGCCGTCTCGATAACGGTTTTTGTTGTGGGCTGAAGCTTCTCTTTCAGAGCGTCACATTTGGATTTTGTGCGGCTTGCGATCATTATTCCCTCAAAAACCTCGCTGTTCTGACAGCATTTGTGAATTGCAACAGAGGCTACGCCGCCGCAACCGATTATCATACATTTTCCCATTTTTATTCTCCTTTTATTTTAATATTGATTTTCATCGTAATAGTCAATCTCTGTATTTTCCGGATTTTCTTTATTATTATTAAATCTGCTCATAACGATCATGATGATGATGTATATTATCAGCATCAATATACCGACGCCGCCGAATATAAATCCCATAAGCCGAAGCAGCTTGCTGTCCGGATCGTAAATCTTTCTTGGTTCATCAGGGTCGATCATCAGATCTACAGTTTCACCGATCTCGTATTCGGGCGGATTTGAAGAAACATTGCTTTCCGTTACGTATTTTTTATCATTGTATATATATTCAAATACCGGACGATAAGAAATACTTGTTCTTCGTCTGCCTTTGTGACTGGAAGTATTAGTTTGCTCCAGAAGATCAACTACCTTGGCAGTAACTTTCTCCGTACATTTATCTTGCTGTGATTTGTTCACCTTAAAAATAATAGTTCCGACAGCAATAAATACCACGGATATAGTCAAAAGAGTTATAGTGAGTATCAGCCTTGCAGTTTTTCTTCCACCCGGAGTATTCAGCGGAATGCTTTTTCTGTATGTATACATAATTATTCTCCTTTTTATGAAAGAGCCAGAAGCATTTCACGGATGATCTTACAGGCAGCGGCGGTGGAAACGCCGCTCTGATCGTAAACGGGACTGAGTTCGCATACGTCGCAGCCCTTGATATTCAGGCTGCTGCAAACGAGGGTAACGGCTTTTCTAAGTTCATCGAATGTAACGCCGCCTGCCTCCGGAGTGCCTGTTCCCGGAAAGACCGAAGGGTCAAGCACGTCGAGATCAAGGGTAAAATAGACATTTTTTCCTTTAAGATCTTTCACCGTTTCTTCAAGTCCGTCAAAGCTGAATCTGTGCATTTTCGTATGTTCTCCAGCAAAGCGGAATTCCTCACGGTCGCCGCTCCTGATGCCGAACTGGAAAATATGTCCGTCGCCCACAAGTTCATGGCAGCGTCTGAGCACACAGGCGTGGGAAAGCTGCTGACCGAGGTAGTCGTCTCGGAGGTCGGCATGAGCGTCAAAATGGATGATATAAAGATCGTCGATTTTTTCCTTTGCAGCCATAACAGAGCCAAGCGTTACAAGATGCTCTCCGCCGATCATGAATGGCAGCTTTCCGTCAGTAAGGATCATATCGGTTCTCATGGCAATATCGGCTATGGTACGCCTTACGCCGCCGAAAGTAACATCAATGTCGCCGCTGTCGAAGAAGCGGTAATCGGTCATATCCTTGTCCTGGTAGGGGCTGTATGTCTCTATTCCGAAGCTTTCGTTTCTTATGGCGGAAGGGCCGAAACGTGCTCCCGGACGAAAGCTTGTGGTGCTGTCGAATCCGACGCCGAAAAGAACTATCCCGGCTTCATTGTATTCGCTGTCGCAGGCGATAAATGTTGATACATTTTTAGAAAGCATAATTTTCTCCTTTCATTTTAGGCAATCGATGCCAACAACTTTAGTGACTCTGCTTCTTATGCTCATGTCAAGAGGAAATTTTCTCTATGGATATTCACCCTAATTGTTCTTATTGCCCCAAAGGGATAATAAGAACAATTAATAATGGGTTTCCAAAGGGGGATTCCCCCTTTGGCAGGGGTGTGGAGACGGTGTCCCCACTAAAGTTGCTGTCTTTACTCGACGTCCCTGAGCATTTCTTCTACATAATTCGGCAGTGAGAAAGCTCCGGCGTGAAGTTTCGTATTATAATAGCCGGTTTTCAGACCGAGCATATTCCATTTGGTGCTGTTGAGATCATGGACAGGATGACATTTTTTTGAAGCAAAGCCGAAAAGCCAGTGCCCGGACGGATAAGTCGGGATATGAGCCTGATATACACGGCTTATGGGAAAACTGTCCACAATGCGCTTATGCGATCTCTGCATGGCGGCAGCATCTTCGGCGTAGAATGGGCTTTCGTGCTGATTCACCATAATGCCGTCCTCACGCAGCGCCTTAGAACAGCTTCCGTAGAATTCCTTGGTAAAAAGACCTTCACCCGGCCCGAACGGATCGGTCGAATCAACAATTATAATATCATATTTATTTTCGCATCTGCGTATGAATTTCACTCCGTCCTCGCAGAATATATGAACACGTTCATCGTCAAGACGGCAGGCGGTAGACGGCAGATATTTACGGCAGACTTCAATAACAAGCTCGTCTATCTCCACCAGGTCGATTGACTCTATTCCGGGATATCGTGTGAGTTCACGGATAACTCCGCCGTCTCCTGCACCGATAACAAGAATGTTTTTCGGGTCGGGATGCACCGCCATCGGAACATGGGTTATCATTTCGTGATAGATGAATTCGTCCTTTTCCGTAAGCATCATGTAGCCGTCAAGGGTGAGGAATCTGCCGAATTCCTTTGAATCAAACACATCTATCCGCTGGAATTCGCTGTTTCCGCTGTACAGCTGGCGATCCACTTTTATCGAAAATTTAACATTTGGGGTATGTCTCTCTGTAAACCATAATTCCATAAAATTACTCCTTTCATGTCATGCAAGAACATTGAGCCGTTCAATATTGATATCCTCCGTGCCCGTAAGCTGACATCCTTTTTCCTTGGCGTATCCTATATAATCAACGATCTCTTTTGTGATAAGCTCTCCGGGGGCAAGAATGGGGATTCCCGGCGGATAGCACATAACGAATTCCGTACACACGTGACCGGGGGCTTCATCCAGGGGCAGCGAGATCTTATCGGCATAGAAAGCCGTTCTTGGGGTTTCGGCAATGACGGGGGAGATGTATTCCTGCGTAAGCATATCGGCGCCTGATCTGCCGAACCGCCGTTTTATCTCCGAAAGAGCGCTTATCAGACGTTCTATGTCACGTTTCCTGTCGCCTACTGAGATATACGCAAGGATATTGCCGATATCCCCGAACTCTATCTGTATATCGTATTCGTCACGAAGATAATCATATACTTCAATGCCGGCAAGACCGATAGGCAGTGTATAGACGCTCAGCTTTGAAACGTCAAAATCAAAGATACTGTCACCGTTGATAAGTTCTTTGGAATAGGCATAATAACCGCCTATGCTGTTGATCTCGGAACGTGCATATTCCGCCATTTCAACGGTTTCGGCGAAAATCTCACGTCCCATAAGAGCCAGTCTTTTTCTTGATATATCAAGGCTTGACAGCAGCAGATAGGATGCGCTGGTGGTCTGTGTCAGATTGATGATCTGCCGCATATAATCGGCATTTACCGCTTTACCCATAATAAGGAATGAACTTTGCGTGAGGCTTCCGCCCGATTTGTGCATACTTACCGAGGCAATATCAGCTCCGGCGTCCATGGCGGAAATGGGGAAATTCTCACCGAAATAGAAGTGAGTGCCGTGAGCCTCATCAACAAGCACCAGCATATTGTGCTCATGAGCAAGTCTGGTAATACGCCGGAGATCAGAACAGATGCCGTAATACGTCGGGTTGTTGACCATTATCGCCTTGGCGTCCGGATTTTCACGTATTGCCTGTTCTACCTGGGCGAGCGACATTCCAAGAGCAATGCCGAGCTGAGCGTTGACGTCAGGATTTACGTAAACCGGTACTGCTCCTGTAAGAATAAGAGCGTTTATTGCGCTCCGGTGAACATTTCGGGGCATAATTATCTTGTCTCCGCTTTTGCAGGCGTACATTATCATGCTCTGGACAGCGGAAGTTGTTCCGCCTACCATAAAAAATGCGTTGGCGGCATGAAAGGCTTGTGCGGCGAGCGTTTCCGCATCCCGTATGACCGAGACGGGATGACAGAGGTTGTCCAAAGGTTTCATTGAGTTTACATCCACGTTCACGCAGTCCTCGCCGAGGAACTCCGTTAATTCCATGTTGCCCCGTCCACGTTTATGACCGGGAACATCAAATGGGACTACCCTCATCCGTCTTAATTTCCGTAAAGCCTCATAAATAGGGGCGTCAGTCTGATAAAGAGCCATTTCCGAACACGTTCCTTCCGCTGAAAATTTCGATCATTTCTCTGCGCAGCGCATTTGTGATATCAAGGCGGCTTCTGGGGGACAATTCCCGGACATCTGTGTTGAACAGGTAATTCTGAAGTTCTATTTCCTTTATGAGCATTTTTGTATGAAACATATTTGCCTGATAAACGTTTATGTCAACTGCATCGTATTTATCAAGTGTAGCTTCGTTTATGTAATTCTGGATCGAAGTTATATCGTGGTCTATAAACAGTTTTTTGCCGCTGAGATTTCGTGTGAACCCACGAACACGGTAATCCATTGTAATTATGTCGGAATCAAAGCTGCCTATAAGGTAATCAAGAGCTGTAAGAGGGGTTATTTTGCCGCAGGTAGCGACGTCAATATCCACCCGGAAAGTGGCGATGCTTGTATCCGGATGATATTCCGGATAGGTATGCACAGTGACGTGACTTTTGTCGAGATGAGCGACTGTTTCAGATCCGCCGGCTGGGATCATGGTATCGTCAGCGATAAGGAATGTTGCCGAAGCTCCCTGCGGATCGTAATCCTGTCGGGAAATACTCAGCACCTGTGCCCCTATCATTTCGGTAAGATGCGTCATAATATCGGTGATCCTTTCGGAATTATACACTTCGTCAACGTAAGCGATATAATCAAGCTGTGCCTTGGGAGTGCGGGCATAGCATACATCATAAATGTTGAAACTAAGGGATTTGGTAAGATTATTAAAGCCGTAAAGCTTAAGCTTGTTTTCCATAAAAATACACCTCAGAAATAAAAAACGTACAGACTTTTTCAGCCTGTACGTGAGTGACAAAAGCAAGAAGATGAGAAGCATAGGGCAGAAAAATCCACCTTGAGCAAAGATACCTTTTACTACTCTTATTGACCTTTCACAAGCTGAGAAAAACTCATAAAACAAATTCAATAAGGCAACAGAAGTTGCCAGCCGGAGATCCGGCAGTCGGCATTTGACCAGCTGTCCGTATGGCATCGACCCCATGTGGGGTGGTCAAAAATCATGCTCTGAAACAATCGCTTCTTTTGCAGTTTATATTATTATAACACAAACAATACAATTTGTCAATATTTTTCTTGACAAAAAAAAAATAAAATGTTATAATACTATTATGAGCAGACTATGCGGTAGCGGAAACGTTTTAGTTTATGAGGAAAGTCCGGGCATCACAGGACAGGATAACTGCTAACGGCAGCCGAGGGCGACCTTAGGGCAAGTGCAACAGAGATATACTGCCTCTTCGTGAGGTGATGGTGGAAAGGCGAGGTAAGAGCTCACCAGGGTACAGGAGACTGTACTGCTATGTAAACCCTATCCGATGCAACGTCTATTGGTGCTTTATATCTTAACGTCTGTCCGGCGGATATAAAGTAATGGCGGCTTGAGCCTGCCGGCAACGACAGGAGTAGATAAATTACCGCACTCGACAGAACCCGGCTTATCGGTCTGGTCATTTTTAAAAAAGAGAACCTTCACAGGTTCTCTTTTTTTATTGCAGCTTCAGAGCCTGTTATTCCATCCACATTTTTCTGTATGCAAAACACGTTATATTCTCGGACTTTTTGAACTGTCTTGCAAAATAGCTCTGATCGTTAAATCCGCAAAGATGAGCTATATCTTCGATTGATTTATCCGAAAATCTCAGCAGTTTCTTTCCGTAATTTATTCTTGCTGTAATGATATGCTGAAAGATCGTCATTCCATATATCCGCTTATATTCCCTTGTAAGGTAAAATTTACTGATATAGAACTTGGCAGACAGCATCTCCAGCGACATCTCCTCACTGAAATGATCGTTTATATAATTATGTACCGACATCAGCTTATTTTTCAGAGCCGAGTCATACCTTTCGCCGTCGGCGTTCACCATAAGAGCAAGCGTCATAAGATCCATAATATACTTGGAGGATAGTATCTCGCCGTTAGGATTTTTTTCTTCATTGACCTCAATTATCCTTGTTATCGCCGATACTGCCCTTTCAAATGAAGAAAGCCGGAACACATTCTTTGACTGCGACAGAAAAAAATCATAATACTGCCGTGATGTGGCGCCGTTGAAATAGACCCAGAGCAGCTCCCACGGTTCATCCTCGGAACTTTTATAATAATGCGGCAGCCAGCAGTCAATAAAAAAACATTCTCCGCTTGATACCGTGTACGTCTCTCTGCCAAAATTCAGTTCTCCCCTGCCCTTTGTAACAGCGGCAAACAGAAAGGATTCCAGATCCTTCCTGTACGCTGCCGCCGTATCTCCTGCCGCAAGGCATCCCGTTTCCTGAACGTAAAAAAAGCTGTTTTTCGCCGACGGACTTGGAGTGCAGATTATCCGTTTCGATATATTTCCTGTTTTGCTTATTGCTTCCATTTTCGTCTCCTTAATGCAGGAAAATAAAAATCAGGGCAGCTGCCGATACAGCCGCAGCTGCGAGGAAAAAAATCTTTCCCCATTTTCTTTTTTTCCGCTGACTTGTGTATTCCAATCCAAGCTTTGCAATATACCGGTGTGCCTCTGACCTTGAGATCTCAGGCGGAAGCTCCCTTACATTCGGGCGCAGATAAAAAACTGCCTTTTCAAAGTAAATGCTGTCGGGATTGTTTATCTCGATTATCTTTTTTGTAACTCCTTTTATCATAAAAACCTCCTGTAATAACTGCTTTTGATCTTATTATTGGAAGTTTCTGGGAACTTATTCATTTTTCCGGCAGATTGCGTATATAATGAAAAAGATACTGCTGCGCAATGCCGGCGTTTTCTTTGAGATATTCCGGAAAACCGCCCGGATAATACTCTGACAGTACACGTTTTATCCATACGTCAACTGGGAAAGCCTCCGTGCGGTACATTCCGAAAAGAAGAACACATTCCGCAACTTTAGGACCTACTCCTGATATCTTTTTCAGTTCTGTTCTTGCCTCTTCAATGGGCATAGCGGCAATTCCGGCAAGATCCGTCACTCCGGAAGCTGTCTTTGCAGCGGCATCGCAGATATACTTTGCCCTGAATCCACTTCTCAGCGGTGCAAGATTGTCGGGCGTTTCTTCCGAAAGTTCTCCGGCTTCCGGAAAACGTCCGCCGTACATACCGCACAGTCTGTCAATTATTCCTTTTATGCGGGGGATGTTATTATTCTGGGAAATAATAAAGGAAATAAGACACTCCCAGCTATCCTGGCGCAAAAGCCGTATACCTCCCGCGAAACTGCACGCCCGTGACAGCGTTTCATCCTCGGAAAAGCTTTTTTTAAGCTCGGAATAGTCGGTATCAAAATCGAAATAGTCTTTCCACTTGCCCAGAAAGTCTGCCTCTGAAATATCATGAAAGAGAAATTCTCCTTTTTTTACCTGTGATACGACCAGATCATCATTGAGAAATCTGCCCTGATATGTACATTCATAATCGGAAGCAATCTTTCTCCACCGGAAAGCCTGACCACAGTCAAGGGTTTCATCCAGGTCAAGATCATCCTCTGAAACAATAATTCCTGCATCTGTAATTTTATAATCCATAATATCTCCTTTTTATTAAATGAAAGTTTTGTGAAATACATAAATCCACTTGATTTTTCTATTAAATTATACTAAAATATTAATAAGATTACAAGTAGGAGGACTGATTTTTTTGAAAAAAATTTTTGCAGCCGCTATTTTAACATTATCCGCAGCAATATTCTGCGGATGTGCACATAAAACTGAAAAGGCAGACAATGGTAATGTTCCGGGCAGCGCTGAAATTCAAACCGGGGAAATAAGTTCCGCTGATGCAGCAGAAAACATGACATCTGAAAGCGTCGTCCCCGACATTCCCGAAAATTCCGCATCTGTGTCCGGTCAATACATAATAGACTACGCCGACATTATGGACAGCGAAACAGTCGCCGCCTGTAACCAGGTGATATCCGAACTTAAATCAAACTGCATGATAAACGCATCTGTTGTTACCGTAAACGAGCTTGACGGCGCAGAGCCGTATGACTACGCATCACGGTGCTATAATCAGATCTTCGGAAACGACAGCAGCCGTGGACTGCTCTTTCTTATCAACAACGATACCAATGAGGATATACTCTATAAAGCAGGCGGTATAAATATTGACCCGGAAGCTGAAAAAAACGCTTTTTATCAGGCTACACGTGACTTGGTCGACAAAGACTACAGTTCAGCCGCCGTCAGGATGCTTAAACTCGGTGAGGAATGCGCCCCTGTATCATCTGAACTACAGACAGAAAAGAGGAATACATAATGAGCGAAATGGACTTTTACATGGAAACTCTGGAAAACCTTCCGGCCGTAATCAACAGCGGCGAAACCATGAAAGAGCGTGTCGCTGCTATCGTATACGATTTTATACAGCTTCAGCACCTTTACGACTCCGCTATCGAAGTCGTAAAAACGTATCTCAATATAATAGACAGCGAATTCAGCGTTAAATTTCAGAGAAACCCCATTCACAATATTGACAGCAGACTTAAATCTCCGCAGTCGATAATAGGGAAACTGCAAAAGAAAGAACTGCCTATCACCACGGAATCCGCAAGAAAAAACCTTCTGGACATCGCCGGAATACGTGTCACCTGCTGCTATATAAACGATATCTATGCAATCGCCGATATGCTCTGCCGCCGTGACGACTTCACCGTCATAAAGCAAAAAGATTATATAAAGCATCCTAAACCAAGCGGCTACCGGAGCTATCATATCATAGTAAACGTTCCCGTTTACCTGTCATCAAAAAAATCCTACGCTCCTGTAGAAATCCAGATAAGGACTATCGCCATGGATTTCTGGGCAAGTCTCGAGCATCAGCTTAAATACAAAACTTCAGCTGCGATAACTCCGGAGATTTCGGAAGAGCTCCGTGACTGTGCGGAAAGAATAGCCGAAACTGATATACAGATGCAGGATATTTTTCTTAAAATTCATGACATTGACTGAACTTTTGTCCGATTTATCAGCTTTCGACAAAAGAATCTGTAAACGAGCATATTTTACCCATTCACAAACGGCCTTTGAAATGTTATAATGATATTAGAATAAAAAAGGAGGCTTGCACAGCTATGTTCGGAATTGTAAGAAAAATAAAGCGGGAAGTCAGGGACAGAACTGTCTATATGGAGGTTTACGGGGATAACAAGGTCGCATACAGGGTAACTGCCGGCTGGATCAATCTTTACGGTGAAAACATTTGTACATATGGCGTGGAAGCGGAAGATCACGTCACAGGCGAAAAAGAAACAATTGCCGACTTCTCACGCAACGTCGAGGATGCCGTGGATTTTACAGAAATGATGATAAACGGACGCATCCGCCCCAGAAATATATACGATCAGGCTCTTAATTATCTCTGCATTTCTATTTAATAAAAGATTCAGGGTGTACATTTGATGTACACCTTTTTTGTTAAAAACGCATATTATCTATTGACAATATGTAAAAGATATGATACAATATGATTGAAAGGAGTAAAAATTCACAAAGAAAAATAAACCTGAGAGCCTGTTCAGTATCTTTTTATGTGCGGATTTTGAGTGCCCGAAAGAAGTGCGTCTCACCTGTCGGTTCGGTCGGTGTTTCTCATTTCGTGAGAGGTTGCCGCTGACAATCCGTACCCCTTGGGGTACATAATTTTGTCGATTACAAAGAAAAAAATTCGCAGACATACTGACGTATGACAAGGATTTTTGACGCAGTAATCGGCGAATTTTCTGAAAAGACGTGCGAAAAAAGATACTGAACAGGCTCTAAGAAAGAAGGTTTACACCATGAAAAAACTCTCCTCTGCACTTGCCCTGATGTCGTCGCTTTGTCTGCTTTGTACTGTTTCCTGTAACGATAAGCCCCGTAAAAAAAGCTCTTCAAGCTCCATTGAAAGCAATTTAGGAAATTATTCCAAACAGATAGAAAATAATATTACCGAGCTCAATTTGCGAAACGACTATTTCACAGAATTAAAGCACAGCAATCAGAAAGTAATTGAACTTAATGAATATGAATTGAAAAGTCTTGATTCTTCTTTTAACGGCACACCTGTTTCATTGACCTGTATCAAGGATAAGATCATTACTTGTTCCTACCCAACAGACGAACAAAACTGCATTGAAACAGGAATTTTTTATCCCTATAATAATACTTATGAAAAAATAGACAGAACGCCGTTCTGTGCGGCATACGGAAACAATACTGTCGTGCTGGCAGACAGATATTTCTTTATGATAGATGCTGACGAATCAGACGGTGAACTGAACGGAAAGGTCACGGTCTGCGATACTGAAAATAAGGATCTCAGAACGATTGACAATTATAAGATCCATAATATCGTTCAGTATGTGACTGCCGTCGGTGAAAGCGGCATCGCTTACTGCTATTATGAAAACGAATCTCAGGACTGGGTAGTGAAATATTACGATATCAAAGCAGACGAAACAAAGGAAATTTTCCGGCATACCAACTTTAACGACGTGCCGCTTTCCCCTGTGGCACTTGCAAGCGACGGAAAAGATATCGTTCTTGCGATTCAGTCTTCGGGGGAAGAAGCATATAAAACGCAGTTGATATGGATAGATCCCGACAACAGCGATCATAAAACCGAAAAGGTAAACCTTGAACGCTTTTTTGGGGACGAGACCTTTGAGATCACGGACTTTATAATCAACAATAATTATTACTGCTTTAAAGCAAGTGTTGAGAATGAGGAAGAATATTTTATTTTTGACAGGTCTGACGATATACTTCATGTAACACTTGCTGCAATTACACGTCTGAATGATCTGGCAGGATCATTTGACAGCAGTTCAGATATACTATTCAGACAGAATGAACCGGTACTCGGTGATCTGATAGATATAAATTTAACTGACGGTTCATTTGTTTCATATAGTCTCCCCGTTGAATTTACTGAACAGAATAACATCAGCTTCTTAAAGACAAATTCAAAGGGCGATATGATTATTTTCTACGGCACAGAACCCTCCGGCTGCAAATACCAGATCATCCGGGATTACAGATCAGACGCCGCCGTACAGACAGATGCGGCTCTCTATGCATCGCCGGAGAACAACTACAGCAACTATGTCAACTCAGATCATGCGACTAAAGATGGAATTGAGGAAATGAAAAGATCCATGGAAAATATAAAAAAATCCATGGCAGAAAATGATTTCAGGTGGGAATTCGTCTATCAATATAACGATTGACCGAAAGGAAGTGAACCATACAGAGTACTCTGTATATTTGCTATGAAAAAAAATACATTCAAAAGGTTGGCGGCATTTCTTATTTCCGGTTCGCTGTCTATAATGAATATCCCCATCAGCAATGCGACCGAAAAAAATAATGTTCCCGGTCAGGAATCAGAAGAAAATGACTTTCAGGAGATCAGAATGATTTCCGTTGAAGGCGAGACTTCTGAATACGGTGAACGCCCGGTACACTTTGTTGACGAAAACGGAAACGAAATCATTCAAGAACTTGTTCCGAAGATATCTGCTGGTGGAACATTTGCTTTCTATTCCTTGAGTTCACTGACACCGTCAAGATATGACCTGCGTGAGCAGGATCAGCTTCCTGCCGTACGGAATCAGTACGATACCGGAACCTGCTGGGCTCATGCTGCTCTTGCGGCTGCTGAAACAAATCTTATCAAAAAGGGACTCGCGGACACATCGGTTGATCTTTCCGAAGCTCATCTCGTATGGTTCGGAAACTGCTCGGCAAGCACCGATACCGATGATCCGCTGTACAATGAAGGCTGGAATTACGGTACAGCAGGCTACGACGACATAGGAAGCTATTCCGCCAATGCGGCCGGTGTTCTGGCACGTGGGTCAGGAATTGAATTTGAACAGAATACGCCTCCCGTTACCGATCGTCCTGCCTTACCGGAAAGTCAGAGATATGTTTCTCACGGATATATTCAGAACAGCGATTTCCTTGACAGCAGCGATCAGACAAATATAAAGAAGCATATCATGAACACAGGCGCTCTCATGGTATCATACTACAGCAAGGACTCTCTTTACTACGACAAAGTCCATTTTTCCTATTATGACCCGAACAATGACAATACCAATCACGCTGTTAATATCGTAGGCTGGGACGACGATTTCAGCCGCTACAACTTCGGAGACTACGTTCCCGATGGAGACGGCGCATGGATATGCCGCAACAGCTGGGGGTCATCCTACGGCGAGGACGGTTATTTCTACCTTTCATATTATGACGCCTCGATCGGCGGAATAACATCATTTGAGATCGGGCCGGAGGGCAAATATGACGGAATTTATCAGTATGACGGTCTGGCATACAGCGCTGTCGGATATAGCAGCGCCGGAATCGCTGCCGGAAATACTTTCAAGGCCAAACAAAACGAAACCGTGGCTGCTGCTGGATTCTACACGCATGAAGCTTCTGTACCGTACAATATCTCAGTATATACTAATCTGAACGGAAGTTCCCCTGCCAGTGGCACTCTCGCAGCTTCACAGGACGGTTTGGCAGAGTTTGCCGGATATCACGCTATCGACCTTGAAACTCCTGTTCCGGTCAGCGAGGGGCAGTCTTTCTCCATTGTTATAACTCTGAAAAAAAACGGAGCCATGTTCTACTGTGACAACTGCGGTGATGACGTCGGCTGTACATATTACACGAACTATAATGTTTCAACCGGCAGAACAGGCAGTTCATGGACTGACTGTGCCGTAAAATACGAGCAGAACCTTTGCATCAAAGCGCTGACATCACGTGGAACTGCCATTGATTCCGAGCATTTTCCGGACGGTTCTTTCCGTGATTACATTTCTGCCAATATTGATAAGGACGGCGACGGATTTTTGTCCGAAGAAGAGATCTCCGCCGTCTCGGATATTGATGTTGACTCTACGGGAATTGCAAGTCTTAAAGGAATAGAATATTTTACAGAGCTTGTCTCCCTGAACTGCGGAAACAACTCCCTTATCAGCCTTGATCTCAGCGAAAATAAAAAGCTTTCCGTTCTCAGCTGCGAGGGAAATCTGCGCAATCTCGGCGAGCCGTCATGTGGGGCATGGGCAACTCTTGGGGTCGATACGGTTAAGATCATCGATCTTAACGGCGCTGAAATAAAAAACGGCATCATTATTCCCGATAATACGACGATCACATACAGCTTTGACTGCGGAAATAATTTCATAGCATCATTCACTATTCTTGCCGATACGTCACATTCTTATCAGATCACTCCATCGAATGACCCCGTTTATCACAATGTTATATGTAACGTGTGCGGAGATGAATACTCTACTCCGCATAGTTACGGCGAATGGAAAAATTCAGATGCAGATACGTTCGTCCGCATATGTTCAGATTGCGGATATGAACATATTACTACATCTGCAGATCATGACTTTGGCTTATGGACGGACAACGGCGACGGCACTCATTCAAGAATCTGTTCTGACTGTAAGGTAATCGAAACTTCCGAACACACTATGACACCATGGACGGATAACGAAAACGGTACTCATTCTCGCTTATGTACTGACTGCGGATTTACGGAGACTTCCGAACATGCTATGACCTCATGGACTGACAACGGCGACGGTACTCATTCACGCTCATGTACTGACTGCGGATTTACGGAGACTTCCGGACACACAATGACATCATGGACTGACAACGGTGACGGTACTCATTCACGCTCATGTACTGACTGCGGATTTACGGAGACTTCCGGACACACAATGACATCATGGACGGACAACGGCGACGACACTCATTCAAGAATCTGTTCTGACTGTAAGGTAATCGAAACTTCCGAACACACTATGACACCATGGACGGATAACGAAAACGGTACTCATTCACGCTCATGTACTGACTGCGGTTTTACGGAGACTTCCGGACACACAATGACCTCATGGACTGACAACAGTGACGGCACTCATTCTCGCTCATGTACTGACTGCGGTTTTACGGAGACTTCCGAACATGCTATGACCTCATGGACTGACAACAGTGACGGCACTCATTCTCGCTCATGTACTGACTGCGGATTTACAGAAACTTCTGAACACGCTATGACCTCATGGACGGACAATGGCGACGGTACTCATTCGCATATCTGCGCTGACTGCGGTTTTACTGAAACTTCCGGACACAATTTCGGAGACTGGACAACAGATATAAAAGGCTTCCGTACACGTGAATGCGAACTTTGCGGCTGCACGGAAACTGAAACAATTGAATTCATCCGTGGTGATCTGAACGGTGACGATATTATTGACGCATTCGATATGGTACTTCTCAGACGGGTGTTTATCAAAGGCTTTGACAATAAGTCAGCTCTGCCGGCAGCAGACATCAACAATGACGGACAATTCAATATTGCCGATCTTGTGTCACTTCAGCGCTATATACTGGGATTTAAGGACTGATTTCAAATTTTCTGAAAAAATCAGGAAAAGCTCTTGAAATAAAAAAAGAAACGTGATATAATTAAAAAAGAGGGAGCTTGTGTTACAGGCTGAGAGGAAGGCAGTGAAACCTTCGACCTTGGGAATTCTGTCTCAAAAGAATTCTGAAACCTGATTTGGATAATGCCAACGTAGGGAACCAGTGAGATATTATTTAATGTATTATCATGGAACTGCTGCGGCAGTTCCATTTTTTTGTATTGGAGGTGTTTTTGTGGTCAAGGTAAACGGCGAAATCATTGACGCATCCGGTAAAAGTATCGCCGAACTGCTTGAGGAAATGAACTTCCCGGACGGACGTGTTGCAGTGGAGCTGAATGAAACGATCGTTCCAAGAAACACATACAGTGAAAAGTTCCTCAAAGACGGAGATTCAGTCGAGATCGTCAGATTTGTAGGAGGCGGCTGATGAACATTAATATTCCTGCAAAAGAAGAGATGTATCATGCTCTTGAAGTCCGCCATGGCATTGACTTTCAGAAAAAAATGTCACAGGCATCGGCGGCAGTGTGCGGACTCGGCGGACTTGGCTCAAACATTGCAATAGCCCTTGCAAGAGCAGGCATAGGCAGACTTCATATTATTGACTTCGATAAAGTCGATATCTCAAATCTCAACCGTCAGCAGTACTTCACCGATCAGCTCGGCGAGTTCAAAACAAAAGCTCTTGCCGACACACTGATTAGAATTGCACCGTACTGCGAAATCGTACCCCACTGTATAAAGCTTACGGAAGAAAATATCCCGGAGCTTCTGAAAGATGACGATGTTATCTGCGAGGCTTTTGATCTGGCGGAGCAGAAAGCCATGCTTGTCAACTGTGTTCTTGAAAAGCTGACAGACAAGTATCTTATCGCCGCTTCCGGAATGGCTGGAACAGGTTCGGCAAATCTCATAAAAACGAGACAGATCACAAAACGTTTTTTTATTTGCGGCGACGAAGAAAACGGCACAGAGGAAGCCGGAAGCCTTGTTTCTGCAAGAGTTATGATATGTGCCGCACATGAAGCCCTGACGGCTGTCAGGATCATAACAGAGGGAAATATCTGATAGGAGAATTAAAGATGAACAAAAATGACGACAAACTTATTTTAGGCGGAAAGGAATTCAGCTCACGCTTTATTCTTGGTTCCGGAAAATATTCAATGAAACTTATCGAGGCTGCCGTTAAATATGCAGGAGCAGAGATCATCACTCTTGCTGTCCGGCGCACGAATTCAAAAGAAAATGAAAATATTCTGGATTATATCCCGGAGGGAGTCACCCTTCTCCCGAATACCTCCGGAGCACGAAATGCGGAAGAAGCCGTTCGCATTGCACGTCTTGCAAGGGAACTCGGCTGCGGAGACTTTGTAAAGATCGAGATAATGAGAGATTCAAAATATCTGCTGCCCGATAATCAGGAAACGATCAGGGCAACGGAGATCCTTGCCAAGGAGGGATTTACAGTAATGCCGTATATGTATCCCGACCTCAACACAGCCCGTGACCTTGCAAACGCCGGAGCTGCTTCCGTAATGCCTCTTGCCTCCCCTATCGGCTCAAATAAAGGTCTTTCAACAAAGGATTTTATCCAGATACTCATTGATGAAATAGATCTGCCGATCATTGTAGACGCAGGCATCGGACGTCCCTCACAGGCGTGCGAAGCAATGGAAATGGGAGCGGCAGCCGTCATGTCCAACACCGCCCTCGCTACAGCAGGCGATCTTCCGGCAATGGCGGAAGCATTCCGTCAGGCTGTTGAAGCGGGAAGAAAAGCATATCTTGCAGGACTTGGAAGAGTTCTCACAAGAGGAGCTTCACCGTCGGATTCGCTTACGGGATTTCTGCGTGATTAAGGAATTGCATATGAAAACAGCATTAACGATAGCCGGAAGCGATTCATCCGGCGGAGCAGGAATTCAGGCGGATATCAAAACCATGACTCTTAACGGAGTTTTTGCACAGAGCGCAATAACCGCTCTTACAGCACAGAATACAATGGGAGTAAGGGCAATAAGCGAAGTTTCACCGGAATTTCTCGGTCAGCAGATAGACGCAGTCTTTGAGGATATACGTCCGGATGCGGTCAAAATTGGAATGGTCTCCTCACCGGAGCTTATCATGGTAATTGCAGAAAAGCTTGAATTTTATCATGCCGAAAATATAGTGGTAGACCCGGTCGCTGTTGCAACAAGCGGTTCCGATCTGAGCAGCAGAGAAGCCTACGAAGCGCTGAAAGAAAGACTGCTCCCGGCGGCGGTGCTGACAACACCCAATATTCCGGAAGCAGAACAGCTTTCGGGAATAAAAATTTCAGGAAGCGGCGATATGTTATCCGCCGGAGAAATAATAAGCCATAAATACGGCTGCTGCGTACTCTGCAAGGGTGGACACAGCATAAACGACGCAAACGATCTGCTTTATAATACAGACGGATCGTACAAATGGTTCATGGGAAAACGCATTGACAATCCGAATACTCACGGAACAGGCTGTACTCTTTCAAGCGCAATTGCCGCCAATCTTGCAAAAGGGTATTCTCTGGAGGATTCGATAGGCATGGCCAAAGATTACATATCCGGAGCGCTTGCGTACGGACTTGATCTCGGCAGAGGAAGCGGCCCCCTTAATCATGCGTTCGACCTGAAAAGCAATTACAGAAATTAATAATTATCAGGGAACTAATGTCATCAACTTAAGTGGGGGACTCTGTCCCCCATACCCCCTGCCAAAGGGGAATACATCCCCTTTGGAATCCCGGTATTAATTATTTTCAGCACCTCGTAAGGAGGTACTGAAAATAATTAGAGCAAATATCTATAGGGAAAATTTCCTCTTGACATGGGCATAAGAAACAAGATCACTTAAGTTATTGACATTATTCCCTGAATGAAAGGAATTATAAATTATGAAGAACTACAGCACACAGATGGAAGCTGCAAAAAAAGGGATAATCACCCCTGAAATGAAAATAGTTGCAGAAAAGGAACACATCTCCGAAGAAGAGCTTTGCAGCCTTGTGGCAAAAGGAGAAGTCTGCATTCCCTGCAATATCAATCATAAGTCTATTTCTCCGGAGGGAATAGGCAGCCGCATGAAAACTAAAATAAACGTAAACCTCGGAATTTCCGGCGACTGCAAGAATTATGATATTGAGATGCAGAAAGTTGAAACAGCTCTTAAATTCGGAGCAGAAGCTATTATGGATCTCAGCAATTACGGCAAAACAAATACTTTCCGCAAAAAGCTTGTCGAACAGTCACCGGCAATGATAGGAACTGTTCCTATGTATGACGCTATCGGCTATCTGGAAAAAGATCTTCTTGAAATTACTGCCGAAGATTTTCTGAAAGTCGTGAGAGCTCATGCGGAAGAAGGCGTTGACTTCATGACTATCCATGCCGGAATAAACAGACGTGCAGTTGAAGCATTTATGCGTGACAAACGAAAAATGAATATCGTATCCAGAGGCGGTTCGCTTCTCTTTGCATGGATGATGATGACCGGAAACGAAAATCCTTTCTATGAGCATTACGACAAAGTGCTTGAAATTCTTCGTGAATATGACGTGACGATCAGTCTTGGAGACGCTCTCCGTCCGGGATGTATCGACGATTCAACAGATGCAGGACAGATATCCGAACTTATCGAACTTGGCGCTCTTACCGAAAGAGCGTGGGCAAAGGATGTTCAGGTTATGGTCGAAGGGCCTGGTCACATGGCAATGAATGAAATTGCAGCCAATATGAAGCTCCAGAAGCGCATCTGCCATAACGCTCCTTTCTACGTTCTCGGTCCTCTTGTCACGGATATCGCTCCGGGATACGATCATATCACATCAGCTATCGGCGGAGCTATTGCTGCTGCCAGCGGTGCAGATTTCCTTTGTTATGTAACGCCGGCTGAACACCTCAGACTTCCTGATCTTGACGACGTAAAAGAAGGTATCATTGCAAGCAGGATAGCAGCCCACGCAGCTGATATCGCCAAGGGAATACCCCACGCAGCAGACGCAGACAACGCTATGGCAGAAGCCCGTCATGCAGTGGACTGGGAGAAAATGTTTGATATCGCTATTGATGGCGATAAGGCAAGAAGATACTTTGAAAGCACACCTCCGTCTGACAGACACACCTGCTCAATGTGCGGAAAAATGTGCGCTGTAAGAACAACAAATATGATCCTTAACGGAGAAAAGGTTGAATTCTGTACAGAAAAATAATCTTTCAAAGGAAGAATGACAAATGGAAAATAAATACTTTGTTGATTCGGACAAGCTTTCCGAAGCTGCTTTGAAAAAAAAGCACGAGCTTGAAAACAATCCGGAATCACGCACAAATCATATGGAATACATGAGCGGAATGGAACAAATAAATTCCGATATCTGCGGCAAGGTCATTTCGGAAATGAAAAGCTACGACTACAACAGCTATACTGCGGCAGATGTCCGTGCAGCTCTTTCTCATGAAAACTGCACTGTGGAGGATCTGAAAGCAATGCTTTCACCTGCTGCCGAACCTTTTCTGGAAAAAATGGCTGAACGTGCAAGGCTTGAGACGCAAAAGCATTTCGGAAATACGGTTTATCTGTTCACGCCGCTGTATATTGCGAATCACTGTGAAAATTACTGCGTATACTGCGGTTTTAACTGCTATAACGATATCAGAAGAATGAAGCTTGATACGGCTCAGATAGAACATGAAATGAAAATAATTGCCGACAGCGGCATGGAAGAAATTCTCATCCTGACCGGTGAAAGCAGGACGCAGAGCAGCGTTGAATATATCGGTGAGGCATGCCGTCTTGCGAGAAAGTACTTCAAAATGGTCGGAGTTGAGATCTATCCTGTCAATACTGATGAATACCGCTATCTTCACGAATGCGGCGTGGACTATGTTACCGTCTTTCAGGAGACCTATGACAGCGACCGTTACGAACAGCTTCATCTCATGGGACATAAAAGAGTCTGGCCGTACCGCTTTGACGCTCAGGAAAGAGCGCTGATGGCAGGAATGAGGGGCGTTGCAGGTTCGGCTCTCCTTGGACTTTCAGATTTCAGAAAGGACGCTCTTGCAAGTGCACTGCATATGTACTATCTCCAGAGAAAATATCCGCACGCAGAAATTTCACTCTCCTGCCCGAGACTTCGTCCCATAGTAAACAATGACGCAATAAATCCTCTTGACGTTCATGAAAAACAGCTTTGCCAGATCCTCTGCGCATACAGGATATTCATGCCATTCTGCGGCATCACTGTATCTTCAAGAGAAAGCGAAACATTCCGCAACGGAATAGTTAAAATCGCTGCAACAAAAGTATCCGCCGGAGTTTCAACCGGTATCGGCGACCACGAAAGCAAGTATACCGGAAAGGAGAACGTCAGTGAGGGCGGCGACGAACAATTTGAGATCAACGACAGCAGAAGCTTCAGGAAAATGTACAGCGATATGTCCGGCGAAGGACTTCAGCCCGTACTGAACGATTATCTTTATGTTTGAGATCATCTGCGTTACCGACAGAAAAAGCTGCCGGGAGGATTACTTCGCAAGACTGGAGAAGATTGCAGCAGCAAAACCGGACAGGATAATTCTTCGTGAAAAAGAACTAAGCAATGCAGACTACACCGTATTCGCAGAAAAATCAATGAATATCTGCCGTAAATACGGTATACCGTGCAGTATCCATACATACGCCGCTACAGCGGAGAAACTCGGCGCCGGAGATATTCATCTTCCCATAACGGTTTTAAAAAATTTTTCCGGAAATATAACAGGCAGATTCCGGACGGTCGGCGCCTCGGTACACTCAGTGGAAGAAGCCGCTGAGGCTGAAAATCTCGGAGCAAACTACATTACAGCCGGTCATATTTTTGAGACCGGATGCAAAAAGGGACTTCCGCCCCGTGGACTCAGTTTTCTTGAAAACGTCTGCAAAAGAGTTGATATCCCAGTCTACGCCATCGGTGGGATAAATCCGGAAAATATATCCAGTATAAGGAATGCCGGAGCATCCGGTGCCTGTATAATGAGCAGTTTCATGAACTGCGACGATCCCGTACTGCTATTACACCAATTAAGGAATCATTAAATAAAAGGACGAATCATAACCAATATCATCAGCTTTAGTGGGGACGCTGTCCCCACACCCCTGCCAAAGGGGAATACATCCCCTTTGGAATCCCAGTATTAATTATATTCAGTACCTCGTAAAGAGGTACTGAATATAATTAGAGTGAATATCCATAGAGAAAATTTCCTCTTGACTTGGGTTTGAATACAGTACCTACTAAAGTGTTGATATCAATTATGATTCGTTTTTTCTATTTACAGATTCTCGTTTTTCAGAGCATCAATGGGATTATCTTTTTTGATTTTGTTCATGGAGTACATCATAGTTGCAAAAACAACAAGCAGTACGCTTGAAACTGCTATCACTATTGCTTTCCACGGAAGCCGGAAGTCAGTTTCAAATCCTTCTGAAACAGAACGATATATAAAATATGTCACGGCTATCGAAACAGGAAGTCCATACATCAGCGACTTTATACCGTAAAGTATGCATTCAAAATTCATCATGCGGTTAAATCCGCCGCCGGTCATTCCGATAGATTTAAGCATGGCAAATTCACGCCGTCTGAGACTGATATTAGTTGATATGGTATTGAAAACGTTTGCAGCGGCAATAAGCGAAATAAGAACTATAAATCCATAAGCAAATACCTGAACTATAGTCACGACATTTCTGTCAGATTCAGCTATTTCTGCATAATCTGTAATATCTCCTGCCGGAAGAAGCTGATTATCAATAAGTTCTTTCAAGGCTGTATAGCTTTCGGCATGGTCTTCTGACTTTAACTTGAAAGATACATAAAAATCATCGTCAGATTCTTCAGGGATTATTTTTTTCATTGCACTATGGGGGTAGATTATCATGACGCTGCCGGAATACTCAAAGAAAAACGGTGCTTCTTCAATTTTTCTGCCGATATTTATATTCATCCTTATTTTGGATTCATCGGATCTTATTTTTAATGAATCTTCCGGATCATCATTATTTCTGTATATTACATATTCTTCAGCCTGAGCTTCGGATTCTTCTGCATCCTCATATTCATATGTTTCAAAATAATATCCGTCAAATTTTTTCCTGAAATCAATTTCCAGACTGCATTTGTCTTTGTTAAGAATATGGCTTTTTGCATATTTTTCCTTCTTGTAATCAAAATAGCTGACTTTATCATATATCAGAGCCAGCGGCATCTCAGAATTCATATAATCATCTTTATTTTTTATATTATTTTCGTCAAGCAGTCTTGTGAACTCATCATTGTTTACAAAATAAAGATAAACAGGAATTTCACTGTCCGAATCGTTTGTATAAATATTTTTAATTTCATCTGTCAAATCTTCGGATTTAAACTCCCCTGTCATCAGACATCTTCTGCAATAAACCGCCTGATCTGTATTTTCTTCATTGCTGATAATTCTGAGAACTTCATCTTCGCTGAATCCGGACATATCTTCATAATCAGGTATATAGGACAGATCATATCCATAGGTATCAAAAGTTGTGTCAGCCATTTCTACAAGATAATCCGTAAATGCGGCGGACGGTATAAACAGCACAATGCTCATAAAAAGACTGACTACGGTAGCCCGATACTTCTTTTTGCTTCTCTTATAATATTTGTGAGCAAGAATACCGGGAAGTCCGAAAATTTTTCCGATAATTTTAGGAGTTTTAATGTGCTTTTTTGGGGATTTTATGTCGTTTGTCTGCCTGATAGCTTCAACAGCAGAGATTTTCGTTGCTCTTTTTGACGGTATCCAGGCTGAAATGAGAACCGTTACAAGAGCCACTGCACAGGCAATTATCACAGCAGTTACAGAAACGCAAAGTTTCATTTTGACTTCACCTGACGCACTGCCGCCGAACGAATTAAATTTGTCGCCTATAAAAACGAATGTTGTGCCAATTCCGGCAATTCCAACGAGTATTCCAATGGGAATGCCGATCAAACTTACTACTCCGGCTTCAAAGAAAACACTGCGGCGAAGCTGTTTACGGGTCGCACCGACAGAAGATAACAACCCGAACTGTTTTGTTCTTTCCGATACGGAGATAGAAAAAGCATTATAAATAAGCGAAATTGAACCGAACATTATGAGCACAATAATGATTGCCGCAATGCTGTAAAGAACATCTGTAAATCCGTTATACTTTGCTGCTCCGTAGCATATAAGAAGTTCATCATTTGTAGAAGCCTCAAGTTCGTTTTTTTCAATGAATTCAAAAATATCCTTCGGCTTTTTCATGCTGAAATAAACGTCGTAACGGAGAGTACCTGCATCGTCGGCAGACGGAGCTGTTATTGCCGTAAATCCCGGAGCAAACCAGTCCTCGAACCCGAGACGGCTGAATAGCCCGACAACAGTAAAAGTTCTTGTCTCATTTACTGTAAACTGTTCATTTTCCTCTATTGCTTTCCCCTCGTCATCATAAACATAATAGGGGTTGCTCTGTCCAAGAATATACCCGTCTCTTGTGCGCTGACCTATATCCAGTTCAACAGTATCGCCGACAGACCATGAAAGTCCGGCGTTATTCGCAAGATGATCCGGAAGCATTATCTCATTTTCATTTTCCGGAAATCTGCCTGACTTTATGTGTACAGACATCGTATCTGCAAATTTTTTATCCGCTCCAAGGATATACAGAAACGGTTTTTCTCTATTATCGCTGTCGATTTCAGCATATCCTACCTGCTGAGCATAAACCGTTTCCGATACTTCATCGGAATCTTTAATAAGGCTGTAGGAATCATAATCGGCATCCATAACGCTTCCCTGCCAATTGCCGTTTTCATATATGATAGATCTCTTCATATAATCAAGGAAACTCGAAACCGATGTTGAAACCGCACATATCAGCGCAGTAGAAAGAACTATTCCGATTATTGTTACTACAGTCCGTGTTTTGTTTCTTTTAAGCGACTGCAAAGTGACTTTATGAAAAATGTTCATCTGCGTATCACCTCGTCATTTTTGATCTTTCCGTCCTCGACCGTAAGTATCCTGTCTGCCTGAAGGGCGATATTCTCATCATGGGTGATAATAATAAGCGTCTGATTATATCTTTCATTGGAATATTTAAGCAGTTCCATTATCTCCTGACTGTTCTTGCTGTCAAGATTACCGGTAGGTTCATCGGCAAGAACTACGGCAGGAGAATTCATAAGCGCTCTTCCGATAGAAACACGCTGCTGCTGTCCGCCTGAAAGCTGATTCGGAAGATGATTTTCACGTCCGTTCAGTTTAAGTGTCGCAATAAGCTCGTTCAGTCTCTCCGTATTCACTTTCTGGCTGTCCATAAGTACCGGAAGCGTAATGTTTTCCGTAACATTCAGAACCGGTATCAAGTTGTAGAACTGATAAATAAGTCCTACCTGACGGCGCCTGAATACTGCAAGCTGATCTTCGTTCTGGGAGTAGACATCGCAGCCGTCCATAAAGACCTTTCCGCTGGTCGGCTTGTCAACGCCTCCAAGGATATGAAGCAGAGTGGATTTGCCTGAACCGGACGGTCCGATTATAGCAACAAACTCTCCTTTGCTGACTGAAAACGAAACATTATCGAGCGCATGAACGATATTTTCGCCTTTACCGTAAGTTTTGCATAGATTTTCAACTTTTAAAATTTCCATAACTGTTCTCCTTTTCAGATTATGCTTCAATTATATCATGCCCGGGTGACATTGAAGTGACTTTAATATTACAAAAACGTCACCTTGGAGAACCGGAATATTTGTCTGCTGTTGTTTTCAGATTATCTCTTTATAAAATCTTATAATAAACTTGGCCCCTCCCGACAGCCGATTCTCTGCCTTTACAGTACCGTTCTGATTTGTGATTATCATTCTTGCAAGATTCAAACCGATGCCGAAACTGCTTTCATCCGAATTTTCACCTTTGTAAAAACGTTCAAAAATATGTGGAAGATCATCCTCCGCAATACCGCTGCCGTTATCGCAGATGCATATTTCTGAAAAAAGCGGGTTTTCCTCGGCAGTGATCGAGATAGTTCCACCGGCAGGAGTATGCTCCGTACAATTTTTGACAATATTGCCGATCGCTTCACAGTTCCATGCAATATCACCCGAAACGTTTCCGGACGCTTTTATATCCAGCGTCTGTTCACGCAGATCTATCGAAACAAGCAGTGGGGCACAGGATTTTTCAATAAGCTCCAGAAGACTGATTTTTTCCCGATTGAATGTGATCGTTCCGGCGTCAAGCTTTGAAATTTTCAGGAGTGAAGTTATCAGCCAGTCTATCCGTGAGAGCAACTGCCGGAGTTCAAAACAGAGCCGGAAGCGGCGGTCGTCGTCAAGCCCGGGTTTTGAAAGAAGCTGCACAATAATATTTATCGAGGTCAGCGGCGTTCGTATCTGATGTGAGATATCGGCTATGGAATCGGCAAGATAGATCTTGTCATTCATCAGTCTCTGCCGCTGTTCACGCAGGCAGACGATCATTTTATATATTTCGCATTCGAGAACGGCAAGCTCGCCCTCGTCGTATGAGCTGCGCATGATATGATCGTTTCCGTGAAGAATGCTGTCTATATCAGAGGCAAGACTGCTTATCCTGCGGTATCTTTTCCATGTTATAAAAATGTGGATGACGATAAATGCCAGACAAAGCACAGAAATAAAAATCACTGAACTGACATCCGCATAAAAAGAATATATCACAGCTGCGGCTGAAACTGCCGCAAGGAACAGAATTCCTCTTAAAACTTCAGTATTACGCAGTAATTTCATCATAGATCCACCTTATAGCCCATTCCACGAACCGTTTTTATGATAAGCGGATTCTGTGGATCATTCTCTATTTTATCCCTCAGCCTTTTTATATAAACGGTCAGTGTATTGTCGTTTACAAACTCTCCGGCGATATCCCATATGGATTCAAGCAGCTGATTCCTTGAAAGAACAGCGCCCCGGTTATTGATAAATGTAAGCAGAAGTCTGTATTCAAGGGCTGAAAGATACAGATCCTTTCCGTTTCTGACAGCCGTTCCTTTTATTGTATCAACAGTAATATCGCCAAGCTGTATGACTGCTCCGATACTTCCGGTCAGTCTTAATATATTTTTAATTCTTGAGATCAGCTCGCGGGGACGAAAAGGCTTCGATATATAATCGTCCGCACCAAGATCAAAACCGGTAACGGTACTGTATTCGTCGCCGGAAGCGGTCAGAAAAATAACGGGAATATTATATCTGCTTTTTATCGCCGAGCATACCGCAAAACCGTTTCCGTCAGCCAAAGAAATATCGAGCAGAACCAGATCGGGAGGATCATTTTCAACAGAAGCAATAGCGTCTTTCTGTCCGGAAGCCGTTCTCACATTGAATCCCTCGGACGAAAGAAATTCGCACAAATTTGAAATAATGTTCTTATCATCCTCTACCAAAAGAATATTTGTCATAATTATTATTCCTCCAGAACTTTTTTCAATGAATATTATATCCTTTATTTGCTAAATTGTCAATGCATAAAAAAGCCCTGCGATATCAGATAAAATATCGCAGGGCTTGAATTTTCAGATCATGTTTTTATTTTTCGGCAACTCCGCTGAGATCAAGGAACACATTACTATTCAAATAAGATTCGTCGTCGGTGCTGAATCCCTGATCTATCATACTGAGGTAAAGCTTTCTGTCGGTCTCGTCTTCACGGAGAAGGAATGCAAGACGTACTTCTGCGCTTTCGCCGGGCTCAAGAATCACGGAGTTATGATCTCCCTTCGTTCCGTTTACCGAAAGTGAAAACGCTGCCTGACGATCGCCGCACAGTTCATCCATATTGCAGTAACAGGAACAATCGCCGTTTTTTACCGCTTTTTCCGCTTCGGTCAATCTGAGAAGCTTTCCGCTATAATTAGTCATCAGTGTCGGATGGATATTATATTCATCACTCATATCTGATCTGTTTGTAAGCGTCATATCTACCACAAGGATCTTTGAACCAACTGTTTCAGTATCAATAATTTCCTTTTTATATGTTCCGTCGGGCTGCTGAACATTCTCAAACCATTCGGTATAGCAGTTGATTATATTTCCGTTTTCGTCAGCAAATTTACTGTAATCCGCATCCAGACCGATTGGATCTGTAACAATACCGTCCAGGCTTCTGGTAATATATGCATCAGTAGCCGTAATGTCCATTACCGTCGTATGATCCTGCCAAAAATCAAAAGTATCGGTATATGTTTCGCCTAACGTAATAAGATTCAGATTTTCAGACGGGATGCCATCCGGTATTTCAACCGATACAGATCCTGTATCCCCTGCCGGCTGTTCCTTCTGAACAGGTTCTTCGTATATCTGTGAATTATCCTCAGATGTCGGAACAAGTGAAATATTCTCAATGATCTGCTTCAGCACTTCATCATCAACGCCGTCTGAAACATAGAGAAAAACAGCATACTGACTGCCCTCAAAGGTGATCCACACATTGCGTCCGAAATTGTTCTCTTCGATAGTTCTGAAATCGCACGAATAAAAAATCTTTACGTTTTTATTTTCAAAGGTGTATTCATCAGTGGAAGCAGTCGGGAAGTTTTCCCTCGGAAGAAGCTCCTGATCCGGTGTATACCTGTAAATGACAGGCGTAATGCACGACGTATGATCGGAGCTATGGAGTTTCCAGCCGTCAGATGTCATGTCATCGGGCAGCCAGCCGAACTCATAAGTTTTGGGTTCTTCATTGAATTCCGGAGCAATGTCAACATCAGTTGCAGGCTCGGTAATTTCTTCAGGATCTTTTGTGGCTTCAACGACAACTGCGTTTTCGTCTGTTCCGGGAACTATTTCTGCCGGAGCAAGCTTATTTTTAAGAACCACGCCTGTAGGAACGGCAACTACAGCCAGCACGGCAGCAGCTACAGCGCCAACAAAAACACGCTCCAGCTTGTTGTTTGTTTTTTTCATAATGATACCTCTCTGTATATTATCCTTCTTCTGCTTGTACTGTAGGGAAAAGCTGTGACGTTCATCTGCGGAGAATGCCTCTTCCACTATCCTATCAAATTCTTTTTTGCTTGGTAATTTAGATCTTTCCATCAGATGGTTCTCCTTTCATGCCGATAAGGCGTTTTCTTATTCTTTCAAAACGCTTTCTGGCGGCAGTCTCAGTAAGAGACAGATTTTTTGCAACTTCTTTCCACGATAATTCTTCACGGCATCTTAATAAAACAATATTGCGGTCGGTTACGCTGATCTTTTCCAGCATATTATCGAGTTCCCGGCTGTTTTCAGCGTTTATAACAATTCTTTCCACCCCGGGAGAACTATCCGGGATCTGCATGGTTTCATCGTCTATAGGAACTTCCCTGACGAAAAACGACCTGTTTTTCCGGTAAATATTAATAGATGTGCTTTTTATCACCCTTACGATATAGTTTTTGGTCTTATCGCTTTTAACAACACCTATTCTGTCCAGCCGTTCGATAATACGTATAAAAGCATCCGAAACTGCATCTTCTGCCAGCTCATTACTGTGCAGAACCGCATAGGCTATTCTGAACATCGGCTGCTCATAGATTTCGTAGAGCTGCTTTAGCTTTTCTGTTTCCTTACTGGTCATGTTATCACCTCTTCCTTGAGACGTCTCACTTAATATAACAGCTTTTTTAAGAAGGATGTGACACAAGATTGTTATCTTTAACAAACGTTACGAAATTATTCCGGCAGTCCGGAAAAATCGAAATCAGGAACATAATCGGCAGATGCCGAAGCTTTTTCCTGAATAAATCCGTCAAGACCAAGATCCTGTGCGTGACGGACAACGGAATTATATTCCATTTTTGTTATACGGCGACGCAGCTCAGAACAGCTGTCCGGGATACCGTCAAACGGAGTGTACTGACTCATAAGGCTTAGCAGAGCCGTTTCCGGAGTGGTATTTTCAGCGATCCAGTCCAGTATTTTCATTGAATCATGACGGTGAGACGGCAGAACAAGATGACGGATAACCGTTCCTCTGATAAGTCCTCCCTGATCGTTGTAAACAAGCTTTCCAGCCTGATTTATCATACGCAGTACAGCCGCCGAGGAATACTCAAAGTAGTCGGGAGCATTGCTGTACTTTGCTGAAATATCGGAGGAAAAATACTTTATATCCGGCAGATAAACGTCAATATATCCGTCCAGAAGCCTTATCGTTTCCGGAAGCTCATAGCCGCCGCTGTTCCAGATAACAGGAATCCCCAGACGATGCTTTACCATATCCAGAGCAGAAATTATCTGCAGCACATAATGGGTCGGCGTAACCAGCTCTATGCTGTCTGCTCCCTGTTCCTGAAGTCGAAGGAATACCTCGCTCAGCTGCCGGACAGTGATCGCTTTTCCTTTGATCTCATTGCTTATAGGAGCGTTCTGACAGAAACAGCAATGGAGACTGCATCCTGAAAAGAACACTGTTCCGGCACCGTTCCTGTATGATATACAGGGTTCTTCCCATTGATGCAGACAAGCCTTCGCTCCGAGAATTTCCTCTCCGACGCCGCAGTACCCAGTGTTTTCATAGCGATTTATGCCGCATTGTCTTGGACACAAACGGCAGTTTTTCAAAAGGTTATCCATTTTTATCACTCATCACTCGTTTCAAAGTTGCTATAATATCTAACAAAGTCCTCTATAAGCTCATCTCGTGAACGTATATATTCGCTTTGAACACCGCCGTTTTTCAAACTTTCTACCCATTCATAATCTATCATGCAGCCTACATCCATGTTGATACCATACTTTGCCATTTCTATCAATTCAGCATTCTCCGCATCTCCAAGACAGAACAGATATCCGCATAACAATCTGATATATTCTGAACTGCCTTCATGAAAATTTTCAATTTCTCTTTTCAGCAGATCTTTTATTTCACCTTTTGGGATCGTATCAAAATCAAATCCAAGACGTTTTATCAGTGCCGCAGTCATCTGTTCGTTAGTCAGACAATTATACGATCCTTGAATTTCATATTTTTCAGGTATGATTTCCCTTGCTGCTTTTACAAGTTCTTCTCCGGTAAAGGCAATCGTTTCCTCATGCGAAATATATATAAGCCATTTTTCAGACCGATCAAATATAAACATTTCAGAAAGCCACGGAAAAACATAACCGTCCTCATCTTTTTCATACAGCATTTCAATCAGATCACCGTTATGTAGTTCTTCAATATATTCCTGTATCCAATAGCCAAACCTTATATTACACCTTTTCAGAACACTTTCAATAAAATCGATCCTGTTATCGCTGTAAATCTCCGTGATAAGATACGCAGATACCGGAATTCCGCTTTTTATTTCAGACAGAGGATACCAGTATGTACTATGATTTATGGTATTTTCCTTTAAAAATGACCTTATTTTTTCTGTAATGCTCTTTGCGTCCATATTATCGTACCTCGCTGTAATGTTTTTTGAAGAAAGACTGAGCAAATTCTGACTATCATAAAATGTTTTTTCTGCTTTTCTCCTGATCCTCAGCCTATGTTTGCATATATTATAGCACGTAATACATATAAAGTCAATTATATTACGTTTCTGATTTCCGTTGGACAGATTCTGATTTTTCTTGACATTCCTGAAAAAAACGGGTATAATAGAGATATGATAAAAACCACATGGAGGGATATTATGATAAAAAAAATTATTACAGGATTTACTGTCCTGATAGGCACTGCGGCGATTCTGTTTGCCGGTGTACTGACAGTAAACGCTGTTACTGTTGACGATGTATGGAATGAAGCACGTGCTTACGGATATCCGGAAGAAATGATCCAGGATTACTATAATCTTGCTCGTGCAGAATATACTGACGAGAGTGACTGGAACGAAGAAAATCTCCAGAAAGCTATTGACGCAATACACGAGCAAGGACAATACTATATTACGACTGGTCCGCAGGTGACTCAGTCAGCCGTTACCACGACTACAGCTTCCGCTGATCCGGATGTTCCCGGCACTTCTGCACCGGAAAATACCGATCCGCCTGTAACGCTTACTATGTCAGACGGAACAACTATTACACGTATCAGCAAAAAGGAATTTATTGCTCTTTCTTATGATGCCAAGCAAGCATATATCGCAACTTTTCCACCAGATCAGCAGCAATTCATTCTTGACAATCTTTCGCCTGAAGAGCGAAGAAGTATGCTCAAACAACTTCCCATAGACAAAAAGCTCGAAACAATAAATGGAATGGCAGATGTCATGGATGAATTCGGTATAAACCTTACCGTAAAGGACATAAATGACAACACGGTAAAATTGGCTCTTCATGACGATAACGGCGTACTCATCGGTCAATCAAGCATCGGCAGTGATATCGTCGAAAATACAGGCTACGACAGACGCTGGGTCTATGCGGCAGCCGGAGGTCTTTTCGTTATGGCTCTTGCCGGAATAATCATTGTGTCCCGAAGATATTCGTCAAAGGAACGTGCAGCAAATGAAAAAAAATAAATTAAATCACGGAACTCTTCTGATCCATATTGCCACACCATTTATCATGTTTGCTATGTGCATGGGATTAATTATGATAGCTCTCATAGTTCCTTCGGACAAGCTGCAAAGATACAAAGGTCTGGTGTTTATGGATGAGTTAAAGATCGACCCTGAAAATGCAGAATCCGGTCTGAAAATAAAAGATAATGCAATCAACAGTGATGATAATAACTACTCCTCTGAAAAAGGTGAAATTATACGTCCGGTATTTGGTGAACATTACGCCGATCTTAGTTGCGACGCTTTTGAAACTACCGTTCCCGTCTACTGGGGCAGTGATATCGACCTCTTTGAGATCGGAGCCTGTCAGGCATCAAGCTCGTCTGTGTTCGGAGATTCTGGAAATTCAGTTGTAAGCGCTCATGTAAATACGTTCTTTGCCGAACTCGACAAACTCAGAACCGGAGATGTTATCACAGTCAGAACCAACTACGGCAAATTCGTCTATACAGTCCGTGAGACCATCTCATTCAAAGACAGTGAAAAGAAATACGTTCGTCCCACTGACGATACACGCCTAACGCTTTATACCTGCACAAAAGATATTTTCGGTGCTTCCGACCAGAGAATAGGAGTTATCTGCGATCTTACCGAAACAAAATACTACAAGGAGGCTGAATGATATGAAAAAGTTAAGCGCATACATTCCCTCTCTGCTGATTTCCATACTTCTGGTAATTCTGATGATATGCAATGTCGGCATCATAATCGCTGATATTAATTTTAATGCTGGCAGAACCATTACACTCTCGGAAAAAAAAGATATCTCAGACAAGACAGCTGCTCATCTTAACAGTAAATTCAAAGAGAGTTCGGGAGCTTCGGGAATTCCATCAGATATTTATTTAAAAAATCTGGATAAAAAATATATACAATCTGTAATAAACGCATATATAAATAGTGGCTACGATATCCTTAAATCCGGCAAAAGAATGGATGTTGAAATTCCGAAGAATATGAAAATGGAAAAAGCTCTTGATGATTTTTTCAATACTATGGCTGACGAAACCGGTTACGAAAAAAACAACGATTTCTATAATAAGCTGGAAAATACGAAAAAAAATGCCTATCAGCTTATCGGCGAGAGTTGCGACATATACAAATTTGCTGCCCTTGAGAAACATGGTGTTCTTACTCCGGCATCCAAAATATACAGAATGCGTCCGCTGCTTACATTTGCTTCTGTCGGCGGAGCAGCACTGATGATTCTTTTCCTGATCTTCATAAACCGTAAGGAAAAGAAAACTGTTCTCTACTGGACGGGAATTTCAGCAGCTATTGCCGGAACTATCGGCATGGTGCCAAGCATATATCTTCTTTCTACCGATTACTTCAACGCTTTTTCTATCAAACAGCCCCAAATATTTGCTGCTTACACAGGTGCAATGTTCAAACTCACGGAAGCATTCATGGCTGCCAGCATTGCTGTTTGTGCTGTCGGAATTACCATGGTTGTGCTCTATGTGGTTATTGGTTGTCACAAGCCTGAACATCATAAAATGACTAAAAGCAATATACAGGAAAATCCTGAAAAATAATTTAAGGCGGTCTAAAATGACCGCCTTATTTTTATCCCTCGCTTCCAAACGATACAGTCATGCCGGCATTTGCCAGAATGGAAATCTGACCGTTGACAAGACATATCTTCGCTTTATCACCACGGGTAAGCTGCGAGGTTACTATAAGATGAGCAAGTTTCGTTTCAATCAGCTCCGTCACCCTGCGTTTTATAGGACGTGCTCCGTACTTTTCAGTTCCAGCTGCTGCCGCTACTGCTTTTACAACTTCCGGAGTATAAGTCAGGCTGATTCCTATGCTTTCTGCTCTTTCACGCAGATCTTCAAGTGCAATACGGCTTATTTCACCTATATTATCACTTGAAAGAGGACTGAATACAATTATTTCGTCTATCCTGTTGATAAACTCAGGTGTAAAATGCTCCCGGACACACCTTTGCACAATGTCTTCGTCTGCTTTTCTGCCGCCACCGGAAAATCCAAGTGCAGAGCTTCCTGACTGCTTTCCTGCGCCAATATTTGTAGTCATAATTATAATGCAGCTGCGGAAACTCACACGCCGCATAGTTGAATCTGTAAGCATTCCGTCATCAAGTATCTGCAAGAGTATGTTAAGCACCTCCATGTCTGCTTTTTCAATCTCATCAAAAAGTATCAGCGAATATGGATTTCTGCGCACTCGTTCGCAAAGATTTCCGCTGCTGTCCTCATATCCTGCATAACCGGGAGGCGCTCCGATGAGTTTGGATACGGAGTGCTTTTCCATATATTCTGACATATCAATACGTATAAGACTTGTTTCCGACCCGAAAAGACACTCAGACAAAGCACGTGCCAGTTCGGTTTTTCCAACTCCGGTAGGGCCTGCAAACAAAAATGAAGCCATCGGACGTCTTTCGTCACGGAGTCCGGATTTTGCACGGCACACAGCATCCGTAACCTTGCTGACAGCATATTGATGACCGATAACACGCTGGGACAACTGAGCTTCAAGCAGTGAAAGCTGCTTTTCTTCTTCCACGCTGATTTTATTCAGCGGAATTCCGGTACGAAGATTTATTACAGAAATAAGATCTTCCTCTGTTACCTGCGTTTTTCCGCTGCCACGAATAACCTTTCCAAGAGCGCTCAGCCGAATTTCCTTATCTTTTGACGTGATAAAATCAGAATCTTCTGTAATAATACCGGAATTACAGCGTATCTTGGCACAAGCACAGGCTTCATCCAACAAATCTATAGCCTTATCCGGGAGACATCTATCGGTAACGTATCTGACTGAAAGATCAACAGCCATTTCCGCTATCTCACTGCCTATCTCCACTTGGTGGAAAGATTCGTAATTGCTTTTAAGACCGTTAATGATCCGGATGCAGCTTTTTTTATCAGGCTCGTTTACATGAACAGGCTGGAATCGACGCTCCAGGGCAGAATCTTTCTCAATGGTCTTTTTATACTCGTCAAAGGTAGTCGCTCCGATTACCTGGAGTTCACCACGTGCCAGACGTGGCTTCATGATATTTGCGGCGTCTATCGCTCCCTCGGCAGCTCCTGCACCTACGATGGTATGGATCTCATCAATAAACAGAATGATATTGCCGGCATTTACAGCCTCCTCAATGCATGCCTTAATGCGTTCCTCAAAATCACCACGGTATTTTGCTCCCGAAAGCAAGGCGGTCAAGTCAAGAGAAAAAATAAACCGATTTTTCAGTGAATCAGGAACAAGGTTACGGACAAACAGTTCTGCTACACCCTCTACTATAGCTGTCTTTCCAACGCCTGCCTCGCCGATGAGACATGGATTATTTTTCGTTCGGCGTGCAAGAACCTGCATAACGCGTTCGATTTCCCGGCTTCGTCCGATAAGCGGATCATTCTTTTTAACGGCTGACATATCGGTTATATTCCTGCCATATCTGAACAGATTAGGCAGATGCGACGCTTTGGGTTTTAGGGATTCATAAAGTTCCCCTATAACTTCCGGTGAATCTATCATATTCAGTCCCTGACAAATTCCTGTCTGATCTCCGCCTATCTTTCTGATGACCGCACACGCACTGCATGATGATTCTTTCATAATGGCAGCAAGTATATGTTCCGGCGCTGCCTGTTTTTTCTTGTCTTTGAGTGCAATCGAACAAGCAGTTTCCAGGATTTTTCTCGAAGCAGTAGTAAAATAACGCTGGTTAAGTATTGAGGGGGCTCCTTGGCCTACGAGATCAATGATTGCTCTCCGGATATCGTCATATGAAGCTCCGTTTTCTGTCAGTATATCTGACGCTTTTGAGGAAGCGTCCCTCGACATAGCCAGCAGAATATGCTCACTGCCTATATAGGTATGCCCCAGTTCAGATGCCTGCCGTACTGCTTCTTCAATGATCTTTACCGACTTCCTGTTGAATTTGTCTGTGTTTATCATATGCTCTCTCCTTATAAGTCTTTGTATATAGGCAGCCTCTGAAACAATGTCAGCAGCTTAGTAGATTTTGTTCCCTTGCACTCTTTTTAATGGGTGTTCATTCTATGGGCTTCTGCCCTGATTATTTCCAGTACCTCTTTACGAGGTACTGAAAATAATTAATACCGGGATTCCAAAGGGTGACTCCCCACAGTGTGGGGAGATGTCACCAAGTGACAGAGGGGACGGGCGCCAGTTAGGCGTGTACTCCCCTTTGGCAGGTGTGTGGGTGACTCCCTACGGTGTAGGGAGATGTCACACAGTGACAGAGGGTACGGGCGACCGTTGGGAGCGGCGTACCCACTAAGTTGTTGACATTGTTTTAGAGGTTACCTATAATTATTATGCCACATCAGCAGTGCGATAACAGTCGAAACGAATGATACGAAAAATTTTTGTAACACTTTTTTCGCCATAGCATACTATGTACTATGAAGCGAAAACAAAAACGCTTCAAATACATCTTTTAAGGAGTTGTTCTTTATGTGTAATTCAAACTTTGGCTGTGGAAATAACTGGTGCCTTATCCTGGTGATCATTCTCTTCGTGATCCTCTTCGCAAACGGCGGCTGTGGCTGCGGATGCGGCAACGATAACAACTGCGGATGCGGCAACAACAACAACGACTGCGGCTGCGGATGCTAATCTGCCCATAAAAAACAGCTCTGTACCTCGGTACAGAGCTTACATATTTTATTTAGCCAGCTGGACGGTCTTGTTTCTCCTGTTTGTCAGTACAGGGTCAGCATCCTGAGTTACACACTCAGCAGTGACCGTTACTCTGGCTATACTGCCGTCTGACGGCACTGCATACATAGAACGCATAAGAATTTTTTCCAGAATAGACCGCAGACCTCTGGCACCTGTTTTCTGAGAAATCGCCTTTTTTGCAATCTCAATCAAAGCGTCATCCTGGATCTCCAGTTCTACATCGTCATAAGCAAAAAGCTTCTTATACTGCTTGATAAGCGCATTTCTCGGCTCTGTGAGAATTCTTACAAGTGAATTCTCATCAAGAGCTTCAAGAACAGAAATAACCGGCAGCCTGCCAACAAATTCCGGAACCATTCCGAACTTTACAAGATCTTTTGGAATCACTTTCTTGAAAATATTGTCCATTTCTTCCTTGTGGGATTTAAGTTCTCCGCCGAAACCGATAGGGGCCTTGCTTATTCTCTTCTGAATCTGCCTTTCAAGACCATCAAAAGCTCCACCGCAGATAAACAGAATATTTTTCGTATTTATCTGAAGAAATTCCTGATTCGGATGCTTTCGTCCGCCCTGTGGAGGAACATTGGAAACAGTTCCCTCAATGATTTTGAGAAGAGACTGCTGAACGCCCTCACCACTTACATCACGGGTAAGTGATGTATTTTCGGACTTTCTGGCAATCTTATCAATCTCATCAATATAGATGATTCCTCTCTCTGCTGCCTCAATATTGAAATCAGCAGCCTGAATAAGGCGAAGCAGAACGTTTTCTACATCTTCGCCCACATAACCTGCCTCAGTAACCGTAGTGGCATCAGCAATAGCAAATGGAACGTTAAGAAACTTGGCAAGCGTTTGAGCAAGAAAAGTCTTTCCCACACCGGTAGGCCCTAAAAGGAGAACATTGCTCTTCTGAAGCTCCACATCGTCAATATTGTTTGCCTGATCGCCGTTTTTCTGCTCCTGGGCAAGAATGCGCTTATAGTGATTGTACACAGCAACTGACAGAGAAATCTTTGCCTCTTCCTGACCAATAACATATTCATCCAGAAATGCCTTGATCTCCATTGGCTTAAAGAGCTTCATTTCAGAAAGCGGCTGTATTTTATCTTTATTCTTTTTCTTCTGCGTTTTTTCAGGCGAAGGACCGAAAAGCATTTCATAGCAGTAACATACGCATTCGTCGCATATATTAGATGAACCGGCTGAAAACATACTGTGTACTCTGTTCTCACCCTTGCCGCAGAAGCTGCATGATTTAAATGTTTCTGCCATTCAGATCTCCTACCTCTTTTCGATCACTTTGTCAATAAGTCCGTATTCCATAGCTTCCTGAGCAGTCATGTAGTTGTCACGCTCAGTATCAGCCTGAACCTGTTCAAGAGGTTTGCCTGTATTGGCAGCAAGCATCTCGTTCATTTTCTGACGAATTCTTACAAGGTGATCTGACTGGATTTTAATATCACTGCACTGACCGGACAATCCTCCCGAAATAAGAGGCTGGTGGATCATTATTTCACTATTTGGGAGAGCAAGACGTTTACCCTTGGCACCGGCAGCAAGGAGAAATGCTCCCATAGAAGCAGCCATACCTATACAGATAGTCGATACATCACACTTGATGTACTGCATGGTGTCATAAATAGCCATGCCTGAGGTAATTGATCCGCCCGGACTGTTTATATATAAAGATATATCCTTTTCCGTATCCTGACTTTCGAGATATAGGAGCTGTGCTACTACAAGGCTTGCAGTAGCGTCATTTACCTGATCTGAAAGCATAATGATCCTGTCGTTGAGGAGACGTGAGAAAATATCATAGGACCGCTCTCCACGACTTGTCTGTTCAACAACGTAAGGTACTAAACTGCTCATAATTTCACTGCCCTTTCTTAAAATACTTGTCCCACAGGATATGTGGGACAATGTGTGTTATCTGCGATTATTCAGCGTCTGTCTTTTCTTCCTCAGCAGGAGTATTGTCGATAACGGCATTCTCCTTGACAAGGTCAACAGCCTTCTGAACTTTAAGATCTTCGCTGTACTCGTTTACATTAATGAAACGCTTTACTGTCTCAACATCCATGTTATTGGAAGCTGCGATCTCTGAAAGACCGTTGTTGATTTCTTCTTCTGAAACCTCGATGTCCTCAAGCTCAGCGATCTTTTCAAGTGCAAGACGAAGTTTAACTTCGCTCTCTGCTCTGTCTCTGTAAGTTTCTCTGAATGAATCCATATCCATACCTGTGTACTGGAAATAGAGCTTCAAATCCATACCCTGCTGACGGAGCTGCTGATTGAAGTTATTAATAAGAGCATCAATTCTGTGCTCATACATACAATTAGGAATAGGAGCATCAACCTTTTCGATAAGCTTTTCCATAATAGCATTCTCGAATGATGCTTCTGCCTGATTTACAGCAGCTTCTTCAAGCTTTGCTCTTATATCATTCTTGTATTCTTCAACAGTGTCAAACTCTGTAGCATCCTTTACAAGATCATCGTCAATCTCAGGAAGCTCCTCATAGCTGATAGCCTTGAGCTTTGTCTTGAAAACAGCGTCCTTTCCTGCATAGTCAACCATCTGGTAGTCTTCGGGGAAAGTTACGTTTACATCAAACTCATCGCCGATATTATGACCTACGATCTGCTCCTCAAATCCTGGAATAAACTGACCGCTGCCAAGGCGCAGAGGATGATCTTCACCCTTGCCGCCCTCGAATGCCTCTTCGCCGAAGAATCCTTCAAAGTCGATGATAACTTCGTCATTCATTTCAGCCGGTCTGTCAACAACAGAAACGATACGTGCATTCTTCTTTCTTATCATTTCGATCTGCTTGTCGATATCTTCGTCTGTGATCTCGCTTACCTGCTTTGGAGCCTTGATTCCTTTATAGTCAGCAATCTCAACCTCAGGCTTTGTAATGCATACAGCTTTGATCTCAACACCCTCGGCCTTATCAATTGAAAGAACTTCAAGGCTGGGTCTGTCTACGAGAATGATGCCTGTTTCATTAACAGCTGCATCGATCTCAGGACCTACAAGAGAGTTGATAGCGCCCTCATAGAACGCACCCTCGCCGAACTCCTTCTCAGCAAGCTTTCTTGAAACCTTGCCCTTACGAAATCCCTTGATCTGAATATTCTTCTTCTGCCGCTGATATTCCTTTTCAACAGCAGCCTCAAATGTCTCGGGGTCGATTGAAATAACTAACTCTGTAGTATTCACATCTGTTTTGTTTGATGATTTTAAGCTCATTTATATATCCTCCATGTAATTATATAACATACTTGGTATATTATACCACATTCAAAAAAATTTTTCTACTAAATTTTGACAGTTCTGCATTTAGCACAAATCAAAGTACTTTTTCCGGAATAAATTGTAGATAGTCACCAGAGATCAAATGAAAATTTATGCCGTCATAAGCATTCGTCACGCATAATTCATGTGCAGAGCGTCCGTGTATATGGCCGTAATAGCACTCTCCGATATTGTAGCGATAAAGAATCTCCAGAATATCGTAATTGAAGTTAGACGCAAATATCGGGGGGTAGTGCATGAAAACAAGAGGTGTAAGCTCCTCAGACAGCGCAGATTTTATTGACGTCTCCAGACGCTGTACTTCCCTCCGCAGAACCTTATCATCCTGAGTTTCACCGGGCATATTCACCCAGCCTCTTGTTCCGCAGATCCCATAAGTACCGTACCGATAGTGATTGTTGTGAAGTATTTTTATGGTGAAAAATCCCTTTGAACTGAGGAAATTCTCCATTTTATTCATAGTCGTCCACCAGTAGTCGTGATTTCCTTTCAGAATGATCTTCGTTCCCGGCAGACGGTCTATAAACCTGAAATCTTTCTCTGCCTCCTGCAAAGACATTCCCCATGAAATATCTCCGGCAAGAACCACCGTATCCTCCGGTTTCACGATTTTCAGCCAGTTGCTCTCGATGCGTTCCTGATAGTCATCCCAGCCGCTGAATATACTCATAGACTTTTCGGAATTGCCTTTGCACAAATGAAGATCACCGATAACGTACAGGCTCATGTCAGATACCAAGCGTCCTGAGAACGTACTGCTTCTGATCCGCCTTTTCTATAACGTCGTTAAAACGCTGCGATTTATTTTTAAGATCAGCAAGTGCGGCAGGTACAGGAAGCTTTGAAAGCTCCGCAATACGATCAACCTTGGCATACTCGTCAATGTCGGATTTGCCGCCCTCCAGAGCTTCAAGAACAGCAGCACTGAACTTATAAGGGCTTGCAGTTGACGCAATAATAGTTTTTGTTGCGTCTCCCGTAGCATTCTTGTAATCCTCATATACCTTGACTGCAACTGCCGTATGGGTATCGCAGGTATAGGAATACTTTCCGTAAACTGCGTTAATAGCAGCCTTGGTTTCCTCGTCATTGCAGCATCCTGCCCAGAACTCCTCGCCGAGCTTTTTCTTTACATCCTCTGTGACCTCGTATCTTCCGTCAGATGCAAGCTTTCCGAACCAGTCACGAATGATCTTGTCATTTTTTCCGGTCATAAGGTAGAGAAGTCTCTCAAGATTGCTGGAAATCAAAATATCCATTGAAGGCGAGACTGTTGCATAGAACTGACGGTTTCTGTCATAAACACCGGTGTTGATAAAATCAGTGAGAACATTGTTCACATTTGAAGCACAGATCAGCTTATTTACCGGAATTCCCATATGCTTGGCGTAGTATGCAGCCAGAATGTTGCCGAAATTTCCGGTCGGCACAACAATGTTTATCTTATCTCCAAGTTCAATTTCTCCGTCCTTGACAAGCTCAGCATAGGAAGAAATGTAGTAAACGATCTGAGGAACCAGACGTCCCCAGTTAATAGAATTAGCGCTTGAAAACATAAGACCTGCTTCTTCAAGCTGCTTTTTAACATCATAATCCGTAAAGATAGCCTTGACGCCGTTCTGACAGTCGTCAAAATTACCCTTTATCGCACACACGCCGACATTTTCGCCCTCCTGCGTTTTCATCTGACGCTTCTGCATAGGGCTTACGCCGTCCTCGGGATAGAATACAAGGATCGAAGTTCCCTCAACATCCCTAAATCCCTCCAGAGCAGCCTTTCCCGTATCGCCGGAAGTTGCTACCAGAATAACGATCTTCTTGTCAAGATTAATCTTCTTTGCGGATGTTGTCAGGAAATACGGCAGGATCTGAAGAGCCATATCCTTGAAAGCGCAGGTAGGCCCATGCCAGAGTTCAAGCATATATGTGCCGTCAAAGAGATGAGCGATCTCAGCGATGCTCTCTGTCTCGAAATTCTTTGCAGAGTAGGCATTATCGGTACAGTAATGTATCTCTGCATCTGTAAAATCCGTCAGATACTTTGAAAAAACAAAAGCGGCTCTGTCGGCATATTTCATCTCACCTACAGCTCTGATCTCTTCAAGGGAAAGCGCTGGAATACTCTCCGGTACAAAAAGACCTCCATCCACGGAGATTCCCTGAGTAATGGCCTCGGCGCTGCTCACCTTAACATTGCTGTTTCTTGTGCTGTTGTAGAACATAATATCACCTTTCAGAATATAAAATTATAGCCTGTCGTATCGAAGGCATTTTCAATATAATCAATCCGGAGAATCCTTCCTTCGTCCGCAATAACCTGAGCAGTATCAAATCTTGGCTGAAGCCCGCTGGGATGTCTTATGCAGTATTCAGCCGCCGCTCGGATTATCAATCCTTTTTTTCGTTTTGTCACAGCTTCAAATCCCGTTGTCATGCTGTCTGGTCTGCGTGTCTTGACCTCCACAAATGCAATATAAAAGCTATTTTCGGCAACAATGTCGATCTCTCCGCCTCTGATGCGGAAATTGCGTGCAGCGATTCTGTAGCCATGACCAATCAAATATGCGCAGACCCTTTCCTCACCAAGCTTTCCCGTTTCACTGGCTTTCATCTGTCAGTTTTTTCAGGAATGATCGCCGATGAACGTCGGATATACCATACTTTTCAAGCATCTCATAATGAAGTTTCGTACCATATCCCTTATGCCTTTCAAATGCGTACTGCGGATATTTTTCCGCAATTTTTTTCATGTAGCGATCTCTGGCAACCTTTGCAAGCACAGATGCTGCCGAAATCGAAGCAGATGTGGCATCTCCTTTTATAACGAATCTCGAATTGCATTCAAGATCAGGCAGACGGTTTCCATCAATAAGAGCAAGATCCGGAGTTACCCCCAATCCTTCGACAGAACGTTTCATTGCAAGCATGGCTGCATTCAAAATATTAAGACGGTCGATCTCCTCAACAGAAGCCACGGCGATACAGTAAGCTTCCGCTTTATCTATGATAATATCGTACAGCTGCTCACGGCGTTTTTCTGAAAGTTTTTTGCTGTCATTAAGATAATCTATCATATCTCCGTCTTTCAGAATCACCGCAGCAGCATAAACATCCCCTGCAAGAGGTCCCCTGCCCGCTTCGTCCACACCGCAGATCAGCGGAAATTCCTTACGCAATCTGCTGTCATAGTCAAACAACTCTTTGTGAAGAATGATTCTCGCCATATCAATCTCTTTTCTGCGGCATTTCCAGGGTGATCCGTCCCAGTTTTCCGCTTCTGAATTCATCTATTACGGTAATGGCAGCACGCTCTGTGTTGATCTCTCCACCGGAAATCATCATTCCACGTTTTTTTCCTACGGATTCAAGAAGTTCAAATCCACTCATATCCGCTTCCGGCACGACCTTATACCGCTCTTTGAGAGAATTCGGATAGCCGACCGCAAGAAATGAAAGCAATTTTGCCGCCAGTGTTTCGATGTCCAGGATATCGTCGCTTATAGCGCCTGTAAACGCCAGACGCACGGCGGCATCCTGATCCTCAAATTTAGGCCACAGAACACCGGGCATATCCAGCAGTTCCGTGCTCTTATCAAGCTTCACCCACTGCTTTGTACGGGTAACGCCGGGACGATCTTCCGCCTTGGCATGTTTTGCTCCCGACAATCTGTTGATAACGGTAGACTTGCCCACATTCGGAATCCCAACGACCATAAGTCTTACAGCAGCTCCTGACATTCCGCTCTGTTCACGCTTGACCATAAGTTCCGCAAGAACTTTATTTTTTACCGCAGGCAGGATATTTTTAAGTCCTTTGCCCGATTTGCAGTCAACTGCCACAGTTTCTGTACCGTTGTTTTTAAAGTAATTTATCCAGCTCTGGGTAGCCTTTTCGTCCGCAAGATCACACTTGTTCAGAATCAATAGACGAGGTTTGTTCTTTGTCATGAAGTCCATTTCCGGATTACGGCTGCTCAGCGGTGCTCTCGCATCAACGATCTCCGCAACGGCATCCACAAGCTTAAGATTTGCAGCAATAAGCCTTCTGGTCTTTGCCATATGACCCGGAAACCACTGAATCTGTTTCATATCTGTATTATCCACATGAACCTCCTCTTAATCATCAATAAATCCGAACGGAGATATACTGAAAACAACCCTGCCGATTATATCATCTATCGGAACAAATCCCAGTTCGCTTGCACGGCTGTCAATAGAAGCACGCCTGTTGTCACCCATTACAAAAACATACCCATCCGGCACGGTTACAGGATATTTTCCGGTAAACGCACCCTGATCACTGTGAGTAAGTCCGCTGATATATGGTTCGTCAAGCTCTCTGCCGTCAACATAAACCCTTCCGGCAGCAAAGTCAAAATCCACCGTCTGTCCCTCCGCAGCGATCACACGCTTCATCAGATTCTGACGTATTCCGGCGGACACCACGATTTCGGAATTATCGTCCAGAATTACAGCTCTGGAAGCATAGAACACAATGATATCTCCCTGCTTCGGGTGCCTGCACCTGGACGTCATTATAACTTTATCCCCCGATTCAAGGGTAGAACTCATTGAATCGCCGCTGACCTCAACTATCCGCAGCAAGTATGTAAAGACAAGGCTCACGACCAACAGCGTTATAAACAGCATTTCGATAAATCCGGACACTGCTGCAAGAACCCCCGGAAATTTATTTTTCCTTTTCATTTAATCAGAAAACGACCTTATTCTGCCGACTCATCTTCAGTATCCCACAGGAATTTAAATTTGCTGAGGGGTGAATATCTTACCAGAGCCTTTCCGTAAATCTGCGATTTCTTGATAAGTCCCACATCGGCATGGCGGCTGTCCGAAGAATGCTCACGATTATCGCCCATCACAAAGTAATAGCCATCAGGAATAGTGATCGGATATTTGTTATTAAATCCGTTCAAAGGATATGTGCGTGCTCCTTTGGCTATATACGGCTCATCAAGCTGCTTTCCATCAACATAGACCTTTCCGTCACGGATGTCAAGCGTCTGTCCGCCTGTTGCAATTATACGCTTGATAATACATTCATCAAGCTGCTTTCCGTCGATATTCACAGCAACGGGCTTTCCGTTTTCGTCGATATCGTATGCAGTATCATTATCAACAATAACGATATCACCGTATTCAAGTTCAAAATAAACAGTAGTCATAAGAATCCTGTCATAATCCATCAGGGTCGGCTGCATGGACTCTCCCTTTACATTTACCGGATGCAGCAGATAAGTGAATATCATCATGATAACGAATATAGTCATCATAGTTGATTCAACTATATCCATTATATCTCTTAGCAGCTTGCCGTTTTTATTTTCACCAATGCTCCCCTGCCCAGGCGCTGATTCCTGCGGAGACGCTGTTTCCGGCTCGTTTTCAGGAGCATCCTCGTCTTTTTCTATTTCAAGATCTTTATTTTCGTTCATGATAATCCTCCTGTAATATATAATAAAAAGCCTGTCCCTGGTCTGCTGTGCGGATGCGGCAGACAGGCAGGTCGTTTGCAGGCATACTGATACTGACAATATGGCTGAAAATCAAACACAGTACGTCAAAAACCGCATCTCAGCAATCCGGGGACAGACTCTCTGATTCAAGACAACTTATACTAATCCCTTAAATAACAATAGACAAATCTAACGTCACAAATTCCGTCTGTATGCATTATCTACTAACATTTCAGGGATTAGTATTAGTTCAGCCGGCATAAACCGACCGAACCCCGTCTGTATCCGATCAGCGGATCTGTTCCTTGACCTTAGCAGCCTTACCCACTCTATCTCTGAGGTAATAAAGCTTAGCTCTACGAACTTTACCGCGTCTTACGACCTCTACCTTGTCAACAACAGGAGAGTGAAGAGGGAATACTCTTTCGATTCCGCATCCGTGTGCAACACGTCTTACAGTAAATGTCTCGCTGATTCCGCCGTGCTTCTTAGCAATAACAGTTCCCTCAAATACCTGGATACGGCTCTTGTCGCCTTCCTTGATCTGTACGTGAACCTTTACGGTATCACCAATGTTGAACTGCGGAACGTTTTCCTTCATGCTTGACTCGCTGATTAATTTGAGTGCATCCATTTTAATTTCCTCCTAAAATTTCCGGACATTCTTACCCGTTCCGCAAAAGCCTTTCAGCATTTGGCATCTGCGGAAAAATGTAAATACGCATCAATAAACGCTGTACGGATCGCTCCGTATATTCAGGCAGCGGACTGTCCGATTTAATGTCTTTCGGCATTAACTCTCATCTGCACGCACAAAACGCCAGACGGATTTCAAATGCTTTTATATCATACCATATTTCAAAAAAAAAAGCAAGTGTTTTTATGAAAAAATTTCATTATTTTTGCATAAAATTCCTATTCTGCGTATCCTTTCCACCGAAAAAGGCTGTGATCCGGCATTTTTCAGAGCATCCAGAAAAAGCGTGGGATTATAATTTGTCTGTGTTCCGGCAGGAAGCCGCATGGTGATCTCCAGGAATGCTCCGTTTTTCCTGCACTCAACAAGCTCTGTATCGGGTTTGATATCAACTTGTTTAAATCCCCTTTTGGTCTTTTTCTCAACAAGTATCTCATCCGAGTTCATAAGCGCCTGCACATCGGCAATAAGTTTTTCTGCATTTTCCGATGCCAGAAAAACAGCGTACTCAGCTTTGGCAATCTCTGTGATCTTCAGCCGCTGCGGCTTTACCGAAACGATTCTCATATCCTCCGGCATGACCTTGTTAAGCCTGTCCCTTATCTCATCCAATGACATTGAATCATCAGTTATGTTGAAGTCAAGGATTTCGCAGCTGCTCTCAAAACCCAGTGAAAGAGCCAGAGCGAAAGAGTAGTAGGGATGTGGATTGAAGCCCTCCGTATACCATACCGGTAGTCCGGAACGACGGAAGATCCTTAACATACATCTGTTAAGATCAAGGTGAGAAATATATTTTGCACGTCCTTTTTTTTCAAAAACAGCTCTGACTCTATTCAAAACATCTTCCTCCTGTTCTTGCCGTTACACCGCAGCCCGAGCATCTCTGGCGGCAGTTCGGGGTGGTTATCGCTTTATGAGCCGTCTTGTTCTCACGAATAAAGAATTCCTTTGAAACATAGTAATCAAGATGATCCCAGGGCAGTATCTCGTCATATTCAAAGCGTCTGTTGGCATAGAATGCCGGATCAATACCGCATTCTTCAAAGGCTTCCATCCACTTGTCAAACTTAAAATGCTCATCCCAGCTGTCAAATTTACAGCCTTTTTTCCATGCTGCATATACCGCTTTGCACAGTCTGCGGTCACCTTTTGCAAGTATCACTTCCAGCATACTCACATCCGGATCATGATAACTTACCTTTATTTTCTTTGTCTTGACGGAATCCATAAGGAGCTTCTGCTTATATTCGATCATCTCACGTGTGTCCTGCGGCTCGAATTGAAACGGTGTAAAAGGTTTCGGAACGAAAGTAGCGACGCTGATAGAGACCTGAACTCCCTTTCCTTTCGGACGGTTCTCAATACTGTAAAACAGATCTACAATGCGCTGTGCCAGATCGGCGATTCCCCTGATATCATCGTCGGTCTCTGTCGGCAATCCCATCATGAAATACAGCTTTACCGCAGAATATCCGCCCGCAAAAGCGATACGGCAGGTATTCATTATCTCTTCTTCGCTGACATTCTTATTGATGACGTCACGCAACCGCTGAGTACCGCCCTCGGCAGCAAAAGTCAGACCGCTTTTGCGCACTTTCTTGATCTTCTCCAGGAGGGACTCAGAGAAATTATCCACACGGAGCGACGGGAGAGAAAGATTTATCCTTTCCGCCGCCGTATAGTCAATAAGCTTTGAAAGCATCTCGTCTATCTGCTTATGGTCGCTGGTGCTGAGAGAAACCAGGGAAACCTCATCATATCCCGTGTTTTCGCATAGAGTTTTTGTTTCACGACATATAGTATCAGGATCTTTCTCACGGAAAGGCCGGTAAATGAATCCTGCCTGACAGAAACGACAGCCACGTATGCATCCTCGCAGTACCTCGACAGAAGCACGGTCGTGAACTATTTCCGTAAACGGAAGAACAAAATTATCAGGATAATATACCTTGTCAAAGTCCTTTATAATACGTTTCCGGATAACCGGCGGCGCTCCGTTCAAAGGCGTTACACCGGAAATAGTTCCGTTATCCTTGTAGTTGAATTCATAGAGCGACGGAACGTAGATCCCCTCGATCTGAGCGGCTTTCAAAAGAAATTCTTTCCTTGAAGCGCCCTGTTTTTTCATTTCGAAATAGAGATCCATAAGCTCCAGATTGACCTCTTCACCCTCTCCGAGTATGAAAAGATCAAAGAAATCTGCAAGCGGTTCAGGATTGCAGACGCACGGCCCTCCGGCAACGACGATACCTGTAAGCTCATCGCTCCTCTCGGAGGCAAATACCGGAATTCCTGCAAGATCAAGCATATTCAGTACATTTGTATAGGAAAGCTCATACTGCATGGTAAAGCCAATAAAGTCAAAATCCTTTATTGGATCAAGACTTTCAAGAGCGTAAAGCGGAATATCATTTTCACGCATAACTGCCTCAAAGTCCTCAGACGGAGCAAAACAACGCTCACACCAATAGTTCTCACGCTCATTTATAAGAGAGTAGAGTATTTTCATTCCTAAGTGAGACATACCTATATCATATGTATCCGGAAAACAAAAGGCAAAACGCACGTCTACCCCTGAAATATCCTTGACGACACTGCCTGTCTCGCCGCCTATGTAGCGTGACGGCTTCTGGACTTCAAGCAGATGTTTTTCTATTTTTTCTTTTAACATAATTGCTCCTTACTTTTTAATATTGCTGCCACAGAACTGCATGGGCAGGAAATCTGCAAGACGAAACCATCCGTCCGAAAGAATTATCACGAAATCGTCTCCGCAGAATTCTCTCAGAACCTGTAAACAAGCTCCGCAGGGGACGCATCTTTTTGAAAAGTCACCGCCGCTTCCGCCTGCCACAGCAATGGCTCTGAAATCCCTGATCCCCTCAGAAACTGCCTTGAACAACGCTGTACGCTCGGCGCAGTTGGTCAGGGAAAATGATGCATTTTCGATATTGCATCCAGTAAAGATCCTGCCGTCAGCTGCAATAAGCGCAGCCCCTACACTGAATCCGGAATACGGACTGTAAGAATTACCTGCGGCACTGACAGCCATTGAAAAAAGTTCTCCGTTTGTCACAGGATCACCCGTTCTTTCCTAATCTATGCTTTTTCCCGTCGGGGGTCATTACATATGTATTGTTAAGCTGAGCAGCAAGACTGCCGGTAACGGACATTCTGTACTCATTGCGAAGGAGTATCTGCTCCGACTTTTCATCCTCTGTAAGTCCGCTTGTTTTTGACTTCCGTGCCAGTTCGTTTATACGATCTATCTTTTTCTGATCCATAAAATCACCTCTGCAAAAATTATCGCATTAATTATATCATGTTTTCAGGATTTTTTCAAGTATTACCACTGGATTTTTTCAATATTCTGTGTTATAATTTAAACCCGGAGGGATGAACATGTTAAAAACTGCACTCGTAACAGGCGGTGCCGGAGGAATAGGAGAAGCTATATGCCGACGTCTTGCCGCAGATGGATACGCTGTTATCATTAATTATTATCATTCGCAGCAAAAAGCTGAAGCTCTTGCCGCAGAACTTTACGGAACGGCGCTGTACTTTGATGTATCAGACAATGCTGAAACAGCAGCAGCCATTGAAAAAGCCGGAAAAATAGATCTTCTTGTAAATAATGCCGGAATCTCGGAAACAGAGCTTTTCACGCACTTGTCTTCTGAAAAAGCACGGAAGCTCCTTGACATCAACTTGTGGGGCGTCATGAACTGCTCACGTGCCGTTCTGCCGCATATGATACGCCGGAAATCAGGATGCATTATCAATATTTCCTCAATGTGGGGGCAGTGCGGAGCATCCTGTGAGGTCGATTACTCGGCATCAAAAGCCGGAATAATCGGATTTACCAAAGCTTTGGCAAAGGAAGTTGCACCGTCGGGAATACGGGTAAACTGCATAGCTCCCGGTTTCATTATGACTGAAATGAACAGCCGATATTCGCCGGAAGATCTTGACCTGATCCGTGAGGATATTCCACTTGGAATCTTCGGAGAACCCCGGCATATAGCCGACGCAGCTTCATTCTTAGCCTCGGATCAGGCTGAATATATCACAGGACAGATTCTTGCTGTTAACGGCGGATTGGTTATTTAATGTAAAATTCGTGTTAAATTTGCACAAAACAAGCCCTATTTTTCAGTATAGTATTACTAATACGCCGAAAATAATTACAGAATTGTGATATTTTTTGAGAGCACTTGAACTTTATTTTGATTTGTGATATATTATAAATACTAACCGGAGTTTTTGGAGATAAAATATAAAAATGATAAAATAATTAAAAGGGATGATAGCAAATGGCTGGTAAATCAATTAAACAGGATCAGACTTCCGGGTCAAAAGGAAATATGCTGGATATTGCCGAAAAGCCGGAAGAAAAAACAGATGCTTCTGAAAAGAAAGAACGTTTCAGGAAATTAAAGTTATTTAATCAGGGGCGTGGGGAACGAACTGAAAAATTCAAAAAATTTAATTATGCACTTCTTATAATCTTTCCTGTTTTTATTTTGTCGATGGCAGAAATAATTCAGGGATGCAGTGTTACACGATATTTAAATATGTGGGGGCACCACTTTGGTCCAATGCTTTTCGGTCTTGTCATAACCTATCTGATTTTCGCTTTTTTCACGGCATTATTCAGAACAGGCTGGATCACTGCATTGATTCAGAGTTTTATATATATTGCTCTGGCTACCACTGAGCGTTTCAAATACAATACCAACGGTAATCATCTTATAATTTCAGATATGAAGCTGGTTCGCAGCGTCAAGAGTCTGACTTCATTTGCATACATAAAGATCACTTGGGATCTTGTTTTATGCTATCTGATTGTCATTGCAGCAATTTTCCTTATTTATTTCTTCAACCCGAAGGTAAAGTGGAAACCGATTCCAAGAGCATCAATTGGCGCCGCATTCGTTCTCATTGCTTTCGGATTCGTTATGTGCCCTCCGTTTTACAGAACTGCTTATTCAGCATTCGGCATCGACGATACATATACGATAAGACAGAGCAAGATCAACGATAAATTTAACAAAAACGGGTTTATAGGATTTCTTCTCCAGACACTCTCAGAAGATTACGAACACAGACTTAAAGAACCTGAAAACTACAGCAAAGAACATGTAGAAGATATCCAGAGTAATATTCAGGTTGCTGCAAACGGTGATTTCAATGGTGGAAAAAAACCTAATGTCATTGTTATAATGAGTGAATCATTCGCAGATTTCCGTGTTTTTGACGAGTTGAAAGGCAGAATAAACAATGAAGCGTATGAGAAATTCGATAAAGCCTGTCAGGAAGGCGAGAGCAGACGTATTATAACTCCTACATTTGCAAGCTGGACTGTACGTGCTGAATTTGAGCTTCTTTTTGGTCTCCCGGTAAAGGGGCTCAACGATCCGAATATGCCGCAGAGGGATCTCAACAAGGAACATGATCTTCCGGCCATGGCTCAGTATTACGATAGCTGGGGTTACAATACCGCATATGTTCATCCGTTTCAGCCGACATTCTATGGCAGAAAGAGTACTTATCCTCTCTTCGGCTTCAAGAATCTTCTCTTCCACGACGACTCTACGGGAGAATCAGACTTCACTGTTGACGTAAATCATTACGGTACATACGTAGATGATGCTACTATTTTCAATCAGCTTATTGATCTGCTGAATGATTCAGATGATCCAATATACATTCACACTACTACTATGCAGAATCATCAACCCTACAATCTCGGCGAAGATCCTGATGATGAATTCGGCAACTATCTCCAGTGGATACAGACTTCCAACGATGCCCTTGATGAATTCTTGAAACAGCTTGAAGATATTGACGAGCCTACTCTTGTTTTCTTTGTTGGAGATCATTTCCCGTCACTTAGAAACGAAACGAGCGTATACAACGACATCGACCTTACTGAGGAGAGAGAAAGTCTACTTTACGAGCAGACCTGTTTCTTCTGGAGCAACTATGACGCTGATCTTTCAAAAGTTCCTGACGAAAAGTTTTCTTTCTTCTACGTTCCGTATGTTATCCTTGATATAATTGACGCACCGAGAGATACATTCATTGAAAAAATGATGAACTATATGAAAGAACTCCCGATATACTCTACGGCATTCGATCCGGAAATCGAACACGTTGAAGAGCTTGATGAACTTACTTACGACCGTGTAATCGGTGATATTTACTCCGATTCACCTGTCAGCCAGAATGAGGAGTGAACAAATGAGGAAAATTGAAACTGGCTGTACAGGCAGCGCTGAACTGACAGTATCGAAAAACGACCTTGCTGTAAATGTAGGAAGCGGCAGTCTGGAGGTTATGGCTACCCCTGTAATGGCGATGCTTATGGAAAAAGCTGCGTGTAGCTGTCTTGCGGATTTTATGGAAGATGACGAAACAACTGTGGGAACTATGCTGAATATCGTTCATACCTCTGCAACTCCGGAGGGAATGGTTGTTCATGCAGAAGCAGTACTTCGTGAAATAAACGGCAGAGAATTTACCTTTGATGTTCGTGCATATGATGAAGCATCTCTGATCGGCGAAGGAACTCATAAAAGATTTCTGGTTAACGGTAACAAATTCACAGAAAAAACTAAAGCAAAAAAATGATATAAAAGCTCCCGGTTTTACGGGAGCTTTCAGCTTGTCGAAAAACTAAGGCCCCCTCTCTTGCAGGGCGCTGCCTCTGGCCCTCCGCCAGATGAACATTGTCCTTTAGGAATCCCGGTATTAATCAAAACGCACTTTTTCTACAGGCTTTTAACGTTTCATTAGCATTTTTTTTATTTTTTCCATAGGCTATCATAAAATTATCACATAAAAGCTTATAATAAAAGATACAGAGCTGAAAAACTCATTACATCAATGAAAGGAAGTTCTTATGACAGATAAATTTACAAATCCTGACGATAATCAGGACACAATTATAAACGAATCAGACTCTTTGTCCGATATCGACGACATAGGAAGCAAATCTTATGAAAATTATTATGGCAGTCCGGAAACATCCGAACAAGTAACACCAGATCTAAATTCATACGCATATACTTCTGAAAATTGCCCGAAACCCAAAAAGAAACACAGACATTTTTTTCTGAAATCTGTAATATTTGTTCTGTGCCTTGCAATAGTTGGCGTTGGCTCTGTTCAGGGTTACAAGATCTACATGGACAACAAGGATAAAACTGAAATTTCAGAATTTGATCCCGACAAAAAAAGTGCTGAAAAAGACAATGAAATATCAGACTCCAAAAAAGATACGAATTCTGCAAATTCTCATGAAAACAGCGATATTCCCAGCCTTATCCAGCTTGCTTCACGTGAGGATGCAAAACCAATTCCCGAGATTGTTGATGAAATCATGCCGTCAGTTGTAGGAGTATCGTCAACCTTTAAATTCACTCAGGAATCATACGATTTCTTTGGATGGAACCCCGGTACTCAGGAACGTGAGGCAACCGGTACAGGTACAGGATTCATTATTTCCGAGGACGGATATATTGTAACAAATGCTCACTGCGTATACGATTCAAGCGATTATCACGCAGGAGAAGCAGTTGATGTTTCCATACTTTTCAGTGATGAAAGTGAAATGGATGCAAAGATTATTGCCTATGATATCGAGACAGATATTGCCGTTCTGAAGGTAGACAAGACAGGTCTCAAACCGGCAGTTATCGGAAACAGCGATGATCTTATGGTCGGCGAACTGGTAATTGCTGTTGGAAATCCGCTAGGATTTGATCTTTTTGGTTCTGTTACAAGTGGAATAGTCTCCGCTCTTAACCGTCAAATTTCCGTAAATGAAAAGAGTATGTCCCTTATCCAGACTGATGCTGCAATCAACAGCGGTAATTCGGGAGGACCTCTTCTTAACAGCTGCGGACAGGTAATCGGAATAAATTCTGCAAAAATGTCCTCCAACTACGGCAGCGCAAGCGTTGAGGGTCTTGGATTTGCAATTCCCATATCTGACGCAAAAACAATAATTGATGATCTTATCAATTACAAATACGTCACCGGCAGACCACAGATTGGTATAACTACCAGTGACATAACTGAAACTTATTCACGTTACCTCAATCTGCCTATGGGCGTATATGTCCTTTCCGTGCTGCCGGACAGTGCCGCTGAAAATGCCGGCATTTTACAAGGCGATGTAATTATCGACGTTGAAGGCAAGGCTGTTACGACCGGAGCTGAACTTAACGAGATCATAAGCCAGTACAAGGCAGGAGATGAGATAAATCTCAAGCTCTACAGATCCGGTCAGGATATAAAAATAACGCTCGTTCTTCAGGAGAAAAAATCCTGACACAAGCGCTTCATTATTAAAAGAATTCTCCACATCTTCTCCTTTCTTAACCGTCATCCATTTTTGGATGACGGTTAAATTTATTCCATAAGTTTCTTACAGATTTATAGGAATTTCCTTTTTCAGTTCTATGGAATAAAGATATGTTTCTTTGATTTTCTTTTTCATGGTCAGTTCCATTGCCGATTTATATAACTGTAACTGAGTACGGTAACGTTCTGCCAGCTCTCCGGCAGTAACTCCCCTATCAGATTTATAATCAACAATGACTGTGCCGTCATCCTCCTCAAACATCATATCCACAATTCCCTTTATCATTCCGTCAGAGCGTTTCAACAGTTCCATAAGAGAATTATCAATGTCAAGATGAGCAACTGCAACCATAAATTTCTTTTCTCTCCAGATATTTTTAGCAGCAGTCATGCGGCGGTACAGACTGCTTTCAAAAAATGCTCTGACCTTTTCTGCATCTACTGCTTCAGACTGCGTCCGGCTGAGATACCCCATGCCTATCATTCTTTCAAGCTCAGTTTTGAAATCACTCCTTGAGCTTTCAAAATCACAGTACTGAAAAAAAGTATGTATGGCAGTTCCACGCTCTGCACCGGAAAGACGTGAGCCCTCAGAAATGAATCTCGGACGTTTGAGCCTAAAATCAAATTCCTCGTCCTCTTTCTTGAATTTCCTGGTGATCTGTGTGACACTGAGCTTCGCAGGCATATCTGACAACGAACGGTCATACTTCGTGCCTATCATCTGCATTATCTCCCGGCATATCTCAGGGTCAGGAGAAGCCTGTTCATACACTTCCGTCTGCTGCTCCCGCACAGGGAGTTCTCCTGGTTCTGCGGTCACTGTGTCAAAAAGCTTATCATGAAAGCAGATGCAGCTTTCCGGTATATCCAGCCCCCGCTGCTGCAAGATGTCTCTGAATTCCTCATGCCTGACAAGAGACGCCCACAGCCAGTCAGAAAACATATCGGCGCTGCAAACAGTTTCGGAAATATCTCCGCTGCTGAGCTTTATCCTGTCAATACAGGCTTTTGCACGTTTTAATGACTTCTCCCCCGCTTTAAGATTAATAAAAAGCTTCTGCTTAGCTCTTGTCATTCCGACGTAGAGCAGACGCATTTCCTCACTGCGGACTTTAGATTTCTCCTCCTCATAGAGCATGACCTGCTGGAATGTCTTATATCGTCTTATCAGCCGGGGATCATACAAATTATATCCTATACGTCCGTCATCCGAAAACATAACATTCAGCGAATCACAACGGAATTTCCGTGATGTCTCGGCAATGAACACGAACGGATACTCAAGTCCTTTCGAGCTGTGAAGAGTCTGTATTGCAACGTAATCTCCGGACGCAGCAGAAACTTTTCCCTGTGGATAGTCCCCGGTTTCCAGCACCCTGTCAATATGCCGGAGAAATCCGCTCAGACCTCCCGTTCCCTCGTATGCACAAGCTCCCTCGTAATTCTGCGCATACTGGATAAGCAGCCGAAGGTTGGCACGCTTCTTTTCTCCGTCACGGCTCATCTGCATAACAGAAATAAAATCAGTGGTATCATATATCAGACCGATAAGTTCACCTATAGTCATAGTTACCGAACTTAGCCGAAAAGAATCTATAAATCCCAGGAAATCACGGCATTTTCCAATAAGAGCTCCGTCAGTACAGCTTGCGTACAAACCGTCTGACAAACCAAGAAGAACAGAATAGATCGGCTTATCCCTGTCCAGCGATTTGATATAGGCAAGCTCCTGAATTGTAAACATGAACATCGGAGACATCATCACCGCTGCTGCCGGAACATCTGACAGCGGATTGTCAATTATTCTCAGCAGATCAATAAGAACAGCTATTTCACGTGATTTAAGGTATCCCGTTTCTTCACCCGCCTTTGCTGATATTCCTCTGTCGTTAAGAGCTTTGGAGTAGACGCTGATAAACTTATTGCCACGGACAAGAATACTGAAATCCGACGGTCGGCACGGACGTGTGCCGTCACCGGTAATAACAGGATATTTTCCGTTTATCATGGCAGCTATTCTGTCGGCGGTATACTCAGCCTCATAATTGATGTCCTGGGCTTCCGGCTTTTCAGCATCGTTTTCTTCCGGAGGATCGTCGTTCACCAGAGCAATTTCGGTCAGGCAGGATTCCCCTGCATCAGAATAGACCTGTGCTCCGAAATACAGCATTTCATCCTCGCTGTATCTGATTCCGCCGCATTTTTCAGACATAATCTGTCCGAAAACAAAGTTTACAAAATCAATAACGCCCCGGGAACTGCGGAAGTTCTTATTCAGCACTATCGCCTGATTCGGGCAGTTGTTTTCCGGGGCATAGGTCACGGAATTTCTCAGCGTGCTGATAAAATTTCCGGGATTTGCCAGTCTGAATCCGTAGATCGACTGCTTTACATCACCTACCAGAAAAACATTATTTCCGTACATCGGCTCACCGTCCGAGGTATGCCTGTAGTTTTTTGAGATCAGCCTGAATATGAGATCCTGCTTGTTATTTGAATCCTGATATTCGTCAATCATGATAATATCATAAAATTCTGCGGTACGACGTGCAGTTTCCGAGGGGATTATTCTGCCCTGATCGTCGGTATCAGCAAGAATTTCCAAAGCCAGCCGTTCACCATCGTCAAAGCTTACAGCGTTTTTTTCACACTTCTTCGCCCAGATTATCTCCTGATATTTCCTCAGCATCTCTGTCAGTACGAATGTCACTTCTGCGGATTCTACAAAATCGCTTTCTGCCGCAGACGTACCTGATACGATACCCGAAACAAGTTCTTTCATTTTCTCACGCTTTTTCTTATATACCTCACGCAGTTCCTTATTATGGGGCGTTTTAGCCGTAACGGTCACAAGTTTGCCAAAAGAACACAGCCGTCCTGATTCCGCATCGTCAGGAAAACGTCCGGAGCGGATGATTTCCATAAGCTCATTTACCCGGTCGTATTCCTCCTCCGCCTGCTGAAATGACGCCTTTGCCTGGGGATAATTCTGAATATCCGAGAATATCCTGCCGATCATTCCAAGACAGTCATCGGCAAGTTTCAGTGCCTTTTCTGCCCTCTCCTCGAGGCTTTTCATAAGAGATCTGTAATAAACAGAGCTGCGGAAATCCTTTCTGTACTCATTTTCAGCAGTTTCGAGCCATTTGTCACGAAGAGCCACAGAAGCCAGAAATTCATCGGCAAGAGAAATTACTTCCACCAGCACACGATCATTCCTGATACAGAAATGATCATACAAAAAGGATATCTTGTCATATTCGTTTTCACTGTACCAGTTTATAAGTTCATCCATTGCCTGTGCTTTCAGAGCTTTGTTTTCCGCCTCGTCAAGAATTCCAAAACCGGAAGTAATTCCCTGATCGGTAATATTATCCCTGATAAGTTCAAAGCAGAAAGAATTTATAGTAGAGATTTTTGCACTCTGCAAAAGTGTCTGCTGCTTTAACAGATGACTGCTGCCTGGATTCTGATTTATAAGCTCTCTCAGACGCTTGTCAAGTCTTTTTTTCATTTCCGCAGCGGCATCGTTGGTAAAAGTAACTACTATCATCCTGTCTGCCCTAACCCCGGATTCAGGATCGGCAATCAGTTTTACCAGCCGCTCTGTCAGCACCGAAGTTTTTCCGCTTCCTGCCGCAGCCGATACTATAATGGAAGTATTCCGTGCATTTATAGCATTTTCCTGCTGCTTTGTCCAAGCCATATCAATTCACCATCACTTTGCTTTTTCGATCAGTTCAGCTTCCGTAAGGATCTCTATGCCAAGTTCATTGGCCTTTACAAGCTTGCTTCCAGCTTCCTCTCCGGCTACCACATAACTGGTTTTCTTTGATACAGAACCGCTTACCTTGCCTCCGAAACTCTCTATCAAAGCCTTTGCCTCATCACGCTTCATGGTAGGAAGAGTGCCCGTAAGAACAAAGGTCAGACCGCTGAAACGGTTATCCGCCAAAGATTTTTTACTGTACGTCATATTCACTCCGTACTCCTTAAGACGGTTGATAAGTTCAAGGATATGCGGTTCACGCAGAGCGCTGTAAACGCTCTCTGCCATTACGTTGCCGAAACCTTCTATTGCGGATATCTCGTCCTTTTCCGCAGCCAGAAGCTCATCAATTCCGCCGAATCTCTCACAAAGGAGCGTCGCTGCTTTCTGTCCGATATTGCGTATTCCAAGACCGAAAACCAGACGGTCAGCCTCATTGCTCTTAGATGCTTCGATTGCATTTATAAGATTCTGCGCCGACTTTTCCCCGAAACGTTCAAGATTCATAATCTGCTCTTTTCTGAGGATATAAAGATCAGCCGGAGATTTAACTATTCCGCTTTCAACAAAAAGCCTCATGTTTGCTTCGCCCAGACCGTCAATATTCATGGCATTCTTTGAAGCAAAATGGATCATATTTTTAAGCAGCTGCGCCGGACATGATACATTCGGACATCTGAGAACGCTTTCGCCCTCGTCACGCACAGACGGAGTTCCGCATACCGGACACACAGAGGGAAGAGTGAATTTTACAGAATTCTCCTTATGAGATACGCTGCGCAGAACTTCAGGGATAATCTCGCCTGCCTTGCGCACAACAATGGTATCCCCGACCCTTATATCCTTTTCGTTGATAAAATCCTGATTGTGCAGCACTGCTCTTGAAACACTGGTTCCTGCCAGAAGAATAGGATCAAATACCGCAACCGGCGTAATAGCTCCGGTTCGTCCCACATTGACTTCAATATCCAGCAATACAGTTTCTTTCTCCTCGGGAGGGTATTTATAAGCAACTGCCCACTTCGGTGTTTTAGAAGTAGCTCCCATGATATCACGCTGTGAAAGTTTATTCACCTTGATAACAACGCCGTCGATATCAAAGCCGAATTCTGCACGTTCCTCGCCGATACGATCTATTTCCTCTTTTATTTCCGCTGCTTCACGGCACATTCTGTACGATGGCAGAACTTTGAAACCCATTGATTTAAGATCATCAAGCGACTGGATATGCGTCTCGTATTCTCTTCCCCTGACCTGCTGAACATTGAAAATAAAAATATCCAGACGACGTTTTGCAGTGATCTTCGGATCCTTCTGGCGCAGAGAACCTGCCGCCGCATTCCGGGGATTCTTAAAAGGCTGTTCTCCGCTCAGCTCCTGCTGTTCTATCAGAGAAAAGAAGCTTTCACGGGGCATATATACCTCGCCCCTGACCTCAAGGAATTCAGGTGCATTCACTATTTTCAGCGGAATAGACCTGATAGTACGCAGATTTGCCGTCACATCCTCTCCGACAAATCCGTCGCCCCTGGTAGAGCCTCTGGTAAAGATCCCGTTCTCATACTCCAGAGATACAGACAATCCGTCAATTTTGGGCTCTACGGAAAACTCAGCGTCTGCAAGTTCTTCATAACACTTTTTCACGAAATTCTCCACCTGTTCAAAAGAAAAAACATCCTGGAGACTTGCCATTTGCACAAAATGGCTTACCTTTTCAAACTTGTTCAACGCCATTCCGCCTACACGCTGCGTCGGTGATGAAGGCATGATAAACTCAGGAAACTGTTCTTCCAGTCCTTTAAGTTCCTGCATCAGCATATCAAAATCGTAATCTGATATATCAGGATTATCAAGTACATAATACTGATAGCTGTATTTTTCCAGAAGCTCTGAAAGCTCCCCTATTCTTTTCTGCGCATCTGATCTGTTCATTACACTCCTCCGTTCATATGCAAAAGCTGTCCGGAAACTGCGCCGGACAGCTTTTAGTTTATTTCGTGATTTTCCTTGCTTCCATATAGAAACGCTTATCTTCCGCATGACCCATAGAGAAAGTTTTTCTGGGCAGTGCCCCGTCCTTGATTACTGTGGGGAAAAGCTGTGATTTATCCATATCAGGCAGAATAAATCCGATTCCACTGTGCTTGGCAGCAAGCTGTCTGACGGTTTCTGTTCCGTGGATATAATCAACTTTTCCGCCGTTTTCCTTAAGATATCTGTCAAGGAAATTCTGGAGAGAACCAACAGAAAGATTAGACGTTTTATTGTGTATCCAAAACTTCTTTTCAGAGTTTTCACGGCAGCAGATCACATACTGGTCAGACTCCTGAATCTCTGAAAGTCCCAGAACTTCTGTCATCTCCGACATGAGCTTATCACAGTCAACATCAAATACAAGGCGGTGAATAGCCTCAAATTTAAGTGCATCACTATGAAGATTAACGATCTCAGCCAGAGCATACCGTGCAGGATGATCTGAAAGATCCTTGTCGGGATCTGCCTTTTTAAGCTGCTCATAGAATTCCTTTGCCGTTGCCAGAGAATGATTTCCATCTCCCATAGCATAAAGAAGCACAGGAGTATCCGGCATACCGTATTTATCGGCAAAAACTCCGGGGTTGGAAAGAGCTGTGAGCGCATCGTCAATACGCTGCTGCTCACTGCTTCCGGCAAGATAACCCGTTATTCTGCCGCCGCCCTGCATAAGCTCTGTATCATAGAGCTTTTCCATTGAATCCTTACTGCCTGCAAGGGGTTCGATTACAGTACAGTCAGGGTCGTCAATGAGTATCATAATATGAGGAAGCTCCAGAGGTGCGCCCTGTCTTACCTTTATTCTGGGTGGAATTCTTTCAATGACCGTAGCTTCGGTAGCACGGACTTCTGAGGTACTGCCTTTTGAAAAATCATATTTTTCAAGATCAATTGCTCCGACGATTCCCTGACGAAGAATGCCATTGCCCTGAATTCTCTCAACATAGATCATTGCATTCTTGTACTCGTCAAATATCTCCTGATCCATATATTCGTTCATTGTCTTGTGGATAGCGTCTATCCTTTCAGAAACGCCTTCCTGCTCCAGAAAAAGTTCGGGAAGAATGAGATTCAGAGTTGACGGTGCGTCTCCGACGTTTTTGTAAACGCTGTCCCAGTATTCCGGCTCGCTTGTGTACTGATCGCAGGCAATTACCGACCATTTGCCGGCATCAACATTTTTTTTCGGAAGAAGCATATCCGCATTGTGAAAAGCAGTAGTATTCATTATCTTACTCCTTTGATAAATTCTTTTAATTCTTTATTCAAACGTGAAACAGGCAGCCCCATAACGTTAAAGAAATCACCGTTGATCTTATTCACAAACAGCGCCCCTCTGCCCTGAATACCGTATCCGCCCGCCTTGTCATAAGGCTCGTCGGTAGAAATATAATCCTCGATTTCTTCATCTGAAAGCTCATTGAAAAAAACGTCTGTGCCCTCGTCAAACGAAACAATTCTGTCTCCATACATAATGCAGCATCCTGTAAACACTGAATGGACATTGTCCGACAGCATATGAAGATATTCACGAGCCTGCTTCTTATCCTTCGGCTTACCAAGAATTTTATTCTGGCATACTACTGTCGTATCGCATCCTATAACCATATCCTCCGGAAACATTTCATGGGCTTTTGAAGCTTTGACACGTGCAAGATATTCAGCTGCGCCGCATATTCCTTTCATTACGATATCATCCGGAAGAGTTTCGTCAGCATCTACCGAAACTGCCGTAAAATCCTCGGTTATGAGCTTCATAAGCTCTCTTCTCCTTGGTGATGCAGAAGCGAGAATTATTTTCATTTTATCACGTCCTCAATAAGTCTATTTTAACATATCAGGTATTGGATGTCAAGAAAAAACGTAGGCAACACTGTACAAAACCGCTATGTATGCATTGTACGGTGTTGAACGTTTATCTTGGTTGTCCCCAGTTGGAGAGACGATCGAGAGCAACCTGTTCCCAGCGTGTTCCCGGTCTGCCGTAGTTGCAGTATGGATGGATAGAAATTCCTCCTCTCGGAGTGAACTCACCCCAGACCTCCATATATCTGGGGTCAGTAAGCTTAACAAGATCGTTTAGTATGATATTCACGCAGTCTTCGTGGAAATCGCCGTGATTCCTGAAACTGAACAGGTAAAGTTTCAGGGATTTGCTCTCCACCATTTTTACATCCGGAACATATTGTATATATATCGTGGCAAAATCCGGCTGTCCTGTAATAGGGCAAAGGCTGGTGAATTCCGGACAGTTGAACCTGACAAAATAGTCTCGGTTCTGATGCTTATTTATGAATGTCTCAAGCATCTGCGGAGCATAGTCATCGGGATACTCAGTCTTTTTATTTCCAAGCAGACTCAGTCCTGCGGTTTCTTCTTTAGTTCTTCCTGTCATAGTAATCTCTCCTTATTTATAGCAATGGATCAGTAATGCCGTTGGCAAGGAACGCAGCCTGTCTGTCACGACAGGTACCGCATACTCCGCAGGGCTTTTCGCCGCCTTCGTAGCAGCTCCAGGTCAGTTCATAGGGAACGCCAAGTTCCAGACCGAGCTTTACGATCTCTGCTTTAGTTTTTGCTACAAACGGTGCTTCTATGCGGAGCTGCTTTCCGCTGCCAAGATATACAGCGTTATTCATGGCGCTGTTAAATTCCTCACTGCAATCCGGATATGCGTTTCCGGCAGCGTCATCGGCATGTGGTCCATAATAAATTATCTCACATCCCAGCGAAAGAGCCATGCTTGCGGCAGAAGCAAGGAAAAGTCCGTTACGGAACGGAACATAAGTTGAAACCGGCTTTCCGTCTGTTTCAGCAAGCTGCTCTGCATATGTCTCTTTCGGAATCTCTGCTTCGGCGCCTGTAAGCAGCGAACAATCGGAATACTTAAAGATCGTTGAAAGATCAAGCTGTTTCCATTCCACATTATAATAATCGGCAAGTTTCTGCGCCGCCTGTATCTCACAGCTGTGTTTCTGTCCGTATCCGATCGACAGCGCCGTAACATTTTCAGCTCCATGCTCCTTTACGGCAAGTGCAAGACAGGTAGCGCTGTCCACTCCGCCGCTGAATAATACCATTGCTTTCATAATATTCTCCTCTCACAATACAAGCTTCTGAAGCTTTTCATCGCCTGCAAACCTTCCATAAAACGTTGTAGTCGTCGTCCTTGCCGGAACATTCCTTATACCTCTGGCAGTCATGCAGCTGTGAGATCCGGTGATGACCACTCCGACATCCTTTGTTCCGGCAGCTTCACTGATGATTTCGGCAATATCCTCGCCGAGACGTTCCTGGAGCTGTAATCTTTTTGCTGCCATATCGCAGATACGGGCGATCTTGCTTAGTCCCAGAACTTTCCCGTCGGGAATGTACGCCACATTGACCGTCATATCGTACATTAAAGCCATATGATGCTCACAGTAGCTGAACACACTTATATCACGCATAACAACTGCTGACTGTCTGTTTTCCTTATCCGGAGATGAAAAAGTCTTTCCAAACATCTGCGCTATTTCATGATTGGTATACTGAATTCCCTCAAAAACCTCTTCATACATACGCGCGACTCTTTCAGGAGTTTCAACAAGTCCCTCACGGTCAGGATCTTCGCCGAGAGCTTTTAAGATCTCCCGTATATGATACTCTATTTTTTCCTTATCTATAGCCATTTGTCACACTCCCCTCGCCATAGGATCCCATATGAATTTATGCAGCTGAAGCTGTAACCTTACACCGTTCAACTTATGTCTTATCATAAATTCAACTATATCCGCCGGATCTATCCTGCCAAAAACAGGGCTGAAATATACATGACACCGCTCTGTCAGAGAATACATTCTGATTATTTCCAACGCCCGTTCAAGATCTTCCTCCGATCCTGTCACGAACTTTACAGTATCGTTCTTTTTAAGCAGTTCAAAGTTTCGGAGATTCATTTTATCTTCCATTCCGCTGCCCGGAAGCTTGTAATCCATTGTAAACAGCGGTCTATGGTTTATTGCGTCGAACGGCAAAAGATCAACGCTGCCGTTTGTCTCGATCTCCACGGACAATCCGTTTCTGCCGAGGGTTTCGATAACTTCCTCCACCCCCGGAACAAGCAGCGGTTCACCTCCGGTAAGCGTCACATTATGGATACCTGTCTCCAGCAAAGCTCCGAGTATCTCTTCCTTATCCATGGGCGTAAACGGCGTATCAAGCTGATTTGCCCATGAGGTATCACAGTAGCTGCAATTAAGATTACATCCTCGGAATCGAACAAAAGCCGCCAATTCGCCGGCACGTGTCCCCTCTCCGTTAATGCTTGAAAAAATCTCTGCGACCTTGTATATCATCATTCATTCTCCCTGTAAGAGGCACAGTTGTCGGGCGTCTCGTAAACCGTCACTCTGCTGACCGGCTCTCCTGCCTCACGGAGAAGATCAAAGAAATACTTTGCAAAACACTCCGCCGTAGGACGAAAACCCACGGGAATCAGCCTGAATCCCTCGGCATCAAGTGCATCAATGGTAGCTTGACGCAGCGTGCCTGTCTCGTAAATAAGAGCGTGATCGAAATTATCCGCCATAGACCTGAGCCGCTTTTTCAGCGGACCAAAGTCCTCGATCATACTGCGGAATTCACCGCTTTCCTGTAATGACTTTTGTGAGATCTCAGCTTCAACCGTCCAACGATGACCATGAATATTGGCGCATTTACCGTTGTATCCACTGAGAAAATGAGCGCTGTCAAAAGCTGCCCGTACCTTTAATTCATACATAAACATACCTCTTAAAAATATAGAAATTCTAACCAAAAAATGCGTGTGAACAGAAACACACGCATCAGGAAATTACACTGTGATCTGCCCATAGTTTTGTTTTTTGACAGGATGGTGCAAACGAACTGTCGTGTAATTATTGTAGCATATTCACAGCCGTTTGTCAATGATTTCTCGTTTTCCGAATTTTTGCAAATATTTCTCTTTACCTTTTCTTTAAGATATGATACAATATAATAAGAGATAATAACGATACAAAAAATCTGGAGGAAACAAAAATGATCTATGTAACAGGCGATACACACGGAGATTACAGCCGTTTTCGTGATCCGGCAGTCAAAAAACTGCGCCGTGGAGATACTCTTATAATCTGCGGCGATTTCGGATTCTTCTGGGACGGTTCACGGAAAGAAAAATCTATCATCAAAAAAATTGTCGGCAAGGGATATACCGTAGCATTTCTCGACGGATGCCACGAAAATTTCGATATCCTGGAAAGCTTTCCCATAACTGAGTGGAACGGCGGAAAAGCACGAGTTATAGATAAAAACCTTGTTCATCTGATGCGTGGTCAGGTATACACTATTGAAGGGAAAAAAATATTTACATTCGGCGGCGGTCACAGTCAGGATTTTGATTTCCGCCGAAGCAGTGATAACTGGTGGAAGCGTGAGAAACCTTCTCACGAGGAGATCATCGAAGCGATCGACAATCTTAAACGCCACGATAATACGGTCGATTATGTCATAACCCATGAGCCGCCTGTCTCCCTCAAGGATTGCCTTAATGTTGACGTTCTCCAGCGACTTGAAGTCCATGCGCTCTTTGAGGACATCATCAAAACCTGTTCATACCAGAAGTGGTTCTTCGGAAAATGCCACATAGATAAGCACATTCCCATTAAATTCTTTGCTGTTTTCAATAATGTGATACCTCTGAAATAGTGGCAAATTATTTTCCATTATTTTTGCATTGATTTAATTATATCCGTATGATATAATATAATTGTTCCAAGAGAGACAGAAAAAATCATTACATGGAACAATATCTATAGGAGGTACATATTATGTGCAATATCTGGAAAATGCTCTGTGAGATGTTTGGAATCTGCTGCAAATAACGGGCAATAACTAAAATCTCCCCTGAACTTCGGTTCGGGGGAGATTTTTTTATTTATACTAATCCCAAACTTTTTCATAGATCCGATCAGAGATTAGCATTAGTATTATTTTTCGCAGCTGTGAATAGCCTTTACCGGACACGCTGCCATACAAGTTCCGCAGTTTGTACATTTGTCATAGTCAATAGATGCATGAAAATTCTCCACTTTTACAGCGCCCTCCGGGCACTTCTTTTCACAAATCTTACAGCCGATACATCCGTTTTTACAGCTTAGCTTTGTTTCCTTGCCGTTTGCGACAGAAGAGCAGAGCACATCAATATGTTTAGCAAGCGGCTTAATAGAAATAAGCTGATTCGGGCAAACTGACGCACACTGTCCGCAGGCTCCGCACAAGGATGGAATGACCTTTGCCACACCGTTTTCAAGCTTTATGGCATCGTGTTCGCAAACATTCATACAATCGCCAAGTCCGATACATCCGTATCTGCAAATACCGTTTCCGCCGTAGAAACGCTTTACCGCCTTGCATGACTGAACTCCGTCAAAAATAAACGCCTGCTGAGTAGCATTGCAGTCGCCGTTACAGTGAACAACAGCTGTCATCGGCACCACATCCGCAGCGTCTGTTCCAAGTATCGAAGCAATCTTCAACGCTGCGTCAGCTCCTCCCGGACGGCAAAGATTTGTTGCTGCCCCGCTATTCACAACAGCACCTGCATAATCCGTACATCCGGCATAGCCGCACGCACCACAGTTTGCCTGTGGAAGAACTTCGCTGATTTTTTCAATACGCTCATCCACCTCAACATAGAACACCTTTGCGGCAACAGTCAACAGAACTCCTGCCAATGCTCCGCATAGACCTACGATAAGCGCAGGGATCAAATATGTCATAAATAATCCTCCTTAATTGAACAGTCCCGAAAAGCCAAGAAAGCTCACTGAAACGATAGAGGCAGCAATAAGAGTTGCCGGTACTCCCTTAAATGTTTCGGGAATATCAGCATACTCCATTTTCTTACGGACGCCTGAAAAAATAACCAGTGACAGCATAAATCCCAGACCTCCGCCTACTGCGTTTACAATGGACTGAACAAAACTGTAACCGTTGTCAATATTCAGGACGGTTACGCCAAGAACAGCACAGTTGGTAGTGATAAGCGGCAGATATACGCCAAGAGCGCTGTACAGCGAAGGAATACATTTTTTCAGCATAGTCTCTACAAGCTGAACAAAAAGAGCGATAACCAGAATAAACACAACAGTATCAAAGTATTCAAGTCCGTTCGGAACGAGTATTCCGTGATGTATTGGGTATGTAACAACAGTGGCGCATACCATTACAAAGGTTACGGCAAGACCCATTCCCGTTGCACTGTCAAGTTTTTTGGATACTCCAAGAAAAGGACATATTCCCATAAACTTTGAAAGAACAAAGTTATCTGTCAGCATTGCAGCAAGAAGAATTACCATTAAGCTTTTCATGATTCACAGCCTCCGTTTCCTGCCTGTGCACAAGCGCTTGCATTGGGACATCCATGACATCCAAGCTCCTGCGGAGGTTTCTTTTTAGAGAGCTTGTTTACAATTGCGATTATCATACCCAGAGTAAAGAATCCTCCTGCCGGCATAATAAACAACATCATGGGGTTGTCATGAATCACCGGAATATTCATGTCCATCCACTTACCTGCTCCCAATATTTCACGGACAGATCCCATAAGAAACAGCGCAAGAGTGAATCCAATGCCCATTCCAATGGCATCGCAGGCAGAAGCCACTACACCGTTTTTGCTTGCAAACATTTCAGCTCTGCCAAATATAATACAGTTTACAGTAATAAGCGTCAGATAAATTCCAAGACTGTCGTAAAGATCAGGAACAAATCCTTCGAGAATAAATCCGATAAAGGTAACAAAACTTGCAATAATAACGATAAATGCAGGAATTCTCACCTTATCGGGAATAACTTTTCTGAGAGCCGAAATAACGATATTCGAGCCAAGAAGTACAAAAGTTGTAGCCAATCCCATGCCGATGCCGTTTTTGGCCTGGGTAGTAACAGCCAGGGTAGGGCACATTCCAAGAAGCATTACAAGAGTTGGATTTTCCTTTATTACACCTTTTGTTATTTCATTTAAAAGGGATTTCTTTTCAGCCACCGAGAATCTCCTCCTTATTTTCATTATATACGTTCATTGCAATTTCAACAGCCTTTTTCATTCCGTTTGAAGAATATGTTGCACCACTTATGGAATCAATCTCCGCCGGAGCTTCTGTTATTCCAATAAAATTCTTTTTCACAAAAGACTTATCATCCTTTACATTTGAACCGAGACCGGGCGTTTCTCCAAGAGATATAAAGGAAATTCCCGTCAGAACGCCTTTCTCATCAATACCCACAAGAATATTGATTCCACCCTTTGAATAACCATCGGTGCAGACCTGTATTACTGTCTTTCCGTCGGAAGCCACGGCGATCTGCTGTATTTCGTCATATCCGAAATTATTATCAATAATGGTCGTCTCACATTCCCCGAAAAGTGTTTCAACGCTTTTATTGAATTTCAGGGCTCTCTGCTCGGCTATTCTGTCTTTGGTCATTTCGTAGGCAAGAACAAGTAGAAGCGCCGCTGCTGTACAGATCGCGGTAAGAACTATAGTAGGTTTTATCTTATCCTTCATTCTTTTCAGCCTCCTTTGCACCAAAAATCTTTGTACGTGTCATCTGATCAATATAGGGAGTAAGAATATTCATAAGCAGGATCGAGAAAGAAACACCCTCCGGATAAGAACCGAACTTGCGTATAACAAAGGTAATGATTCCGCATCCCAGACCAAAAACAAGCTTTCCCTTAAAGGTTATCGGGGTAGTAGCGTAATCTGTAGCCATAAAGAACGCTCCGAGGAAAACGCCTCCTGCCAGTATGTGATAAAGAGGATCCTCTCCGGCGATTGCCATAAGTGCGGCAAGACTTCCGATGAAAGCGACCGGTGCGGCAAGAGAGATTATTCTTCTTGCTGCAAGGTAAAGTCCGCCTGCCAGAAGAGCCAGCGCACAGGTTTCGCCGAGACATCCGCCGACATTTCCTAGAAGCAGATCAAGATACGAGGGCAGTTCAGCTCCTTCACCCATTGCAAGCGGAGTTGCAGAGGAAACGGCGTCGTATTCGTATGAAGCAGGCTGGATCCAGTGCGACATGGCAGACGGGAAAGACACCATGAGCACTATTCTTGCAGTGATTGCCGGATTGGCAAAGTTTTGTCCCAGACCTCCGAAAAGCTGCTTTACGATCACGATAGCCACAAAGCATCCGATAACTGCCATCCAGTAAGGCAGGGTTACAGGAAGATTCATAGCCAGAAGCACGCCTGTAACGACGGCAGAAAGGTCGGTTACAGTATTACTGCGTTTCATGATGCGCCGGCTGAAATATTCAAAGATCATACAACTGGACACGCAGACTGCTGTCAGAGTGATAACTCTCCAGCCAAAGATATAGCATCCTGCGCACAGGGCAGGGATAAGGGCAATGATGACGTTGAGCATAATGCCGGAGGTCTTCATATAATTTTCGTCATGTGGTGACGGTGAAACAATAAGCTTGTTCATTCTGTATCCTCCTTACTTTCTTGGTATAAGCGTCTTTGCCAGCTGATTTGTCTCCGCAAGCTTACGGTTTGCAGGACATACGTATGTACAGCTTCCGCAGTTCATGCAGAGCATTACTTTGAGTTTACGCAGTTCCTCAATATTTTTTATCTTATAAGCTCTGTCAATATCAGCAGGCATAAGACCCATGGGACAAACTCTTACACAGCGTCCGCAGCGAATACAGGCAGATGTTTTTCGCTGATCGTAGCGGTCAAAGGCAAGCAGCGCATTGGAAGTTTTCACCACAGACATATCCGCATCCGGAATACTCATGCCCATCATAGGCCCGCCAGCTACGATCTTTTTTACGGAATCCATATCCGTCTTGCAATATTCCAGCAATTCCCTGAAAGAAGTACCGATAACGGTCATTATATTTTTCGGATCACTCACTGCGTTTCCGTCAATAGTCAGACGGCGCCGCACAAGAGGCATACCGTCATGCATATAGCGGCAAAGGAAAGCGACAGTTGAAACATTCATTACGATGACTCCAACATCTGACGGAAGCTGTCCCTCCATGACGATCCTTCCGGTGGAATTATAGATAATTACCTTTTCTGCTCCCTGAGGATAGCTTGAGGGCAGGGTTACAATATCAATCGAATCATCGTCCTCTGCCATTTTTGTAAATTTTTTTATTGCTTCCGGCTTATTTGCTTCAATAGCCAGCTTAACGCCTTTTATGCCGAGCTGAGACTGCACGAGCTTTATTCCGCCTATAACGTCTGCTGAATTCTCTATCATTTCACGGTAGTCCGCTGTTATATACGGTTCACATTCTGCAGCGTTTATAACAAGGGTATCGACCGGAGTTTTAGGATTCAGCTTAATATGCGTCGGAAAACCTGCACCGCCAAGACCGCAGGCTCCGCTTTCCCTTACAGCTTTTATAAAGCTGTTCCTGTCAGTCACAACAGGCGGCTTCACTTCTTCTGAAACAGTCTGCTGACCGTCTGTTTCGATCTCAACCGCCTTGCATACAGCTCCCGAAGCCGTTCTGTAATCGCTGATGGCTGTAACTGTTCCCGATACAGAAGAATGAATGGGAACACTGAATGCGGCGTCAGAGTCGCCTATTTTTTGACCCACCTTTACCATATCTCCTGCCTTTACAAGCGGCTGACACGAAGCTCCCATGGTCATTGACATGGGAATTTTTACCCTGGCAGGCAGATGGAATTCTTCAGTAGGGCTGTTTTCCGTATTTTTACGGTGATTCAGCCTTATTCCGTTCAATTTGTTCATATTTTTCTCCTTTATAATCAAATATGCCATACCATATAATTATACAATATTCTCAGATTTTTTTCAATATATTTTTAAAAATTTATATACAAAAAAATTACCAAAGTTTTTTGCATTTGACAAATCGGGTAATTTAGTGTTATAATAAAATATATTATAATGTAAAGAAGGATATAAATGGAAAAAACAAAAGAAGTTAATCCACTGGCATCTGTTCCCGTAAGAAAACTTATGGTAAAGTTTGCGGTGCCAAGTATTATCGGAATGCTGGTAGGCGCTCTCTACAATATGGTAGACCAGCTGTTCATCGGACAAAAAGTCGGTTCACTCGGAAACGCCGCCACCAACATTGCCTTTCCTCTGACCACGATATGTATGTCCCTCGCCCTGCTTTTCGGAATCGGAGGCGCTTCATGCTTCAATCTTGCAATGGGCAGAGGTGACAAGAAGAATGCCGGATATTACGCCGGAAACGCTCTGACAATGCTTGCCGTCTGCGGTGTGCTGATATCAATAATCACTCTAATATTTCTCACCCCCATGCTGAAGCTTTTCGGAGCTACCGCAAAAAATCTGCCATACGCCCAGGATTACGTACGTGTCACGGCATTAGGATTCCCGTTCTTGTTACTGTCCACAGGGGGCGGACATCTTATCAGAGCCGACGGAAGCCCTCAGATAACCATGCTGCTCAATATCACCGGAGCTGTTATAAATACTATTCTTGACGCAGTTTTCGTGCTTATTTTCGGCTGGGGCATGGCAGGTGCTGCCGCTGCAACAGTCATCGGGCAGTTCGTTTCAGCTGTAATAGTTATTGTTTATGCTTTCAGGTTCAAAACAGTCAGGCTTGAAACAAATCACTTTATCCCCCGTGGATGCCATATAAAACGAGTTTCTTCCATAGGAATGGCGTCGTTTTTCAACCAGATCGCTATCGGTGTAGTTCAGATCGTTCTCAACAACTCCCTCAAGCATTACGGAAGTCTTTCCTCCTACGGAGCTGACGATACTATTGCTGTGGCAGGAATCGTCATGAAAGTCAATATGATCGTTTTTTCAATTGTTATCGGTCTTGCTCAGGGAACGCAGCCTATCGAGAGCTTCAACTACGGCGCACGCAATTTCAGCCGTGTCCGGGAAGCATACCGTCTTGCTGTTATAACCGGAGGAGGAATATCTATCTGCGCTTTTGTACTGTTCCAGATATTCCCCCGGGAAATTCTTATGCTCTTTGGAAAAGGCAGTGAAGCATATTTTGAATTCGGAATAAAATTTTTCCGCATTTTCCTGTTCTTCACCTGGATAAACTGCCTACAGCCTATCACCTCAACGTTCTTTACCTCTATCGGCAAATCTATCAAGGGTGTTTTCCTGTCGCTGACGAGACAGATTATTTTCTTCGTCCCTATTCTGCTGGTTCTTCCTTTGATCTTCGGAATAAACGGCATCCTCTACACCGGTCCTATTGCCGATGTGCTGTCAGCCGTCGTGGCAATATTAATGGCGATATATGAATTCAACGCAATGAAAAAACTGGATGCAGAAATTAAAAGATCTGCCAAAATGGGAGCAAAAGTATAGTCAACACCGCATAATTAGCGGATGACGCCTATAATACAAACGGACGGAGAGATCTCCGTCCGTTGCTTTTATAATATTCCAAGTCCATCCAAGAGCATTTTCAGTCCTATAAGTATAAGAATTACTCCCCCGGCGATCTCCGCTTTCTTTTCAAAACGGCTTCCGAATTTGTTGCCGATCACCACGCCTGCAAAAGATATAACAAAGGTCACAGCAGCGATCATAATTACAGACAGTATAAGATTCACCTTAGCCGCTGCAAAAACAATTCCTACCGCAAGAGCGTCTATGCTGGTAGCTACAGCGAGCAGTGTAAGTTCGCCCAAAGCAAGCTTATATTCTGACTTTCCGTCAGATTCCTCATCGCCGTGAAGCGCCTCCCATATCATCTTTCCGCCTATCACACCAAGGAGTACAAATGCAATCCAATGGCTGACAGAATTTATATATCCGGCAAAACGACTACCCAGAAAATATCCGATAAGGGGCATTACCCCCTGAAAAGCTCCGAAAAACAATGCGATTATCAGACCGCTGCGTACACACAACTTTTTCATGCTGAGTCCTTGACATACGGCAACAGAAAAAGCGTCCATAGCAAGCCCAGCGGAAAGAAGCGTCAATTCAATGATTCCCATAATTTTACACCTCGTAATAATATTGTAATCATTATATTATATACGGACAGGCGCTGATATATTACAGTTTGTATTCCATAATATAATCGTCCATCACAAATCCGTTTCCTATGTCAGCGACAGCCTGTCTGATAATTTCAAATCCTGTTTTCTTGTATACAGCTACAGCATGATCGTTGTGCCTGTTCACTGTCAGATAAACCGATTTTTTTCCTGATCTGCGTGCTTCATCAAAAACCCTGTTCAGCATGGAGGAAGCAATTCCTCTGCCCCTTTTATCTGCACGAAGATAAAGTTTACTCAGGAAAAAACGCTCATCGTCCTCCGGCTTCACGCCGATATACCCACATAATTTGCCATCTTCTCTGACAGCAAGATAGTTATAGCCCTGACTGGATATCTGCTCAGCCATAGCTCTGTATGACTGAAATTTCTCTATCATATATTCTATCTGTTCCATGGAAATTATTCCCGGAAAGCACTCATGCCAGATTTCCGTAGCCAAATCGGCAACTTCATGGAGTTCTTCGTCCGTTTCGACCTTTAAAATTTCTATGCTCATTTTCTCACTCCTGAAAAGAACAGCCCGAAAGCTGTTCTTTATTATTATTCTTCAGGCATCTCCCAGTTGTGATAGACATTCTGAACATCATCGTTATCCTCAAGATGTTCAAGAAGAAGATTCATCTTCTTGATATGCTCCTCGTCAGTGAGAGTTGTATAATTTGCCGGAATCTGCTCTGTTTCGGCGGATATTACATTATATCCCTTGGCTGCCAGCCCCTCACGAAGAGCATGAACATTCTCGGGAGCACACTCGATCTCAACGGTTTCTTCATTTATGTCAAAATCGTCTCCGCCGCACTCAAATACGTCGTCCATAACGGCGTCCTCATCAAGACCGGTATTTTCAAGAACAACGATTCCCTTAGTGCTGAACATAAAGGAAACGCATCCGATAGTTCCGAGATTTCCGCCGAATTTATCAAAATAATGGCGAATTTCACCGGCAGTTCTGTTTCTATTGTCTGTAAGACACTCAACGATAACAGCAACACCGTTCGGACCATATCCCTCGTAAACAATATTTTCGTAATTGTTCTTGTCCTCGCCGCCGGCCGCCTTTTTTATAACACGCTCGATGTTATCATTTGGCACATTATTTGCCTTTGCCTTTGCAATAAGATCACGAAGCTTGCTGTTGTTATTCGGATCGGGACCGCCCTCCCGTACCACAACAGTGATCTCACGGCCTATTTTTGTAAATATTTTGCCCTTTACAGCATCGGTAGCTTCCTTTTTACGTTTAATATTATTCCATTTTGAATGACCTGACATATTTTACACTCCTATCTGCTCATTTTCAATAAAATCTATAACTGATTCAAACAATTCATCCAGCCTTTCAAGCTGTCCCGTAATATAAAGGTATCCGAAAAGACACTCTACCGCCGTTGCACGCCTATACTGCGCCGCATCAGCGTGCTTTGGCACTGTATTCCCCGTAGCGTTACGTCCACGCTTCATCACCGACAGTTCATGCCCCGTAAGCTTGTCCAAAAAGATTCCAAATATCTCTGACTGAAACTCTGCACATACCAGTCTAATCTTAGCGGAATGAAGCTTTGCTGCCGGCATATTGGCTTTCTTCAGCAGATATTCCCTGACATAAGTATCGTAAACACTATCACCAAGAAAAGCCAAGCTCAGCGGACTGTATGAATTTGCTTCACCTTCTGACAATTTCTTTTTATTCATATTAGTACACAAAGTCAAACTCAAATCCCTCAAGATCTACCGTATCGCCCTCCTGAATGCCCATTTCCTCAAGCTTTGCAATTATGCCGCTGTTAATAAGCACACGCTGAAAATACTGGAGCGATGAATAATCATCGGGGTCGATCACACGCATTGTCGGACGTATCCACGGTGCTTCAACGTAATAAATTCCGTCCTCTATAAAGACTCCGAACTGCTTTCCGTTTCCGAGCATATCGTCAAGTTCAGCCTGCGGAATCGGTTCAGGTTCATACTCCTTGATAGGCGGGAGAGTTTCCAGAACTTCTGTGATCTTGTTTATAAGCTCTGCTGTTCCCTTTGTCGTGGCAGCTGAAATACAGAAAAACGGAATTTCCCTTTCCTCGATATACTGCCTGAAATCGGCTATCTGCTCATCGGTCGCCATATCCGATTTATTAGCGGCTACAATCTGCGGACGGACTGCAAGTTCCTCATTGAATTTGGCAAGCTCCTTGTTGATTATCTCAAAATCAGATTTAGGATCACGTCCTTCAATGCCGGAAACATCCACCACATGAACGATAAGGCGGCATCGTTCAACGTGCCTGAGAAATTCGTGACCAAGACCGACACCATCGCCTGCCCCCTCGATAAGTCCCGGAATATCAGCCATTACAAAGGATTTCTCCTCGCCTGTCCTCACCACTCCGAGAACGGGCGTCAGGGTCGTGAAATGATAATTTGCGATCTTTGGCTTTGCGGCACTGACAACAGAAATAAGAGTAGATTTGCCCACGTTCGGATATCCCACCAGTCCTACGTCTGCAAGGAGTTTAAGTTCCAAAGAAACCTCGAATTCCTCTCCGGGGAAACCGGGCTTTGCAAATTTCGGGATCTGCCTTGTGGGAGTGGCAAAATTCACGTTGCCTTTACCGCCACGTCCGCCTCTGGCAAGAACTTTCGGCTCGTCGGTGGACATATCAGCCATTATTCTGCCGGTTTTTGCATCACGGACAACAGTTCCACGGGGAACTTTTATTATGAGAGGCGCAGCGCTCCTGCCTGTACAATTTCTCGCACCGCCGTTCTGTCCACGTTCAGCGAAATACTTTCTTTTATACCTGAAGTCAATAAGGGTTGAGAAGTTATCGTCAACCTGAAAAACAACGTCTCCGCCTCTGCCGCCGTCTCCGCCGTCAGGACCTCCTGCTGCAACATACTTTTCTCTGTGAAAGGAGACTGCTCCATCACCGCCGTCTCCGGCTTTTATAATTATTTTTGCACGGTCTACAAACATTTTACGACCTCCCGATAGATCCTCTAAAGAAAAATCCCAAGCAAGCTGCTCGGGATTTATGCACGTTTAAAAGTGGTTACTGCTCGTAAACAGAAACCTTTTTACGATCACGGCCTAAACGCTCAAATTTAACCTTACCGCTTACTGTTGCGAATAATGTATCATCTGAACCAATACCAACGCCCTCGCCGGGATGGATATGTGTACCTCTCTGACGAACGAGGATGTTTCCTGCCTTAACAAACTGACCGTCAGCTCTCTTGACGCCAAGTCTCTTAGACTCAGAGTCACGGCCGTTCTTTGTAGAACCAACACCCTTTTTATGAGCGAAGAACTGCATACTGATCTTAAACATACTTACACCTCCGAAATAGTGATTTTAATTGTGTTCGGGAATTCTTCAAGTATTGCTTCAAAATGCTGTTTCAGCCGTCCAAGCATTTTTGACGCATCATCAAACTGACTGCCGACTGTACACTTTATGGTATTAACTCCTGTTTTTACAACAGGATAACAACCAAATTCATCAAGCAGATTCACCGTTAACTGAACTGCTGAAGAAACTGATGCACAAGCCACATCTCTTCCTCTTGCCGCCATTCCTGCATGACCGCTGAGCCTGAAACCACTTATTTTCCCTTTTGTTTCATAAAATTCTGCACGGATCATGATCAAGCCTTGATAGCTTCGATCTTCACCTGAGTGTAAGGCTGTCTGTGTCCCTGCTTCTTCTTCTCGCCCTTCTTAGGCTTGTATGTGAAAACAGTGATTTTCTTAGCTTTACCGTTCTTAATAACCTTAGCTTCAACTGCTGCACCGTCAACATAGGGAGCACCAATCTTAAGACCATCGTCTGCTCCGAGTGCTACAACCTTATCGAATGTAACTGTCTCGTCAGCCTCAGCTGCAAGCTTCTCAATGAAGATAACATCGCCCTCGTTTACCTGATACTGCTTTCCGCCGGTTTCAATAACTGCGTACATTTATGGCACCTGCCTTTTCATAAACTCGCTGTACCGGGCGTGTGAACACACATCTTTGAAACCCGTTTACAAGCGGTAATAATATTTTATCACAAAGAGTAACCTTTGTCAAGGTTTTTTTAAGATTTTTTGAAAAAATGGCCGTTTAGGCAGACTTCTGTGCTCTTTCCGGTTTACCAGACCTTATATCCGGGTTCACCGATTTTATAAGATGTTCCGGGAACAAACAAATCAGACATCTTGAATTCCTTACCTTGATCTGTAAGCTGCTTCTGAATCTTCATCATTTCTCTGAATGCAACGCTGTTCACCACGATTTTCTTGACATCCTCCTGTGCCGGACGCTTGCCAAGAAATTCCAAAATTGCCTGCTGAAGATAGAAATATGACCTGAGCTGGGTTTTTTTGAATTCGATCTGTTTCTGGTCATCGCCTTCACCCTCGATCAAAAACAGACTGTCCCCCTCCTGATAGCCAAGTGTAAGCTTTGCAAGGATCTCCGGAATAAAGATCCTGATCTCCGAAGCAAGAGACTTGTTTCCTGTCATTTCTTCAAGTCTCTTTGCCAGATCCACATAATCTTCCTTCTTTTCAATCTTTACCATAGAATTAAGACATTCTTCTGCTGCTTTCATTACAGTTTCCTTGTCAAAGGGACACTTATCATCCTCACGCTGAACGAAAATAGCGTGCTGCTTTTCGCAGGCAAAGCCCTCCTCGTCTCCCCATGAGTCAATATATGGCTCCATGAGTTTGTTAAGCTGGGGGCATACAGAACCGTTAACACGAACCTCGATCATCTTTCTTACTTTTGGCTGATTATCATTCTCTGCATTTCCGGGCACAAGCATTCTTGCAAGATATATCCTTACCCAGTAATATTTCTTTGAGCCAAGATACTTGGGAAGCTCGTTCATGAGAAATTTCACAAGCATAACAGGTTCTTTTTTCTGCTCGCCCGCCCTGATTCTTACAACCGACTGACAATACATATCAAAATCGTAGTGCTGTCTCAGAAAATCCACAGAAACAGGTATTGGATTTTTCTTGTTTATCGACTGATCTATGGGATGCCACAACCCTGCATAGAAAATATCCGCTGCCATTTTTGCCGCATCCATCTCTGTAGCGCCCTGAGCATCAACCGGATCAATAAGCGGCTCATCAAATGCATCATTCTTTACAATAAATATAACCTGAACAAGCTTTATTCCGCCCTTGTCCTCCTTATGTCCCACCTGAACATCTATCGTGTATCCCTTGGGCATAATGATACAGTTGTCATAAAGCGTTCCGTTCAGTTTTTCGTTCAGCTTTGAAAGTACCTCCAGAATTATAGCGTCATTTTCCTTTTTAGCCTTAACCTGCGGATTTACTTCCTCGATTTGCTCTTCTTTCTTCTTTTTCTTAAAAAGTGCCACTTTTACCATTCTCCTTATATTATAAATTGTATATTGATCCCTTTGAACAGTTCCGCACAAAAAACATCGTACAGTAATACTATTATTCCGGGAATAATCAAACAGGTGACGTAAATCTAACTGCTGCCCAGCCTTCCTTTACATTGATCTGAGGATCCTTGAATCCTACGCTTTCAAGTTCACCGATCACCTCATGCATTCTCTCCTCAATAATGCCTGACACAATCAGAGTTCCGCTGCTTTTTATATACCGCAGAAAATGGCCTTTCATTGCAATAAGCACATCTGCTACAATATTTGCAGCTATCACATCATATTTTGCGTCAATCTTATCTGCAAGCTCTTCATCCGTCAATATGTTGCCGTAAAACGTCTGATATTTTTCAGGGTTTATATGATTTTTAACGGCATTTTCCATAGCCGTTTCTGCTGCATTCTGCTCAATATCAACAGCAACGGCACTTTCTGCTCCCAGCAGCATTGCTCCTATTGAAAGAATTCCACTGCCGCATCCCATATCAAGAATCCTATCGCCTTTTTTAAGACTTTTTTCCAGAAGTTCCAGACATAATCTTGTCGTGTGATGCTGACCCGTTCCAAAACTTGATGCTGGATCTATCTCAAGAATAATCCGGCTGCCGTCATTTTCATATTCTTCCCATGATGGCTTTATCACCAGCTTTTCACCAATCTTTACCGGTTTGAAATATTGCTTCCAGTTATTTGCCCAGTCCTCTTCGCAAATACTTGAAAGTTCTGCCTCAAGACGCCCGTATGCACCATCTTCATCACCTGCCTTCATTTCTGAAAGCATTGCACGTATTGACAGCAGCATATCTGCTCCCTGAGAATTTGAGGGCAAATAAACCGTTACCCTTGTTTCACAGGTTGACAACCCCATAAGATCTTCGTCGATATAGTCCCATTTACCATTCTTATTTTCCAGGAATTCGTTGAAATCCTCGGCATCCTGAATAACAAATCCCTTAATTCCTATATCCATAAGCTTTGCACACAGCAGATCTATTCCCGCTGTAGCTGTATAAATATTAACTTCTGTCCATTCCATAAACTGTTCTCCTTATTTGCAGACAAGTATCAGGTACACCAGAACATCCCCGCTGTTTACCTTGCCGTCTCCGTTGATATCGGCTGCTTTTATCTCGCAGGCAGTCAGCATCGACACACCATCGGGCATATAGGCAAGGCTGTTCAAATATTCGCCGAGCAGTCCGAGATCATACATATCAATTTTTCCGTCACCATTGATGTCCCCTTTTTCATGGGGCATTTCAGCCTTTACAAAAGTCATACCGGAAAGATCAATCCAGCCGGCAAAGTCATCAGCTCCTGCTATATGACCGATAGTTCCGATACACTCACGGACATTCACCACTCCGTCAGGTATGACATATGATACAGGCTCCCCGGTGCAATCAGAAGAATCATACATGCCTATTTTAGCCGTTCCGGAATTAAAGTACTCTCCGGTCTGCATTGCTGTGACAGTTGTATCAATCAGCCTTCCTGTCGTGGTCGTTACAGCAGTTGTTGTGGTAGCTTTAGTAGTAGTCGTCGTTTCAGGTGTTGTCGTAGTAGTTGCTTCGGTAGTGGTAGTAGTCGTTGTAGCTGTTGTTGTAGTTGTTGATGTTGTAGTAGCCTCAGTAGTGGTGGTAGTTGTCGTTTCAGTTGTAGTTGTCGTGGTTGATGTTCCAGAAGGATTAAAAGGTGCTGGCGGATTCTTGCAGGTTAGTGCCCAATATTCATTTCCGCCGCTGAGCTGATATTCATCGTAAAGCAGAACCGTATCAGATGCCGGATCGATCATATATATGTCATTGCCTACAACGCCCTCAATATATACCCAATGCCAATTGACATTCACTATAACATGAAGTCCCTGATCCATCATTGCTTTTATTTCAGATGCAATTCCCGACTGGGTATAGCTATTGAAATATGAATCCCTTACAAATGTGATCTGCGGGATGATTTGACTGATCGTTCCCCAGCTGGCGATAGCTCCGCCGTAGCTGAAACCTCCTCTGTTAGTGTAAGCATTGGCAAGTATACCGGGATTGAAATCGTCAACTCTGCTGATACCAAGATTTTCGAGCGCTTTGCTGTCAAGTGAATCAGAAGCTCTTGCCATAATCGAAAGCGATGTTATCAGGCATCCCGACTTTGCAACAGTAGTTCCGTTCATGCTGACGTTCCCCCACCGTGGATCCATCTGACGCCATGTATGATAGTCCTCTGCTGCTGATATTTCATTTATTTTTCCGCTGTACAGCGGATTGATACCCACAAGGAATATCAGGGCAGTCAATATACCCAGAATACTCTTTAAAATTCCTTTTTTTTCTGTAGTCTGCATAATTACCTCCGTTAATATAAATCTCAAGTGGTCGTTATGCGTCTCTTTTTCTTCTTTTTCTTTATCTCCATAAATGCCTCATATGCTGATATATAGGTATTTATGATTATTTCTTTGTTTTGACTGTCCAAAGCGGCATCTCCATAAACAGCCGCATCAAACAGAGCTGCCAGCACTGAAATTTCAGCACCTGAAATATTTGTCATTTTTTCTGCCGCCTGGTGAGACGTATTCACTCCTGAAATACGGTACAGTCTGCAAAGTCTGTACATTACTGCTTTTGCAGCGTCCTCCGGAGCTTTATTTTTGCACCTGACAATGAAAAACTTATGTGAAATCGGCGAATAAACTTTTATCGCTGCAAAAACCAGAACAAGAATAATAAAGAGTACAATTCCTGCTATCATAAGCATCTGTGAAAGACTCATTTTTTCTTCCTGCTGCTCGGCGGCGACAATTGTCGGCTCAAATGTGACCCAGCCGAATCCCTCTATATACAATTCCGGATATCCGTGAGCTTCCTGCGGCGTTACGACATAATTTGCATCAATATCAGAATTCTCATTCTGCTGTGACATAAGGTATCCCTCACAATAACGTGCCGGAATCCCTGCCGCTCTCGAAAGTAGAACCATCGCCGTAGCATACTCATAGCAAACGCCACGCTTTGTATTGAAGAGGAAATTCTCCACATTTTCTCCCCTTGACTTCACATATTTCAGATCATAAACAAAGTCATTCGTGAGAAAATACTGTTCAATAGCCTTTGCCTTGTCGTAATCAGAATCCAGCCCCTGAGTTATCTCCTGTGCCAGATCGTAGATCCTGATGCTGTCTCCGTAATCAAGCAGACCTCTGCAATAATCAATGAATTCGTCATATTCCCGTGATACAACATCCGCATATTGTCCAATCACTTTGTCGTTTTCACTGCTTTCACGATAATTTTCTTTCAGAATACGTTTGGCATCCCAAAGAAGCTGTGAATAATCCGCCTCAGAAATGATATCAATTATTTCCTTATTCCGCCTGTTTAAGAAAAACGTATTTTCATAATAATCGTATACCAAAACAGCCGATTTTGGAAATTTGCTTGAATATTCGCTTTGAATAAGACCGGTTATTGTTTTGTACATACTTTTGTTGGCATTCGTCATTACAAGGCTTTTTGGGGATTGCGGAACAGGCGCAAATTCTACGGCGCTATAAGAAGAATATATTTCTGCTCTGTTTTCATCTGGTATCACTATATCCTCCGGAGAATAACCAGAAAGCCTGTATTCCTGTGCAAAATCTTCATCAAGCACCGCCGCAGCCAGAACAGCCTTTGTAAGTTCGCCTGCCTGTCCGAATTCAACAGGTGCATCATCATATCTTTTGACTCTTACTGTTACGTTATTTTCGTTTACATAATCTACATTATCTACGGCATGCCATTTATCATCAAAACTATAATCTGAGAACGTGTTTGTCTTCAGATAAAGTTCCTCATCAGCTTTGACATAATACAGTGGCGTATTATTATCAACATCTCTGTACTGTCCACCAGAAGATTCATCACGAAAATTTCCAAGCATAGCCATCAAACGATCAGTGAAACGTTCAGCCGAGATAAGGGATTCAATGAAAGAGCGGTCAGTTTCTACCTGCGGCTTCGGAACTACAGCGGCAATAGCTGCAAACAAAAGAGCGTATATACCGGCTGACCGCCATGTTTCCCTCTTAGCTGCAACGACTACCGTATCACTGTCTTTCAGCTGTCTGAAATAAGCAAGAAGCATTATATATCCAACCGCCATAAGAATAATGAAAGCAATTGGCATTTGCTCAGCTTCTTTACCATAAATAGCAAATGGAATTATAAAAATCAGAAATCCCATGAATATCCTGTATCGCACACGAGTAAAATAATAGATGACCGAGCTCATAAATATCATAAACAGCAGGAACATACTAATCGTATACCAACTGTTAAAATCAACTACTGCCTTCGGTGTGATAAACCATACTCCGAATGAAATGGGATAACCGTCCGCTCCTTTTTGCGCACAAATAACCGCAGCCTGGATAAAGACATAAATTGTCCCGATATATGCTGCCGTACCGATCACTCTGTGATTCATCATAAAATCAAACAGCCGGAAAATCAGCACTCCTATAACCAATGAAGCAAACGCATAAGCAGCCGTAAGCATAGTGTCACGGTAATGATACATAATTGATGTCATAACAATGACGGTATAAATCAAAACCGGGTCGCAGAGATATTTGAGCAAAAGAGCTTTCAAACCTGTTATTTTCTTTTCAGTTTCATGCATATATTTATACCATTTTAAACACGTTATCAGTTTCGTCAAGATACCAGAGTTCAGAAAATCCGTCATACGCAGCAGGTTCCGGAATAATTATGCTTACCGACGGAAAATTTTCAGAACCTTGCAGAACACCGGAAAAACTTCCGCCTGGTTCTGTTGTCGCAGCCACGCACGAACATACCGAACCAAAAGAATCAATATCTATTCTTCGTTCCGGTACGACTTTTTCAGCCAGAATCTTCAGCAAAACAACATCCGGATAATCAGGATTGTCTATACTTTCAACTACCGTTCCATCCCCTGTATTATAAGCAAATTTACAAGATATTCCCTGCTTGATAAGAACCTTTGCCAGTCCCAAAGCGGAACAAATAAGCTTTTCTTCCATGAGCACCGCTTTTTCGGGATCAGCCCCCGATCTCCTGTAAAGATCCAATGCTACAAGTGGCTGCACCGCTGCAACCGCTTCGTCAAGCCGCACCATAAGTCGGCGTTTCTTTGAAGACAACTTCCAGTTGATTCTTTTAAGAGGGTCTCCCTGAACGTATTCACGATGTTCATAACCGGGTGCAGAATTCAAAGAATAAAGAAGCTCTGTATCATTTTCGCTGTCATCGTCGCTGGTAAGAACAGAATCTGCAATTTGCCTAAGCAGCTGCGAAGAGTGTTTTACTTCGGGAATTTCCGGTATAACACCGACAGATATGGGGGCAGGCAAACCGTTTTTGATCTTGAACCTTATAAATCCCAAGAATCCGCATGAACAGAAGTTCTTTACCGATATAGTGCCGTTTCCGCCAACCAATGCCTTTACTTTGTAAGTAAATTCGCTTTTTTCTTCTGTTAGAAGAGAAAGACGGTATTTCTTGTTCTGTTTTTCAAACACCTCAGATGCTCCGGGGCAGATCTCTGCCACAGCTATCGGAAATTTTCCTTTCTTTTCAATAATTACTGTTACTTCAAGTTCGCTTCCTTTTTTTACGTATGCATCAGAGAATATACTGACCGTAATTCTTTTTCTGGCGTAAAACGCAAACAGAAACGAAACAAGCGGAGGAACAATGAGAAAAGCAATAAGCACTACTCCCATTTCTCCTTCGATATAAAAAGTAAAAATGTACAGAATAAAGGCAATAGCTAAAATGCTGACAATAGTTTCGATTTTCTTTATCATTTTGCGCTCATTGACGGCACAATGATTTCCGAAAGCAGATGCTCAACATATGCTTCATTAGTTCCAAAAGCCGTTTTTCCCTGCGGCGAAAGAATTATCCTGTGAGCAAGAACAGCACACGCCATATTCTTGACATCGTCGGGTGTAGCGTACTCCCTGCCGTAAATGTATGCAAGAGCCTTTGCCGCTTTGTACAAAGCGATACTTCCACGTGGACTGATACCAAGAATCGTATTTCTGTTATCACGAGTTGAATTTACCAGCTTTACTATGTACTGCTTGACTTGATCGGTAACACGTATACGCTTCACATCATCCTGCATTTTCAGAACATCATCAAGGGACATGACGGCAGATTCTATATTATTTATCGGATTATGCTTTTCAGTACGCTCAAGGATCTTTATCTCTTCATCCTCTGACGGATAACCCATTGACAGCTTCATGAAAAATCTGTCCATCTGAGCTTCCGGAAGATGAAATGTGCCATATGTTTCAACCGGATTCTGAGTAGCCATTACAAGAAAAGGACGAGGCAGTTTATGAGTAACTCCGTCAAGGCTTATCTGACGTTCCTCCATTGCTTCAAGAAGCGCTGACTGTACTTTCGGTGAAGCACGGTTGATCTCGTCTGCAAGCAGGAAATTGCACATTACAGCGCCGTCACGATAAATAAATTCACCGCTTTTCTGATCCATCATCGTAAAACCTGCGATATCTGAAGGCATTACGTCCGGGGTAAGCTGAATTCTGTTAAATTTTCCGCCTATAGAGCGTGACAGCGACGTGATAAGCTGGGTTTTTCCAACGCCCGGAACATCTTCAAGAAGGACATGACCTTCACAAAGCATTGCAGCAATCAGTTTGACGATCGTATCATTTTTTCCAACAATGACTCTGCCCACAGATTCCGCAATCCTTGTTATATTCTGATTCATATAATCCACCTCGCTGATTTTCATAATAAAAGAACAGATATATCTATTCCATATTATTATAACATACTTTTACCAGAACTGCAAGCAAATTGTACAAAAAAAGAGTCCCTGACCCTTCGTTATTTCGTACAAAGTTTCAAGGACATAATTCATTTATTTTATACATTATTTTTTGAATTAATTACCACAGTTCCTGTGACTTCTTTGCTCTTGCTTTCTTTACCAGCGAAACTATAAGGAGAACAAATGAAATAAGGAAAACAGCTGATGCTGCAAAGAAAATTACAACTTCAATAGTTCCGGTTTTTGAACCTTCACCCTCTGCCTTGATTAAAAGTTCGCCTATATCTGACGAGTCAAAATCTGCGGAAGCAAGGAAATCGTCCCTATACTTTTCGTAATCAGAATCGGAACTCTGACTTTTCAGAAAACCTTTGATTTTAATTGAATCATCAGGCAGCTGGTCGAGCAAATTATCAATTTTTTCAGCATCGGACTCATCATAACCACTTTCTTCAAAAAGAGAAACAAGATTTGAGTAATTCTGCATCCATCTATCCATTTTTAATGCAGCAGAATCAAACTTCTCGACAAGATCCTCATCAGACACAGATGCTATATACCAGGTCATTTCACCAAATATATTGTCGGTATCAGACATTATGATATCAGAGAATGTTTCGTAGTCAGTATTGCTGACAAGATAATAATATGTACTTTTCTTTCCTACCGGAATTCCGTAAACCGTATTCTTTTCTTCAAGTTCAGCAAACGGTCCGGAAATAATATAAGCCTCGCCCTCGGCAATTGCAGGAAAATTGAAATCATCTCTTTCCGCACTATTTATATCCAGCCGCTTATCCTCAAATACAAGCTTTGCATCTGAAAAGCCAAGGAATGAAAAAATACCGCTGACAACCATAACCAGCAACAAAATAACTATTTTATTTTTCATATAAGCCTCCGAAAAACGGCACACAGCATAACCGTGTGCCGAAATATATTACTTTATCATCTTTGCGACTTCGTCTGCAAGGTTGTCTTCCTTCTTTTCAACGCCCTCGCCTCTCTCATAACGGATAACGTCCGTTACAACGATAGAACCGCCAAGCTTCTTAGCTTCAGCGTCAACATATCCCTGAACAGAAAGCTTATCATCCTTGACGAATGCCTGTTCAAGAAGACAGTTTTCCTTATAGTATTTACCGATCTTACCCTGAACGATGCCTTCCTTAACCTTTTCAGGCTTGCTTGCCATCTTAGGATCTTCAGCCATCTGAGCGAGCATGATTTCCTTTTCTTTCTCGATAACATCAGCAGGAACATCTTCACGCTTCATATAAGGAGCATTAAGTGCAGCAGACTGCATAGCCACATCTTTACCGATAGCAGTTACCTGATCGGCAGAAAGGTCTGTATCAAGCTTTACCATAACGCCGATGCTGCCGCCATTGTGAATATAGGAAGCAAGAACGCCTTCCATTCTTACGAAACGACGGATAACAATATTTTCTCTTATCTTCATGCCGGCAAGCTCAGTGAGAACATCGCCTACTGTAGCTGTACCGCCGCTGATGGTCTCAGCCTTAAGGGCCTCAACATCAGCAGGATTCTTTTCGATAATCGTATTTGCAACGCCGTTTACAAAATTCTTGATGTCATCTGTATTTGCAGCGAAGTCTGTCTCTGTATTTACTTCAAGAAGTACGCCTACATTGCCGTTTACAACAGCTGTAACGATACCCTCTGCAGCAGCTCTGCCGCTCTTCTTTGCCTGTGTTGCAAGTCCCTTTTCTCTGAGGAATTCGATAGCCTTATCCATATCGCCGTCGTTAGTCTCGAGAGCCTTCTTGCAGTCCATCATACCAACACCGGTAGACTTCATAAGTTCTTTGATTTCAGCAACGGAAACCTTTCCCATTGTAATTACCTCCTGTAATATTGTATTATCTGCAAAAACCCGAACGTTCACATTCGGGCTTATAAGGCAACTCCGCATAATCAGCGGCTTACTCCTTTGTCATGCGGTGCTGCCTTGATTTTATTTATGAATTATTCAGCATCCTCAGCAGGTGCTTCTTCAGCTGTCTCAGCCTCTGCTGCTTCTTCAACAGCGTCATCGCCCTGTCTGCCTTCGATGATAGCGTTTGCAACAGTACCTGCAATAAGCTTTACTGCTCTGATAGCATCATCGTTGCCGGGAATAACATAGTCAACTTCATCAGGATCGCAGTTTGTATCAACTATAGCAACGATCGGGATGTTGAGCTTCTTAGCCTCAGCTACAGCGATCTTTTCCTTTCTGGGATCAACGATAAAGAGAGCTGCAGGGAGCTTCTTCATATTCTTGATACCGCCAAGGAACTTTTCAAGCTTCTCTATCTCAAGATTAAGCTTAACAACTTCCTTCTTAGGGAGAAGAGCAAAGGTACCGTCTTCTTCCATTGCATGGAGCTGCTCAAGTCTCTTGATTCTTGTCTGGATGGTCTTAAAGTTTGTAAGCATACCGCCAAGCCATCTTGCATTTACATAATGCGCACCGGCTCTTGTTGCTTCCTCTCTTACAGAGTCGCCAGCCTGCTTCTTTGTACCTACGAAAAGAACTTCGCCGCCCTCTGCCGAGAGATCACGAACGAACATATAAGCTTCTTCAAGCTTCTTTACTGTCTTCTGAAGGTCGATAATGTAGATTCCGTTTCTTTCTGTAAAGATGTACGGAGCCATTTTAGGGTTCCATCTTCTTGTCTGGTGTCCGAAATGAACGCCTGCCTCAAGAAGCTGCTTCATTGATACTACTCCCATGGTGTAGTCCTCCTTAAATTGGTTAAAATTAATCCTCCGCAGAGTTTAACTTACAGACAACATCTGAGATGCACCAGCCCGTAAAAACACCTGCGTGCGAATTGCTTTAATATTATACCATATTTTCCTTTTTTTTTCAAGTACTAAACGGTTGTCTATTTTAACAAACTTTTAAATTTATTCTCTTCTTTTTTTGCCGGATGTGACAATTCCGGACGTACTGACAACTTTACAAGTATAACATCACTGCCGACCACCCTGATATCCGAACATGGTATCAACACATCTGTTTCACGTCCAAGCAAGCCAAATAATTTCTGTCTGCCGTAGATCATAAGAGCCTCAACTTCCGACGTTTCCAGATCCATTTCTGCGTCGTCTATGTATCCCAGCCGTTCGCCGCTCGTTATGTCTATTACTTCCTTTCTTCTCAGATCATCAAGACTGCATATCATAAAAAACACCTCCGCATACATATTGTATGCGGAGGGACATTCCTGTAATTATTCATTTTTAGAATTATTCTGTTCTTCTGACTCCTCGTTGTTATCATCATCATCATCATCATTATTCCTGCCTTTGGTCAAAATGACCATTCCAACAGCTGCTGCCACGGCAATTATTGCAATGATAAGAATTGTCTTGACCGGGAAAGTATCACCCGTAACAGGAGCATTTCCAACTGTTGCCATTAATTCGTACATCATTTTTAAATTCCTCCATTATGTTTCCGACGTAAGATTTTCAGCGATCAATTCACGGGAATCATGCTGCCGCAAATCGGAACATTAATATCCGATAGCATCAATACCGATAGTATCTACTTTCCAATCCTCACCTGCAACTTTGTATACTACAGCTTTTTCTTCCATGTTATTATAACTGAAAGTAACCATTTTTGCTTCTTCAAACTCAACAGACAAATCTACGTCAAGGCTGTCAAAGTTGTTAATCTGTGTAAGCTGGGTAGCAGCGTCCATAATGAGCATTGCCTTATCTTCATCAATATTGCCGTTCATTATGTCATTATAGCTTATGTCATTTTCATCCATGATAAGGAACATATTAGAATAAACAGAATAGAGCTTTTCAAGCTTTTCAACAACATCCGCATCACACTCGTCTACAGTAACGATCTCTACTGATGTAATATTGTCAAAACCGTATCCGGCAAGGCTTCCCATAGCATCAGAAATAGCATCCATGGAATCAGTATTCTCAATAGCATCCATTGTAATATCAGGAAGCGTAGCTCTCATTGTAGCTGTAACATCCTCAGCTGCAGCTGCATCAATAAGTTTCTGAAAAGCCGCAAGGTATACTTCGTTTTCAGAGTCGTTATTATCCTTATCGTCTTTATCTTTCTTGCTGCTCTTATCAGAATCTTCACTTGAAGACTTATTGGATTTATCCTTTTCACTGCTGTCATCCGTATTACCACAGGCAGTAAATGCGCAGAAACACGTTGTTACGGCCATAAGAAAAGCCAATATTTTTTTCATATAAATTCTCCTTAAATAATCAATATTCAAAAACAGCAAGACCGATCATATCAATCTTCCAGCTTTCTCCACTTATTTTGTACATCAGAAATTCAGTTTGTTCACCATTCATTGAAAAAGTAACATATTTTATATCGTCAAATTTAACAAACTCTCCGATATCGGCATCTTCACCGTTGCCGATCTTGTTGTAATTTGCAAGAGCCTCTAAAATCAGCTTCATCTTACTTTCATCAATATCGCCGGAAATATATTGCTCATAGTTTATACCATTATCTTCAATAGTCCTGTAAACACTGTAATATGCAGAATACAGCTTTTCAAGCCTGCTGCGCATTTCCAGATCGCATTCACGCTGGGAAATATACTTCGCAGCCGATATATCAACTCCCTGCATATCTGCCATAGCTCTTGCAGAAGAAACCGCCATAGTTTCACTTATAGTTTCAAATCCCCCGATATTTTTCATTGATTTGATAACGACATCCGGAAGGGAAACCTCCATCATCTGAACAGGATCGCCGCTGCCAAAGAATTTGCGGAATGTCTCCGTAAATTCTTCGGAGGATTTATCCTCCACAGCGCCGCTTGTCTCATTTTCAGGAGCAGCAGCCGTTTCAGAGACGCTGTCCCCTTCCCGGCTGCTGTTTTTCTTATTTCCACAAGCTGTAAACGAACCGAAACAGCATATGACTGCCGTAAAAAATGCAAGCATTTTTTTCACGATTTGTTCTCCTTAATACTATATCAGAATCCAAAAAGTGCAAGACCGATAGTGTCCATCTTCCAGTCCTCACCTGCAAGTTTATACATAACAAACTTCTGATCTTCACCGTCAGCTGACAGAGTTACAAACTTAGCCTCCTCAAAAGGAACAGTGATCTCAACGTCAAGGTTCTCAATATCGTTTAACTGAGCAAGCTGCATAGCGGGCTCCATAATGAGAAGCGCCTTTTCCTCGTCAATATTTCCGGACTCCATATCATCATACATAATGTTGTTTTCAGCCATGCAGAAGAAAAGATTTGAGTAAACGGAATACAGCTTTTCAAGGTTTTCCTTAGTTACAGCATCACAGTCGGTAACACTGCCGATCTCGATCTTGCTGAGGTCATCCGCAGACATAGAGTCATACGAGCCATCAAGTTCTTCAGCCATAAAGTCATATGCGTTAGTCTTTTTCATTGCGTCGATCAGCACATCAGGGAAAGTAAGATTCATAAGCCCCTCTGTGTCCTGATCTATAGCCATCTGACAAAATTCTGTAAATGTTTCAAGATAAATATCATCGGAAATGCTGCCGGGATTACTTACAGGGTCATCTCCTTCCGGCTCGGTTACATCAACATCGGGATCGTCCTTGTCGTCAGAATCATCTGTTACAGGCTCTGTTTCTTTTTCTGAATCCTTCTTACCGGATTTCTTTTCGTCATCGTCCTTGTCGTCTTCATCGTCCTTGTCGTCTTCATCGTCCTTATCATCTTTATCGTCCTTATCATCAACCTCGGATGATGATTTATTATTGGACTTTTCGCTGCTGCTGTCATCCTTGTCACCACAAGCTGCAAAAGTGCAAAGGCAAGTAGTTACTGCCATAATAAATGCGAGTACCTTTTTCATTTTTATTTCCTCCGTATAAATTTAATTATGAATTCAGCCGGAGCGCACTCTAATCAGCAGAATTCAGTAATAAGTATTATATCACCTTTTCTTATTAATGTCAACATCACGGATTAAAAACCGTGTTTAGATACAAAAAAAGCCGGATAAAACTGCGCATATCCGGCATTTATTCAATATAATTGCTATAATTTGCAGATCAGAAACGGAAATCTCTTTCACCTTTCTTTATATTTTCGAGATTCTGAACAGCCCTATCAAAAACCTTCGGATTAGTCACCTTGTTGATCTCCCTGGCAATAAGAGCCTCCCCGGCAGCCTTTGTTTCAGGAGAAGCATAATCCTCAAGGAATTCCTGAAGCGTCATAAGGGCATTCGGATGACAGCAATTCTGAATCTGTCCGACTTTACAGAGTGACATAAATCTGTCGCCTGTTCTGCCTTCACGATAGCAGGCAGTACAAAATGACGGAATGTATCCCAAATCAATAAGCCACTTAACCACTTCGTCCAGTGAGCGCTGATCGGAAACATCAAACTGCTCTGTATCGTGCGGACGTTCATCTGAAGAATATCCGGCGTAGCCGCCTACAGAAGTTCTTGAACCTCCGGAAATCTGAGAAATACCAAGTCCGATTACTCTGTCACGGCACTCCTCGTTTTCACGTGTGGAAATAATCATTCCGGTATAGGGAACAGCGATTCTGATGCAGGCTATAATCTTTGCAAAAGTATCATCATCAATACTGTTATCAAATACATCCGGGTCAATATCAGAAGCCCTTTTTACTCGAGGAACACTAATAGTATGCGGACCTACACCGTGTACAGCTTCAAGATGTTCAGCGTGCATGAGCAGACCGGCGAATTCATACTTATACATATCCAATCCGAAAAGAACGCCAAGACCAACATCATCAATTCCGCCTTCCATAGCCCTATCCATAGCTTCGGTATGATAAGCATAATTATGCTTAGGTCCTGCCGGATGAAGCTTTTCGTAGCTTTCCTTATGATATGTTTCCTGGAAAAGAATATACGTACCAATGCCTGCGTCATGTAGTTTCTTATAATTTTCAACAGTTGTGGCTGCAATGTTAACATTTACACGTCTGATAGCTCCATTTTTATGCTTTATCGAGTAAATCGTCTTAATACATTCGAGAATATATTCAATAGGATTATTCACAGGATCCTCACCTGATTCAATAGCAAGACGCTTATGCCCCATATCTTGAAGTGCAATTACCTCATTGCGGACTTCATCCTGAGTAAGTTTTTTTCTGGGGATTTCTTTATTCTGCATATGGTACGGACAATAAACGCATTGATTTACACAATAATTTGAAAGATACAACGGTGCAAACATCACAATTCTGTTTCCGTAAAAAGCCTCTTTGATCTCACGGGCAAGATTATACATTTTTTCAGTAAGTTCCGGAATATCACAGGCAAGAAGAACGCTTGCATCCCGATGTGACAATCCAGCACATTCTACACCCCTGCCGGTCTTTTTCGGGGCAGCTTTTTCGAGTATCTCCTCGATCAGTTCACGGTTATGCTTATTTTTTTCAGCATAATCAAGGGTTTCAAGAATCTCTTCGTTACTGATAAATTCCTCTGCTTTTAATGATTTAACGTTATACATTATTTTTCCTCATTTCTTTGAAATTGCGGCCTTTACTGAAACGCCGCCTATTCTGCCAAGACGCCCCGTAAGACTGCTGATAGAATCGGGAGAAGCGTCAAGAGCAACAGATATAAGGGAAATTCCCCTATCCCTGTATGGTATTCCCATTCTACCAATAATAATATCGCTGTATTCGTGAAGCACCTTGTTCACTTCAGAGACAGCCGAACTTTCGTCAATTACTATGGCTGCAACAGCTATTCTTTTATCTTCCATTATCCCTCCAAATAAAAAACCGCCTTTTCGGGCGGACAGAATCAACATATAGTAATGCCTTATTATCTGTAATCCAATAGCAAAATAAAATCCTGCTGCCCGAAAACAAATGTAAATTTTCATCTTCTGATCGTGGAATAAATCCCACTGCCAGATACAGTATTTATTATATCACATAACTGTGTTTTTGTCAATAGAAAAAAGTACCTCCGGAAATACCTCCGAAGGCACTTTAAATCGTAAATTATTCCTTTACACCACCGAGAGCAACGCCGCCAACGATCCACTTGGAAAGAAGAACGTAAGCAATTACGATCGGAATGATACTGAGAGCGATACAAGTATAAACAATACCGAAGTCAGTGAACTTATCAGATGACTGAACAGCCTGCACCATCATCGGGAGAGTCTGCTTCATCTTATCACCATCAAGAAGGATCATAGAAGGTGTATAGAAGTTATTCCAGTTAGCAACGAAAGCAAAAATTGCCTGAACAGCAATAGCCGGCTTCATCATAGGAATAGCAATCGTAAGGAATGTTCTGAACTCGCCTGAACCGTCAATTCGTGCGGCTTCAACGATATCCAGAGGGAACGAGGATTTCAGATACGATCTCATGAAAAAGATTACCGCAGGAGCTGCAATAGCAGGAACAATAAGCGGAATATATGTATTCTGAAGTCCAATTTTAATCATGAAATTAACAAAACCGGCAGAAGTTACCTGGGTCGGAACCATCATGATAAGAAGAATAAATGTATATGAAATTTCTTTTAGCTTAAAATCATATACATGAATACCATAAGAAGTAAGCGCCGAGAAGAATACAGTAAGAATTGTTGCGCTGCAAGTAATGATAGCGCTGTTTCTGTAACCAATTAAAGGCTTGAATGCATTCTTAGCATATTCAAGAGTACGCATATTCTTAAAGTTTGTAGCAAAATAATCACCAGGGATCAGTGAAAAACCACCGGAAATATCATTGTTGCTTCGTGTTGCGTTGATAAGCAGCACATAAATAGGGAGCAGACAGATGATAGTAAGGATAACAAACCAGATAAAAAGTATTGTTGACTTTAATCTGATCTTGAGCATATAGTTATCTTTACCCTGTCCGTAAACAGATTTCATATCACTCATATGCTCAGACCTCCAAACTGCTTATTTTTAATCTTTGCCTGCTGTGCAAGCTTTTTACGCTGCTTCTTTTTTGCAATAGCATCCTTGTCTCTGTTGAGATAGAATGTAATAGAACCAAGAATAAGCGTAACAATAAAGAGGAGAACAGATGCCGCACCTGAATAACCATATGAGAAGTCATTTGTTCCTCTTGTATGGAATCTTTCATAAATGAAGACTGCAACTGTACGAACATTCGGATTGATACTACTGATACCAGTTCCTTTATGGAAGAGATAAGGAATATCAAACATCTGAAGTCCGCCTATCATAGATGTTACAAGTGTGTAAACCATAATAGGACTGAGAAGCGGGAGAGTAATCTTTCTGAATACCTGTCCGCTTGTTGCGCCGTCAATGCTTGCAGCCTCAAACAGCGACGGATTGATACCCATAATACCCGACATGAGCATAATCATAGTATTACCAAACCACATCCAAGTCTGAATAAACATAATAACGATACGTGGTTCCCATGTACCTGTTACAAACTTCACAAAATCATCAGATGCAGTTGATTCAATATCTTCAACAACACCTACACTATGTAAAATCTGGTTAAATGCACCATATTTTGATTCAGAACAAAGTGAGAGAAAAAGTACAGCTACTGAAGCAGCCGTAATAATATTTGGCATATACATGACCACCTTGAAAAAGCCCTTTCCAGGTATTTTCAACATTGCATCTGTAAACCAAACAGCAAGTGAAAGCGAAAGAATAATCTGAGGAATGAAGTTGCCAAACCAGAGGATCAGCGTATTTCCAAATGATTTTTTGAAAAATTCATGCTGCGACTGGAGTGCCTGCTTATCCTGTTCAGCTTTAATCATTGCTTTCTTTTCTTCAGCAGACTTTCCTTCAAGCTTATCCGATGTTCTCAAAAGAATATCATTGTCAACCTCTGTTTCAAAAAGAATAGTTTTGTAGTTATCTAAGCCAACATATTTGTCAACAGTAGTGTCATTTCCGTGAAAGCTAAGAACAAATGTGTTAATTAAAGGCCAGAATTGAAAAAAGAAATAAACAAGAAAAAACGGAAGAATAAATATATAGCCATATTTAGCATAACTGATAGATTTAATTCTCCTCTGAGCAGCTGATGCCATAGCTACACACCCTCTCGTGATAAAATTATAGATTATAATGGCTGCCCGCAGGAAAAACTACAGGCAACCATTATAAATTCAATTAATTAGCAAAACTTATATTGTTTTAATTAACCAAGATCAGGGATTGCAGCAGTTACATCAGCCAAAACCTTGAGTCTTACATCATCCCATGAAGCACCGTTTGTGCAGTATTCCTTTGTAACTGCATCAAGGAAAGTAGTCTTGATTGTAGCATCATAAGGTGTGATAAGATCCTTAAGGTCTACACCAAGAACGCTTTCATTAAGAACTTCAAAGTAGTTCTGTCCGCCAAGGTTCTTTGTAACGAACTCGTTGGGGTTCTCACCATTGTCAATAATTTCCTTCATTGCGCTCATGTTGTTTACATACTCAGGCTTGCTAATAGCATAGCTCTTCATAGCTGCCTGATCTACAGCAGAGTTGAGGATGAAGCTCTGAGCTTCTTCAGCGTTATCTGTTGCAGGATTTACAACGATCCATGTGCCGCCCCAGAAGTAGCTGTCAGGACCTTCGCAGAGTGCCCACTTACCGTAGGACTCAGAAGAAGCCTGGCCGAAGAATGCCTGCTCACCGAAGCCCCATGTGGATACGAAGTAACCCATGCATGAACCGTCCTTACCAGCAGGAATCCAAGCATCAGACCACTGGCTGTTATGTGTTACACCGCCGTTGTCCCAGAGGGTCTTAGCGTAATCAGCAAATGTCTTGCAGGAATCGTCGATTTCAACAAGTCCGTCTACAACCCAAGGAGTTGTTCTGTTAGCAGCGAATACCTGCCACATACCACCAAGAGAGTCAGCAAGTGCAACCTTACCGCCGGACTGCTCTGCAACTGTTGTAGCAGCAGCTACGAAGTTATCCCAGCCCTCGATCTTAGCCTGCATCTCTTCAGGTGTCTTAACGCCGAGATACTGCTCAGCAAGGTCAGATCTGTAAGCAAAACCGCCTGCTGCTGCCTGCCATGAAGCACCTACCATCTTACCAGCGTTCTTACCGGAAGTAGCTCTACCAATTTCCTGTGTATAAGCGAACTGATCTGTGAAGTTAGCATCTGTAAATCCGAGATCCTCAAGAGCAGCTGTCTTTGTATCATCGTTGATGTATCTGAGTGCCCAGTCTGCTTCGCAGAAGAATACGTCGAGATCATCGCCGGACTTAAAGAGATTGTCATACTTTTCAGCAGCATCTCCACCGCCGCAGTCAAGGTTAATGAAGTTTACCTTGTTTGCATCGTAGCCTGTAGCCTTTTCCCAAGCTTCGAGAAGAGCAGGAACGTCATCAGGATTCCAAGCTGCAACTGTAAATTTGTCGCCGCCTGTCTTAAGCTTTACTGCGCCAACTTCTGTTGAGTTAGGTGTGCCTGTAGCAGTAGGAGCATCTGTAGGCTCTTCACCGTCTGTAGGTGTCTCGCCGTCTGTAGGTGCATCTGTTGCAGCATCAGTAGCTGCATCTGTAGCAGAATCCTTTGTTGCTGTGGACTCTGAGCTGGAATCATCCTTGCCGCATCCAACGAATGCTGTAGAAGCCATTGCAAGTGTAGCTACTAAAGCTAATGTTTTCTTAAGTGTGTTCATTAGAATTTTCCTCCTTAAATATGTATATTATACTCGATTTTAAGTATAATATGTTTGGATAAAATTTCCGCACCGGACTTTTTTAGATCCTGCCATCACATGGAATGTTCTCCACGCTTCCCGGATCTTTATTTATCCGCTGCATTACAATAGCCATATAGGTCAATGTAATATTAAGCAATTGTAAAACAGCCGATACGGCGAAATTCCGTTCGAACTGTTCCTCTTGCGCTGCTTCATCCGGATGCGGTTATTAATCCGGGCATAATCAGCGCATACAGGCATAATTGCTCTTTGCAATATAAAATATACCCCATTTTTTGTTCAAAGTCAATGCTTTGTAGCGTTCTTTAATATTTTTTGAGCACCTTGTATATTTTCAACACTGTTTTTTCAGTGATTTTAACACAATTCATAACCTTATTTTTTGAAAGTTACAGAATGGTTACACTGATTTTATTTATTTCACAAATTCGTGACCTCTAATTTATTGCTATCTACCAATATATAGAAGAATTAAAAAATTTCTATTCTGTTTTTGTTCAATATCATTAAATAATAATTATAATTTTTAAGTATACGTACTTGCTGTTGAGGAAAGTCTTGTGTAAAGCACCAGAATATGCGTTGCATCTGAACCGGTAATAATACCGTCACCGGTGTAATCGGCTGCTTCCAGCGCTGTTCCGGTAAGAATCCCCTCTTTTGCGGAAGATATCAGCGTGTAGTGTATGAGCACAAGCGTTGCGTCCGTACCGGTTATGATACCGTCAAAATTCACATCCCCCTTCATCACTTCCGTCTTTACAAGTTCCGAAGCATTCACATATACGCTCTGAGAAGCAAAAGATTTATCAGTTGCAGCATATCTTACAGCAATTTTCTTATCCGGTTCTGTGACGACAGATGTGTTCCATTCGGAAGAGATATAATTCATCATGTTCTCTGTATCCAATATATTCATGCGGCTGAAGATCAGCTTTTCAAATTGTTCTTCATTGGTGTATCCCCAGTAAGATGCAAGTTCCGACTCAGATGTAAAAGCACACTCGGACGGCGTCGCTATCTCATAGCTGAAATCGTCAAGGCTATACATATCCCCTTCTACCGTGCAAACAGGCAGAACAGCCGGAGCTGCCGGTGCTTCAGGTATCTCATATACCACCTGTTCACTGGCAAACATTCCGTTGCCTGCTGCAATTTTCAAAGTCACATTTTCTCCGGGAAGAACAGCAAAAGCTTTATTCATTACCATACCGGAATTTATCCATGTACCGTCATAAAGACGATCATAATCACTTATAAAATCAGCATCTGCCGGCTCTTCATTAACCGCATATTCCAGAAGTTCTGCGGTTTCATTCGGGATAAACCCAAGCATTTCATAAGTATAGTCTATTTCAAGCTGCGGCAGAACATTCCTCTCCGGAAGAACATATTCATAGCTGTCCATTCCAACAAAAACGCTGACAGTTTCGCCCGCACGGTCACCGATATATGAATTGTCAGATATTGACTCAAGATCAGCAGAAAGTACCCGATCAGCGCCGGTATACTTTATCGTTTCACTTTCAAGGTCAATTTCAATTGGATATTTTTTAACCCTGAGCGTCACCTTATTATCGACAGCGTTTTCTTTTGACAGATCAAAAATAATCTCTGTTTCGCCGTAGCCAATCTCTATTACATCTGTGATCTTATACTTTTCTATCGGTGTACCGTCCATAATGATATCCGCATCCGTCACCGGATAAAGGCGAAGCTGACTTTCCGCAGCGCCAAGTTCTATCAAATACTCGCTGCGGCTGATTCTCTGAGCTTTTTTCAAATCAGAAACATAACTGTTTTTATTGGCAGAATAGTCCAGTTCAAAGAACTGTGCAGCAGACGGTTCATAAGTACGTTCCGTGAAATTATACCTGTCCGTAGTAGCTGAAATCGTCATTTTTTCGGTCACTGCAATCGGAATGTCATATGGCAGATACTCACTTCCGTTTATAGACACCAATATTTCCTCTCCCACCGGAGCAGAAAGTGACACTGCTTCATCAGTCGGAACTTCACCGGAAATGTGTGAAAACCGAATCGATGATGCACTGCTTCCGAATGCCTTGAGCGATATATTTCCCGTAATTATCTTCACATCGCTGGCTTCTATTAACGCCGTATACGCATCAAGCTGATTCTGAGCCTCCTGATAAAGTTCGCTGTCGCTTTCGTCAATACCGTCAAAAAGTTCGAATTTCAGACCTTCCAGAAGAGCGGATTTTTCGTCGTCTGTATACAAATATGTTTCGCATCCTGCATCCTGCCATGCCAGACCGTCGGGGCTGTAAAAGCTCTCATTTGTGCCGGTTTTGGCTTCTATTCTGCCTTTAGAGGTGTATTTTCCCATATCAATAACCTCATTAGTCTCCTTGTTTTCGGCGTAAAGGCTTGCTTCAACAGGAATAACAAATGGACTGTCCGGGCAGTACATCTTTACAACAACGCTAAAATCTCCCGGCTCAACGTAAACATCCGTATCAAACTCGACTGTCTGATACCCCGGAAGTCCGCTTACTCCCGCAGCTGCCGTGTATGCTGTTCCGGATACCGGGTCAGAAGAATCACTCAGACCGCTGTAAACCGTTATTTCATACTCTGTTCCAGGAATATTAAAATATGTAGATACCGCCTGTATCTCCTCACCGTTTTCGGAATGGAACACATTAGCCATATACGATGGTTTTTCGGCATCTCCATCCCCATGAGCCGACATTGCATTTGTTGACATAAAGGAATCGTGCTGGTGAATCGTTTCATAATTTTCCTTATCACCGAGATCGTATACGCTGAAATCTACAAGTGACTTATCATAATATGAGATCCAAAAATAACCGTCGTTACCAAAATCTGTTCCCCAACTGTTTTTAACAAGCCAACCGCCATCGCCTTCGGGAGAGTTCCTGAATCTTTCAGCCGGAATATTATCATCCCAACCACAGATAGTCACAGCATGATTGGCAAATCTTGACTTGCGCTGAGTATTCGATGTACTGTAGCTATAACTGTAGTTTGCAGACTGATCGCTATAAAATGATACATCCACACCCTGACCGCTGTGTACAAAATCCTTAACAAGAGAATTTATCTCGTCAAAATTGGTTCTGTCATAGTCATAGTCAAAAACATAAGCATTTTCAAGATGATAATCACTGGTGTTTCTGAGTTCTGTAATTTTTTTGTCATTTTCAAAAACGTTCAGATCTCCATAGGGCATTTTTTCCTCACTTACGGGACCTATCCACTGCGCCCACAAATTTATAACGCTGTAAACCGAACCGCCCATATTAAGTATTTCTTCAATATCGTCAGAATTCGGCTCAACCTGATCGTCACCGTAATATGTAAAATATGCCGTGTGAAATTCTGAAAGATCCACGGACGGATAGCTGTCAAGAATGCCGCTTTCTGCGCTGGCGGCGGAAGAATGAGCCCAACAGGTTCCGTATGTTTTCTGATCTCTTACCCCTGTCATACCGGACGCTTCACGGAGATCAAAGCTGGATGGCAAAGCGGCAGAGCTGCTGTAAAATCCCGTTTCCAGTGAATAATCATGAGGAGATATAGGTTCAAGAGAAGTTCCGCCGCCGCCCATTACATATCTGAACTGCGGAAGTTCTATCGAAAATGATGATACATCGTAACTTTCCAACGAAGGCGGTTCTTTATCAGGTGAAAGATCCCAGGCACTATAAGCTGTTGAAAAACAGAATGCCGCTGAAACGGCGGCAGCAGATACTACAGCAGTTATCTTTTTTAAATAAATTTTCATTTTTTACCTCCTTAAAATTTCTTCATAACTCGTATTCACAATACAGATTAAATAAACCTCCTCGAAAACTAACATGCACCGTCTGCCATAGTCTTTTAGCGATATGCTTCGTCTTCCTCCTTGTAGGGTGTCAGCCCGCCATCGTCGTCATCCTTGCCTATCACTAAAATCCTTAGGCATACGGCACACGTTAGTTTCCGAGAAGGTCTAATAAATACATTCTTATTATAACATATATATTTTTATTTGTAAACAAAAATTCCCCGATTACAAATAACCGGAGAATTTTTCTGATAATTATTTTTTTTCAATAACAAGCTGTCTTAATTTAACAAGATCGAATACATCTATCTCATCATCCTTGCAAACATCGGCAGCAGCTGCCTGCTCAGGAGTCATAGACTCCTTTCTGAGCAGATAATTCTGAAGATAAACCAAATCAGCCACATTTACATAGCCGTCATTATTGATATCTCCGTCCTTTACGGGAACAGAAGGCTCATTTTTTTCTGTAAGTGAAAACAGATATGTCAGAGGAGAATTCCAGTAAATAGTAATTTCGTTAGTGGAATAACTCTCCGAATTATCAATGTAGCACTTTGCAGCCGGAGCATTTTTAAGATATGCCTTTGCAGCCGGATCCTCAAGTGCAGAGTTTACACCACCTACCAGCATACCTTTCATTGCTTTTCCAACAGCCATTGAAGGTCTGTGATGCGGAGATGCCGGTGACACCGTACCATAACCTGTAACAAAGCATACTGCATTCGGATTATATCCAAGCAGATAATCAAGATTGGAATTAGCTGCTTCAAGATATGTCTCATCGCCTGTAAGTCTATATGCAAGACCGCAGATAACACCGGCATTAGCAACCGTCATATTACTGCCCCATGCAAATTTCATAAGAGAAACTCCGTAAGGTGAAGAGTTGGATACAGCTTTGAAATTATTTGCCTGATTGATAACTGCATCTTCTGCATCTTTATATGCTACGGAATTCTTATCGGCATTCTTCATTGTAAGAATAGCAATGTTACCGTAATCTCCCACTGTGCCCCAATCAAGTCCCTTGAGCGCATATGAAACGGAATTCAGATACTTCTCGTCTCCTGTAGCACGATACATCTGAACAGCTGCCCAGTAACGCTCGTCACTGTCGCTCTTGTCACCGTAATCTCCTGTTACGATATCGGTTGGATTCTTAAACAGGAAGTTGGGGTTATCTTCAAGCCATTTCCATGATTTTTCGGCTGCTGCGAAACATTTATTAGCAAATTCCGCATCAATAGGCAGATACATTTCATAAGCCAGAGCCATAGATGCACAGAAGTCTGCCGTAGCAGTTGAAGAAACGGGAGTTACGATAAGAGGCTTGGTTTCAGCCTGCGGCATTACATATCCAGGAAAAGTATCGCAGCTTACTTTGTGGTAAACACCGCCGTTTTCCGACTGCATTTTGAGCATCCATTCCAACTCGTAACGCACCTCATCAAGAACGTCCGGGATACCGTTTCCGCTTTCCGGAATGCTGAGATCGTCACCGTAAAGTTCCGGAGCAGCGTCATATGCATAGAGAAGATCGGCAACAGCCTTTGCTGCCGGAACTATATATCGTCCGTAGTCGCCGGCATCATGCCATCCGCCGCTGACGTCTATTTTCTGGTCTGTCTGATAGATCGTAGCTAAAGTATTATGGCAGGCAGGATGACCGAATTCATCATCTATGACCTCGCATCCGCATCTCTGCAAATACAGCATACGAACGGAATCATCAATAAGCTCCTTATAAACGTTTTCACCTATTGTGAATGTATACGAATCATCAGCTCCATCAGCAGTGATATAGTAAGTTCCCGGCTCGGTAACAGCTGAAAAATCGCCGGTATAATCCGTCTCGTCAGCCAGTGAGTAGTTTATTGCTTCCGACATTTTTCCTGTGTAGACATTTTCTTTTGTATCAGCATTTACAACATTAAATGTGCCCGATCCTGAAATATTGCGGAATACAGCCGTTTTAACATCATCTGTCCGGTATCCTACCTGATTTGTAATTATATCCGGCTCATATGGCTTATCAGCGCTGTAATCAACTTTGCTGTCATCTACCAGTTCCAGCGAAACGTTATCAAAGTAAATAGTGTGAGGCGGAAGCTGTCCCTCATGGTCGCTCTGAATGCCGCAGTTAAAACAGAGCTTTGTCATAATATCGGTATCATATTCCATGACAAACTCATAGTCGATCGTCTGCATCTCGGATGTAAGGTTGATTCCCTTCCAGGTATACGCCGTGTACGTTCCGCCGTTCTGCTGTATCATGCCCTCAATAAATCTGTCTACGGTACATGATACATCAAATTTCAGACGATAAACGCCATTCTTGTACAATGGTATTACATCAAAGTTTGGCTGAACGGCATAACTTACAGTTCCCAGCGAAGTAATATTTACTGCAAGGCGTCCGTTTTCCGTGCCAAGCGTTGCTGCTCCGCCGCTTTCTTTATAAAGTCCCCAGCCTGATGTTCCGTTTTCAAATGTAGAATTGCTGATGAGATTTTCCGCTGCATTTACTGTAACGCTGCCTGTATTAACGGCACAGACAGATGTCAGCATCACTCCTGACACAGCAGCAACAAGACATTTTCTGATAAATGTTTTCTGTACTTTCATAAATTTTCCCTCTCATATCCGCCTTTGCTGCTTAACGCAGAAAAGACATTTTTTCCGGCAGCAACAATGCAAACACCACCTTGGTTTTATTATACAGTATAACAAAATCAATTTCAATGATAAATATTACAATATCAATGACTTTTTATTCATTTTTTCACAATTCTTATTTTTTTTGGTCATTCTGAAGGATAATCACAGAATACTGTCACAAATAATGCCTTTGCGGAATATATTGTAATCAGGAACGGAGGGAACTGCATGAGAAAAAGAAAGCACAGAAAAAAAGAACTCCGACCTTTGATCGGAGCAGCGATTTTTATAATAATGATAATTCTGCTGGTAATCTGCATCATCAGAACCGACAAAGCCCTGAGACCTGCCGCTGCCGCTCAGGCAGAGCATTTTGCCCGTAAAACCGCCGAAGAAGCCATATCAGAATCAGTTACGGAATATCTTGCGGAAAATGATTTCTCATACAGCGATTTTGCCGCTGTGCTTTATGACGAAAGCGGTCATCCTGTATCTGTTGAAGCTATTCCCGTAAATATCAATCGGGTTCAGTCGGAACTCACTCTTCTAATACGCAGAAAATTCAGCCGCATGTCCGATTCAGTCCACCGCATTCCTGCCGGTTCTCTCACCGGTTCGTATGTTCTGGCAGGAAAAGGACCGGATATAAAGATAAAGATATGCCCTGCGGAAAAAATATCAGTCCGGCTGAAAAGTACGTTTGATTCTGCCGGTATCAATCAAACAACTCACCGCATTTCTGCCGTTGTAAAAGCAGAAATAAAATCCGCACTGCCAATTTATTCCTTTGATACAGAAGTAGAATTTGAATTTCTTCTGGCAGAGACAGTGATAATAGGCGATGTACCAGACTACACCCGCTATGCATGGAGCGAAATCTGAGAAAAACTGCTTATTTTCTTCCCTCCGCACATATCCAGTTCGTGCTTTCTTTCGTGTGTATCTTCACTTCACGGAAACCGGCATTTTCAAGCAACTTCCGGAATTCATCAATAGTCGGATTGAAAAGTCCATACTTTGCAATGTTTTCTCTGTCCTCACCGGAAAGCTCTGCATCTCCGTGTATATCCGCAGTTATCAGGAAAATTCCGCCGCTGTCAAGCACACGCAGAACCTCACGAAGATCATTTTCCGGATCAGGCCAGAAATAAAAGCTTTCTACAGTAATTATCCTGTCAAAGGAATCATTCTCAAAAGACAGTTCAGATACCGAAGCACATATTATATCCATTTTTCCGTCATCAATCGACTCACGATTCCGTGCAATACTCATCTCGACAGAAAGGGGCGAATGATCAACACCGGTGAGATGTCCGTCTTTTATATATCCTGCCATACGCCGGAGAGTTTCACCGCCTCCGCAGCCAATATCAAGAACCCTGCTGTCCGGAAGCAGTTCAAGGAAACCCAGTGCCCAGCCGGTAACGGCATAGTGACGCTCATTCATGCCGCAGAGCATTTCCTTTCCTGCGCTTCCACGAGGTTTTCCCGGATTCCCAAGTTCGGTGACAGAAAATCTTTTCCCTGTATTTTCACTCATATTATAACCTCCAGAAAATACGGGCGGTCAATGCTGCCGCCCGTTTACATAATAATACTAATCCCAGATCGGTTTCATAAAAAGATTTGGTCAGAGATTATTCTACAGTAACGCTCTTCGCCAGATTTCTCGGCTTATCTACGTCATAGCCCTTGGCAACAGATACATAATATCCTAAGAGCTGGAGAGGAATTACCGATAGGCTTCCTGCAAAATGGGGATCGGTATGCGGAATATATACAGTAAAATCAGCAGTATCCTCCATGCTGTAGTTACCATAGGTGGTAAGTCCCATAAGAGAAGCTCCACGGCTCTTGACCTCGACCATATTGCTGACGGTCTTTTCGTAAAGATCCTGCTGCGTAAGAACACCTATAACAAGGATTCCGTCCTCGATCAGGCTTATAGGACCATGCTTAAGCTCGCCTGCTGCATATGCCTCTGAGTGGATGTAGCTGATTTCTTTCATTTTAAGACTTCCCTCAAGACTGATAGCATAGTCTATCCCCCTGCCAATAAAGAATGCGTCCTTTGCTCCTATAAGCTTATTGGCAAACCACTGTATACGCTCCTTGTCTTCAAGGATCTTCTCGATCTTCTCCGGGATAGTATTCAGTTCATTTATCATCCCGGCACATTTTTCTTCAGACATCTCCCCTCTTGCAACAGCAAACTGCATAGCAAGAAGATATCCTGCAATAAGCTGGGTGCTGTATGCTTTTGTGGTAGCAACAGAAATTTCAGGTCCTGCCAGCGTATAGAAAACATTATCTGCTTCACGGGCAATGGACGATCCCACGACATTGACGATACCCAGAGTTTTTATGCCCCTTTCCTTTGCTTCCCTGAGAGCGGCAAGGCTGTCGGCAGTTTCTCCTGACTGACTGATTATGATAACAAGACTATCCTTCGCAAGCGTCATTTTTCTATAGCGGAATTCCGATGCAAGCTCCACTCTTACGGAAAGGGAGGTCAGATCCTCAATCACATACTGAACGGTCATTCCTACATGATATGCAGAACCGCAGGCAACAATATAGATCTGACTGATTTTCCGCATTTCCTCATCAGTGAGACCGATTTCACTGAAATCAATTTTTCCGTCCCTGACAACTGAATTGATAGTATCTTTAACTACCTTTGGCTGCTCATAGATCTCCTTGAGCATAAAGTGCTCATAACCGCCTTTTTCTGCTGCTTCGGCGTCCCACTTGATCTCAGTGACATCCTTACTGATCTCCTCACGGTCGATATTGTAAAATGTTACCTTTCCTTTTTCAAGTCTGGCGATCTCCATATTGCCTATATAGTAGACATTTCTTGTATATTTCAGAATAGCCGGAACATCAGAAGCAACGTAAGTTTCGCCGTTGGAGATTCCAATTATCATAGGACTGTCCTTACGGGCAGTATAGATCTCTCCGGGATAATCTTTAAATATCACACAAAGTGCATAAGATCCCCTTATACGGATCATTGCACGGCATATAGCATCCACCGGACCAAGATTATATTTTTTATAATAGTAATCAATAAGTTTTACTGCTACTTCCGTATCAGTCTGCGACTTGAATTCATAACCGCTTTTCAGAAGCTTTTCACGCAATTCCTGATAATTTTCAATAATTCCGTTATGTACAGCAATAACATTAGCGTCGTCGCTGCTATGAGGATGAGCGTTAACAGTGGATGGTTCACCGTGGGTAGCCCATCTTGTATGTCCGATTCCACAATTTCCACTTACGGCGCTTCCATTATTTGTCATTTCTTTAAGTACCTTCAGTTTTCCCTTTGCCCTGACGATCTCTGTTTCGCCGTCGCCGTCACGAACAGCTATCCCAGCTGAGTCATAACCCCTGTATTCCAGTTTGGAAAGTCCGTCAAGCAGAATAGGAGCTGCCTGTGATATTCCGGTAAAACCAACAATTCCGCACATAAATATACCTCCATTAATATAAATACACTTTTATTATACAACAAAAATTATAGTTTTGTCAATATTTTTTCATTCAACGTTTTTTTCTCAGTCTGGGCATAAATCTCTGATGATAAGAATTATAGAAAATATTCAGATTCAGATCATACAGTATAAAAATCACATCTGCAAGGGCGAGCATAATAAAACCGCCATATTTTCCGAAATCCCCCATTTCCTCAAGCATCTGATCAAGACCAAAAATATAAACGGTTATGAAAAAATATGCCAGAATGCATCCGTTAAATATCAGGAATTTCAGTACTTTACGCAGCAGACCAAACCGTATTTTTCCCAGATACATCCTCAGAATCGGATAATGTCCGAAAAAGAGAATAAAAAGCAGCGCAGCTTCTTTATCAAATGTTACAAGCAGAGACAAAAGACTCACGGCTATGTAGGTCAGCGTCGCCCAGCCACAGCTGACCTCTGTAGCAATTATCATCATGAGACAGCCGGAAATCATAGGGAAAACAATGTAAAGCGGAGCAATGATACCTGCCAGAAACATGGTCAGAAGACAGAGTGCCGATATTATACCGCCAAGCGCCACACGATAACTCACATCATGCATTATTTTATTACCTTTTTGCTGCCGTCAGGAGATTTCTTTGCGTGCTGAACATGATATACTGCCGCTGACAAAAGATTATAGGGAACAAATCTCTGACCCAGAACACAGAATTTTGCCGTAAGCCCCGGAACAGCCAGCAGACTGCCTGCAAAAGCCTTTCTGAGAGCATATTCGGCTGCATAATCAGCGGTTATCGGCTTTGCACTGAAATTTACACCTGCCCGGTTGTTGAACTGCGTATCTACAGGACCTGGACAAAGCACGGTTATGCTTACATTTGAGTGCTCACGGCGCAGCTCCTCATGAACAGCCATAGACAATCTGAGAACGTAATTCTTTGAGGCATAATACCCGGACATAAGCGGACCATGCATAAATCCTGCCACAGACGCAACATTCAGAATTATTCCGCTGTTACGCTTCCTGAAATCATGGAGAAAAAGCTTCATAAACATATGAACGGCAGTGATATTGACATCTATCATTTCAAGCTCGCTGTCAAGACTGGTATCGGCAAATTTTCCAAAAATACCGAAACCGGCATTGTTCACCAGCATATCAATATCTTTATCCCTGCAAAATTCATAGACTTTGTAAACTTCGTCCCTTTGCGAGATATCAGCAGCAATTACTTCCGTTTTTCCCAGACGTTCCCGCATTTCTTTCAGTATCTTTTCATTTCGCCCGGTGAGAATAAGCTCCCAACCTCTTTCGCTGAGTTTTTCGGCAATCTTTTTCCCTATTCCGGAGGTAGCTCCTGTTATAAGTGCTTTCATTCTACTTTCCTTTCTTCCGGCGTATTTACCAGTACATCAAATAAATTTTCATCATCCATGCTGTCTATCCCGAAGAGAAAGAGGATTTGCTCGTAACTTCCGGGATCAACAAAATCCACTATAGAACCTTCCATATATGCGGGATCTGCAATATCAATTTCACTGTAATGCTGGGTTAGAAAAGGTATAAAGCAATCGGCAAAACTATCCTTTATCACAAGAAGTCTGCGCTCGTTATTGACCGTTGTCCTTATTTTTACAAGCGGGCGTTTTTCACCGAGATACATATCGTACATATTCCCTGAATCAATAAACGATTTGTCATAAAGCTTACCGGCATAGCTCTTCATATCATTGTCGTAACCGGTACAGCTTATGATCCTTGCTCCCTCGGTATATCTGTAAATATCTATTATATCCGGTCTGACACGGGAATAAAACGTTCTGGCGTAAAGATTCCCCCTGAAATCATCGGTGACATGATTTATTGTATATTTGTCATAAGCAACAGGACTAAATCCCAATTTCTGTATTACCGTTCTGTAAACACAGTATGCCCCGTAACTCGTCCACCTTGTATCGTTCCGGTAGTAGATATAATTTTCATTAAGCATTTTAAGTATATTATATGCATCTATTTCCCGAATATTCCCTTCAAGTTCACTATATAAACTGCTTATCTGCATGCTTTCCGGATTTTTGCGGATATACTCCGGCAAATAGCTTTCATATACGCCCGAAGAGGTAGGAATTGCTGCAAAATAGACAGCTCCCTTGTATTTGCCACAGAATTCGTTTATTGTATGGGCATTTTTACTAACTGAACCTCTGTCTGAAACTTCAGCATCAAGGAGCATCCTGCTGTCCACGCAGACGCCGTTTACTACGCTTTCGTTCATTGCAGATTTAAGTCTGGATTCTGCTGCTATCATGCGGCTGCGTACTGGAAGCCGATTTGCGGTAAGTTCCGTAAAATATTCCGTAAAACTGCCGTACATAACATCAGACACTGATATGCAATGCTTTTTCCGGCAGGAACTGCCGTACATTATATTACTGTTGCCTTTTCCAAATAAAATAAATATCATCACAGCCGATATATATACAAGCACAATTACTGCGGTTATTTTGCTGACTGCATTTTTCATAGCTGCCTCCTGTCACATCTTCAGCAGATCCATTCCCGAACTTCCCTTGTAAGAAATAAGAACAGTACAGAGAATCATCACGGAAAGAACGATCACCGGAGACAGAGCCGTAATAATTTTCTGTCCTTTTCCGTGTCCGGAACGCATCATAAGATTTCTGAAAAGACTCGTAGATGCATACATACTTATAAGAAGTATCAGTATATATGATTTGAGCAGATAGAGCGAAAACGAATCGGCTAAGACACCGTTTCCGCCAATCATGGCAAAAAGATATCTGAACGAATAAGAAAGACTGCTCCCTGCCATAAAAACAGAACAAATTACAGATGTTATAAAAGTATAAAATACGCCTGTCAAAGGAAGAAGCCGTCCATGTCTGAAACGTGTTTCAATAATGATAGCCATACCCAATACTGCACCGCTTACGGCTCCGTTCATGTCAAAGGTATACCAGAAGCCGAAAAGCCCCCATACCGCAATGAAAGCAGATATTCTGAATGCTTTGTTCGGAGAAAAACGCAGAATTTGTCTTGTAACATAGCGCCTGAACCACTGAACAACCTGTATATGCCACCTGGCGGCAAAATATCTTATATTTGAACTGAAAACGGGATAGTTGAAGCTCTGCGGCAAACGGAATCCGAAACAATGACCAATACCTGCACCCATATCAGAAATGCCGGACAAGGTAAAGTAAAGACACAGAAAAAAGGATGTCGCACCCAGCCATGCCGTAAGAGCTGCCATTTTATCCATGTCAGCGCTGACGGAGGCAGTATAAAGGGCATAAAGACTATCGGCAGCTATAACCTTTTTGGCGAATCCTTTTGCGAATAACGAGACTCCTACTCCGATCCCGGAAAGACCATCATGACGGCTGTCAAGCATCTTCCGAAAACCTGAATAGCGCAACACCGGTCCCATGATAAGCTTTGGAAAGAATATGATATAAAGACCAAATGATATTATATTCTTCTCCGCCTTTTCCCTGCCGCAGTAAACGTCTGCAAGAGTACCTGCCGCCGAAAGCGTAAAAAAAGATATTCCCACCGGGAAAAACGATTCCGGAATTGAGAGAAGTTTCTTGTATATACTGAAAAAATCACTGCGGAAAATAAATATGATCAATACATCAAGCAGCAATGCCAGTCCCAGTACAGAAACGGATACGCCTTTGTTTGACCGATACTTGCTTATTAATATACAAGCTGCATAATTAAGCGCCGTATATGCGATCATGAAGAGAAGAAATCCTATTCCGAACATAGAACAGAAAATCATACTAAGCACAAGAAGTGAAGTATTCCGGTATTTTTTCGGAGTGACATAATATACAAGCAAAGAAAAAGGGAAAAAAATATAAACAAACAGCAGACTGCTATAAATCATCTGACCCCTCCGTTTCCGACATTATATACTGTTTAAGTTCGTCAGCACTCATCATTGTATTAAGCACCTCTATAAGGGACGTTACAGACATCACTGAAGGAAGTCCCAATTTTTTCTGGAGATGCTCCCGCAGAATTCTGCTTCTGCTGCCTCCGCTCAGACCAAGTTCAAACAAAGTCTGATTCGTTATATCGCCTGTCCGCTGAATTTCAGAAGCGGTGATACCTGCCTTGTTAAAGGCTTCAAGAAGTATTCCGGCATCAACGCCCTCTACACCAAGTTTGCCCTCGGCAGACGGCTTTTCCTTTCGTTTTTCCTTACCGAAAATATCCGGGATAAACACATTTATTATGCTGCCGCCGTTCACTGCTCCCTTTATATATCCTCGTATCTTACGTCCTGCGCTGTCGGAGTCGGTAAGGATTATAATTCCCGTCGTACGGGCATAGTAGCGTATAAGCTCCAGTTTTTCCTTATCTTTGAAGATACCGAAGCCGTTTGTAACGATAATAATACCATCTATAATTGATGAAAGTTTGATCTTGTCATATTTTCCCTCGACTATCACTGCCTGATTTATTTTTATCATTTTATCACCGTTAATTCTTCAATGCAAGCATTTTTGCCACTGCCTGTTCCAAAACCGTCTTTTCGTCTCCGCCTGTCGAATTCAGAGTAACTGCCGTATCACGAAGTATTATCAGACAGCTTCTCAGACGTGCAGTACTTATCCGTGACGGAGACCGGAACATTTTCTCAATAATAAATCCCCGGCTGAAATAACCAAAATCCTGAATAACTTCTGCGGCGCTGTGTCCGGATTGCCTTGCCGTCTGGACACGGTACATATCAAGAAAAGAATTTGTTATGCTTGCAAGAACCGTTCCTCTATTCTCCTTTGCCTGCATAAGTTCGTCAAGAGCATCGAACGCCTGCTTTCCGTTGAATGCAGCAACAGAATCGGCAAGCCTAAAAACAGTAACACCGCTCTGCCGATGAACCATCTCATCTATCATCTCACGTGTTATTTCTCTTCCCTGCGCATAAGCACAGAGCTTATCGATCTCGTTTTCGGAAGCAAGAGGATCACAGAGACAGCGTTCAGCTATTTCACGTGCATTATCCAGAGAAATCGCTCCCCCACGGGACGATGCTGCCGCTGAGATATCCTTGGCAAGTTCCTGCGGCGTTTTCAGTGAAAAGCAGACAACAGAACCGTTTTTGGCTATAATATCTGCAAGCTTTTTGTTCCTGTCAGCGATGACACGGCTTTTCGTCTTGTAATCGAACCTTGTCTTTATTTCAAATCCAGTCACGTTCATGATTATCACCGTCATAGGCGGAACTTCTTTAAGAATTTCTGCCACACGCTTTGTAAGCTCCTCACGCTGTTCCTCACAGTTATAATCATTTATGAGTATACAGTTATAGTCTGACATCATCGGCATCATCTCTGTCAGATCACGCAGTTCTGAGGGATCAAGCTTCCTGCCGTTTATACGATTAAGGGCATAATCCTCATTTTCCCCTACAGACGCCTTTATTATCTGATTTGTCAGCTTTTCAACGCCGTTTACATCCTCGCCGTAGATATAGTATAAATTGCTGAGTTCGCCCTTTCTCAACTGAGACTTTATTGTTTTTGCGTCAGTATATGCCATTACAGCCTCCTGAATTTATATCCGCCGTCCTCAGACAGCGTTATCTCAAAATTATTCATGCCTCCGTTTTCATCCCGTTCTATCAGAATTTTCCCATTCATGACGTCTCCGCAGACTACCAGAGATTTCCTGCTGCCGGATGGTTTAACACTTATAACATTTTCTGCAAACGCCGCAGTAAGTTCGCCGCCCTTATATCTGATTTCCAAAGAATCGCTTAAAAATCCAATTTCGTCCCCGGCAGCAAAGATGTTTCCGGCATCATGCACAAATATATCGTCTGCAGTGTACCATTTTTCCACCGTGACCGGTTTTAACTCGGATATGTATGCTGAATACTGGGACGGCGGTTTTTTTGTCAAAACCAGACTGTCGGCTTCTGATATACCGTTTTCACAGAGATATTTTCTCACATACACCGGAGCATTATAGTATCCGCCAAGATCAAATATCGTAGTGCTTCCCTGATATGTTATCACTGCTGCTGTATTCCGTCCACGTCCGAGAAATGCTATTCTCAGGGATTCATTAACCGATTTGCTGCTTATCGCCGAACATATCATAACTGCACCGAATGCAGCCGCCATTACTGACGCAGTAAGCGATCTGCGGCTGAAAACAACATGAACAGCGATAACAGCTGCGGCAAGAGCAAAAACAATGATAACGGAATTCTCTCCCGGAAAACAGAAATATGTCAGGCTGTACCGTGAGATGATATCAGAAGCCGCAAGCACCGGACGAAGTAAAAGTTCGGCAAGATCCAGAACCGGAAGTACTCCTCCTGTTATAACAAAAATCGCTCCCAGAACAAGTGCTGCCGAACACAGCGGCAGAAACAGCAGATTCGTTACCGGAGAGATCAGGGATGTCTCTCCAAAAAATTTCATGGACAGAGGGAATATACATAAACAAGTACACGTCATTATCATTACACCCTTTGCAAATTTCCGATCTGTAAGGTTCTCCGTCATGTACGGTCCGAATACACCTATTCCGAAAGAAGCCGTCACCGACAGCAGAAAGCCGCTGCTGTATACCGCATACGGATTTGCAATGCAGATTATCAGAACTGCCGCTGCAAGGGAATTTAATGTGTCACTCTGACGCCTGAACATCTGCGCCAAATAGACAAAATCGATCATTATTACAGCTCTTACCGCTGAAACAGGCCATTCTGCCATGGAGACGAACAGAAACATCAGAATATTCATCAGAACAAACGGTACAACACGTCCAAGTCTAAACAGCTTGAAAAAAGTCATCAGCATTACGGCAATTACAGAAACATGAATGCCTGATACTGCCATAACATGACCGATGCCGATACGATAAAGCGACGTTCTCATATCCGGATCAAAGCCTTTCTTTTCTCCGAACACCATTGCACTTAAAAAATCTCCGGTTTCACCGTCCATGCCGCTGCGGAAGCATGAAATCATTTTCTCACGGTATCCTGTCAAAGCGTTTTTAATAGGTCTTGAATGAGTATATTCCGGTTCTACACTTTCCGGATAGTCAGCACTGAGAAATATTCCTTCAGCCATAAAAATATCTTTGTTTCTGAATACATAGTCATTCTTGTATTCAGAAAACGTACAGTTTTTCAGATGTAGGATATCGCCGTATTCAACATTTAATCCGCTGCCGAGATATGTGACTTTCACACCACCCGGCACTCCGTCAAGATTGCCTTTCAGCGTGTAAAGGGAAAGATCGCCGGCGTAATTTTCAATTTCAACTATTCTGCCGTCAAAGTCGCCTGATGAACCAGACCGTGATACTATCCTATCATAATAAAAATGCCCATATGCCTTTGAAACAATGAATGCACACGAAAAACAGATGAAAAGTATCAGAAGATCTTTGCCTCTTATTCCTTTTATAATGACCAGCGTAAGAAGCAAGAGCAGAATAGCAGCAAATTTTATTCCTGTAAAAAATGAAGCGAAAAACAATCCTGCCAGATAAGCTGTTGCAGCACCGATCATTTTTCGCTTCATGATAATTCTCCCTTACTTAAAAAATAAAGGCAGCTTTTCAAGAAAAACTATATCATTTCTGTCAGCTGCATCCCCTTCGGCAAGAACAGCCGCTTTTCCTGCGACTTCACCGCCGGCAGCTTCTGTAAGCTTTACAAGCGCTGAAATTGATTCACCGGTGCTTATGACGTCATCGGCAAGAATAATCTTTTTTCCTTTCAGCATAGCTGCTTTTTCCTGTGAGAGATAAAGAGTCTGTTCATCAGCAGTAGTAATTGACTTGACAGTAACCGACACCGGATCAGTCATGTACAACTTGACAGACTTCCTTGCTACAACATAAGGCTTTCCGGACTGTCTGGACATTTCATACGCAAGAGGAATGCCCTTTGACTCAGCAGTAAGGATAACGTCAAAATCCGGACATTTTTTCAGCAGTTCCTTTGAAGCCGCAACTGTAAGTTCCGTATCAGAGAACATAATAAATGCCGCAATATCAAGCTTTTCGTTAAGAGGACAGAGAGGAAGTTCCCTCTCCAGCCCTGCTATAATCATTTTATATGTGTTCATGTAACGCCGCCTTATTCGGTTTTTCCGAGAGATTCAGGTCCCCATCCCATTTTCACGCCTGCAAGGAAATGGAAATGAAGATGCTTTACAGTCTGACCTGCATCGTCTCCGCAGTTGTTAATAATACGATAGCTTTCAATTTTCTCAGCACTGGCTATCTTAGCCGCCGCCTCAAATACCTTTGCCACCACAGATGAATTCTCCTCAGTGATCTGATCGGCACCGCTGATATGAACTTTCGGAATTATAAGATAGTGTACCGGTGCGATAGGCGCAATATCCTTAAAACAGTAAACATACTCGTCTTCGTAAACCTTGGTGCTCGGGATCTCACCGTCAATTATTTTACAGAATAAGCAATCCATACTAATTCTCCTTTAACAGATAAATTCTTTTGCAATGGATTTAAAGGACATAAGCGCCTCATCCACCATATACGTTTTTCCGATACCAGCCATAGCGCCGTCAGGACGTCCGCCGCCTTTGCCGCCGGTAATAGCTGCGATCCTCTGAACTATCTTTCCGGCATGAGCGCCCCTGTCGACAGCTCCGGCATTGCAGACGCAGTAGAATGTACCTTTTTCTCCGTCAATTCCCGCAAAAAGAGCAATAACGGCTTCTGTTCTGTCCTTTACGCCGTCCCCGAGCTTTCTGAGTGCATCAGGAGTAACTCCGGTCATCATTGCGGAGATCACCTTTACTCCACAGATATCCTCAGCATTGTCAAAAATTGCCGCAACCTTTGCATTGGCAATCTGCTGCGTAAGACTTTCGATCTTCTTATCCTTTTCCTTGATCTCAGCTGCAGCTGCCGCACACTTTTCAGGAAGTTCAGAAGGATTTGAAACCTTGAGAGCCTTAGCAGATCTTAAAAGCGTATTCTTATAGACGTCCAGAAGTGAAAGAACTCCGGAACCTGTCACAGCCTCTATTCTGCGTACTCCGGCTGCGACAGAGCTTTCGGAAACGATCTTGAAAAGACCAATCTGCGATGTATTTGAAACGTGTGTACCGCCGCAGAATTCCACGGAGTTATCAGCGGTTACAACCCTTACGGTATCACCATACTTTTCGCCGAAGAGAGCCATTGCTCCGAGTTTTCTTGCTTCCTCGATCGGCATTTCCTTCATAGTTACGTCAACGGCTGCAAGGATCTCGGCATTTACCAGTTCCTCAACCTTAGCGATTTCCTCCGCAGTCATGGCACTGAAATGATTGAAGTCAAAACGACACGCTTTTTCGTTTACAAGTTGTCCTGCCTGGTGAACGTGATCGCCCAGAACCTGACGAAGGGCATACTGGAGAAGATGAGCTGTCGTGTGATTCCTCATAATGGAAAGACGACGTTCTTTTTCGATCTGCGCCAGAACCTTATCGCCCTTTGAAATGCTTCCCTGCTCAATAGTTGCAAGGTGGAGGAAATGTCCCTCAGACTTTATGGTATCTTCAACAGAAGCAATGCTTGCTCCGGTAAGAAGTACGCCGGTATCGCCTGTCTGTCCGCCTGACTCGGCATAGAAAGGCGTTATGTCCAGAACAATGGTGACATCGTCCCCCTCTACGGCAGTTTCTATTTCAACACCGCCCATATAAATGGCAAGAACCTCGGCGTCCTTTACTTCAAAAGAAGTATATCCTGTGAATACAGTAGCAGGCGCATCTATCTTAATGCTGTTGTCTGCCCAGGATGATCCTGCCTTTGCAAGGTGATCTGCCTTTGCAAGATTACGCTGTTCAAGAGCAAGTTCCCTGAATCGTTCAACATCAACCTGTATTCCCTTTTCTTCACATATCTCAATAGTGAGATCAATAGGGAAGCCGTAGGTATCAGAAAGTTTGAATGCGTCGTCGCCTGAAAGGACGTTATTCTTGTCATTCTCAAGTTTTTTCATGTACTGATTGAGAAGTTCCGTTCCCTTGTCGATCGTCTTGGCAAAGGCTTCTTCCTCAACACTTATGATCCTTTTAATATATTCTCTCTTCTCAGCAAGCTCAGGATATGCACTGGCATTCTCGTTGATAACGGTATCAGCCACATCGCAGAGAAATGGCTTTGTAATACCCAGAAGTCTGCCGTGACGTGCAGCTCTTCTCAGGAGACGTCTCAGAACATAGCCTCTTCCCTCGTTTGAGGGCATGATACCGTCGCCCACCATAAATGTCGTACTTCTTATATGGTCGGTGATAACACGAAGTGAAACATCAGTCTTTGCATCCTTTTTGTATTCAACCCCTGCAACAGAAGAAATATGCTTCATTATCTTTTGAACCGTATCGACCTCAAAAATGTTATCCACTCCCTGCATTACACAGGCAAGACGTTCCAAACCCATTCCGGTGTCGATATTCTTGCTCTTCATTTCTTCGTAATGACCGTTTCCGTCACTGTCAAACTGGCTGAATACCAGATTCCAGATCTCGATAACACGATCACAGTCGCTTGCCTGTTCAAAGTTCTCAAAGGATCCGTATGCCTCACCACGATCGAAATGGATCTCGGAACATGGACCGCACGGACCGGATCCATGTTCCCAGAAATTATCTTTTTTGCCAAGACGGATGATCCTGTCCTGTGGGATGCCGATATTATTCATCCATATCTGCTCTGCCTCGTCATCGCTTTCAAAAATCGTGATCCAGAGCCTGTCTGCCGGTATCTCCAAAACCTTTGTCAGGAATTCCCATGCCCATGCGATGGCTTCAGGCTTAAAGTAGTCACCGAAAGAGAAGTTGCCCAACATTTCAAAATAAGTGCCATGGCGTGCTGTCTTTCCAACGCTTTCGATGTCTGGAGTTCTGATGCACTTCTGGCAGGTAGTCACCCTTTTATTGGGCGGAACAGCCTGTCCCAGAAAATATTTTTTCAGCGGTGCCATACCGGAGTTAATGAGCAAAAGACTCTTGTCGCCTTGTGGAACAAGCGATGCGCTCGCCATTCTCGTATGGTTCTTGCTTTCAAAAAAAGAAAGATATTTTTCACGAAGATCATTTAATCCGATCCATTGCATATTGATTTACTCCTTATAACATAATACAAAAAGCCCCGCCGCATATGGGACGAAGGCTCTCGTGGTACCACCCTGATTCAAAATTGAAAATCTCGTTTCTATAACGCATGAAATTACTGCGTTTTTCCGCAGAAATTCACGGACAGCACCTATCCCTTATGTAAAAGCAGCGCTGGCCGCTCTCACTCTGAAACACATTGCTGACAATTAATCCCATCAATGCTATACATTTTTATTATATCACATTTTCCGGAAATGTCAAGTTTTCAAAGTGATTTTTTTGTTTTTTGTTCCTCCTTATTCTTTCTTCTTATCATGATGCGTGTATAAAGCTTCCTGAACTCTCTTACAGCAAAAACTGCAGCATCCGACAGCTTAGAAATAAAACGTCTGTACCTGATATCAAACTCTCCGGCATATGTGACAACTTCTCCGTTAAATCCGCTCTTAAAGCGGTAAACTCCATAATTGGGATGTTCGGGATTCTTATAGAAAGGTATTCCCATAAAATCATGAACATAGCATCCGCTGTCAGCTGCGTCACAGATCATTGTCCACTGCATGAGATAATTCGGCATAGTATTCCTCATGTAAACAGTTGAAGCTCCATAAACATAATGTGATTTTCCGGCATACCTGACGCATACTGCTCCCGAAAGCGGAACTCCGTCATGATAGCACATATACAGACGGCAGCTGTCGCTAAGCTTGTCCAGCATTCCCTCAAAGTAGCTTTTATCCCTGATACAGAAACAGTCTCTTTTACCTGTTTCTTCCATAAGACCGTAGAAATCATCAACAGCCTCCCTGCCGCAGACTCTGCATTCAACTCCCTTTTTCATAGCGACACGTATATTATATCTCCATTTGCTGTGAAATGCAGCGAAAAGCTCATCCTTGTTCCGTCCATTGAAGAAGAGCATATAGCTGTTCCTTGCCTGGATAGTTGACAGTTCCGGAGCATTTTCCCTGAACTGAAATCCCAAATCCTTGAAAGCATCTATATATTCTGTTTCTTCCTCAGTGATACACGGATCCGTTTTAAACTGGTACGCCTTGTATTTTTTTACAAGTTCATTGACGGCTTCCAATATTTCCGCCATTGTATCCTTATCGCTGAAATCGCATACAGGGCCCCTCGGACAATAGAGAAACGACCTTCTTATAACCGGTATCACCTTAATGAGAATAAGTGCCGATCCCCTGACATTACCGTCGTTATCCGTAACGATGATCGCTTCATATTTCCAGTTGGACTTGAACCGTGCCCAACGTATCGACTGGGTAAACGAACCATTTATATGACTGCTTACAAAATCCTCATATATTTTCACTTCTTTTTCATTCCATGTATCAATTACTTTCCACATTCTGACAAACTCCATTCTTTTTCAAAGGTATGTTTCAGAATTCCAAAACATATTTTAAGTGATCCATCTGTTTAATATAACATAAAGCATATGGTATATGTGACGTTCAATATGCCCTGGATCGTTAATAATATACCATGTATGAGACAATAAAGTCCTCACAAAAATGCAAAGAAAATGAAAAGATAAGTCAAATTTTTCTGAAACTATTTACTTTAGCATGAAAAAGTGATATAATTGAAGATAGAAAATTCCACGCAAATCAATTTTTATGGAGGTTTTACCATGAACAATTCTCCAAAAGAACTGCTGAAGTTCATTGAAGAAAATGACGTTAAATTTATTCGTCTAACTTTCTGTGATATGTTCGGCAGCCTGAAAAACCTTGCAATAATGCCGGACGAGCTTCCAAGAGCTTTTGAATATGGCATACCATTTGATGCTTCCAGTATTTACGAAGGATGCTCCGACCTGCTTCTGATGCCTGACATATCCACCCTTTCTGTTCTCCCATGGCGGCCGAAATCAGGACGTGTAGTCCGCTTTTTCTGTAGCCTGAAAAACACCGACGGTTCTGACTACATCGGCGATATGCGCACGGAACTCACAAATTATATTAATCAGCTTCGCCTTGAGGGGTATTCATGTGAAATGGGAACAAAATGTGAATTCTATCTTTTTGAACTGAACGAATGGGGCGAACCCACAAAAACTCCACATGACAATGGCGGATTTATGGACGTTGCTCCTCTTGACCGCTGTGAAAACGCCAGACGTGAAATCTGTCTGTCTCTGGAGGAAATGGGAATGAATCCACGCAGTTCCTGCCATAAGCATGGTCCTGCCCAAAATGAAATAGAATTCCGTGAAAGCGAACCCGTTACTGCCGCCGACAACATGGTTCATTACAAGACTGTGGTAAAATCAATCGCCGCCCAGAACGGTCTTTTTGCTTCTTTTATGCCCAAACCTCTTGCGGATGAACACGGAAGTGCCCTTAGCATATCCCTGAGCATAAAAAAATCAGGAGAAAACATGTTCCATCCTGATTTCAATGAAATGTCACACAACGGAAAATGCTTTATTTCAGGTATTTTAAGGCGTATCCGTGAGATAACCGCATTTTTGAACAGCACTACAAATTCATACAGACGATTCGGTATAGGATATGCCCCAAAATATGTTGACTGGTCATGCGAAAACCGTTCGCAGCTTATAAGGCTTCCACGTTCCGTCGGTTCCCTGCCAGGAATTGAAATACGCTCTGCTGATGCAGCCTGCAATCCATACATCACATTCAAGCTTATACTGGCAGCCGGCATGGAAGGAATACACTGCGGGGACTGCTCTCTTCTGGAAAGAACAAGAAAATCCACAACTGCGGTAAGCGAATTGCAGGCTTTGCCTCATTCTTTGAAAGAAGCCGCAGAAATTGCTGAACAAAGCAGGTTTGTTAATGATACACTCTCCCACGAAACCAGAAAAAATATCTTCCGACAGCTTGATGAGCAACTAAGAAATTACGATCTTGCCCGAAATAAAGATGAATTTGAAGACAAGACCTACTTTAAATTTATTTAGAAAAGGATATTCAGAATATGAACAGGGTTCTAATAGTTTCATCCTCAGCGGAAACCGCTTCCATACTTGAGCAGTTTCTCAAAGCAGACGGATTCAGTAGAATCACCATTGTTTCAAGCGGCAGCGAGGCACGGCGATTTATGCGTACCGCCCCGGAAATCAGTCTTGCTGCAATAAATACCCCGCTTTCTGACGAATTTGGTCAGGAACTTTCCGTGATGATCGCCGAGGAATACCGCACGGGCGTTATACTCATATGCGGAAACGATATTGCAAGCGATATTGCTGAATATGTCTGTGAAAGCGAAATTTACGTTGTTCCACGCCCTGTCAGCAAAATACATTTTTCAGAAGCCGCAGAACTTTCCGCTGCTTCTCACGGCGGATTTGCGGAATTAAAAAAAGAAAGCTCTGATATACTGATGAAAACTGAAGAGATCCGTCTTATAAATCGTGCCAAGGCAACACTTATGAAATATCTGAAATTTACTGAACCGCAAGCTCATCGATACATTGAAAAACAGGCAATGAACAGTCGGCAGACAAGACGTGAAATTGCTCTGCGCATACTATCCGACTATGGAATTAGGTAATACCGCATAACAAAAAATATCCGCCCTGTCAAGGACGGATATTTTAATTTACATCATATTAAATTACTGATCGGACTCGCCTTCGTTAAGCTCTTCAATGTCTTCGATCTTAAGATCATCATAATCGAATTCAAGAAGCTCATTGCAGTTCGGACAATTGATAGATCCTTCCTCAAGCATTCCCTCATCAAGAAGAATAGTATCGCCGCAGGTAGGACAATTTATCTCATATAACTCATCATCTTCATCATCGTCATATTCATCGAAATCATCGTCGTCACCGTCGTCTCTCCAGTCATCCTCATCACAGTTGCCACAGTCACCGGAGCATTCAAATTCGTCATCATCATAGAAGTCGTCCTCAACAGCGCCGAGATCCTGGTCGAGAATATCGCACAGCTCTGTAAGCTCGTCCACCTGCGACTGAAGATCGTCTACATAAAGCACAAGCTCAGACATAACCTCTGCCATTTTTGTAATAGCCTTACCCTCTTTTGTATTGGTATCAAGCTCAAGACCGGCAAGAAGCCCCTGAAGATATGACATTTTTTCATTAAGATTCATAATAATTCCTCCTGCAAATAAATTTTGCGGTAATCAGGCTCTTGACATATACTCGCCTGTTCTTGTGTCGATCTGTATCTTTTCACCTTCGTCAATAAAGAGCGGAACCTTCACCTCTGCTCCTGTCTCAACGATAGCAGGCTTTGTAGCATTTGTAGCAGTATCGCCCTTGAATCCAGGGTCTGTCTGAGTAACGATAAGTTCAACAAAGTTAGGCGGTTCTACTCCGAATACTGTTCCCTTGTATGAAAGGATCTTACAGATCATCTCCTCCTTAACAAACTTAAAGCTGTCTCCGAGGATAGATGCACTGATCGGAACCTGCTCATAAGTTTCCATATCCATGAAGTAGTAAAGATCGCCGTCGTTGTAGCTGTACTGCATATCCTTTCTCTCAACAAAAGCTGTAGGGAACTTTGCTGTAGGATTAAAAGAAGTTTCAACAACCGAACCTGTAATAACGTTCTTATACTTTGTTCTTACAAAAGCTGCTCCTTTTCCGGGTTTAACGTGCTGAAATTCAATAACCTGAACGACCTGACCGTCAAGCTCAAAAGTAACACCATTTCTGAAATCTCCTGCTGAAATCATTAGAAATACCTCCGTATAATTAGACTATAATAATATATTTGTATTTTACCACATTTTTTTATTTTTTGCAATACCCTAAATGATATTAATTCAAAGATATTAACTTTTTTGCACATTTTGTCAGATTTTCGCATCCATTTTCGGTCAAAATGACAAAATCTTCAATACGAACTCCAAATTTTCCTGCCAGATATATGCCAGGTTCAACTGTAATAACAGATTTTTCGTTCAGAGGAAACTTATATCCGGGAGAAGCGTTCGGAGATTCGTGGATTTCCATTCCGACGCCGTGTCCCAGTGAATGACCAAAATATTCACCGTAACCGGCTTTTTCAATTATCTCACGGGAGACATTGTCCAGTTCCGCACCGGTAATACCCGGCTTTGCTGCATTGATTCCGGCAAGCTGTGCCTCAAGGACAATATTGTAAACTTTCTCCATTTCCTCCGACGGCTTTCCAACGCAGACCGTTCTGGTCATGTCGCTGTGATAGCCGTTCCAGACAGCCCCAAAATCCATGAGAACGAATTCTCCTTCTGCAACTTTTTTATCTGAAGGAACTCCATGCGGCATTGACGTATTTACTCCTGAAAGTACGATCGTATCAAACGAAAGATCTTCCGCTCCGTGCGCAAACATCAGACGATTCAGTTCCAGTGCGATCTCACGCTCTGTCACGCCGACTCTGATAAACGGAAGTAGTTTCTCATAAGCTGTTTCGGCAATTTCCTGTGCCTTTCTGATACAAGCGATCTCATCGCCATCCTTTGTCATTCTGAGCTTCTGTATAGCATTGCTGAGATCATCGGAACTGTCAAATTCAATCTCCTGAAAAAGATGCTTATAGCTGTTAAACAGCTTTACAGTCAATGTTTCAGACTCAATAGATACCCTGGACGCTCCATGTTTTTTCAGCAGCTGTCTGACTTGCGGATAAAACTTTTTTAGTTCAATAACCTCTGCATCCAAAACAGTTCTGCGAGCTTTTTCAATATAGCGGAAGTCTACCAGAAGATACGACTTTTCAGGAAACGCAAGAACAAATCCGGCAGAGGACTTCATACCTGTGAAATACCGTCTGTTTATATCCGACGTTATAAGGGCGCAATTGGTATTTATTTCCCGAAAAAGCTTCTCAAATCGTGTCAAACTTCACACCTCACATCTCTGCAAGCGCCTGTATGGCAAGGAAGTAGCTGCCGAAACCAAAGCCGCTTATACTTCCCTTGCATACAGGAGCAATCACTGACTTTGAACGAAATTCATCCCTTGCAAAAACATTGCTGATATGTACTTCAATGCATGGAATCTTCACAGCGGCGATAGCATCCCTGATAGCATAGCTGTAATGAGTATATGCTCCGGCATTGATAACAACGCCGTCAAAAGAATTTCTGGCTGCATGAAGCTTGTCTATGATAGCGCCCTCATGATTGGACTGAAATATCTCGCACTCCAATCCCTGATCTTTTGCACGGTCAATAATACTGCTGTTAAGATTGTCAATTGAATCGCTGCCGTAAATTCCCGGTTCACGCTCACCGAGCAGATTGAGATTCGGACCATGAATTACAAGTATTTTTTTTATCATTGATTTTTCTCCTGTTCATTATAGTATTTTCTTGGAAGAAACGGCTTTTCGCACTTTCTCTTCACCTTGAAAAATGTTGTTTTCTCATGTTCGATAGGTTCAACATAAAGCATTTTTATACCGAAAAGCACTGCTCCGAGAACATCCGTATATATCTGATCCCCCACAGCAGCTATGCTTTTTTTCGGGAGTTTCATTTTAGCTTTTGCCTCTCGGAATCCCTTTGTAAGCGGCTTTTTTCCATCACTGACGAATTCCAGCCCCAGCATATCCGCAAACGGTCTGACTCTCGGAGGATGATTATTTGAAACTATCATCAGCTTTATGCCGCTTTTTTTCATTAGCTCAAGCCAGTCAAGAACGCCCTCGCCGGGAACAGGATTATCATGAGTAGTCAGCGTATTGTCAAGATCGAGGATAAGTCCCCTGATTCCCAACCTTTTGAGGATATCCGGTGTTATATCAGTTACCCGCCGGAATGCACCCGTAATTATTGATCCCATAATACCTCCAAGATCTGCAAAATATCAGTATATTAAAATATAAATGAAAAAGCGAACCCTCCGGGTCCGCTTTTATCAGCACGATCAGTCTGCAAGATCAATACTTGCGCTTACGAGCTGCTTCAGACTTCTTCTTGCGCTTTACAGAAGGCTTTTCGTAATGTTCTCTCTTGCGAACCTCAGCGATAACGCCATCCTTTGCACATGATCTCTTAAATCTTTTAAGAGCTGTATCCAAAGACTCGTTTTTACCAACACGAACTTCTGCCACTTAACTTTCCCTCCCTTATTCAGAGGTTTCCCGGAATCGCTTCCGAGCTCTATACTAATCATCCCGAAGGACGCCAGTCAGCATATACCCTGAAAGACAGCAGATATACTCAAAAATAATATAATATTATTTTATCATAGTTTTCTTTAATTGTCAAGGCTTTTTTCCAGACTTTAAAATTTCGTTATTTTGCAACAATATTAACAAGTTTATTTGGTACATATATCTGTTTAATGATATTCTTGCCGTCAACAGATTCTTTTACTTTCTCATTTGACATTGCCGCTGCGATCACTGATTCCTTGTCCGAATCGGGCACGATATTCAATTTTGCTTTCAGCTTGCCGTTGACCTGAACAACTATCTCTATGGTTTCATCCTTACAGAGAGCTTCGTCAAATGTCACCCACTTCTGCTCACTGAGGATCTGCCCAAAATTATTGTTGAATATTTCTTCAGTAATGTGCGGAGCAAAAGGATTGAGCATGATGCAGAAAGTGCGCAGTTCCGTCATGTTGATGCTGCCGGCTGCATAAATATCGTTGATAAGCGTCATCATTGCAGCAATTGCCGTATTGAACTTCATTGCCTCTATATCCTCTGTAACCTTCTTCACGGTCTTATGGAATTTGGAGCTGAGAGCGTCACTATAGCTGTCGCCGTCAGTGAGAATGTCCTGTAATCCCCATACTCTGTCGATGAAACGCTTGCATCCCTTGATGCTTGATTCGCTCCATGGAGCTGCTTTCTCATAATCGCCCATAAAGAGAACATAAAGTCTGAGAACATCTGCGCCATACTCGTCAACCACATCATTAGGGTCAATAACATTTCCTCTGGACTTAGACATCTTTTCGCCGTCCGGGCCGAGTATGAGTCCCTGTGCAGTTCTCTTTGCATATGGCTCCGATGTATTTACATATCCCTGATCGTAGAGAAATTTATGCCAGAAACGGCTGTAAATCATATGTCTTGTAACGTGCTCCATACCTCCGTTGTACCAGTCAACGGGCATCCAGTATTCAAGAGCTTCCCTTGAAGCAAACTGCTGATCGTTATGTGGATCACAATAGCGCAGGAAATACCATGAAGAGCCTGCCCACTGCGGCATGGTATCTGTTTCACGTCTGGCATCCTTTCCGCACTTCGGGCACTTGCATTTCACAAAACTGTCGATCTTGGCAAGAGGACTTTCACCGTCTGTTCCCGGCTCAAAATTCTCTACAGCAGGAAGTCTGAGCGGCAGCTCTTCATAGGGAACGGCAACCATTCCGCAGTCAGGACAGTGAACGATCGGGATAGGCTCTCCCCAATAGCGCTGACGGTTGAATGCCCAGTCCTTCATCTTGTACTGAACGCCCTTTTCTCCGCAGCCCAGTCTGCCAAGAATCTCCAAAGCTTTTTCAATGGCATCCTTCTTGTTGCTGATACCGTTAAGTTCGCCGGAATTCACCAATTCCCCCTCTCCGGTGTAAGCTTCCTTCGAGATATCTCCGCCTTTGATGACTTCGATAATATCAATACCGAATTTCTTTGCAAAATCGTAGTCTCTCGTATCGTGAGCCGGAACCGCCATTATAGCGCCTGTACCGTAACCCATCATTACGTAATCGGCAATGTAGATCGGAATTTCTTTGCCTGTAACAGGATTTACCGCTGTCAGACCCTCGATTTTAACGCCTGTCTTATCCTTTACAAGCTGAGTTCTCTCAAATTCGCTCTTCTTGGCACATTCTGCCTTGTAAGCTTCAAGATCGGCATAATTCGTGATACTATCCCTGTACTTCTCAATAATAGGGTGCTCCGGAGCAATTACCATAAATGTCACGCCGTAAAGAGTGTCCGGACGTGTTGTATATATGCGGAGCTTTTCGTCACATTCCTTTATGTTGAAATCAACGAAAGCTCCTGTTGATTTTCCTATCCAGTTCTGCTGCTGAAGCTTTACATTCGGAAGATAATCGACTTCTTCAAGTCCCTGAAGCAATTTATCAGCATATTCTGTTATGCGGAGATACCATACTTCCTTGGTTTTCTGCACGATATCGCTGTGACAGATATCGCATTTGCCGCCCTGCGAATCCTCATTGGAAAGTACTACCTTACAGCTCGGACAATAATTTACTGATGTCTTGTCACGGAAAACAAGACCGTTTTCAAACATTTTGAGGAATATCCACTGAGTCCACTTGTAATATCCCTCTTCAGTAGTATCTATAACCCTTGACCAGTCGAAAGAAAATCCCACAGTCTTAAGCTGATTTGTGAATTTCTCAATATTCCTGTCCGTTACGATACGAGGGTGTATATTTTCCTTTATAGCGGTATTTTCGGTAGGAAGTCCGTATGCGTCAAATCCGATGGGAAACAGTACATTGTATCCTTCAAGGCGTCTCTTTCTTGATACTACTTCCAGTCCGGAGTAAGCCTTTATATGACCTACGTGCATACCGTGTCCTGACGGATAGGGGAACTCTACAAGAGCATAGAATTTCTTCCTGCTGCTGTCGTTCACAGCCTTGAAACTATCGTGATCCTCCCAGTATTTCTGCCATTTTTTTTCAACGGATTTATAATCATATCTGCTCATTTTTACCATTCCTTTGCTTTATTTGCCTATTTCATCCAATCCCTTAGAAAACTGTTCCTTTACGTCAGAGCTTGTACAAAGAACTACAGCAGCTCCAATGTCAACTATTCCCTCAATAAGATAGATCCAGTTATTGCCTATATTCGAGATATTATCCGGAAGATGCACAAGTGCGATCAATGCAAGAACGGCTGCAACAGCATAATTTCCGTATTTGATTCCGGTTATCGCCAGAATAAAAGCGGCTGCTCCGATAAGCAAAGTGAGTACATCAAGACTTCCTCCCAGTATCATATTGAGAATAAGCTTGATTATCTGATAAATTCCTACTGCAATGCCTATCGTCATTCCCTTTTGATTATTTACATTCATCATTCGTTCTCCTTGATTATCATATTGCTGATGTCGATCTGTTCACCGTCAGCCCACAGACCTTCCAACTTATAGAAGTTTCTGGTATCCTTATAGAAAATGTGAATAATAATATCACCGTAATCAAGAACTATCCAGGTATTTCCTGTATCAGCTTCACGTCTCAGCGGCTCTTCGCCTTTCTGAGTAAGCTGGAATTCAACTTCATCTGCAAGCGTTCTCGCATGAGTATTGCTTGTTCCGTTTACAATAACGAAATAATCTGCAAGAATAGTCAGATCAGCAATTTTTATAGCCTGTATATCTTCGCCTCTCTTGCTGTCAAGAGTCTTTATGATAAGTTCAAGTTTTTCCTGTTGAGACATTTATATTTCATCCTTTCGTTATTTCGTCTGCTTTACTTCGGCCAATTCGGGTTTTGTGCCGGGGCATCTCCATCCAGCAGCGTTTCAAAGTCATTTGTTTTTTCATCATAATTATTATAATGATGATCTGTATAATATTCAACGATAGCCGTGTCACCGTTGCCCGTCAGAGGATTCTGATATGGTCTGAAATATTTGTTAAGAAGGTCGATAGTCTCCTGCTTATGGATTGAATAAATGGAATATGCATTACCGTCAAAACCCACATAAAGATCATCATTCGGAGTCGCTTCTCCCGGAAGCATATGAACATGGATATTTTCCATTGAAAGGGTACCGCAGAAGTCGGCAAGACGTGCAATATCAACCACCATCATATCCGTGGCAATAAGCTCCTTGTCCATAACCTCATCGATATACGATTTAAGCTTTGCCTTGCCCTCGTTATTCTTGATATCAATAAGTTTTTTCATAGCCGCAGCCATGAAGCGCTGTTGATTCTGCATACGTCCTATATCACCCTCAACCCAGCCGTAGCGGAAGCGGATGAACCATTCCGCCTGTTCGCCCGAAAGAACAGTATCGCCAGCGGGGATAATCTTTGCGTCCTGATATTCGCCCTTGGCGTTGTAGCCTGCGCCCTCGTAGAGGATAGGCTCGTCAAGAGTAATGGGGATTCCGCCCACCATATCCACCATTTCGGGGATATCGGTAATATACGTTGTGATATAAGCATCAATGGGAATGCCGAAATTCTGCTGCACTGCGTCAACAACACGCTGAATGGGCACATCCTCATACTGCGGATCGCCACAGGAATAGATGCTATTAAACTTTGTGCTTGCTGACTGGGTGAAATCGGGAGCAGCCGTATCTCTAGGAATTTGCAGGATATTCAGCGCTCCGCCTTTCAGATCAAACTGACAAACCCACATAACGTCTGTATTCAGGCTGTCAACGTCAAAGCCAAGAAACAGCACTGTATACTGTCCCTCTATCCACTGCTCCATAAAGTCAAGACCATCGTCATAGTCATCAGGCAGAGCAACGGAATTAATTCCCAATTCTACTTTGTCGCTTGATTTATCAAGCTCACCCTCAATGCTGACAGCAGGCTGCTTTCGCTTCAGATAGGTATAAAGTCCGATTTTTTCCTTAACACCTTTTTTATCCCACCACATAATAGGCATCGTGAGCACCAGTGAAATAATTACAGCAAGACTTGCAATAACTGAAACACTTTTAATAATTATATCCTTTTTGGATTTTTTCCCCTTAGACGAATTGACGTTTTCTTTGTTCTGAGGAGTTCTACGGCGAACAGCTACATCATCATAATCTCTGTCGGCAGAAGACAAATCTTTCATTTCATTTCCATAATGTCCGTGATACTCTCCGGACGGCGCAGCTTCGTGTTTTCCGTGATACGCTCCGGCAGAAAGCGCTTCATACTTACCATGATATTCTCCGGACGACACAGCTTCATGTTTTCCTTGATACGCTCCCTGAACTCCTCCTGCTGTTTTGCCGGTATCGACCCTTTTAAGAGTTCTCAGCGGCTTAGGTCTGTTTTCAGACTTTGAAACATCATTTAAAATATCCTCAATTTTTTCATTCTCGTTCATTTTAGTCCTCTTTTCAGATTGTTGCTGCTTTTATTTTCTTTATAAAGCCTTGTGTAAAAATTATAACCTTCTGCGGTACAGATCGGAACAAGTCCTCCCTTTTTAATAACAGATTTAACAGAAAAAGCAAATGCTTCCAACATAGCCTCATTCAGGCTTGTATATGAAAGCTTTCGCATTTTGTCAACATCCTTATAGTTTCTGTCTGCGGAAATAAGATCACCAAGATAAACAATCTCCTCCAGACGTGACATTCCTGCTCTGCCTACCGTATGAAATCTTACTGAATTGAGTATATCTATGTCTTCAACCCCGAATTCAGTCTTTATAAAGCTGGCCCCGGCAACTGCGTGCCAAAGAGATCTTGTTTCAAGTTCCTCACGGCACACCGTAAAGCTGCAATTTTCCACGAGAGCTTTCTGCTCATCATCGGGCAGTTCTTTGCATATATCATGAAGAAGTCCGGCAAAATATGCCTTATCCGGATCTTCACCGTATTTCAGAGCAAGCTTTCTGCACTCAGCCGCTACATTCAGCGAATGATTATATCTTTTTGCCGAGAGATTCTCCTTAAGATACTTTTTCTTTTCTCCGATATTATAATGCAATTTATTATCACCTCTGAATGAATATAATTCTTTCATAATAATATATTGTACTACATTTTCATCAAGATAGCAAGAGAATTTCTCATTTTTTTCAATTTTTTTTCTGATTTCTGTAGAAGAAATTTCTACAGGAGTACAGCTGCTTACAAAAATCTTTCCTATTTTTTCAAGTTCTCTGCATTTTTTCCTAAGATCTTCAAGATCTCCCTTGTTTCTTGAAACCACACAAATACCGGCATTGGCGAGTATTTCCTCATAGCAGAACCAACTGTCAAAAGAAAGAAGCATATCGCTCCCTATCAGAAGAAAAAGCTCGTCATCGGGGAAGCGTTCCCGGAAATATCTTACGGTATAAACCGAATAACTTATGCGCTCGTTTTCAAGTTCATAAGAACATACATCAAGCTTATCGCTTACCATGCAGGCAAGGCGGAGCATCTCCAGCCTGTCCTCGTCAGAAGCATACTCATCGCTTGAACGATGCGGAGACTTCTTTGAAGGAATAAGAAACACCCTGTCCAGCCCGAATTCCTCAGCAGCCGTCAGCGCAAGATGAATGTGTCCGTTGTGGACAGGATTGAAACTTCCGCCGTATATCCCTGTTTTCATGCCTTTGACTTGGGAATATTCTCTATAACAGGTTCTTTAGGATTACGCCTGAACAGTACGAATTTAGAACCTATCACCTGAACAACGTCAGCTCCGGTCTGCTCTGCCACAGCGTCAGCTGCTTCTCTTGCCGTCCAGCCGGAATTATCAAGGACTCTCAGCTTTATAAGTTCCCTTTTACGAAGCGCTTCTCCGATATCCCTGCACATCGTTTCGGTAACGCCGCCCTTTCCTATCTGGAAAATCGTTTCATATGTTGATGCAATACCACGGAGGTACGCTCTTTGTTTACTTGTCAGCATATTATTCACCTTGCCTTTCTTTAAGAAATTTATATAGACTGCCAAGAGCCTTTGCTCTGTGGCTGATATTATTTTTTTCTTCTGCCGTCATTTCCGCCAGAGTTCTGCCGCCGTACATAAACACCGGATCATATCCGAAACCGTTTTCCCCAAGTTTTTCACGGCTGATAATGCCCTCGCATATTCCCTCAAAATGGAAATCCATACCATATCCATTTATATATGTGATATCGCAAATAAAACGTGCCGTTCTCCGTTCATCAGGAATATCATTCATCTCATCAAGAAGCCTGGCGCATTCCTGTCCTTTGGGAGCATATCTGGCAGAATATACGCCCGGTCTGCCGTCAAGAGCATCAACGCAGAGACCGCTGTCATCGGCGATCACCGCAATATTCTCATGTTTTTTCTCCGCATAAGCATTATATACAGCCTCTGCCTTTATTTCCGAATTTTCAGAGAATGACGAACCGTTTTCCTCCGGATCACAGCTTATCCCGGCTTCTGCCTGCGAAATGACATCTATCCCGAGCGGAGAAAGTATTTCACGGACTTCACGCAGCTTATTGGCATTATTTGTAGCCATAACGATCTTATTCATCATTGTCATCCTTTCTGCCAAAGAGTTTCTTAAAGAATCCACGCTTTTTCTTTTTGACGGTTTCTTCCTCTGTGGATTCCTCCGGATGATCTTCTGTTCCGTTTTCTTCTGATTCTTCTGTTTCAGCCAATTCTTCTAATTCTTCGTTTTCTTCCGATTCATCCAAATCAGTTTCTTCGTTTTCAGTATCTTCCGGTTTCTCAGGAGCTTCTTCGTCAGTTACGCTGATCTCAATATCATCAGTCTCATATGCATCGGTTTCTTCTTCGTAAGTTTCCTCTGCTTCCACTAATTCTTCTTCGTAAACTTCTTCTATTTCGATTTCCTCTAATTCTTCCGCATCGTTTTCGTTGATTTCGTTATCCTCAGATTTCTCTGTGTATTCTCCGTTCTCAGTGTCGTCAGCAGACTCTTCCATATCTTTTACGTCATCTTCTGCTGTATCGTCAAGCTCTGTATCACTGAAAAGTGCCTGTACAAAAGTACGGCTGTCAAAGGGCTGTAGATCGTCAATTTTCTCACCTACGCCTATAAGTTTGACCGGTATTCCAAGCTCATTTTTGATTGAAATAACGATACCGCCTTTTGCCGTTCCATCCAGCTTTGTAAGGATAATTCCGGTAATGGGCGCAGTCTCACTGAACAGTTTTGCCTGATTTACAGCGTTCTGTCCGGTTGTTGCATCCAGAACGAGGAGTACCTCACGTGAACAGTCTCCTGCCTTGTTGTCAATGATTCTGTTGATTTTGGCAAGCTCATCCATAAGATTTTTCTTGTTATGGAGACGTCCGGCGGTGTCAATAATAACAACGTCACAATTTCTCGCCTTGGCAGCTTCCAGAGCGTCATAGACAACAGCCCCCGGATCTGAACCCTCTGTGTGCTTAACGATATCAACGCCAGCACGCTCTGTCCAGACTTCAAGCTGATCTATCGCAGCGGCACGAAATGTATCGGCAGCAGCAACAAGAACCTTCTTTTTCTCCTTTTTGAACTGATAGCAGAGTTTTCCAATACTGGTCGTCTTGCCTGCTCCATTTACGCCAATGACCATTATAACTGCCGGAGACTGTGTAAGATCAAGACCTGTATCGTCTCCCATTATCTCGCCGATGACCTCCTGAATAAGCTCCATGATATCGTTTGGATCGGTGATCCCTCTCTCTTTGATCTTTTTGCGGAGACGGTCACAGATCTCCACCGAGGTCTCAACGCCGATATCGCTCATTATCATGGCTTCTTCAAGTTCTTCAAAAAGCTCCTCGTCGATTTTCGTAAAGGAATTGAATATCCTTTTCAGTCTGCCGAGAAAACTGTCCTTGGTCTTTTTAAGACCGGCTGCAATTTTTGCTATAATTCCCATAATTACTTCCAATCTGCCGCATTCTGCGGTCTTTCATCATTCAATAGACGCTGTGTCGTCTTGAAAATCCACTTGTTCCATTTTCAGGAGCTTTGAAATGCCGTCCTCCTGCATAGTCACCCCGTAGAGAACGTTTGCTTCTTCCATAGCGCTTCGTCTGTGAGTTACAAGGACGAACTGCGTTGTATCGGTAAATTTTTTAAGATACTGAGCGTACTTTCTTACATTGACCTCATCAAGAGCAGCGTCAATCTCGTCAAGAATACAAAACGGCGCAGGCCGAAGTTTCAGTATTGCAAAGTAGATAGCGATAGCAACAAACGACTGCTCTCCTCCTGAAAGAGAAATGAGATTCTTTATCACCTTTCCCGGAGGCGCAACACTTATTTCTATTCCCGATTCAAGAACATTTTCCGGTTCGGTAAGAATAAGCTCCGCCTTTCCGCCGCCGAAAAGCTCTTTAAAGATCTCCTTAAAATTAGAGTTTATTATCACAAAGCTTTCGGAGAAAATACGGCACATTTCCTGCGTAAGACTACTGATTATATTTTCAAGCTCTGACTTTGACTTCTGCACGTCGGATATCTGTTCCGACATAAACCTGTACCTCTCTGAAACTTCTTTATACTCTTCTATAGCCTCAACATTGACGTTTCCAAGAGAACGTATCTTATTTTTGATATCCGCCAGTTCCCTCTGGGCTTTTGCAGCATCTTCAATTTTTTCCGCCAGCCCGACAGCCTCGGATCGTGTCAGTTCATAGACTTCAAGCAGCTGCTTTATGATGTAATCATTATCACGGCAAACAGCGTCCCGGCGTTCTTCAAGCCTAGTTATCTCTCCGGACAGCTTTTCTTTGGCTTCATTGAACTGTTTAAGACCCTTTGTCATCTCGTTCACAAGACGATTCTGCTCGGTGTGCATATCCTGATAACGTCTGATCTGCTCCAGGTATACGTCGGTATTGTCCTTAAATCCTGTCAGACTTTCTTTCAGCTTTTCAATATCGCTCCGCTTGTGGATTATAATATCATTCTGCCGGTTTATTTCATCTTCAAAACCCTTGTTTCCGCGTTCAAGTTCATCAAGTCCCTCCTGGAAACGTCCGGCTTCAAGTTCCTGATTCTTGATATTTCCGGAAAGTTCTATCCCCTGCATTTTCAGCTGCGAAAGCCTTTCTGACAGTTCACCCCGCCTGAGACGGAGTTCCTCACGAACGCCCTGACCTTTCGCTAATTTTTCTTCAGCAAGACGTATGAGATCTTCTGTTTCCAGAAGTGCTTTTTCCGAATCGGCTACACTCTTTTCACAGGCTGCAATTTTCTGCAATGCATCATCCTCAAGCTTTTCAGAATTCTCAGACTGCGCTTTCATCTGCTCAATAAGAGAATTCAGACTGGAAATTTCAGCCCTGATGCGTACTGCATCATTTTCATTACGTGAAAGCTCCTCTTTTGCCGCCTCCAAATCATACCGGCGCTTCTCCGATTCAGCCCTGATTTTCTCCGCCTTTTCCCGAAGAGAGTCACGCTGAACGATCAGTTTTTCAATTTCAGCATCAAGAGTGTCAATCTCATTTTTTCGTGTAATAATACCGCCTGATCTCTGTGCCGATCCTCCTGTAAAAGATCCTCCGGCATTGATGACCTGACCGTCAAGCGTTACTATTCTGAAACGGTATCCGTACTTTTTGGCAATGACTGCTGCCGAATCAATATCCTCAGCTACGACGATCCTTCCCAGAAGTGAATTGACTATACCGCTGTATTTCGGGTCAAAGTCAACTATGCGGCTGGCGGCGCTGATAAAGCCTTCACATTCTTCAAGACCACGCTCACCAAGTTCACGTCCGCTTACGGATGTAATTGGAAGAAATGTGGCACGTCCGCCTTTCTGTTCTTTGAGAAAACGGATGCAGCGCTTTGCAGTTTCCTCATTTTCTACAATGATATTCTGCATCGCACCGCCTAAAGCCGTTTCCACAGCTACTGCATATTCCGGCTTTACACTGATATTCTGCGCAACTGTACCCAGAATTCCTCCGATCCTGCCCTGTTTTCCGGCTCTCAGCACAAGTTTTACACTTCCTGCAAAGCCGTCCATATTGTTTTCCAGATCTGCCAGGATCTTTCTTCTCTGCTGTCTTTCTTTCAGCTCATACAGAACCTTTTCAAACTCGTTTTTTGCTTGTTCAAAGCTTTCCCTGCGTGATCTGTACAGCATTTCCAGACCACTGAGCTTATTTTTTATCTCATGATTTTCAGCGGCATTTCTTTCGTTTTCACTTCCGGCTTCATCAAGACGGAGACGGTATTCATCCAGCTTTCTGACAAAATCACCGCTGCCCTCACGTATCTCCATGAGCCGGAATTTTTCTTCTGTTATTGCTTTCTTTGCCGATTCAACAGCAAATCGGTACTCGCTCTGCTTTATATACAGACCGTTGACCTCGCTACCTGTTTTATCAACATTCTCACCAAGCTGTGAACTTTCCGCCTCGGCTTTTTCCAGAGCTTCGGCTGTTGCTTCTATTTCCTTTTCAAGCTCTTGACAGCGTGACCGGAGATCTGCTATCCTGTTCTCTGCCAACTTTTTGCCTTCAAGCAGCGCCTGCCTGTTTTTTTCGGAATGCCGGATATTCTTCTGTGCCGCCGAAATAGCCTCCTCGCAGTGCTTTATATCGTTTTCAAACACTGCTATGCCTGATTTCATTTCAGAAGCTTCCTGTTCTTCTTCTATCATTTTACGCCGCAGTTCATCCGATTTCACCGTACTTTCCTGCATTCGCCGGTAGCCCTCGCTGATCTTTTCCTCCTCACGGCGGATATCGTTGCCGATATTTTCATATTCATTTCTGCTGACAAGGATTTTTTCGTCCAGAGTGTCCAGCTTACCTTTCAGTTCTTCCAGACGATCTACCCAGACGGAAATTTCCAGTTTTTTCCTCTGGGCAGCCAGTTTAATGAATCTTTCAGCCTTTTCAGACTGGATACGCAGCGGTTCAACACGTCCTTCGAGTTCCGCAAGAATATCCGTGAGCCTCAGCAGATTTTCCTGTGCCGAAGTGAGCCTGCGTTCCGCTTCAAGTTTTTTATAGCGGAACTTTGAGATCCCCGCCGCTTCTTCAAATATATCACGGCGCTCGCTGCTTTTTGCACCGACGATCTCGGCAATACGTCCCTGACCTATAATAGAATATCCGTCACGTCCCATACCGGTATCCATAAAAAGCTCGTTTATATCCTTCAGACGGCATGACCTGCCGTTTATCATATACTCGCTGTCACCGCTGCGGTATAGCTTTCTCGTAACTGAGATCTCATCGCCCATGTCCGGAATGGTATTGTCGGAATTATCAATATTAAGTGTAACAGCAGCAAATCCCATTGGCTTTCTTGCAACGGTACCGGAAAAAATAACGTCCTCCATTTTATTGCCTCTGAGCGTCTTTGTAGACTGCTCACCAAGAACCCAACGTACAGAATCTCCGATATTACTTTTTCCGCTGCCGTTAGGGCCTACTACTGCCGTAAGTCCCTTGTCAAATGTCAGGCTTATCTTGTCAGGAAATGACTTGAATCCCTGTATTTCCAATGATTTAAGGTACACAAATTCACCTCAGTTCAACTTTGTATTTTGCAATATTTTCATCACCGATAATTTTAATTTCTATGCCACACTCGCCAAAATGCCTGATATTTGATTTATTCTGTCCGATTGCCTTGCTTATACATGACGGATTTACTGCAATAATATGCTTTCTATGAATTTTTTCAAGTTTTTTTCTTACTTCTTCCTCATCATATTTCTGGGGACGGTTCATATCTGCCATTTCATAAAGTTCATGCCATATAAGATTTCTGTATATTATGTTTTCGCAAAGTTCACGGAAAGCAGGGTGATAAAATCCGCCAATCATATCTTTTTCAACAAATTCACTCGCATGAAGTCCGCATTTAATAACTTTTATGCCATTTTCTTCATAAATTTCCATCATTTCGGCAACTGCTTCAACAACATCGTCAAATCCGCATTTTTCGTATGAACCGCAAAAAAGTTCATATTCACCTGATTTGTAAATTTCCGCAAGTTTAGTCCCTTTAAGAATTACAACAGGATAAATTCTTACTGTATTTGGGTGAATTTCAACGATTTTCTCCATAGTTTCCCATTCATCATCACCACTGCTTTTATAAAGTCCAACCATCATCTGCAAACCGAGTTCAAAGCCATATGACCTAATTAAACTGCTTGCATTAAAAACGTCTTCTGCCGTGTGACCACGTTCATTCGCTTCAAGTACACTATTTACCATCGACTGCGCTCCCAGCTCAATTGCCGTAACGCCGTAACTTTTAAGCAGATCCAAAATCTCACCGTCAATATAGTCAGGACGTGTAGAAATACGTATTCCCCTGAACTTTCCATTGCCGATAAACGGCTTCGCTGCTTCAAGGAGTTCCAGCATATAATCACATGGAACAGCCGTAAAACTGCCGCCGAAAAAGGCTATTTCACTGTTCTCCGGCGATTTTGCCTCGCACAACGCTTTTGAACATATCTCGCTAACTTCTTTTCCTGACGGTGCGTGCTGAGCACCGCTTATAGTTCGCTGGTCACAAAAGCTGCACTTATGCGGACATCCGATATGCGGAATAAAAATCGAAATATTACTGTGCTTCATATCCCATAAGCTCCAGCGCTTCCTTGGCAGCAAACTGCTCGGCTTCCTTTTTGCTTCTGCCGCTGCCCTTGCCGATCACCTGAGAATTAAGGCAGACTTCAACCACAAAACGCTTGTTATGATCCGGCCCCTCTTCGCCTATCAGAACATATTCCACTTTTTCTTCTGGATTTTTCTGTACGACCTCCTGGAGAACTGTCTTGAAATCGCTGAAAACAGGATGAGCAGCATGGATGATATCCTCGGGCATGAAGCGGAGTATGTGCTTTGCCGCAGCCTGCATTCCTCCGTCAAGATATATTGCGGCAATAACTGCCTCAAATGCATCCGCAAGTATAGACGGCCGCTGGCGTCCGCCGGTATTTTCCTCGCCCTTGCCCAAAAGCAGAAAGTCGCCGAGATGTATCTTTTTTGCAAAAACATGAAGAGATTTTTCACAGACAAGGGAAGCCCTTATTTTTGTAAGCTGTCCCTCTGCAACATTAAGATTTTTGTATAAAAAATCTGAGACCACGACGGAAAGAACGCTGTCGCCAAGAAATTCCAGACGCTCGTTGCTTCCGTCGGGATGCTTTCTCTCGTTTGAATATGAGGAATGAGAAAGCGCCTGCCGGATAAGCTGCTTTTTCTTAAAAGTATATCCTATTATTTCTTCAAATTTTCTGATATTATCCAATTTTTATCATTCCTTTCCGGAGACTCCTGCAACATATTTCTCAATTTCTCCGGTCACATTTGCTTCAACACACTTTTTCGCCTGTCTTACGGCATTGAAAAAAGCCGTTGCATCTGAACTTCCATGTGCCTTTATAACAGGCTTTTTAACGCCCAGCAGAGCTGAACCTCCTACCTGTTTATAGTCCATCTGACGGCGAAGTGCATTGATCTTTCCAAGTGAGAAAAGTGCTCCTGCCTTGCCGATGCCGGAGAATATCCACTTGAGCTTATGACTAAAAAACGACCCCATTCCTTCATAAAGCTTGAGAGCCACGTTTCCCGTAAAACCATCGGTAACAACAACTTGCACTTCACCTTTCGGCATATCTCTTGCCTCAATATTTCCGACAAAATTCAGTCCCGACTCACTGAGCAGCCTGTTCGCCTCTATTTCAAGATCACGCCCCTTGGTCTCTTCTGCTCCTATATTGAGAAGCGCTACCTTTGGCTTTTTAATGCCCATTACCTTTTCTGCATAGGCACTGCCCATAACTGCAAACTGCACGAGCATTTCCGGACGGCATTCCGTATTTGCTCCGGCATCCAGAAGAACGAAACTCCCCTTATCAGCCGGAAGAACGGGCGACGGGGCGATACGTTTTATTCCCCTGATACGCTTTACAATAAATGTCGCACCCATTACAAGAGCTCCGGTACTTCCTGCACAAACATAGGCGTCGCCCTCTCCTTCGGCAAGAAGCTGTAGTCCCAATCCCAGGGATGTATTCTTCTTTGATTTAATGATCTCGTTCGGTTCGTCATGTATATCAAAAATTTCTTCGGTGTGAACAATCTCCATTCCGGAAAGGCTTATTCCATTATCGGAAGCGCACTTTTTGATTACCTTCTCATTTCCGGTAAGAATGATATTTACGCCCAGATCCGAAGCAGCTTCTGCACATCCCTTTATAACCTCAAGAGGAGCATTGTCTCCTCCGAAAGCGTCAACGATTACTTTCATATCCCGCTCTCTCCATTTCCTTTTTCAGTGATTCGACCGCACGGCTTGCGTATAATCCGTACTTTTCCTTTTTGTCCTTTATTCTTACGCCGATATCCGGAAGAATTCCCATATTTGCCCCCATAGGCTGGAATTTTCCGCTGTTGTACGGGTCGCTGATATATGCGCTCAGCGCTCCCGTCATGGTATCAGCAGGAAGTTTCAGCGGTTCAAGTCCCTTTATTTTTCTGGCTGCGGCAATACCTGCTATAATACCGCTTGCTGCCGATTCCATATATCCTTCCACTCCGGTGATCTGACCCGCAAAGTAAATGTCCTGTCTGCTCCTCATGGAAAAATCACTGTTCAGAAGCTGCGGACTGTTTATAAACGTGTTCCGGTGCATAACGCCGTAACGCATGAATTCAGCGTTTTCCAGACCGGGAATCATTGAAAAAACACGTTTCTGCTCCCCAAATTTCAGATTTGTCTGGAATCCCACCAGATTAAACAGCGTTCCCTCACGGTTTTCCCTGCGGAGCTGAACCACCGCATACGGCCGCCGTCCGGTTCTGGCATCGGTAATTCCCACCGGCTTCATCGGTCCGAAACGCATGGTATCAACGCCACGGCGTGCAAGCTCTTCAATAGGCATACATCCTTCGTAAACACTGAATGGATGCGTTTCAAAATCCTTTAGCTGAACTCTTTCCGCTCCTATAAGCGCCTCATAAAATGACAGATACTCTTCTTTATCCATGGGACAGTTGATATAATCCGCATCCCCTCTGTCGTACCGTGAAGCAAAGAAAACACATTCCTTATCAAGACTCTCATAGCTAACGATAGGCGCAGCAGCGTCGTAAAAGCTCAGTCCCTCGCCGCACAGATTCTTTATTACATCTGCCATTGCTCCGGAAGTCAGCGGCCCTGTGGCAATAATGCATATTCCATCAGGAAGCTCTGTCACTTCTGTTCCGATAACTTCTATACAAGGGTGATTTCTGATCTTTTCCGTCACGCTGTCAGAAAATTTTTCCCGGTCAACGGCAAGAGCGCCTCCTGCCTCAACCGAATTTTCCTTTGCACATGGAACTGTCAGCGAACCAAGCATCTCCATTTCGTATTTCAATAATCCTGCCGCCGATTCTATCCTTGAAGCTTTAAGCGAATTTGAGCAGACAAGCTCCGCAAAACCGCTGTATTTATGGGCAGGAGAATACTTCTCCGGCTTCATCTCGTAAAGCCTCACATTTATACCTGCCTGCGCCAGCTGCCATGCCGCTTCACAGCCTGCCAGTCCTGCACCGATAACATTTACGATATCTGTCATTTAGCCAGCTCTCTTTCATATCCGCAGCCCTCGTTCTCGCATATAAGACGTCCCGATTTGCCGCCCTTGTTGAACAGCGTCTTTCCGCACTGCGGACAAATTTCCTTGGTAGGAACATTCCATGTCATGAAATTGCAGTCAGGATAGCCCTCACAGCCATAGAAACTCCTGCCCTTCTTTGATTTTTTCAGCAGTATTTTCTTTCCGCATCTCGGACAGTTCCCATCTGTCTCCGTTACGATCTGCTTAGCGTTCTTGCACTCCGGAAAACCGGGGCAGGCAAGAAATTTTCCGTATTTGCTGTATTTAATGACCATATTTCTTCCGCAAAGCTCGCATACGACATCAGTGACCTCGTCAGGAACTTTTATACGCTTGCCGTCCATAGCTGTTTCTGCGTTTTTTAATGTTACTTCAAATTCATCGTAAAACTCGTGAAGAGCGCTTACCCAATTTTTGCTGCCGTGTTCAACCTCGTCAAGATCGCTCTCCATCTGAGCAGTAAATTTAGCGTCTACTATCTTTGTAAAGTGCTCCGTCATAAGCTGTGTGATAGCTTCTCCAAGATTAGTCGGCTTGAGCGCTTTACCCTCATGTTCAACATACTGTCTTGTTGTAATGGTAGTGATCGTAGGAGCATAGGTACTTGGACGTCCAATACCGTTTTCCTCCAGAGCTTTGATAAGAGAAGCTTCGGTATACCGTGGAGGAGGCTGAGTAAAATGCTGATTTCCTGCAATGGATTTCAATTTGACCACATCATCCGCTTTAAGCTCCGGAAGCATCTTTTTTCCGTTTTCCCCATCTCCTGCAGGTTCGGAATAAAGTACCATAAAACCGTCAAATTTCACGGAATATCCGGAAGCTCTGAACGTACAGCCGTTTGCTTCAATATCAACGGAAACCGTATCCAGAAGAGCATTTGCCATCTGGCTTGCAATAAATCTTTCCCAGATAAGCTTGTAAAGTCTGAACTGATCCGATGTAAGACTGGATTTTACCCTTTCCGGAGTAAGCTCAGGCGTTGAGGGACGTATTGCCTCATGCGCATCCTGAGCATTGTTTTTCGATTTATAATTTCTCGGCTCGGGCGGCAGATATTCCTTTCCGTATATCGTTCCGATATACTCGGCGGCAGCATTTTTTGCCTCGTCAGAAACACGCAGACTGTCCGTTCTCATGTAGGTTATAAGACCAACAGCGCCTACGCCTTCAACATCTACGCCTTCATAAAGCTCCTGAGCCGCTTTCATTGTACGCTTTGCCGTAAAACCAAGGCGGCGTGAAGCATCCTGCTGCAAAGTGGAAGTAATAAAAGGCGGCGCAGGCTGCTTTTTGGTCACTCTCTTCTTAACAGAGGCGACCTTATATACAGCTCCCGAAAGCCTTTCAAGGAGAGCATCCGCCTCGGCTTGCCCCGGAATCTCCAGTTTTTTGCCGTCAACGGCAACAAGAGAAGCTTCAAATACCTTTTTGGAGGATGGAGCAGTAAGTTTTACATCAATTGACCAGTATTCTTTCGGCACAAATTTTCTTATTTCATTTTCCCTGTCAACTATAAGCTTTACGGCAACCGACTGTACTCTTCCGGCGGAAAGACCCCTTTTTACCTTTTTCCAGAGAAACGGACTGAGTTCATATCCCACAAGTCTGTCCAAAATACGCCTTGCCTGCTGAGCATTCACAAGATCAACATCTATCTTATGTGGATTACTCATTCCACGCTGAACTCCGGTTTTGGTGATCTCGTTGAAAGCAACACGATTATTGTCATTCATATCAAGCTTGAGCATCTGTGCTATATGCCATGAAATAGCCTCCCCTTCACGGTCAGGGTCGGTTGCAAGATATATTTTATCGCACTTTTTCGCACATTTTTTAAGTTCCTTGATAACATCCTCTTTGCCTTTCATATCAGTATATTGAGGTTTGAAATCATTTTCCTTGTCAACGCCCATTTTGGATTTTGGAAGATCACGTATATGCCCCATAGACGCAATGACTTCATACCCAGGACCAAGGTACTTCTTTATTGTTTTTGCCTTTGCAGGCGACTCTACTATTACCAGATCTGACATTTATACTTAACCCCTTAAATACACAATTCAAACGTTTTACCGGGAAGCTGACGCACAATTCCAAGGATCTCCAGTTCGGTCAGCTCCGTCATGAATTCAGCAGGTTCAGTTTCAAGAATCTGCGCAAGAACTTCAATATGAACCTTTTCTCCAGAAAGAGCCGAACATATCCTCTGTTGTACATTCGTAAGTTCCGGAAGTTCAGCAGGTTCAGCGAATTCTGTTTCATCTTCTGACACTGATGCATCACTTTTCTCTTCCTGATCCTGTTTTTGTAGCTGACGTCTTTTTCTGACGGATTTTCCTGACGTTTTTATATCATCTATTGAAGAATCCTCATAATCATTGTCTGCATAAGACTTCTTTAATACTCCCATGCCGGAATAACGGTCAGCCCGTATTTCTGCATCAAGTGTTCCGCCGATACTGAAACATTCTATTATTTCACCCGTACCATAAAGTGCCTGTGCACCGTCACGAAGAAGTGCGATATTTCCGGAATATGAATTACCGAATATATCCGCCGGAGGAAGAACGAAAACATCTCTTCCGCAGTCGGCTGCCATATTTGCAGTTATCAGCGAACCGCTTTTCAAAGAGGCTTCAAATACGATAGTCAGTCTTCCCAACGCCGCCATTATCCTGTTTCTTTTCGGAAAGTTTTGAGAATAAGGTGGTGTTCCCGGAGGATACTCCGAGACAAAGACGCCGCCGTTTGCAAGGATCTTCTCACGAAATCTGATATTCGGCTTCGGATAATCCACATCAATTCCGCACCCCAGAATACAAGCTGTGGAACATCTGCTGTCCGCAGCCGCCATGTGAGCTGCAATATCCGTTCCAACTGCAAACCCACTGACTATCACAAAGCTGTCTCCGGCAAGCTGACGGCAGATCTTATAAGCTGAATCTGCACCATAAGCGGATGGCGTCCTCGTTCCCACGGCAGTTATAGTTCTTGTACCTGTGAGACAAGCGATATTTCCTTTATAATGAAGTATTGCAGGCGGATTAAAAATATTACGCAGCTGCGGAGGATATTCACGACTTCCGTAACCGATGATGCTGATTCCCTTTCCGGCGCACTGCTCGATATATTTTTGTGCCTGTTCAAGGGAGACGTTCTTTATATTTCGCCTTTCCGCTTGAGATAAAGAAATATTGCTGCTTCCTGAAACAAGTGCGGAATAAGTATCTTCAGCATCACCGTATATATTTACAATATCCCATATTCTGCGGTTTCCCACACCGAAAACCATTGTAAGCCATATCCAATATTTTGTATCATCCACACATATTCACCTCTTATTTTCTGAGTTCCCACATTATGATTCCTGCCGCCATAGCAGCATTAAGTGAGTTGATATTACCATTCATCGGAATAATTATACGCCTGCTGCATCGCTTTGATACCTCAGACGGCAGACCGTTTCCCTCATTTCCTATAAATACTGCATGAGCACCCTCAAATGAACATTTCGTCAGAAGCTGCGCATCACTGTCTATCACGGCAGCTGATGAGGATATTCCGTTTTTCTCAAGAAGTTCAAAAAGACTGTTTTCGTCGTTTTCAATGAATATATCAGCTCTGAAAACCGAACCCATAGTTGAGCGTACCACTTTCGGGCTGTAGAGATCGCAGCATCCGCAGAGAATTATGCCGTCAATCCCAAGTGCGTCTGCTGTTCTTATTATCATACCCAGATTTCCCGGATCCTGAATACAGTGCAGAACGATATATCGTCCGTTTTCACGGAATGACGGCTTTTTGTCCGTAATCATCCGGCATATGGCGAAAATCCCCTGGGTGTTATCCGTTGAAGCTATCTTTTTTCCAAGCTCATTTGAAATAACAACGACCCTTGTATTTCTCAAATCAGCCTGAAACAGCATATCCGAATATTTTTCATAGGCGTTGGCTGTGAAGATAAGATGCGACAGCCCGGATTTTTCTCTGAGAGCATCCTGAACGATTCTAAGTCCCTCCAACACGAATAAGCCGTATTGCAGCCTGTCCTTTTTCGAGGACGAGAGCTTCTGATACAGCTTTATAATTGAATTATCTTTAGATGTGATTATATTTTCCAATAGTAGGGACACCTCCGGAATACGTAAGGTACAAATTTTCCTGTGAAAAACTGTCCACAGGAAAACATGACGTACATTACAACAAAACACGCTCGTTTATTTAAAAGAGCGTGTTTATAGTCGAATTAAAGAGCTGCCTTAGCCTTGTCAGCAATAGCTGTAAAGCCTGCTGCATCATTGATAGCGATCTCGGAGAGCATCTTTCTGTTAAGAGTGATACCAGCCTTCTTGCAGCCGTTCATGAATGTTGAGTAGTTCATGCCGTTAAGCTTTGCTGCAGCTGAGATTCTTGTGATCCAGAGCTGTCTGAACTGTCTCTTCTTCTGCTTTCTGCCGATGTAAGCATAGTTGCCGGACTTCATCACAGCCTGCTTAGCCATCTTGAAATGTTTGCTCTTGGCGCCGAAATAGCCCTTAGCAAGCTTTAAAGTTTTATTTCTTCTCTTACGAGTCATCATTGCACCTTTAATACGTGCCATAATCTTATACCTCCAAAATTAAAATTACGAAAACGATCAGCCATTCTGATCCAGATTACATATAAGGAACGAGCTTCTTGATTGTAGGTGCATTTGTTGTATCGCAAACACCTGCATTACGAGCGATTCTCTTGCGCTTTGTATCCTTCTGAGTAAGTCTGTGTCTCTTATTAGTGTGCTGATACTTAACCTTACCGTTTCCTGTAATCTTAAAACGCTTCTTAGCGCCTGAGTGAGTTTTAACCTTGACCTTTGCCATTATAAATCCTCCTTACTTACCAGCTTTGGGTGAAACGAACATAACAATGCTGCGTCCTTCCATTTTTGCTGGCTTATCAACAGTGCCGACTGCCGAAACTGCCTCCTTGAAACGATTGAGCAGCTCTTCTCCCAACTGTGGGTGAGCAATAGCTCTCTTACGGAATCTTACAGAAACTTTAAGTTTATCTCCGCCCTGGAGAAACTTTACAGCCTGATTAACCTTTGTTTCATAGTCATGAGTATCAATTGTAGAGAACATTCTGATTTCCTTGATTGAAACTACCTTCTGATTCTTTCTTGCTTCCTTTTCACGTTTAGCTTGTTCAAAGCAATACTTGCCGTAATCCATGATTCGGCACACAGGCGGTGTTGCCTGCGGAGCAATTTTCACGAGATCAAGATCTTTTTCAAAGGCAATCTGCTGTGCCTCTTTTGCAGATAAAACTCCGAGTTTCTTTCCGTCATCGTCGATTACGAGAATTTCCTTATCTCTTATTTCTTCGTTGACCTGCAGTTCCTGTTTGCTAATAGTCAAGCACCTCCAACTTTAGTTTATTGAAACAAAAATGAGTGCAGAAAATATCCGCACTCACACAATACCAACTCTTACCCGGACACATAAGCAAATCCGGATTTTGTTTAATATTGACCGCTTAAGCATTGCCTCACGGTGAGAACGCATAGTTCTGCTTTGTTTACTCATGTATTATACACCAGTTTGTTCTATTTGTCAAGGGATTTAGATTATTTTGTGTATTTTCACAAAAATCAGCTAAAAAATTCCGTAATTTTATCCCAGACAGCAAATCTGACACGATATTTTTTCGGATGATACACTATATCAAGTTCCTCATCATCAAAATACTTCTTTTCGTCACGGCATTCAACATCTTCTGCTGCCGGCAGGCACAACGGCGGATACATGACGCACCACCAGTTATGCCCCTTTGCTTCGCCTATTTCAATGCGCAGGGCGCGATATTTTCCTGCCGGCATTGTTATATTCTCATAAACACGCTCGTCGAAGGTTACATCTGCAAGCTTCGCTGTTACCTTTGAATGGCAGCCCTGTTCTCTTAAAGTTTCTTCCGCAATAGATATTATTTCAGGCATCGCTTCCTGGACGGCTGATTCCGCTTCTTCGAGATTTTCAGAACTGCCGAAAAGTTCATCACTGTGTTCAAGGAGAGCATCACGAACGCATAATTTCAGCCGCTGATCTTCCTCGCTGTCGGAATTTGCAAGAATATGGAGACGAAGTACGCTTTTCCGCAGCTGTTCCAGCCGTCTGCCGTCCCTGATAAAGCTCACGGAATTTGAAATCATGATCGTAAGTATAAGTCCTGCCAATACCAGCAATGTATTACGTTTTGTCATTTTATCCACCTCTGTTATGATTTTCAACTATATCATTGACCTGATTCAGGAAAAATATTCATATCCATGAAAGCCAAAAAACATATTTCTTCTTCATTACGTACTTCTGACAAATTCTGCGCTTAAAATAAATTATAATATAAATATCACTTGTCAAGGAGATTAAAAATGAAAAAATTATCAATTATCCCTCTACTTATTTTAATGCTGCATTTCATCGGACTGAACGCACACGCCGATAATCTTGAATATACTATAATTAATGGCAAAGCAACCGTAACAGGATATACAGGCAAACCGAAAAATCTGGATATTCCGTCAGAATTAGATGGTGCTCCTGTTGTCGAGATACGTGACAACGCATTTTATAAATGTACGTCTCTTCAAACCGTCTCTCTTCCGGAAAGCCTTGAAAAAATGGGGCATCACTGTTTTTTCGGATGTACGTCCCTGAAAAATATAAATATTCCCGACAGCGTTTCGGAAATCGGTATGGGATGCTTTTATGGATGTTCTTCGCTTAATGAAGCTGTTCTCTCTGAAAACCTGACCATACTTCCTGATTCCTGCTTTCGTGATTGCATTTCACTTAATGCGGTGATCCTTCCGCAAAACATCACGGAGATACAGAAATTCTGCTTTGCCGGATGTTCCTCCCTTTCCGTCGTTTCCCTCAGCGGACACCTTACTGATGTCGGAGATCTTGCATTTTACGCCTGTTTCTCCATCAAGGAAATCTATATTCCGGATTCCGTACAGAATATCGGTACACATTCACTGGGTTACGGAGAAAATGGAGCTGTTCCGGAATTTTCCATAACCGGAAAAATCGGATCGGCAGCAGAAAAATACGCTGTGCAGAACGGCTTCGTTTTTTCCGAACAACCGTCATCAGTCGATGCTTTCGCTTTCGATGAAAGCTGGAACTCTCCGGTTAATCTGCCGGAAATCTTTTTGTTCGCCGGTCTTTTTTTTCTGATAATGGCAATCATCTCTGCATTCAGAAACAACAGGAGTTAAGGCAACATTGCACAGAGATTGTACGGTGTTGCTCTGAACTTTTCAAATATTGCGAATTCATAAAAATTGTAAAGTTTTTTCTTGGATACTATTGATTTTCCATAAATAATGTGATATTATAAATTTAGAAAAATTACAATGATCTGTCCTGAATTCACAGACAGATCTGCTATGGAAGTGAATATTATGAAAAAATCTATTAAAAACCCCCTCGCAGCTTCTCTTGCAGCAGTTGTTTTAATGACAGGAACAGCATTTTCTCAGACAGCACCTGAAAAAATTTCTGTTTCTGCCGAAACCGGAGTAATGAAGTACGAATTTGAAGAAGGCTCTACATCTGGTGGAAAAATACATACTGAGGGTTGGAAAGGCAATACAAAAGAGGACGGAAGCGGCGAAGAAATGGATCTTACCTCTTTTTCCGGAAGCGGCTTCTCCTACCTCGACCAGAAAGGAACGACCGTCAGCGTTGAAGTAGATGTCCCCGAGGCAGGACTTTACGAAATGAATATCTGCTACTGTGAACCCTACGATACAAACAAAAAGGTACAGTATCTACAGGTAAACGGCGTAAATCAGGGAGAACTAAGCTTTATTCACAATCTGAAATTTGAGGAAACTTCCGGAGGCGTGGTAAATCTCAAAAAGGGAAAGAACACCATTGAACTCAAGGGTTACTGGGGTTATACCTTTTTTGATTATCTGACACTCACTCCGGCAGACGAAAAGCTTTCGAACCTCTCGCCTGTCAGGACTCTCTCGAATCCAAATGCCTCAGACTCTGCCAAAAGACTGTACAGCTATCTCTGCGATCAATACGGCAAGCATATTATTGCCGGTCAACAGGAATACTGCGGCGAACACAATTACAATCTCTGGTCTGATCCTAATACATTTATAAAGGACAATGAAGCAGAATTTGAGTATATCCTCGACAAAACGGGCAAACAGCCTGCTATTCGTGGAATTGATCTTCTTGCATACCGTGCCAACACCAACTGGACGGATCATGCACCGGAACGTGCTATCGAATGGGTAAACAAATATAAGGGCATTGCCACACTGACCTGGCACTGGAATGTTCCGTCAACAGAAGACGGCGGAGATGACGTTGCATTCTATGTGGAATCTACCGGAAACACTCCTTTCACCACATTCAGCATAACCAACGCCCTTGAAGAGGGTACTTGGGAAAACAAACAGCTTTTAGCTGATATTGACGCCATTGCCACAGAACTCACCAAACTCAAAGAAGCCGATGTTCCTGTATTATGGAGACCCCTCCACGAAGCAGAAGGCGGTTGGTTCTGGTGGGGTGCCGAAGGCCCGGAGCCATGCAAAAAGCTTTACAGACTTCTTTACGACAAGCTGACAAATGAATATGGCCTTGATAACCTGATCTGGATCTGGACAGGGTATGCTTATCCGACTTCCGCAGACTGGTATCCCGGTGACGACGTTGTTGACATAATCGGCTACGATAAATACAACGCCGTTGACGGACTGCCTAATCTCAGTTCTATTGCGTCCACTTTCTACAGTCTGGTACAAAGCACCGACGGTCAGAAAATGGTCGCAATGTCAGAAAACGATTCTATCCCCTCACTGGAAAATCTCATAAACGACAAAGCAGGCTGGCTTTACTTCTGTCCGTGGTACATGAATTATCTCACCAGTGAACAGAACAACCCGGTTGACAGTCTTGTTGAGATCTACAACAGCGACTACTGCATTACCCTCGATGAACTGCCGGATCTGAAATCCTATCCTATAAGCGGAAGCGATGACCCTATTGTTCCTCCTCCCGACATTAAAAAGACTGTTCCCGGTGATGCCGACTGCGACGGATATGTCAGGCTGAACGATGCAGTGCTCATTATGCAGGCTATCGGAAATCCGGACGCATATGGAGTATCAGGCAGCGATAAAAGCCACATTACGAAACAAGGCTATATTAATGCCGATGTTACCGGCGACGGTGACGGTCTGACAAATCTTGATGCACTGGAAGTACAGAAGTATCTTCTTAATCTTGTATCAGAATTAAAATAACGAAAGGTGTTATATCATGAAAGTATCAAAAAAACTTATTGCTGCTGCCATGTGCGGTGCAGTAACGCTTTCGCAAACAGCATTTCCTCTGCCTGCGGCAAACAGCGCTGAAGAACTGAAAGATTCCCTCGCCAATGACTCGGGACTTGATTACGATTTTGCACGCGCTCTCCAATATTCTATATATTTCTATGATGCCAATATGTGCGGCACTGACGTATCCGAAAACAACCGATATACATGGCGTGGCGACTGTCACACATATGATGCCAGCGTAAAGCTTACCGCAGGTATCACCGACTTTGTCGGAACTAATCTGCCTCAGAGCTTTATCGACAAATACAGTGATATTCTCGACCCGGACGGAGACGGCTGTGTTGATGTTTCAGGCGGATTCCACGATGCCGGCGACCACGTTAAATTTGGTATGCCTGAAAACTACGCCGCTTCTACCCTCGGCTGGGGATATTACGAATTCCGTGACGCTTACCAGAAAACAGGACAGGACGATCACATTGAAACGATCCTCCGCTACTTCAACGACTATCTCATGAAGTGTACTTTCCGTGACGAAAACGGAACGGTAGTCGCTCACTGTTATCAGGTCGGAGACGGCGACATCGATCATAGTTTCTGGAACTCTCCCGAAATTGACGAAATGGGCAGACCGGCTTTCTTCCTTACAGCCGCCAATCCTTCAACCGACTATGTAGCTTCTGCTGCTGCTTCACTTGCCATTAATTATCTCAATTTTAAAGACACTGATCCCGAATATGCCGAAAAGTCACTGGATTACGCAACAGCTCTCATGGATTTTGCTATTTCAAATCCCAAAACCCTTTCCGTAAACGAGGACGGTCCTAAGAGCTATTACCGTTCGTCAAAGTGGGAAGACGATTACTGCTGGGCTTGTGCCTGGATGTACAAGATAACAGGCGATCATAAATATCTTGAAGAGATCTACACCGCCTACGATTACTACGCAGCTCCATGCTACGTCCACTGCTGGAACGACGTATGGGGCGGCGCACAGTGTATTATCGCTGAAATTTCTGCCGATACCCCTGCCAAAGAAGGCGAACACGTTTTCCCCGGATTTGAAGAGGAATACAAGGCAGCAGCCGGCAAAAGTTCATACGAAGATATGAACGCATGGAAATCTATCGAAAAAGCTGTAAACTCCTACATGAGCGGATCTCCCGGAACACTTACTCCCGGAGGTTTCTGGTGGATGGACACCTGGGGTTCTGCACGATATAACACGGCAGGTCAGCTGGTTGCTCTCGTCTACGACAAATACAATAACGGCGGAAAACCTGGAAAATTCAGCGAATGGGCAAAGGGACAGATGGAATACATTATGGGCGACAACCCTCTGGGACGTTCATATATTGTCGGTTACAACGAAAATTCCGTTAAATATCCACACCACAGAGCTTGTTCTGGTCTCACCAAATGTGAAGATCCCGATGAGCACAGATATGTTCTCTATGGTGCTCTGGCAGGCGGTCCGGGCAACCAGGATGAACACAATGATATTACCAAGGACTGGATTTACAACGAGGTTACAATCGACTATAACGCTGCATTTGTAGGTGCCTGCGCCGGTCTGTATGAATACTTCGGAACGGAAGATATGCAGCCGACAAAGGACTTTCCTCCTAAACCGTCTTTCAGCGGAAACGGCGAAGGCGGAAACAATTATTGGGTAAATGCCTGCGGCATAGATGATCTCAATGCAGACGGCTGCGGCGTTACCAAAGTTTCTCTTATGGTAATGACTGATTCTACAAAGGCATCAAAGGATATTTCTGTACGCTACTATTTCAATTCTTCCGAAATCTCCAATATTGACAGTGTAAAACCCTCAGAACTTTACGACCAGGCAGCAGTTGAAGCTGCTCCCGCCGACGGTGTTATCAGCGGTCCTTACAAGTATGACAAGCTTGACGACACTTACTATGTTGAGATCAAGTGGGACGGATATACCATTGCCAACTCCGGTAAAAAATACCAGTTCACCCTCGGAATGTACTACGGCGACAAGTGGGATCCTACAAATGATACAAGCTATAAGGATCTGAAGATCTTCAAGGAAGACGATGCATTTTTCGGCACCGGAAATGAAGTAAAGGCTGAAAATATCTGCGTTTATTCTGACGGCGTACACGTTGGCGGAATCGAACCTGACGGCAGTGTTCCCGATACAGGAACGACTGATCCCGATGATAAAATTGTTTACGGTGATGCTGACTGTGACGGCACAGTTTTTCTGAACGATGCCGTACTTATCATGCAGGCTATCGGAAACCCGGACGTTTATGGTATAAACGGTTCTGATGAATCGCACATAACAGCTCAGGGAAAGATCAACGGAGACGTGGCAAATACCGGTGATGAACTGACTAACGCCGATGCCCTTGCAATTCAGAAATATCTTCTCCATATTATCAGTGAACTGCCAGCATAATAAACCAGGACGCCCTTTGTGGCGTCCTTTCTTTTCTCCATAACTTACCTGTTGTTTTTTTCGCTGCCTTATGTTATAATTTGTTCAGAAAAGGAGTTGAACTTTTACCAATGGAAGGCAATGAAAAAAACAAAAAAAATTATCTTGTATTTATTCTTACAGCTCTTGTTCTTGTGATACTGTATAACGCATTTGTTATACCATCGGTAAAAAAATCCGGTATTAAGGAGGCAGACTACAGCTTTTTTCTGGAGCAAATCGACAAAGGCAGTGTAACAGGAGCAGAAATCGGTGAATCTTCCATATTTTTTGAAATAAAAGATAAAAACGGCAAAAAGCAGCGTTATTCAACGGTCAGGCTGGATGACGGTCAACTTGTGGAAAGGCTGCACAATAATGGAACTATTGAATTTACCGGCAGTATAAAAAAAACAAATCCTTCTGCCGAATTTTTCCTATCATGGCTGATGCCTTTGATACTCATTATTGTCATTTTTACAATTTTTGCTAAAAGAGTCGGCAAGCGTACAGGCATACCGGGAAATATTACATCTCTTGGAAAAAGCAATGCAAAAATCTATGTTAAAGCTCAGACACGCAAGACGTTTGAAGATGTAGCAGGACAAGACGAGGCCAAGGAAACTCTGGCAGAAATTGTAGATTTTCTCCATGATCCGGAAAAATACTCCGGAATTGGAGCTGTTCTTCCTAAAGGCGCACTTCTGGTCGGACCGCCCGGAACAGGAAAAACTCTTCTTGCTCAAGCCGTTGCCGGGGAGGCAGATGTACCGTTCTTCTCTATATCCGGCTCGGAATTTGTAGAAATGTTTGTGGGAATGGGAGCGGCAAAGGTTCGTGATCTGTTCAGACAGGCAAACGAAAAAGCTCCGTGTATCGTGTTTATAGACGAAATTGATGCTATAGGCAAAAAGCGTGACGGTCAGACGAGCGGAAGTGATGAACGTGAACAAACCCTTAATCAACTTCTGACCGAAATGGATGGATTTGACGGCAAAAAAGGCGTAGTGATACTTGCCGCAACCAATCGCCCGGATTCCCTTGACCCGGCACTTCTTCGTCCCGGACGATTCGACAGACGCATCCCGGCTGAACTTCCCGATATGGCAGGCAGAGAAGCTATCCTGAAAGTTCATGCCCGAAAGATAAAAACCGATGAATCCATTGATTTTTCCGTAATTGCAAGAGCAACTTCCGGTGCATCCGGCGCAGAGCTTGCCAATATTGTAAACGAAGCAGCCCTTAGAGCCGTCAGAAGCGGCAGACGATCAGTTACGCAGACAGACCTTGAAGAAAGCGTTGAGATTGTAATTGCCGGATATGAACGCAAAAATGCTGTTATTTCGCAAAAAGAGCGGAAAATAGTTGCTTATCATGAAATAGGTCATGCAATAGTCGCAGCAGTACAAAAGGATTCTGCGCCGGTACATAAGATCACTATAATTCCCCGCACATCAGGCGCACTCGGGTATACCATGCAGATCGATGAAGGAGAAAAATTCCTTATGACTAAAGAAGAAGCTCTGGCAAAAATAACTGTTCTGACCGGTGGGAGAGCGGCTGAAGAACTGATTTTCGGAACATGTACCAGCGGCGCTTCCAATGACATTGAAAAAGCCACAAAACTGGCAAGATCCATGATAACCAGATTCGGTATGAGCGAAAATTTTGGCATGGTCGCTCTGGAAACAGTCAATGACCGTTATCTTGGAGACGATACATCGCTTGTCTGCTCGCAAAAAACAGCCTACATGATCGACAATGAAGTGAAAAAAATCATAAAAATATGTCACGAAAAAGCTGCGGAAATCCTCAGCGGAAAAATCGAAAAACTCCGTGAATTGTCTGAGTTCCTGCTTGAAAGAGAAACTATCAGCGGCGATAAATTTATAGAAATTCTTGAATCATAATATACTTTCTGCTTGCAATTCTGCCGGATCTATGCTATTATAAAGATAAAGAATTGCCGTAAAGGAGCAGATATATGGAAAACGATCACGGAAAAATAAAACGTATAATCATTACAGAAGAAGAGATCAGAAAAGCCATTAAAACAGCCGGAAAAAATCTTTCGCAGGAATATGCGGGAAAACCGGTTCTTCTGGTAAGTATTTTGAAGGGAGCGTTCATCTTTCTGGGTGACATCTGCCGCCGCATGGATATTCCCTGCCGTGTGGATTTCATGGAAACGAAAAGTTATTTCGGCGGTACTGAATCAAGCGGCAGGGTCGAGATAATCATGGATCTCAAACACGATGTAAGCAAATATCATGTCATTATCATCGAAGATATCATTGATACCGGACGAACCCTTAAAGAAGTTGTCAGGATAATAAAAGAACGCAATCCCCTCTCAGTCAAGATAGTAACGCTTCTTGATAAACCGTCAAGAAGAACGGCAGATCTCAGCGCCGACCTTTCTCTGTTTACCATACCGGATTATTTCGTGGTGGGATATGGTCTCGACTATGACGGATACTATCGTAATTTGCCGTATATTGCTGAATTTGAGGAATAGGCAGAATCAGCGTTTTTCTTTGAATAAGCAGAAACAGGAGCCCGTCAGGACTCCTGTTTCCGTGTACCATTATATTTTTTAGGGGAACCCAAATCAATTATGACTCGGGGAGTGCTGTTATAATGTGAAGCAGATATTTCTGAACAGCAAGAGCATCTGCATTTGTAAGCAAATCGCCCTTGTTTGCAACGTCGCCGTTTTCGATTCCTTTTGCTGTAATATGTGTTGCTTCTGTTCCGTTTTCGCCGTATGCATCAGGATTTCCGATTGCCTGCATAATAAGAACTGCATCATTCAGATATATTTTGCCGTCACAATCTGCGTCGCCTGCAAGACCGGTTTCCGGATTGTCAGGAGGTGTTATAATAACATCACCTGAAGTTATCTTCATATTGTCCATGCATCCGCCGTCTGTTTCAAACTGTTCTGCAAGGGCTGTGTAAAGTGCATCCCCGGTTTTTTCAGTTATCTGATAAGCTCCGGACGGGATATACGAGATTGAAGAATCCATCTCAAAACCTGCATATTTGTTTGCACTGCTGACTTTTTCCGTTCTGCTTGAAACTATCGTAGCTTCCTGCTCTGCGCCTTTCTTAAGGCTGATAAAAGCATCGTTAAAACTCTTGATTACGCCGCCTGACGCAAGTACGCCGGGATCTTTACATTCATTTACAAATGCGTTGTATTCTGAGAAAATGTAAGCGTTTGCTCTCGGATTCTGGCAGTAGCTTGACTGACCGTCATATACATTGTTGTACATATGGATATCTGCCTGACGTGCAAGAGGACCTCTTGATTCGCAGTTTTTCCAATAGTTGTGATGATATGTCAGATGATACTGAAGACTTGAATCTGATGATCCTACCAAATTTGTCTTGTGATATCCCTCATAATAGCAGTAGCTGTTTGTGAAATACTGTCCACGCTTGAAGTCGCAGGCGCCGTCGCCCTCTGCCTTGTCACTCTCGGCAGGATTTGAAATCTTGGGCACATAGAATTCACAATTATGGATCCAGCATCTTTCAACAGACGCCGTAATTTCTGTTCCCTCCTGTACGCCTTCCATACCAATACAGTCCTCGGGAACATTTCTGAATGCAATATTTCTTACTTCAAAGCTCTTTCCAAACTCTGGAGCAGCGGACTCACACATAAAGTGAAAACCCCATCCGTTTACAGTAGCATCGTTGCCAACACCCTCGATAGTGATATTCTTACCGGACTTCATTCTTGCCATAAAGCCGTTATCACCTACTGAACCGCCGTTGCCGGTAGAATCAAACTCGGTAAGTCCCTCAGGAGCTGTAACATTGCCCACGATTCTGATAACAAGAGGTGTTCCGTCCTCTGCAATCTTTTTGATGATACCCTTATTTGAATTAGGCGTTCCACCGTTAGAGGTCTTGCCGTTGCCGGTGTCCTGACCTACAGAATTAAGGATATTTCCGATGCCTGTAACCGACGTTCCGTCCTTTGAAGTGAGGGTAATCGTGTCCTTGTTTTCGTCTGTGATGTAAAGTATCTTTGCATTTGCCTTAAGTGTACCGCCGTCCGTATAAGCGCCTACACCCTCATCATAATTAAAGTGTGCATAACCTGACCTGTCCTGAGCACCTACAACGATACCGGGCTGTGTAACCGTTCCCTTTGAAGTTTCAAGGGTAATTGAATATGTGCCGGGTTTCAGTCCAAGAAGATCAACACGGAGACCTGCATCCGTATCTCTTACGAGATACTCAAAATCGTCACCGGTAAGCGTTCCGGAAGATGCACCGCTGTATGAAACACCCTTTACATCTGCATCACTGAGACCGGAGCATACGATATATGCCATCTCGTTCCAACCGCCGGCATATACAACCTTAATATCTCCAGGGGTAACAGCAGGTGGATTTGTTACAATAGGCTTTACTGTTGTAGTCGTTGTCTGACTTGAAGGAACTTTTGAAGATGTGGTAGTAACAATGGGAGCCGAACCGTCTCCGCTGTATACCATATAGAAAAGATTAGCTGAATCTGCCTTTGTTACGGTATGTGAACCGGATGCAACATTAACAGTAATTATACCGTCTCCGGAAGACGTATATTTCGTACCGTCTACCTTTATTGTTGCGGCAGGCTCTGCAAATACAAGAGTAAGTTTTCCTGCAGAAGCTGCATTAAAACCTATAGAAGTAGCTGATTCCATTTTCAGGCACTGTGTAAGTACCTTGCCGGCATAGTTTACAGTTCCCTTTGAAGTTGAGAGGTTGCCTGTGATTGTGTAAAAACTGCTTGAAATTCCGTTGGCTGTAAAATCGTGCACCTGACTGCCTGCCGTCGGATTTGAGGGATTATCTGACGAAGTTTTTGTTGTAGTCGTTGTTACAGGCTTCTGCGTTGTAGTCGTAATAGTTGTAACTACAGGCTGGTTGCCTGTATCCTCTTTAAATCCACTTCCTATAGCTACTACAGTCGGCTTATAGCTTACGAGAGCTGCCTTGAGTTCGTTATTTACTGCATAGCTTTCGTCATCAACGGCGTTATTGAAAGTCCACTTGAAGTCGCCGCCGTCAACACGTCCTGCCTTAGCTGTAACATTTGTTGGAACATCATCTGCATTATCGGGAGTATAACTGTACATAACACTTGATGTATCAAAATTGTTATAAGCAACTCCGCCTTGTTTTGCTTTTACACTTGACGGAATAGTCTCCTTAGCGCTTGAGACCTCATAAGCGTCGAAATCCGTTGCATTGTCCTTATATGTAGTATAAGCCTTTGCACCTGTGATATAATTTCCGAAGGACTTTATAATTCCGCCGTCCTCGCCGGAGAAAGTTCCGCCTGTAATATCGTCAGAACCCTGCTTGGAAATGAGCATAGGATATTTGCAGTTTCTGAAATAGTTATTCTCAACGAAAGCAGATGCGCCCATTGTTACACCGACGCCGTATTTAGCGTTTCCATCGAAATAGTTATTGTAGATATGAACAGAACAGGTTCTGATTCTCGGATGACGTGAATCAGAGTGATCATACCAGTTATGGTGATAAGTAATATAATTTTCAGTGCTTTCGCTCTTCATTCCCTGAAGATTGCACTTTCCGTTATCCCAGAAATGATTGTATGAATGAGTTATATAAGTTGAAGTCTTTGTATCAAGAGCTCCGTCGCCCTTGGCCTGATCGGCATCGCTTCCTGCGTCGCCATAGAAGAAATCGCAGTTATGAACCCAGACGTGATCGTTTTTCTGCTGAAGTCCGCAGTCATCGCCCTCGCTGCTGTTGCAGTTCATGAAACCGATATTTCTCACTTCCACGTTTGAGCTGTTCTTCATAACAAGACCAAAACCATTGAAAACAGTATCGTTTCCTATACCCTCGATTGTAAGACCTGCTTTAACCGTATCAACCATAAGATCGCCGCTTGGCATATTGGCAGGATCAGTAATATTGCCGATAAATCTTACACAAAGCGGTCTTGATTCCTTGCCTTTTTTGTAGCCTAAAATAATATTCTGAATTCCGGTAATTTCAGCTGCGCCCTCGCCTGTTGAATCAATGCTTGCCTTAACGTTGTCTTTATTTGCGTCTGTAACATAAACAACAATGGCATTTGATTTAAGAGTACCATCTTCATTGTAAGCTCCGGAAGATGTACCGTTTACCCAGCCGAAACCGGTTCGGTCATGAGCATAGGCAGCTGCCGTCGTTTCAGCGGCCTTAGAGGAATCCTCTTTGCCGTTTATAATAGGAACAACTTTCATTGTATGGCTGCCTGATTTAAGACCAACAGCATCTGCTCTCATATAACCCGGATACTGTCTGATAAGCATGGAATCAATCTGAGTTCCATCAACATAAACGTTGTAGCCGGAAGCTCCTGTAACGGAAGACCATGTAGCATACATTGCCTCGCCGTAGCCGACTGTCTGAATAAACTTAACACTGCTTTCTGCTGCAAAAGCTGTAATAGAGCTGTTATCAGTCATGATAACATTCATACCGCCGACAGATCCTGCAACAGCTGTTACACTCATTACGGCTGCTGCTGCAACAGAAGCAATTCTCTTCTTCATAATAAGATTTCTCATAATATTCCTCCATAATAAAATTTAAAATAAAAATATAATGTGTACACTTTTATCCGTTCGCCGGATCTTTATTCTTTCGTTTCATTCATTGTTTATATTATACAGAAAAAACATGAACATTTCAATGATATATAATACTCATTAACTGATATTTTGTGCTTTTTGAATACAATCACACACACGATTAGTCAATTAGCACTGATAAAAAAGCATCCGCCGCAGCGGATGCCTAATATTTTTTCAATCACTGTTCTTATTCTCGTCAAGAACAACTTCGGCAGTTCTGGTCTCGCCTTTTCTTACATAAGTAAGCTTGATTTCGTCTCCTGCTTCATGAAGATTTTTCTTTGCATTCAGTTCCGAATAAGACTTGACCTCTTCACCGTCAACCTCAGTAATAATATCGCCCGTTTCAAGACCCGCTTTTTCAGCAGCACTGTTCTCACTTACAGAAATAACATAAACGCCTAACGGAAGATCATACATCTGTGAAACATTCTCGGTAACATCCTGACAGTTTATACCAAGCTGAGGTCTGCCTGTAACATAACCGTATTCCATAAGATCATCCACAATTTTTGATACTTCGTTGGATGGGATCGCAAAACCTATACCTTCGATTGAAGTTTCCGAATAGGAAGCGCTCATTTTAGAAGAATTAATTCCAATAACCTGACCATACTTATTAATAAGCGGGCCTCCGGAATTTCCTGAATTGATTGCGGCGTCGGTCTGCAAAAGCGTCATTTCCTTGTCGTTTATGATGATCTGACGGTTTAGCCCTGATACGATACCGCTTGTAACGGTATTCATAAGATCAAATCCCAGCGGATTTCCGATAGCTGTTACCGGTTCTCCGAGCTTCAGACTGTCACTGTCTCCGAACTCTGCCGGAACAAGATCTTTTGCATCTATTTTCAGCACGGCAATATCGCAGTCCGTATCATATCCGACCACTTCTGCATCATAACTTTCGCCGTCACTTACAAGAACGGAAATTTTCTCAGAAAGCCCTGCCCCGTACTGGCTGTCATAAATTACATGAGCATTTGTTACAACATATCCGTCCTCAGTAATAATAACGCCTGTACCGGTCGAAGTCGCCTCAGATGACGACGGCATATTACCACCGAATCCATAATAATAGCTTCCGGACGGATTCTGGACAGTGAATTCCGACTTGATACCAACAACAGACGGCAGCGACTTTTCAACGATGTCCTCCGTAGAAAGTGCATCGCTTCCTATGTCTTTCGCATTGATAATGCTCATTGGCTTTGCGACTGACTTTGATTTTTCCGAGGTTTCTTCGTGATTGTTCTCCGGCTGCGAAACGGAATAATCATTTTCGCCTGCAATACTGCGGTATGCCATTACAGAACCACCGGATACCATTGTAAAAGCCATAAGAAGTGCAGTTATTTTAAGCCCGGTGTGCTTCTTCTTTCTCTTAGCCTGTGCGGCAGCAAAGGGATTTTCATTGACATTTTCCTGATTTTCAAAGTTTTCCATATTGTATTCATTCATGTTATTCACGATTCCTTTCATTATTTTGAGGTTTCCCTCATTCATTGTCTATATTATACCTGCCCTTTGTGATATTATTAAGCAGGTTATGTAGAATTTAAGAAAAGCTTTCGTGAATATTCTTTCACCTGTCTGATAAATATGTGACAGATCATTCCCCGGATTTACACATTGGCAATAATGCGTCTTATAAAATCAAAGCAGCACCGCACAAATATTGCGCAGTGCTGCCTTAGAGCCTGTTTTGTATCTCGATGTGTGCGGATTTTCGATCAAAATTTTGCCGAGAGCAGAGAGATACTAAACAGGCTATTAACATTAGCTCTGATATTTTGGTTCACAGGTAAGATTTATTCCAAGACGCTTGAATATCCTCTCGTCCACCTGCGACAGGATAACAGTAGAATGCACCTCACAGCCACGGAGTTTTGAAATCTGATCCATTGCTTTTCTGGCATTTTCGTCAGTATTTGCACAGATAGACAGTGCAAGGAGCGCTTCGTCGGTATGTATACGTGGATTTGCGTTTCCAAGATGCTGAACCTTAAGATTCATAATAGGTTCGATAACATGTGGCGACATAAGAAGCACCTCGTCAGAAATGCCACCGAAATATTTAAGTGCATTGAGAAGAAGAGCTGAAACTGCTCCTAAAAGTTCCGAAGTCCGTCCGGTAAGGATCGTTCCGTCGTGGAGTTCCATTGCAGCCGCCGGAGCTCCGGTCTCTTCTTCCTTTGCAAGAGCGGCTGCAACAACACGCCTGTCATCAACTGTAACACCTGCCTGCTTCATGAAAAGCTCCTGCTTCATGGTTTCTTCTTCGGAAATAAGACCTTTCTTAAAATCGCACTTTGATATATAGTAACGGCGGATTATTTCAGCCTTTGCTGCTGCGCACACCGCTTCATCGTCAATAATGCAGTTTCCAGCCATATTTACGCCCATATCCGTAGGAGATTTATAAGGTGATTCGCCCAATATCTTCTCAAACATAGCGTTAAGCACAGGGAAGATCTCTACATCACGGTTATAATTGACTGTGGTCTTTCCATAAGCTTCAAGATGGAACGGATCAATCATATTAACATCATTGAGATCAGAAGTTGCCGATTCATAGGCAATATTAACGGGATGACGCAGAGGAAGATTCCATATCGGGAACGTTTCAAACTTAGCATATCCTGCATCTACTCCCCTCTTGTGCTCATGATAAAGCTGTGACAAACAAGTAGCCATTTTTCCGCTTCCGGGACCTGGGGCTGTTATAACAACAAGTCTGCGTGAGGTCTCGATATAGTCATTTCTGCCGTAACCTTCGTCACTGATAATAAGCTTTAAATTGGAAGGATATCCTTTTATATGATAATGATGATAAACCTTGATACCCAGAGATTCAAGACGGCTCTGGAATGCTGCTGCCTGCGGCTGATCCTCATACTGCGTAAGTACCACGCTGCTTACGTAAAGACCGATCTTCGTAAATACGTTATAAAGACGGATAACGTCAACGTCATATGTGATGCCAAGATCGCTCCTGACCTTGTTTTTCTCAATAGCACCGGCATTGATGACAATTACTATCTCAGCTTCATCCTTGAGCTGGAGAAGCATCTGTAGTTTACTGTCCGGCTTAAATCCCGGAAGAACTCTCGAAGCATGGAAGTCGTCAAAAAGCTTTCCGCCGAATTCAAGGTAAAGCTTGTCCCCGAACTGTGCAATACGCTGTCTGATATGCTCTGACTGCATTTTCAGATATTTTTCATTATCAAAACCTATTTTCATATAATAAGACCTCCTGAAATTCATATTTTTATTATATACTAAATCGACAGAAAATGCAAGTGTTTTTGCTTTTTCTTTCATAACTGCTTATTAAGGAAACACTGTCTCTTTGGAATCCAGGTATTAATTCTGTAATTCTTATTTTCAATTAATATTTATTTTACTGCCGGAAAACATTGCAATTATCGGTAAAAAGTGATATAATAAGTTCATTATGATATGAAAGGAAATTAAAAATGCGCAGAAAATTAATGGCAGTCCTGACGGTGACCGCAATTACAGCTTCACTAACAGGTTGTTCAGGAAAAAAATCATCATCGTCCCCAAAAGATTCTTCGGTTTCTGCCACAGAAAAATCATCAGAAGAAGAAATCTCAGGAAATATGGAGATCACTACTACAGCAGCCAAAACAGATGCTCCCACAGAACCGACAACAGAACATATCAGTCCAAGAGAGACAGTCACGGCTTCCTGCGGTTCACAAGTGACTCTGAACAAAACTATTAGTTACACAGAGGGCAGCAATACCGTTAAGATACCTCTTGCAGATCTTATCCAAGATGGAGACAAGGTAACGTCGTTCACTTTTATAATCTACTCTGCCGACGGCAGCAATATCGGCGAATTCAAGGGTGGATGCGGTATCTCTGTTACAGGCGACTGTCCGGCAGCAACTGACGAAGGCTGGTATCAGTCAGAAAATATAACATCGCCTACTCAGGGTACATACGGCGAGATAAAATGGGACGTTCCAGGACAGATACAGGACTACATCTCTCCCGGCGGTGATCTTCTTTTCGGTTACTGGTGGGGAAATTCATCCAGTATCCGCATTGAAAATGTTGTATGCACCTATACCAGAACAGCAGATATCCCCGTTGACGGCACAGTGACCGAAAACGTAGGCACAAGCGTTTCATTTGATGACGCAGACAACAGCATAAAAATTCCCACAGCCGGATTTCTCCCGGAAAATGCTGTTCCAGAAGCTATCGTATATAACATCAGTTCCTCCGGAGCTCTCGGAAAATTCACCGGAGCTTTCGGCTACGATTCTTCGGCAGGATCATATCAGTCTCCGGACACGGCAGTTTTCACCGACAGCTCGTCCTTATCACTGACATGGTTCGTCCCGGCTCAGGCAAAAGCTTACGCCGCAAAGGATGGAGAGCTTATTCTTGGCTACTGGTGGAGCGAACAGCCATCCGTAACTCTCGATTCTGTAACCGTCAAATACAGTCTCGGCAGTGAAAATACTGCACCGGTTCAGCCTGATAACACACCCGATCCGGAAGTTCCTGCGGAAAGCAGCGATTTCAGAACTGCTTCCGAGATTGTAAAAACAATGAATGTCGGATGGTGTCTCGGAAACACCCTTGACAGCTATAACACAGGCAAAACAGGTCTGTCCACTGAAACAGGCTGGGGAAATCTGAAAACGACAAAGGAAATGATAAAATCCGTCAAGGATTCCGGCTTCAATTCAATACGTATTCCTGTAACGTGGGGAGAGCACATGAACGGCGATACAATTGATGCCGACTGGCTTGCCCGTGTAAAGGAAGTTGTAGATTATGCCTACAATGAGGATATGTTCGTCATACTGAATATGCATCATGACGACTACATCTGGTTTGAGCCACTGGATTCGGAATATGCCGCCGACAGCGCAAAACTGAAATCTATATGGAGTCAGATATCATCTTATTTCATGGATTACGGAGACCGACTTATCTTCGAGGGAATGAACGAACCCAGAACTGTCGGAAGCACAAACGAATGGATGGGCGGTACACCTGATGAAAGAGCAGTCATTGCAAAATACGAACAGGACTTTGTAGATACTGTCCGCAAAACCGGAGGAAACAACTCTCGCCGTTCACTTATCATAACATCATACGCCGCTTCAGCCGAAACTGCTGCAATCAACGATGTCATAGTTCCTTCCAATGCAGGAAATGTCATTGTATCCGTTCATTACTATGCACCGTGGCAATTTTCTGACGGTTCGTCTACAGAATTCGGCGACAGCGGCAAATCAGAACTTGATACTAAATTTGCAGAACTGAAACAGAAATTTACCGATAAAGGAACTCCCGTTATCATCGGAGAATTCGGATGCGTGAATGCTGCTCCTGAATCAGTTCGGCAGGAATACTATAGATATTACATCAGCGCCGCCAAAAAACAGGGAATCAAGTGCTTTATCTGGGACAATAACGTTTCCTCTGGTGAACAGAGTTTCGGTATATTCAACCGTGGAACGCTCAAATGGAATGACGCAATCCTTTCTGCCGTTATGGAAGGTGCAAAATAATATAACACAAACGCCGGACAATTCACGTCCGGCGCTGTTTTTATACCTCAAGCTGATTAATCAATTCGCTCTGCATAAGACTTGAAAAAGATACATACCAATGTGCGTCCTTCTCAACAAATGCACTGGAATTTCCGACAAACGGCTCGCCGTTATCAGCATTTACATAATTCATATAATTAACAATATTTCCGCTCGTATAGCTTGTTCCCAGTTCGTCGTTAAAGGCAGAGAGTTCATCTTCCGCTATTTCTTCGAGAATGTCTTCGTTGATATCTGCTGTCCAGCGGTCGTTTTCCGAATCGCTGAATTCCGCCATTATTTCTTCAATCATAGACATTGAATCGTCTATTGCCTTAATCAACGCATCTTTACTGAAAACCTCATCCGCAGACTTTCCTTCAAGCTGATCTGCCATAAGTTTCTTGTAGCACTCTATCTCCTCCGGATTAAACATCTTATAGACCTTTTCCGGATCGTGATCCAGATATGCCTGATAGAAGTCCATAGCTATCGACAGACTGTCGGTATAACCGCTGTCATAAGTTCCTGCCTGATTTCCAGATGTTGCTCTTTCCGTAACAGACTGCGCAACATCAGTGGTTGTTGTCACAACCTTTTCCGTAACCGGAACTGTTGTCATCTTTGGAGCATCAGTTCCGGCATAAGTCGTCTGAGTGCTTGAGGAAGTTAAATCGTATGTCTCAGTATATGAGCTATTTGAACTGCTTTTCGATTCTTCACTGCTGCAAGAGACTGTTCCGGCACACGCCAGAAGTACTGACAGAAATACTGCCGTATATCTTTTTTTCATATCCTCAATAATCCTTTTTCTTTCCGCATTCTCTACAAGTTTTTCCAAGCTTTTTAAAATCTCCGCCGCAGAACGAGCACTTGCCCATTGCCTTCCAGCCGTTTACAACTTTTTCCTGATACGCAGGAAAACGGCTGAGATTTTCCATAAGGTGATTCCATGAGATATTCATAAGCTTAGGACAATCAGAAAAAACCGATTCAATCTTTACAACAGAGGGCGGAATTTTAATGCTTTCAAGATTTGTACATCCACTGAAATCGCCAAGGAACGTAACCTTTGACGGAATCTCAACAGAACGCAAAGAAGTGCATCCTTTGAAACCGTCCACATATGTAACGGCAAATGGAATGGCTATTTTTTTCAGCGAAACGCAGTTCTGGAATGCAAACTGACCTATAGTTTTAATTGTTTTTGGCAGCTCGATATCCGTAAGATCTGTGCATCCGGCAAACGTTCTCTCGTTGATTGAAGATACGCCATCCGGAATAAGAACGGTTTTGAGCTTTTCACAGCCAGAAAATGCATATTTTCCAATCTGCTTGACTGTATTGGGCAACCAGATAGATTCAAGATTCTTACAACCGTTGAAAGCAAACGCACCGATTTCAGAGATCTTGTTGGACATTTCAATGCTTTCCAGACTTTCACACTCTGCAAAAACGCAGTCGCTTATCACACTGACATTATTAGGCAGATGCATTGATTTAAGTTTTGTGCATCCCCTGAAAGCCCACGGACCGATTTTGGCAAGGCTTTCCGGAATTTTTACTGTTTCAAGAGAAGTACAATTTCTGAAAGCATAACCTCCGATTTCAACAAGGCCGTCAGGAAGAATCACTTTTTTAAGCGTCTTACAGTCCTCAAAAGCATTTTCGCCGATCCTGCGGACGCTTCTTGGGATCTCAATTTCATCAGAAGTTCCCGAATACTTTATAAACACACCGTTTTCAATCTCAATACTGGGTCTGAGAACGGAATTTTTTCTTTTTTCAGGCTCTGACTGAGCTGTGGAAACTTCCGGCTCTTTATTAACTTTGGGAGCTTTGGTTTCTTCCTCTGTCGCAGAAATTTCTTGTTCTTCGCCGACTTCAGGAATTTCGTTTTCTTCCTCTGAACTTTCTTGTCCCTTGCCGACTTCAGAAGTTTTGGTTTCTTCTTCTACCTTTGAACTTTCTTGTTCTTTGCTAACTTCGGGAGCTTTGGTTTCTTCCTCAGCATCAGAAGTTATTGACTCTTCCGTAATCTCAGGAACTTCCGGTTCTTTACATATCTCCGGACTTTTACTTTTATCCTCAACTGTAACCTCTGTATTTACCGGTTCTTCAACGATCTCTTCAAATACAGCTTTTTTCTGAACATTCACTATTTCATCGGCCGGCTCGGTATGTCCGGCAGCCCTTGACTTTCCGGCACGCACCGGGCTTACTACAACTCTTTTATGGCTCACATTATTTTTTCTTGCAAGCTTTATCGATTTCTCAACAATAAAGGGCTCGCCGCATCCGGGACAAATCCACGCATCTTTCTGGATATCCACCTGCACCGGCTCGCCGCAGTAATAACATTTTGAACTAACTATTCCCATAGTTGCCTCCCGATATTTTCATTTTCAATGGCACAAACCATGTTAATTATATTATACCTTTTTATCCGCTTCCAGTCAATAGAAATGAATAAATAAAGATTAAATAAAAGATTTTTTGTTATTATGCACAAAAAGGCGACTGTTTTTTATACAGCCGCACAATTCAAAGATTATTTTTATTATCAGATTTTCGTTATATCAACAAGTTCCACATCGTTGATGGTACGTCCGGATTCAAGTACCTTTGCAAGGGATTTGGCCGTATCTATAGCAGTCAGGCTGCATATTGAACGTTCAATAGACTTACGACGCATCTTTACGCTGTCACGCTCCGGCAGACGTCCTTTGGCAGAAGTAGAAATCACGTAATGTATCTTACCGCTGTCAAGAAGTGTTTCGACGTTCGGTTCTCCGTCAGAGATCTTGCGTACAAGATTGGCAGCGATCATATTCCTGTGCAGAACACTCTGCGTACCAGACGTTGCATAAATATCAAATCCCATGCGCTCAAACTTATCCGCAATAGGAAGCACCTCACGCTTATCAGAATCACGTACGGAAATAAGCACTCCGCCCTCATGCTTGAGATCAAAACCGGCAGCCGTCAGACCTTTCAACAAGGCATCCTCAAGATTTCTTCCGATACCAAGACATTCTCCGGTAGATTTCATTTCAGGTCCAAGCATGGTATCAACATCCGTCAGCTTTTCAAAGGAGAACACAGGCACTTTAACAGCAACGTAATCGCCGGCAGGATAAAGCCCGCTTTCATAACCCATGTCACGAAGCTTTGCGCCAAACATGATCTTTGTTGCGATATCGACCATAGGTATACCCGTAACCTTACTTATATATGGTACTGTTCTTGACGATCTTGGATTTACCTCAATAACGTAAACTTCATGGTTATAAACAACATACTGGATATTCACCAGACCGATAACATGAAGTTCCTTTGCAAGCTTTCTTGTATACTCCACAATAATTTTCTTGATTCGCTCCGAAAGATGCTGTGAGGGATAGATCGAGATAGAGTCGCCAGAGTGAACGCCTGCCCGCTCGATATGTTCCATAATACCTGGAATAAGGAAATCCTCGCCGTCACAGATAGCATCGACTTCAACCTCAGTTCCCATCATATACTTGTCAATAAGCACGGGATTCTCGATCATATGGCTTGTGATTATACCCATATACTCAACTACATCTTCCCTTGAATGAGCGATTATCATATTCTGACCGCCAAGTACGTATGACGGACGGAGCAGCACGGGATATCCAAGATCCTCAGCCGCTGTAATTGCTTCTTCAGTCGTCATGACCGTATGCCCCTGTGGACGTGGAATACCGCATTTTTCCAGAATTTCATCAAATCGTTCTCTGTCCTCGGCAGCGTCGATCATATCGGCAGAAGTTCCAAGAATACGCACACCCATATCAGACAAATGACGTGTCAGCTTGATGGCCGTCTGACCGCCGAATTGAACTACAACTCCGTACGGCTTTTCCGTTTCGATGATAGCTTCTACATCTTCTCTGGTCAGAGGATCAAAGTACAGACGATCTCCGGTATCAAAGTCAGTAGAGACCGTTTCCGGATTGTTGTTGCAGATAACAGCTTCATATCCGAGCTCTTTAAGCGTCCACACACAGTGGACAGAACAGTAGTCAAACTCTATTCCCTGACCTATTCTTATCGGGCCGGAACCGAAAACGATCACTTTTTCCTTACCGGTATTCTGTCTCTCAATAAACTGTGCCGCCTCATTTTCCTCGTCAAACGTGGAGTAAAAATAGGGTGTTTCAGCCTTGAACTCTCCAGCACAGGTATCTACCATTTTAAATACAGCAGTCTTGTGAGCCGGACATTTCTGACCGGACATCCTCTCAATAGTACTGTCAAGATAGCCGTACTGTTTGGCAATGTTATATTTTTCCACGGTCAGCTCTCCGTCTGAAAGCCACTTTTCAAGCTCGGCAAGATTAAGAAGCTTGTACAGAAACCAGTTGTCGATCATGGTGATCTCATGGATCTCCTCCGGAGTGATGCCTCTTTTCAGTGCTTCAAACACCACAAATGAACGCTCATCGTCAATCACATGGAGCTTACTGCGTATCTCCTCGTCAGAGATCTTTTTAAGCTTTTTCAGATTCATTGAATCCATGCCAAGTTCAATAGAACGGACTGCTTTCATCATAGCCTGTTCAAAACTTGTGCCGATAGCCATGACCTCCCCGGTTGCTTTCATTTGCGTACCGAGGGTTCTCTTAGCATAAACAAATTTATCAAAAGCCCACTTCGGGAACTTTATTACAACATAATCGAGAGCAGGTTCAAAGCAAGCGTACGTCTTACCTGTAACCTGGTTGACTATCTCATCCAGAGTATATCCGACGGCGATCTTTGCAGCAGTCTTGGCGATGGGATATCCTGTTGCCTTTGAAGCCAGCGCAGATGATCTTGAAACACGAGGATTTACCTCGATAACGGCATATTCAAAGCTTGTAGGATGCAAAGCAAACTGACAGTTGCATCCGCCCTCCACTTTAAGTTCCTTGATTATATTTATAGCTGCTGTTCTCAGCATCTGATACTCCCGGTCTGAAAGAGTAACTGCCGGAGCAATAACAATGCTGTCTCCGGTATGAACGCCGACCGGATCAAAATTTTCCATTGAGCAGACAGTTATAACGTTGCCCTTGGCGTCACGTATAACTTCAAATTCGATCTCTTTCCAGCCGCTTATACACTTTTCAATAAGCACCTGAGTGATCGGTGAAAGACGCAGTCCGTTAGTGGAAATGTCCCGGAGTTCAGCTTCGTCCTGAGCTATTCCGCCTCCTGTTCCCCCCAGAGTGAATGCAGGACGAACTATTACCGGATAGCCGATTACCTGTGCAAAATCAACAGCATCATCGACATTTTCAACCACCTTGGAGGGAATGCATGGTTCTCCGATCTTCTCCATAGTATCTTTGAAAGCCTGTCTGTCCTCTGCCTTGTGTATCGTCTCCGGATCTGCTCCGAGCAGCTTTACATTATGGGATTCAAGAAAACCTTCTGCGGCAAGCTGCATTGACAGCGTCAAACCTGTCTGTCCGCCAAGCGTGGACAGCAGACTGTCCGGCTTTTCGATCTCAATGATCCTTTTCACAACATCAAGTGTCAAGGGTTCAATATAAACCTTGTCAGCCATTGCTTTGTCAGTCATGATCGTTGCAGGATTGGAATTAACCAGAACGACCTCAAGCCCTTCCTGTTTAAGGGCACGGCACGCCTGTGTTCCAGCATAGTCGAACTCTGCCGCCTGTCCGATAACTATAGGTCCTGATCCTATAACGAGCACCTTTTTCAGATCTTTTCTAAGCGGCATATCAATCACCTTCCCTTTCCATAGTCTTTACAAACTCATCGAACAGATAAGATGTATCAAGAGGACCGCCATGAGCCTCAGGATGAAACTGCACTGTAAAAGCATTGGCACAAGTATATCTGATACCCTCGCACGTCTTGTCGTTGGCATTGATATGGGACACATAGCCCTTATCGGCGGATATGCTGCCCCCAACCACGGCATATCCATGATTCTGACTGGTGACATATGTCAGTCCGCTTTCAAGATCAATAACTGGCTGATTTGAACCACGGTGACCGTATTTCAGCTTTTCAGTGCGTCCGCCGTTAGCAAGAGCCATAAGCTGATGACCGAGACAGATACCAAAGATCGGGATTCCGAGCTTCTGTATTTCTCTGATATTTTCAATTATCTGTGCGTTCTCCGACGGATCTCCCGGCCCGTTAGAGAACATGATACCGTCCGGTGCAAGAACCTGTATTTCATCTGCGGTTGTTCCTGCCGGAACTACCGTCACCCGGCATCCTCTTTTCACGAGTTCCTGACGGATATTGCGCTTGTACCCGAAATCAAAAAGCGCCACATTGAATCTGCCGTCTTCACCGTATGTCTTTTTCTCGGCACAGGTAACGGATTCCACCGCTTTTTTCACCTCAAACTCACGTATCTTTGCAAGAAGTGAATCTTTTTCAGCATAAACATCTTCGGTAGTGATAACACCGTTCATAACGCCTGCCTCACGGATCATACGTGTAAGACAGCGTGTATCAATGCCGTGTATGCCGACAATCCCATTCTCTGCAAGAAAATCGTTTATATTTCCCTCACAACGGAAATTAGACGGTGCATTGCACCATTCTCTGACAATATATCCCGTAAGATACGGCTTGTCCGATTCACCATCCTGACTGTTGACGCCGTAATTTCCGATAAGCGGGAACGTCTGAGTCACGATCTGACCGTAGTAGCTGGGGTCTGTGAGGGTCTCCTGATATCCGGTAAGCGCCGTGGTAAATACGACCTCGCCTATCACGGTTCCCTTTGCCCCAAAGCTTCTGCCCTGGAATATCTTTCCGTTGGCAAGCATAAGATAAGCTTTTTCAGATTGATTGAATAAAGACATTTTTATCGTCCTTTCACGGGATAAGCCTCCCGCCGGCAATTTTTTGAAACTATACTGCAAAGCTGCGCCATTGAAGCCGTGCAGGATCTTAGAACCAGTCTTCACAAAATAATGTGCACATCTTTTATGAAGACAGGTTCTTAGTAATAATTATACAGTACTGCCCTTATTATCCGAGATTGATGTACTGCGTAATATCCTCTCTCATTCTTATAGCCTCACGACGTGCAGCAATTGCAAAATCACGTTCGTCGCAGCCTTCTTTCTTATATGCGCACATAACCGCACGGCTGGAGTTGACAATTGCTCCGAGTCCGTTTTCGTCAAAGCCGCCTTTAAGCCCCTCAGCGCCGCCGCCCTGAGCTCCGTAGCCGGGAACAAGGAACATTGTATGCGGCAGACGTTTTCTGAGTTCGGAAAGCTGCTCCGGATATGTAGCGCCTACAACTGCTCCTACTGCGGAATATCCGTACTTTCCGACAGTATCCGCTCCCCACTGTTCACACATATCGCCCATTTTAGCATAAACGGGGGTGCCGTCCTCTAGCCTGAGATCCTGTAATTCTCCGCTGGAGGGATTAGATGTCTTGACCAGAACAAAAATGCCCTTATCACGTTCACGGCAGCATTTCAGAAGAGGAGTTATACCATCGGTACCGAGATATCCGTTTACCGTAAGAGCGTCAGCTCCGAAAGGTTCTACCTCTGTATCGCAGATAGTTACTGCTCCGATATGAGCACTGGCATATGCCTCCATAGTTGCGCCGATGTCGTTTCTCTTTCCGTCCGTGATAACGAACATTCCGTTGAGTTTTGCATAGCGGATAGTCTTTTCAAGAGTTCTTATGCCGTAATGACCGAACATTTCATAGTATGCGGCCTGCGGCTTTATAGCGGGCACGATGTCATGTATCTGGTCAATAATTGCCTGATTGAAGTCAAAAATCGCCTTTGAAACGGCTTTCATTGTCCAGCCGTCGCTGTCCTGATAACGTCTGAGGATATACTCCGGAACATATTCAGGTCTGGGATCAAGACCTACAACCGTAGGGTTTTTCATTTCAATGATTTTTTCAATAAGTCGGTCAAATGACATAGCTTTACCTTACCTTTCGTCGTATCTTATGATTCCTTTGGATATAGTAACAAGGGGCTTGCCTGTAAGGGTCACTCCCTTGAAAACCGTATTATGTGATTTTGAATGAAGCTTTTCCGGATCAACCGTCCATTTCCTGCCGATATCCGCTATCATCAGGTCAGCCGTTTTTCCAACTTCAACAGCAGGGATCTCCAGCCCGAGGATCTTTCTCGGATTAACGCACATAAGCTCTGCTATCCTGTTCAGACTGACTTCTCCTGTGTGATACAAGGCGGTAAGTGCAGCCGCAAATGAAGTTTCCAATCCTACGACTCCGTTTGGAGCTTTTTCAAATACAGCTTTTTCTTCTGCCGAATGAGGAGCATGATCCGTAATGATACAATCTATTGTACCGTCCTTTATACCGTTGATAATCGCCCTGACATCTTCGTCAGTTCTCAGAGGAGGATTCATCCGGTAGTCGGCGTCACGTTTCTCCAGCAGCTTATCAGTCAGCATGAAATAATGAGGTGCAGTCTCACAGGTGACTTTAATGCCTCTTGATTTGGCAAATCTGATTATAGCTGTGCTGCCCTCCGTAGAAACATGGCATATATGTATCCTTGCATTCACGGAAGAAGCAAGAATTATCTCACGGGCAGTGATATAGTCCTCAGAGGCTCTATCCATCCCCTTTACTCCCAGCTTTTCAGAAACTTCTCCTTTATTCATAATGCCGCCGCTGATAATGCTGAGATCTTCACAATGCGAAGCAACGAGAAGTCCGTTCTCATTTGAAAGCTCAAGCGCTCTGCGCATCATCTCTGCATTCTCCACAGGACGCCCGTCATCAGAAATGCAGATGCATCCGGCTTCTTTAAGAGCCTCATAATCATTGAGTCCGTTTCCTTTCATGCCTCCGGTAATGCATCCGACCGGATAGACGTCCACACCTGTTCCCTGAGCTTTTTCAATTATATACCTGACGGTTTCAGGGTTATCGCAAGGCGGATTGGTGTTGGGCATGGCAAGAACTCCCGTAACGCCTCCTGCCAGTGCAGCAGAACATCCTGTAAGAATATCCTCTTTATGTGTGAATCCCGGATCACGGAAATGAACGTGCATATCAAAAAGCGACGGCATAAGTACCAAATTTGTTCCGTCAATGACGGTATCCGCATCAGCGCCGGGAATATTTCCCACGCCGGCAATAATTCCGTCACTGATAAAAACATCTGTTATTGTATCTTTTACGGCATCAACTGCACGGATATTTTTTATAAGAATAGTTCCGGACATATATTCATCTCCCAACAAAAAATAAAAGCCCGTCCGAATCCTTTCAGACGAGCATACTGTAGCCTCTTTTTTGGCATCACTGCACAAAAAACGTGCCATATTGCCATAAGTATACATATTCGCCTTGCCGACCATTATCAGCCGTAAAGGACATATATATTATAGCATATTTTTTTCCCTTTGTCCAGCTTTTTCTTGTTTTTTCATTAATTTAATCAATATGTTTCCTGTCATGTTTCTTTTTTATCCTGAGCAATGCGAGAGCTATGGCAGCATTCCCCACGCTTTTAGCGATCGCAATTGGATCATGCTTGGTTGGAATGTCAGGAACTTCCGAAGATTTGTCAATGCTGCCTGCACCGGCTGTTTTCATTGTTCCTGCACCAAATGAAAAATTATTCGTTTTCTTTTCAAATTCCATAGATCATTCCTCCGATACAGGTCTTGCGATAAGGAACTTTATTTTCTTTCCCTCGTCGCTGAACATCTTTTCGTGTTCCGTCACAAAATTCTCATAGGGGCTTTCACTGTGAAGATCATAAGTCTTATAGATGATCTCATAGCCGGCTTCAGTAAAGTATTCAAAGGATTCTTTAAATAGTTCGTCGTCGTCAGTTTTGAACCAGAGCTCCCCCCGCAGAAATTTCTTATAGTTGAGAAGCTGCCTTGTATGAGTAAGACGACGCTTTTTATGCTTCTTTTTCGGCCATGGATTACAGAAATTGATGTATATTCTATCTGCACTGTCATGGCTGTTCCAAGCGAGATCAATTCGCTCAATATTCTGAATAGCAATTTTCACATTGTCAACCGGACAATTTTTTTCATTGTAAGCCTGTTCCAGCTTTCTTTTGGCAAGTACAAGCATTTCGTTTTTTATATCCATGGCGATAAAGTTTACTTCTGGATGTGCAGGAGCTGTCTGGGAAATAAATCCGCCCTTTCCGCAGCCAAGCTCAACATACAGCGGCTTATCCGGACTGTCAAAAAGTTCACGCCACCGACCGATCTGTTCCTGTGGTTGATGTATATAAAACGGGCAGGCTTCAAGTTCCGGCTTTGCCCAGGGTTTATGTCTGATACGCATTTCTTTTCTCCTTATTAATCTGATTATCAATATTATTTTTATTATAACATATCTCATAGGAAAATCCAATAGTTTTTTCAAAAATTTTTTCTTGTCTTTAATTGTCAGATACGTTATAATTAGCATATAAGTATTTTAATACTGTAATTCAAGGAGGATTTGTAACCGTGAAAAATAAATGGAAAAATGCTGCTGCCGAGATGACCAGCCTTAAAGAACACTTTCTTTCCGCAAGAAAATCAGAATCAATATCCGTTCACAAAACGCTGGTATACCGTGCTCTGCCTATGGTATGCAGTCTGATCCCGGAAGCATGGGATTTCTACCTGCCGCTGACGGATATTATCATATCAAATGTATGCAGCCCTGACAGCAAAGGCGACTACGAAAAGGGAAAAGGCCGCCACTACTACTGTGCGGCAAATTCGCACGGCATGAAAAAGCATCCATCCGGAGGCTACTACAAAAACGGAATAGGCAAATATGCCAAAAGTGCACGATCCATGCTGGAGGAGGACTATACTATGGCTCTGACCATGTACAAGGCAGGGTTCAAAGAAAACTCAGCAAAATATCTCGCACGTGCTATCCATATGCTTTCGGATATCTGCTGTCTGCCCCATGCAACAGGAATGACATATTTTTCCCGAAAAGCTATGATTCACAAAACATACGAGGCTCTTGCAAGAGCCATGTATCCTGATTCTGTGCCGGAACACACGATAATTAAAGAAAAACTGCATATCTTCAGCTCAGAAAAAGGCTTCGGCGACGCACTCAACGCTATTGCGGAAAATCAGACAGACGAACCGTCCGAACTGCTCTCTGACCCTGTTCGTTCTATTTCATCCAGACTTGGCAAAACAGAAGAAGCTGTGGCTGCAATGATGTATCAATTTATGAAAGATGTCTCCGATACTTCCGGACGAACACATTATGCCGCAGAAAAATCCCACATTCCCGGAACGGATATCACTATTAACATAAAAGAAGACGGACTTGAACTTACCGAAAACGGTTCTCCGGTTTACGTTAAAACAGGTAAAAAAAAGAGCTGCGGTCTTTTCAGAGCAGCTCACAGATATGACGGAAAGTATACTTTCTCGCTTGTTTCTGATGACAAAGGCAGTGTGGTTCTGCTGGATAACCACAAGCTGCGTTCATTTAATCCTCACAGAAAAAAGCAGTTTTATTCGATCAGGAATGAATAAGATACTGAACAGGCTCTAAGACAGCAGCATTACACTCCGCTTTCGCCGTAGTTTGACAGCACACGTGCTGAGGGATCGTTAACGTTGCAGCCGTCCCATTCCTTGTTGGGCATCCAGAAATCCACGACCATTTCACTCTGACCGGGATAAAATTTCTCAAATATATCACGGTATAGCAGCGATTCCTTTGTAAACGGACGGGCATGATCGTATTTTTTTATTCCCTCGCCGTATTCTTCCTGTGTATAACGGCTCTCTGCGTATTCCTTGAGGTAGTCCACCATGGAATGACCTACAGCATCTGAGAAAGCAGCTTTTTCACGGTAAAGAATACTGTGCGGGAGATAATCTCCTTCAAACGCATGACGGAGCAGATATTTTCCTTTATTGTACTTATTCAGCTTCATTTCGGGATCGACAGCCATAACGTACTTAACGAAATCAAGATCTCCGAAAGGCACACGTGCTTCAAGTGAATTTGAAGATATACAGCGGTCTGCACGAAGAACGTCGTACATATGAAGCTCGCTGACACGCTTTACCGACTCTTTCTGGAATTCCTGTGCAGACGGCGCAAAATCAGTATACTTGTAGCCAAAAAGCTCGTCGGAAATTTCTCCGGTCAGCAGAACACGTATATTCGTCTGCTCATGGATAGCTTTACAGAGAAGATACATTCCCATGCTGGCACGTATCGTTGTGATATCGTATGTTCCCAGAAGCTTAACGACCGTTTCCAGAGCGTCCAGAACATCTTCCTTAGTGATTATCACTTCGGTGTGATCGCTGCCGATATAATCGGCGACCTCCTTGGCATATTTCAGGTCTATAGCATCAGTGCTCATACCGATAGCAAATGTTTTTATGGGAGTTTCGCTTCTGCTCTGAGCGATCGAGCACACCAGCGAAGAATCAAGACCGCCGGAAAGAAGGAATCCGACCTTTGCGTCTGCTTCAAGACGCTTTTCAACGCCTGCAACGAGCTTTTCACGGATGTTTCTGCAAACCGTTTCCATATCGTCACGGATAACGCTGTCAACTGCCGTAATGTCACAGTAGCAGGTGAACTCCCCGTTCTTCCAGTAGTGTCCGGGTGGAAAGGGCATTATTTTTTCGCAGAACTTCACCAGATTCTTTGCTTCGCTTGCAAATATGATCTGTCCGTCTCCGTCATATCCATAATAAAGTGGACGTATTCCGATAGGATCACGGGCAGCTATAAATTCATCCGACCGACCGTCATATATCACGCAGGCGAATTCAGCGTCAAGCAAGCGGAACATATCAGTGCCATATTCTTTGTACATAGGAAGCAGAATCTCGCAGTCGCTGTCGCTGACAAATGAATATCCTTTTTCTATAAAAGCCTGTCTTTGTTTTTTAAAACCGTAAATTTCTCCGTTACAGACAGAATAGTTTCCGTCAAAGAAAAATGGCTGCATACCCTCGGGAGTAAGTCCCATGATCGACAGTCTCTGAAATCCCATAACACCGCCGTTCAATTCCACTATTCTCTGATCGTCCGGACCTCTTGAAACCGTTGCTTCAAGTCCCCGGGCAACTTTTGACATACCGTCTTTTTTTCCGCAGCAGCACATTATAGTACACATAGCAAATCACACTTTCATAGGAATTTATTTATGAATCTTATTATCAAATTTATTTTTATAGCCTGCACCTGATATATCTATGGGATAATTTCCGGTAAAGCAACCCCGGCAAAAACCGTTCCGGTTTCCGATAAGCTCTCCGAGAGCCTGAACCGGCAGATATGCAAGAGAATCAGCGCCGATCCTTTCTGAAATATCCTCAACGGAAATACACTGACTGGCAATGAGATTTTCCTCTGAGTCTATATCAGTTCCGAAATAACACGAATGCAGAAACGGCGGACTTGATATCCTCACATGAACCTCTTTCGCTCCCGCCTCTCTCAGCAGACGAACTATCCTGGCGCACGTCGTTCCCCGCACAATAGAATCATCGATCATTATTACCCTTTTGTTCCTGACCGATTCGCCTATGGCATTGAGTTTGATCTTCACGGCGCTTTCACGCTGAGTCTGCTCCGGCTGGATAAAACTCCTGCCGATATATTTATTTTTGATAAAGCCGATGCCGTAGGGAATACCGCTTGCACGGGAATATCCAAGAGCGGCATCAAGACCTGAATCCGGAACGCCCACAACGATATCAGCTTCAACGGGACTGTATTCTGCAAGAAGTGCCCCTGCCCGGAGTCTGGCATGATGAACGGAAACCCCTTCAATAACAGAATCAGGACGTGCAAAATAAATATATTCAAAGATACAGATATTGCTTTTATCAGTACAATTATCAGTTATTGAACGCAGACCGTTTTCACCGATAACGACGATCTCACCCGGCTTAACATCCCGGATAAACTCTGCTCCGACCGCTTCAAGCGCACAGGATTCTGATGCCGCAGCATATGCGCCGTCAGCTGTCTTGCCGATGCACAATGGACGAAATCCGTCAGGATCACGGAAAGCTATCAGCTTTGTGGCAGTCATAAGAATACAGGAATATGCGCCTTTTATACGTGGCATAGCTCTCTGCACCGCTTCTTCCGTTGAGCGGCAGGAAAGTCGTTCACGGACGATCTCATAAGCTATAGCTTCGGTGTCGGAAGTGCCGTGAAAAATAGCGCCGGACATTTCAAAATCCCGTCTCAGCTCCGCAGCATTGACAAGGTTTCCGTTATGGACAAGAGCCATATTTCCTTTGACATGACGTATGACCAGAGGCTGTATATTATTATGGTTCTTACCCCCGGTAGTGGAATAACGGACGTGCCCCACTGCCATGTTTCCCTTTCCGAGATGTTTAAGTTCATCCCTGCCGAAAACCTCAGAAACAAGACCGTCATTTCTCTTATGGCGGAAAACTCCGTCGTCGCTGACTGCAATGCCGCAGCTTTCCTGTCCACGGTGCTGGAGCGCATACAATCCGAAATAAGCTGACGATACCACATCAGCACGATTCTTTTCATAAATGCCGAATACTCCGCATTCTTCATGTATTGTTTCAAATATAGCAACCACACCCTTTTTATACTACAGCGAATTTACATATACTGCTCGTGAATTCTGTCGATCAGTTCGAGTGCGGCAATATATTTTTTCTTGCGCTTGTTCATAGCGTACTTCTCAAGATATTCATGAGCCTCCGCCTCTGTCATTGATTTATATTCCATAAGCATGAACTTCGCCTTGTCAATAATCTTTATCTCTTCTATTCTGCGCTCAAGCCGCTGCTTTTCCTGATAAAGCTTCAGAGAACGCCTTAACGCTATATCCGCTGTTTTCACAAGATGATACAGCAATCCTCTGTTTACCGGGCGCAGCATAACCATCACGCCGCTTTTTTCTGCACGCTCAGAAGTTTTTTCAGCATTTTCAGGTTTTATTATAAGAATACAGCCGGCAGCGGTATTTTCTGTGATAAATTCTGCAAGATCTATACCGGATTCATCTATAAGAGGCGTATTTATAACGGCAAGATCCAGCGCCGTATCACTGCTGAATATGCTTTTTGCCTGATATCCCGACTCTACTGCTCTGACACTGCATTGAAATGATTCCCTTATAAATCTGGAAAGCGTTTCAGCGGCGCTCTTATTTCCTGAAACAATTAGGACATTTTCCACGCTAAACCTCCGGATCACAAACTACAGAAATACTTCTGATCTTCAAACGCTTCCTTATCATACGCCGCAGAATATTCCTTCCACTCAGATTTCTTGGCATGAATGTACTGCTCCAGCACCGCTTTGGGAATATATTTTTTCAGAAACTCTGACTGCTCGGCACACTGCACTGCCTCTTCAAGATTCATAGGAAGCTTTTCGCTGCCGCTGTTTTTCTCAGGAAGCCGTAATTTATTCTCAATTCCCTCCACAGCAGCGTATATAATAAGACCGAACACAAAATATGGATTACAGGCGCAGTCGGCAGCTCTCAGCTCAACAGGAGAATCAGTGCCGTTTACGTTCATCATAATAAGCTGATCTTCCTCCTCGTCAGACCAGATTATATTCCTTGGAGCAGAAAATTCTCCCAGACGTTTATATGAATTTACAGTCGAATTTGTGAAAAGAGCAAATTCACGGATATACTTCATAACTCCGGCGGCTGCATATTCCAGTTCTCCCTCCGGCTCGCAGAATCTCTCCTCGATAAAATCACCGCCGGGAAAAACATTGAACGCTATATGCATACCATTGCCGCAGGCATCACGCAGGGGCTTGGGCATAAAGCTGGCATGAACACCGTTTCTTTCGGCAACAGACTTTACTGCTGATTTGAAACTCAGAAAAGTATCGGCTGCTTTAAGTGCAGAAGATGCATTGAAGTCTATTTCATGCTGTCCAAAACCGCTTTCGTGGCGTGACGATACCGGATGTATCCCCATCTGCTCAAGCGTAAGGCACACGTCACGGCGGATATTCTCTCCCCTGTCGTCAGGGGCAATGTCACAGTAACCGGCAAAGTCGTGTGGCGTCTTGGTCGGAAGTCCGGTTTCATCGTTCTTGAAAATAGTAAATTCGCTTGATGTCCCGAAGCGGAAACAGTAGCCTTTGCCGACAGCTTCTTTCATGGCCTTTTTCAGAAACCATCTGCTGTCTCCCTCGAACGGTGTACCATCCGCATACCTGATGTAACAGAACATCCTGATAACTCTGCCATGCTGAGGTCTCCAAGGAAGAATTGTCATTGTTCCAGCATCGGGGAAAAGGAAAATATCACGTCCTCCTGCAATCGAAAATCCTTTTATCTTTCCGGCAGTGATGCGTATTCCACTCTCAAAAACCGCTGCCATTTCCGATGACAGAACAGAAATATTTTTCAGTTTTCCGTCCAGACTGCAAAAAGTGAGCTTTACAAACTTTACATCGTTTTCCTCTATATATTGAAGTATCTCGTTTTCTGAATAGACCATTTCTTTTCTGCCTCCTTACAAATTCGTATATCCCATAAGATATTCATCTGCTTCCCGGGCAGCGTCTCTGCCCTCTTTTATTGCTCTTACAACAAGCGACTGACCTATATGCATATCGCCTGCCGTAAAAACTTTTTCTGCATTGGTATAAAAACTGCCGCTTTCCGTTCTAACATTTGTCCGTCCGTCAAGTTCCGCACCGAAAGCGTCGGCGACATACTGCTGCGCACCAAGGAATCCGGCTGCTATAAGACAAAGCTGACATGGAATGATCTCCTCACTGCCGGGGATTTCTTTCGGAATCTTTCTTCCCGTTTCGGGATCAGAAACAAATTCAAGCCTTACTGTTTTTACGGCACTGAGAGCACCGTTTTCATCCTTAATGAATTCCTTGACGGTCGTCTGATATACTCTGGGGTCGATGCCGAAAACAGCTATGGCCTCCTCCTGACCGTAGTCAGTCTTGCAGACCTTCGGCCATTCCGGCCAAGGATTATCTTCGGTTCTTTCATCCGGAAGCTTCGGCATCATTTCAAGCTGAACGACAGACCTGCATCCGTGTCTTACAGAAGTTCCGACGCAGTCATTGCCCGTATCTCCGCCGCCGATTATCACTACGTCCTTGTCTTTCGCAGAGACATAATTTCCGTCCTGCAAATTTGAATCGAGAAGGCTTTTGGTGGTAGCTTTCAGAAAATCCACGGCAAAATATATTCCCTGTGCGTCACGTCCCTCAGCCTTGATATCACGTGGATTAGAAGAACCACAGGCAAGGATTACAGCATCGTACTCATCCACGATGTCGCTTGCTTTTATGCTCTTTCCGACATCCGCATTTGTAACAAATATGACTCCCTCGGCTTTCATAAGCTCTACACGACGCATGATTATGTGCTTTTCCAGCTTCATATTCGGAATGCCATACATAAGCAGTCCGCCGGGTCTGTCAGAACGCTCGAATACAGTTACATTATGTCCTCTCCTGTTAAGAGTATCAGCCGCAGCCAGACCAGCCGGTCCCGAACCGATAACAGCGATCTTCTTGCTGCTCCTCACATCAGGGATCTGTGGCTTGATAAGTCCTTCTGAAAAACCGTTTTCGATAATTGCAAACTCGTTTTCCCTTACGGCAACGGGATCATCGTTAAGACCGCAGGTACACGCCTTTTCGCAAAGCGCCGGACATACACGTGACGTAAACTCCGGAAAGTTGTTCGTCATAAGCAGACGGCGGAGCGCCTGCTCTCTATGGTCATGGTAAAGAAGATCATTCCACTCGGGAATAAGATTGTTAAGGGGACAGCCGGAGATCATGCCGCAGAGCATTTTTCCATTCTGGCAGAACGGAACGCCACAGTCCATACAGCGTGCAGCCTGTTCTTTCCGTTTTTCCTTTCCAAGAGGCTTATGGAACTCATTGAAATTCTTTATTCTCTCCGCAGGCTCGGCGGCACTGCTTTCAAGTCTTTTATAATCAATAAATCCTGTAGGCTTTCCCATGGTTTACGCCTCCTTCCTTGTGATGAAAAATGCTTCGATCTCAGCCTGTTCAGCCGTCATGCCCTTTTCTTCGAGAGCAGCAACAGCACTCCTGATCTTTGCGTAGTCGTGGGGGATTATTTTCTTGAATTTTGGTATATATTCCTCGAAGCTGTCAAGAATCCGCCTTGCCTTCTCTGAGCCGGTTGCAGCTGCGTGCTCCTCAATTATGCTTCTCAGTTCTATAATGTCGTATTTTTCCGTAACGCCCTCCAGCGAAACAAGGGCTTTGTTCAGCTTGGTGTAGAGATCCCTGTTTTCGTCAAGAACATAAGCGATTCCGCCGGACATACCTGCGGCAAAGTTTTTTCCGGTCTTGCCAAGAATGACCGCACGACCGCCCGTCATGTACTCGCATCCATGATCTCCGACGCCCTCGCATACGGCTATCGCACCGGAGTTTCTTACACAGAAGCGTTCTCCTGCAATTCCGCTGATAAATGCTTTTCCGGAAGTAGCTCCGTAGAGAACAACGTTGCCGGCAATTACGTTTTCGTCAGCCTTGAATCCTGCGCCGGCAGGAGGACAAAGGATAAGCTTTCCGCCGGAAAGTCCCTTTCCGAAATAATCGTTGCTGTCACCTGTGAGCTCCAGGGTAAGTCCCTTAGGAATGAACGCACCGAAGCTCTGACCGCCGCTGCCCTTGCATTTTACGGTAAATGTATCGTCCTCAAGAGTATTGTCTCCCCATTTTCTGGTGATTCCAGCGCCAAAGAGAGTTCCCAGCGAACGATCGGTATTTTTCACATCTATTTCAATAGTTTTCTTTGTTTTATTTCTGAGAGCAGAACTGAACTTTTTCATGATAACTGTCTTATCAACTGTTTCATCAAGCTTGAAATCATATACGTCGGCAGGATCGAAGCACTGCTTTTCCGTTCCGGGTATACGTGCAAGTATCTCTGAAAAGTCGATTTTTTCTGCTTCCGGAATGTTCTTTTTTACAAGAAGATCGCTGCGTCCGACAAGTTCGTCAACGGTTCTGATGCCGAGAGCCGCCATATATTCACGGAGTTCCTGTGCGACAAAATGCATGAAATTCACAATGTATTCCGGCTTGCCCCTGAAACGTTTTCTAAGCTCGGGATTCTGTGTTGCGATACCCATTGGACACGTATCGAGGTTACATACCCTCATCATAACGCAGCCCATAGTTACCAGAGGAGCCGTTGCAAATCCGAATTCTTCAGCGCCGAGCAAAGCAGCTACGAGAACGTCACGGCCTGTCATAAGCTTTCCGTCAGTTTCAATACGCACTCTGCGGCGGAGACCGTTAAGAATAAGGGTCTGATGAGCCTCTGCAAGCCCGAGTTCCCACGGAAGTCCTGCGTTGTATATGGAACTTCTGGGCGCAGCGCCTGTTCCGCCGTCATATCCGGAGATCAGGATAACCTGTGCTCCTGCCTTTGCAACTCCTGCCGCAACTGTTCCGACTCCTGCTTCGGAAACGAGCTTGACAGAAATACGTGCCTGATCGTTAGCATTTTTCAGATCGTATATCAACTGTGCAAGATCTTCGATCGAATATATATCATGGTGAGGCGGAGGTGAGATAAGACCTACGCCAGCAGTAGAATGACGTGTCTTTGCGATCCATGGATAAACCTTTCCGGAGGGAAGATGACCTCCCTCGCCCGGTTTTGCACCCTGAGCCATTTTTATCTGAATCTCTTTTGCGGAAACCAGGTATTCAGAAGTAACGCCGAAACGTCCCGACGCAACCTGCTTGATAGCCGAGCAACGGTCAGAATTCAGTCTTTCGGGAGATTCTCCGCCCTCGCCGGAATTTGATTTACCGCCGATACTGTTCATGGCAACCGCCATGCACTCGTGTGCTTCCTGGGATATCGAACCGTATGACATAGCACCCGTCTTAAAGCGCCGGCATATACTCTCCACAGATTCCACTTCATCAATCGGAATGCCGCCGTCGGGATCATACCTGAAATCAAGCAGACTTCTGAGCGTAAGAGCGTTATCCTCACTGTTGAGACACTCGGAATATTTTTTATACGTATTGTAATCACCGGTTCTGGCAGCTTCCTGAAGCAGATGAATAGTTACCGGAGTATAAAGATGTTCGCTCTTGCCGCTTCTCAGTTTGTGGCTTCCGGAACTTCTGATTCCACGGTTCACCGCAAGTCCCAGCGGATCAAATGCCTTATTGTGGAGTTCTTCCGTCTGACGGCTGATATCGCTGAGCGTGATGCCGCCTATCCTGCTGACCGTTCCGCCAAAATATCTGTCAATAACCTCATGAGAAATTCCAACTGCCTCAAAAAGCTTGCTGCCCTGGTAGGACTGAATAGTAGAAATTCCCATTTTTGAAGCTATCTTGATGATACCATGCAGAATAGCCTTATTATAGTCATCCTCAGCGGCATAGAAATCCTTGTCAAGCATTCCCGTTGCGATAAGATCACGGATCGATTCCTGGGCAAGATACGGATTTACCGCACAAGCTCCGTAACCTAAAAGCGCTGCGAAGTGATGAACTTCTCTAGGTTCGGCGCTCTCCAGAATCATTGCGACCGCTGTACGCTTTTTGGTTGAAACAAGATGCTGCTGCAATGCTGCAACCGCAAGAAGCGACGGAATAGGAGCATGATATTCGTCCACATCCCTGTCAGAAAGTATAAGGATATTCGCACCGTCCCTGTAAGCCTTGTCAGCATCAATGAAGAGACGCTCTATAGCCTTTTCCAAGGATGTTCCTATATAATAAGTAATTGGAATGACAGCGGTTTTCAGACCCTTAACGTTCATATTCCTTATCTTGAGCATATCCGTTCCCGTAAGAATGGGATTATCGATCTTCAACACACGGCAGTTCTCCGGACGTTCCTCAAGAATGTTTCCGTCCTCACCGATATATACGCTGGTATCGGTAACGACTTCCTCACGGATAGCATCAAAGGGTGGATTTGTTACCTGCGCAAAAAGCTGTCTAAAATAGTTGAACAACGGAATATTTTCACCGTCGAGAGGCGGAAGCGGTATATCCGCCCCCATGGAAGCAATAGGCTCGGCTCCGTTTTCAGCCATAGGAAGTATACTGTTTGTAATATCCTCATAGGTATAACCGAAAGCTTTCTGGAGCTTTCTCAGTTCCTCACGGTCGTATGATCTTACATTCTTGTTAGGAATGTGGAGATCTCCGAGGCGCACCAGATTAGCGTCCAGCCACTCGCCATAAGGCTGACGTGAAGCATAGGTATTTTTGATCTCCTCGTCATCGATGAGGAGCCCCTGCTTTGTATCTGCAAGAAGCATCTTACCGGGACGAAGTCTGTCCTTTCTGACGATCTTTTCCGGAGGAACGTCAATACATCCGGTTTCAGACGACAGAATAAGAAAACCGTCGCTTGTAATGCAATATCTTGAAGGACGGAGACCGTTTCTGTCAAGAACAGCTCCCATGACATCGCCGTCGGAGAAAAGTATCGAAGCCGGACCGTCCCAGGGTTCCATCATTGTAGCATAATACTGATAGAAATCGTACTTTGCTTTCGAGATCGTGCGGCTGTTTTTCCATGGTTCCGGAATGGTTATCATAACTGCAAGAGGAAGCGGAATTCCTGACATCACCATGAATTCAAGAGCATTATCAAGGCGTGCAGAATCAGAACCGTTTACATTTATAGCCGGAAGAATATTGCTCATATCATTTTTAAGCGCCTCGCAGGACATTGTTTCTTCACGTGCAAGCATCTTGTCGGCGTTTCCGGTGATAGTATTTATTTCTCCGTTGTGAACAATCATTCGGTTCGGATGAGCTTTCTGCCAGCTCGGAGTCGTATTGGTGGAAAATCTGGAATGAACCATAGCTATAGCCGAAGTAAAATCCTCACGCTGGAGATCACGATAGAACTTCCTCAGCTCGTCAACAAGAAACATTCCCTTGTACACTATAGTTCTGCTTGAAAGCGAACAAACATAAGTATTCTCATTTGACTGCTCGAAAATACGTCTTGCCACGAAAAGGCGGCGGTCAAACTCCAGACCCTTTTCACAGTCTTCCGGACGCTCTACAAACCCCTGCATGATATACGGCATACTGTCAAGAGCTTTCTGACCAAGAACCGACGGATCAGAAGTAACTTCCCTCCACCCCAGGAGCTTCATTCCCTTTTTAGCAAGAATTATCTCAAAAAGTTTTTTTGCCTGATTTCTTTTAAGTTCATTATTTGGAAAGAAGAACATTCCCACGCCGAAATCGCCGTCTTCACCGATATCAAAACCGATAGCGGATGTTTCTTTTCTGAAGAAAGCAGAGGGCATCTGCACTAGAATTCCGACGCCGTCGCCTGTTTTTCCCTCGGCATCTTTTCCGGCACGATGCTCAAGTTTTTCTACTATTTTAAGGGCATTTTCAACCACCTGGCGTGATTTTTCTCCCTTGATGCTTACAACTGCGCCAATGCCGCAGTTATCATGTTCAAACTGAGGACGGTAAAGTCCCTGCTGCTCATAAGGAGCTTCGTTTCTGAAATTATCCATACATGTCACAGCCTTTCCGCTGCGGCTCGCCTTTGAACCGCACAAGCAAAATAAAAAACGTTCATAAAAAGCATATGCTTTCTATGAACGTCCTTGTTCTTTACTTATTTTAACATGACAATATGAAAATGTCAATAGGAAAAATATTTTTTGTGCTTTTGCACATAAGTGCAATTATAAGTCAAGATTATTTTATGCAATATAATTTACAGGAAATTTTTTATAAATCGCTGTTTCGGATATACAGGGCAACCTCAAGAAAAACTTAAGAAAATTTGTTGAAAACGACATTACAGAGGAAAGCATCATCAAATGAACAATGCAGTCATTTACAACAATAGGCTCTGCAAAAAAATCATCCTTATGACAACGCTGTGGCTCAAACTTAAAGAAATAAATCGTTACTCTTATTATTCAATTAAGGAACTGAAATTATCTGTTTTTGAGTATATTCATTTCTACAATTTCAATCGTCCTCATTCTGCTAATAACCTTTTATCTCCTGTTCAATTTGAAATGCTTTTTTGTTTTTTCTGTCTACTTTATTAACTATAGTCCAGTTTGTGAATTGTTCATGCAGTTGCTATGATTCTTTCTTAAAATTGTTGCTCTGATCAAACTGTTATAATGACTTGATTTTCAGTTGAAACTGTAGTATAATTAAAATGTACTATTATATTAAAGCAAATTGCACAAATAGTGTGCAGTATTGCCGGAACTCAGGAGATGAGAGCATGAAGAAAATTGTTTCCTTGTTTACAGCCATTTTCTTTACGGCTGTAATCTCTGCCTGCGGAAAAACAAAAAATGAAAAAATAACTAAGCCCGACGGTAAACTTGACAAATGTACTCTCCGCTTCTCCTGGTGGGGAGGCGATGACCGCCACAAAGCCACTCTCGAAGCAATAGAACTGTGGAATACTATTCACCCTGAAATCGAGATAATTCCGGAATATGGCGGTTGGGACGGCTGGACAGAAAAAGTCTCCTCTCAGGTAAGCGGCGGAACAGAACCAGACATTATGCAGATAAACTATGACTGGCTCATCACTCTTTCCCCTGACGGAAGCGGCTTCTACGACCTGAACGAACTCAATTCACAGCTTGATCTTTCATGCTTTGACAAGGATGTGCTGTCATTCGGTGAGATAAACGGCAAACTCAACGCCGTTACTGTATCTGTCACAGGCAGGGGACTTTTCTACAATGCCGACGTGTATGACAATCTGGGAGTAAAATTCCCACGTACCTGGGATGAGCTTATCGCTCTTGGCGATACATTCAGAAAAAAAGATCTGTACCCCCTTGACCTGGATATACAATCGGGAGGCACGGCATGGTATCTGGCTATCGTTTATGTCCAACAGCTAACCGGCAGAGATTTCATATCAATGGATGGCGAACTCGGATTTACTGCCGATGATATCCGCATAGCTCTTGACTTTTACAAGGAAATGGAAAACAGCGGCGTTATACGGAATATTCAGACAAGAACCGATGAGGACGGAAATACCGCCCTCTACCAGTCGCCGGAATTTATTGGCGGTAAGGTCGCCGGCGTGCTTGAATGGGGCAGTTCGGTAGGCAAATATGAATCTGTTCTTCCAGAGGGAACTCTTAAAGCAGGACCTTTCCTTACGTCAGACGGAGGAAACAGCAGCGGTTGGATGATAAAGCCGTCAATGCTGTATGCAGTCTCAAAAAACACAAAATATCCCGATGAAGCTGCCGCATTTATGGATTTTCTGCTTAACAACAAAGAATGTGCCCGTATTCTGGGAACTTCCAGGGGAATACCAGCTTCACAGTCCGCCGAGAAAAGTCTGGAGGAGAACGGTATGCTGACAGGTCTTGCCCACGAAAGCGACTCAATGCTTGAACAGCTTGATACCGTTACTATCAGTCCCTATATGGAACTGCCGCAAATGAAGGATTTCTACAATACTGCTATCGAAAAAGTATCTTATGATCTCTGCGATACTAAGACTGCAGCCGAAGAAATGTATGATTCTGTCACAGAATATCTGAACAAAGTAAAACTAAGGAAGCACTGATTAAATCCAGTGCGCAGATTTCGCAGTCAGATTGTATAAAAATTTGCAGGCAGGCTGCTTGAACGAGCCGTCCCCTCTGTCACTCCGTGACATCTTCCCACCCCGTGGGGAGTCACCTGTCAAGAAATTTCTGTGCAAGATGACGGAAAATATGTACCCCAAGGGCACTTCCTTCGGGCGCAGCAAAATGCGTGCTGAGCCATCAGGCGTGATTTATTCAGTGATTCTCTAAAATAACAAATAAAGGAGGTTAAAATGAAGAAACGCCAATACAAAAATCCGACAGGAGTCAGCAAGTACACCGGATTACTGCTGATTTCGCCGTTTATCGCCGGATTTCTTCTATTTACTCTCTATCCTTTCATATGCTCTTTCATACTGGGAATGACGAACAGCAGAACTGTCGGTCAAACCGAATTTATCGGCTTTGAAAACTATAAAACAATGTTCGGCAGCAGCAGCTTCCGCCGTGCATTGGAAGTAACCCTGAAATATGCTATTATTCTTGTTCCGCTTAAACTAATCGTTTCTCTTATGACGGCTGTTCTGCTGAATCTTGAGATCAAGGGAATAGGATTTTTCCGCACTGCGTTCTATATCCCATCCATCCTCGGAGCAAATCTGGCGGTAGTTATCATGTGGCAGTATCTTTTTACTGCCAAGGGACTTATAAATCAGTTCCTGGAACTTTTCGGAGCGTCACCTATCAGTTGGTATGGCGATCCCGATGCGGCGCTCTACATAATAATTCTGCTTCGGCTATGGGAATTCGGATCAACTATGATAATTTTTCTGGCAGCACTCCGTGACATTCCACGTGAACTCTACGATGCAGCAAAAGTGGATGGATGCAGCTGTACACGGTCTTTTTTCAGCATAACACTGCCTCAGATCAAAGGAGTTATATTCATAAATCTTATTCTACAGACTATTTCTGCTCTTCAGGAATTCAACGCTCCGTACATGATAACCAGCGGAGGACCTCTCAAAAGTACCTATACCGTAGGTATGCTGATCTACGACGAAATGTTCAAATACGGCGAAATCGGCTACGCAAATGCTGTTTCATGGGTACTTTTCACCGTTATTGCACTGGCGGTAGGAATCATGTATCTTGTAACCGGCAGAACGGAGCGTGAGACTACATGAAAAAGCTTTCCGTATATCTTATCATTACCGCAGTGGCAGCAGTGATGCTCTATCCTCTTCTCTGGCTTCTGGGAGCTTCTTTCAAATCAAACAGCGAGATCTTCTCCTCAGTATGGTTCATTCCTGACAGTATAGATCTAAGCATCTGGAAAAATGCCTGGGAAACAGCTACCCCCTATACAATGGGTCATTATTTCATCAATACATTTATGATAATCATTCCAAAAACGGTATTTGCCGTGATCTCGTCGTTACTTGCAGCGTATGGCTTTGCCCGTTTCAACTTTCCGCTTAAACGGTTATTTTCTTCACTTCTTCTTATCGGAATGCTAATGCCGGCTATAGTAAAGATCATGCCGATGTTCCTTTTCTGGCGTGATACAGGGCTTCTGGATACTTATATACCTTTAGTATTTCCTGCATTGCTTGCGGAAGAGGGGATGTTCGTATTCATACTCATACGTTTTTTTAATTCTGTTCCACGGGAATTTGACGAAGCCGCAAGGATAGACGGATGCGGAACTATGCGGACGCTGTTTCTTGTGCTTCTTCCATGCATCAAGCCTGCGGTAACTTCAATCGCCGTATTCACCTTTCTATGGACAATGAATGATTTTCTTAATCCGTTAATAATTATACAATCAGTAAAAAAATATCCTTTATCCCTTGCCCTCAGATTATCTGTTGACAGCACGGGACAAAGCTATGAACAGTGCAAGATAATCGCCGTTTCAGTGATTGGACTTATTCCGTCCATAACCGTTTTTGCACTTGCTCAAAAAAAATTTGTCAAAGGAATAACAGCAGGAGGTCTCTCAGGATGAATCACATTTCCCGGCTGAACGAAACCGTAAAACTGTATACTCAGGAAATTATTCTGTCCTCGGATCCTCTGTGCCCACTCTGGAACCGTGAAAACATTATTTTCCGCAAACAGCCAAAATGGAATTACATTGACAGCTGCATGATTACTGCTATACTCTCTCTGTACGAATATAGCAGAGACGAAAAACTGTTGAATTTTGCCATAAACTTTATTTCCGCCTACATTGATGAAAATGGAGATATTCCCACTATGAATCCCTCCGATTTCAATCTTGACAACATAAACGGCGGAAAAAATCTGCTTGCCATCTACAAGATCACCGGAAACCAAAAAATGTTCAATGCAGCACGCAAGCTTGCTGATTCCCTTTCAAATCAGCCAAGACTCAGCTGCGGAAATTTCTGGCATAAGGCTATATATCCACAGCAGATCTGGCTTGACGGCTCATATATGGCTTTCCCGTTCATGGCTGAATATTCCTGTCTGACCCATGACGGTTCTATGCTTGAAGATGCTCTGAATCAGCTCCGAATCATCAGAATACTTATGAATGACAAAAAAACAGGACTATATTATCACGGCTATGACGAAACAAGAACCATGATCTGGGCTGATCCTGAAACAGGACTTTCGAGCGAATTCTGGCTGCGCTCTATGGGGTGGCTTTGCGCCGCACTTGCAGATATGTGCGAACTGCTCCCTGATAATAATGAAATTTCAACTATGCTTTCTGATTTACTTAAAGCTCTTGCTTCATGCTGCACGACAGACGGATTACTGCTCCAGCTTCCGGCACGACCGGAATTCCCCGGAAATTATCCCGAAACAAGCGGAACACTGCTTTTTGTCTATTCAGCGCTCAAATCGTACCGACTTGGAAAAACTTCTGCATACATAAAAAAAGCCGGAGAAAAAGCTCTCTCGGCAGTAATTGAAAAATATATCATTCTTGAAAAAGATAAAGCTCCCCTGCTTAAAAATATCTGCCTTATGGCAGGTCTCGGCAATAACCGTAACGGTTCAGCTGAATATTATCTGTCAGAACCAATAACGGAAAACGATGCCAAGGGCATTGCACCGCTGATAATGGCATATACTGAGCTTATGAAAGGAGACAGGATTAATGACTAAATTTGTGGGACACCTAACCACCGTTCTGAGACACCGACACATGGTAATGCGGCACTGCCTCAAAGCAGGACTTATTCGCCGTGGACTGCTACACGATCTTTCAAAATTCTCGCCTACGGAATTTATTCCCGGTGTTATATATTTTCAGGGAAACCGCAGTCCCAACGAACGTGAACGTGAAGTCAGCGGATATTCCAAGGCATGGATGCACCATAAGGGACGCAACCGTCATCATTTTGAATACTGGACAGATTACAACCCCGTCACAAAAAAGTGCGAACCAGTGCGTATGCCTGATATTTTTATCTATGAAATGTTCTGCGACCGTGTAGCCGCTTCAAAGATATACAACGGCAGCAACTATACAGACGATATGCCGCTCCAGTATTTCCTCAAAGCAAAGCAAAAAAGGATCATCGAAAAAAACACTTCCGATAAGCTTGAATTCCTGCTGCGTCTCCTTGCCTCCAAAGGAGAGGATGCAGCGTTCAAGTACATCAGACGTCACATAAGATAACCTATGCCGTATCTCACTCGAGATACGGTTTCAGATATCTGCCTGTGTATGAATTCTCGCACTGTGCAACATTTTCGGGAGTGCCCTGCGCCACGATCGTTCCACCTCCGTCTCCGCCTTCCGGACCGAGGTCAATGATATGATCGGCTACCTTTATCACATTAAGATTATGCTCTATGACGATAAGCGTATTTCCCTGATCCGCCAGACTTTGCAGAACTTTTATCAGACGATGTACATCAGCCGTATGCAGACCAGTTGTCGGCTCATCAAGAATGTAAATCGTTTTGCCGGTAGCACGCTTTGAAAGTTCCGTTGAAAGCTTCACACGCTGTGCCTCTCCTCCGGATAAGGTAGTTGCCGGCTGTCCGATCTTGATATATCCCAAACCTACTTCCTGCAATGTTTTCAGCTTACGTGCGATCTTGGGAATATGTTCAAAAAATTCCACTCCCTCATCAACAGTCATTTCAAGTACGTCATATATTGATTTTCCTTTATAATGAACTTCAAGCGTTTCACGGTTATATCTTTTTCCTTTGCAGACTTCGCAAGGAACATAAATATCTGGCAGAAAATGCATCTCGATCTTGATTATACCGTCGCCCTCGCACGCCTCGCAGCGTCCTCCCCTGACATTGAAAGAAAAACGTCCTGCGGAATATCCTCTTGCTTTGGCGTCTGCGGTCTTTGAAAAAAGATCACGAATATCGGAAAAAACTCCGGTGTAGGTAGCCGGATTCGATCTCGGCGTACGTCCTATAGGAGACTGGTCAATGCATATTACCTTATCAAGATGCTCCAATCCATCCATTTCGTCAAATTTTCCGCTTTTTATCTTGGCACGGTTCAGACGTGCGGCAAGATGCTTGTAGATAATCTCATTAACAAGCGAAGATTTTCCTGAACCTGAAACGCCGGTAACACAAATGAACATCCCCAAAGGAATAGATACATCGATTTTTTTAAGATTATGTTCCGACGCCCCACGGATAGTAAGGATTTTTCCATTTCCGGCACGCCGATGCTGCGGAAGTTCTATTTTCTTTTTTCCGCTGAGGTACTGACCGGTAATTGATTTCCTGCATTTCAGCAATTTTTCTACTGTTCCGGCAAAAACTATCTCTCCGCCGTGAACTCCTGCTCCCGGACCGACATCAACTATATAATCAGCGGCAAGCATGGTATCATCGTCATGTTCTACGACGATCAGTGTATTTCCAAGATCACGGAGGCGTTTAAGAGTCGCAATAAGCTTGTCATTGTCACGCTGATGCAGACCGATGCTCGGTTCGTCAAGGATATAAAGCACTCCGACAAGCGAGGACCCTATCTGCGTTGCAAGGCGGATTCTCTGACTCTCACCTCCGGAAAGAGTTCCCGAAGAACGTGACAGGGTGAGATAATCCAGACCAACGCTGACGAGAAATCCCAGACGTTCACGTATTTCTTTTATTATGCGCTCGCCGACGAAACTGTCATGAGCAGAAAGTTTTATTTCCGTGAAAAATTTCAAGGCGTCCTTTACTGAAAAATCAGTCAGTGAGCTGATATTTTTATCTCCGACCGTTACCGCAAGATACTCGTCTCTGAGTCTTTTTCCCTTGCAGACCGGACATTCCACCTCACTCATATATTCTTCCAATTCAGATTTGGCATATGAACTGTTTGTTTCCTTATAGCGTCTTTCAAGATTATTAACAACACCCTCAAACGGTGCGCTGTACGTTCCGCCGCCAAGCGTTTTAGGTCGCCTGAGTTCAAGCTTTTCATCACCTGTACCGTAAAGAAAAATATCCATTGCTTTTTTGGGTAATTTTTTTACAGGTACATCAAGGGGAATATCGTACTTTTTAGAAATTGCTCTGTAATACATCATTGCAATAGAATCCTCTGTCAGAGAATTCCAGCCATGAGCATTAACAGCCCCCTCCAGAATTGAAAGTTCTTTGTTTGGCACAACAAGCTCAGGATCTATATGGATAAATACTCCAAGCCCCGTACACTTCGGACAAGCTCCCATAGGGTTATTAAATGAGAACATAAGCGGTTCAAGTTCGCCTATGCTGATATTATGTTCAGGGCAGGCGTAATTCTGCGAGAAAAGCATTTCCTCACCGCCTATAACATCTACTATTGCCAGACCGTCGGTAATGGAAAATACAGTTTCCAGGCTGTCGGTGAGACGAGTGGTTATCCCCTCTTTGATAACAAGGCGGTCAACTACAATCTCAATATTATGCTTTTTGTTCTTATCAAGTTTTATCTCCTCAGAAAGTTCAAACATAATACCATCGATACGAACTCTGACAAATCCTGATTTTCTCGCCTGTTCAAGTTCCTTGGCAAACTGTCCCTTTCTTGATCTTGCAATGGGTGCAAGAAGCTGTATCCTTGTTCCCTGTGGAAGTTCCATAATGGAATCGACCATCTGGTCAACAGTCTGCTGCGAGATCTCACGTCCGCACACCGGGCAGTGCGGTATGCCTATCCTGGCGAAAAGCAGACGAAGATAGTCGTATATCTCTGTAACAGTTCCGACTGTAGACCTTGGATTCTTTGACGTTGTTTTCTGATCTATGGAGATAGCCGGAGAAAGTCCCTCAATGCTGTCAACGTCCGGCTTTTCCATTTGCCCCAGAAACATTCTGGCATAGGAGGAAAGACTCTCCACGTATCTTCTTTGACCGTCGGCATATATCGTATCAAAAGCAAGCGAAGATTTTCCCGAACCTGACAGACCGGTCATAACAATGAGTTTGTCCCTTGGCAGTTCAAGATCTATATTTTTAAGATTGTTCGTTCTCGCCCCTTTAATTATAATTTTATTAATCATTATTGACCCTCTTTCAAAGAAACATAATTTCTGATAATATTATATCATGTATCGAAAATAAAGTCAATAATGTCTTGACTTTTACCTTAATTTGTGAGATAATATAACTGATATTTAATTTACAGTTCTGCTTTATGCAGACAGACGTCAAAAAGAAAGGATGCTTAAATGGAACACATTGTAAATGTACTTAAAGGCACAGTAATCGGAATTGCCAATGCTATTCCAGGCGTAAGCGGCGGAACTATGATGGTAATTATGAAAGTCTTTGACCGATTGCTCGGAGCGGTCACTCTCAATCTGAAAAAACTTAAAGAAAACTTTGTATTTCTGTTGACTATCCTCATGGGAATGGGTATCGGCGTTATTCTTTCCGCAAAGGTGCTCTCCTACTGCTTTGAAAAATTCTACGTACAAACACAGTTCTTCTTCATGGGTGTTGTACTTGGAAGTCTGCCAATGATCTATAAGGAAGCCACCAAGGAGAAAAAACTCTCACCAGTGCATATTATTCCGTTTCTTATCGGTCTTGGTGTGATAATCGGTGTCACTGTTGCAAGTATGTCTATGGGTGCAAACTCCGTACGTACCTCTCTTGATGCCGGAACTTTCCTCTATCTTACAGTTATATCTATTGTTGCCGCAGCTGCTATGATAATGCCTGGGCTGAGCGGAAGTCTCGTTCTTTTGATTTTAGGCGGATATCAGACAGTTATCCAGGCAGTTGACGAAATGAACATTCCAATTCTTATTCCGGTAGCAATTGGTATAATCATCGGTGTTGTACTTTGTGCAAAGCTCATTACAATCTGCCTTAAAAAATGGTACAGAGGAACATATGCAGCTATTCTCGGACTTATCTGCGGTTCATTTTACGCTATCTTCCCCAGAGAAACTCCCGGAACTGACGGAAGCACTGATTTTGCTTTTAATACCAGCGGCATTATTGCTATTATTATCGGAATCATCGGGATTATGCTTCCACTTTCAATGAGCTATATCGACAGTAAAAAGAATAAAGAAGAAACTGAATAATAATCAGATTAAATAAAAAAGCCCGTAGCAATATGGGCTTTCTGCTTTGGTAAAACTTGGACAATAATACCAACAACTCAAGAGATTTTGTTTCTTATGCTCTTGTCAAATGAAAATTTTCACCATGATTATTCACTTTAGGCATAGGTGCGGGGACGGAGTCCCCACTTATGTTGTTTGAATGTCAAGCTGATACCAAATAGCTGCCCTATAAAAATCCCGATTCTACGCCGTTTTAAAGAGAATTGTCAAATAAATTTTTCATTTTCAAACACACAAGCTTCATGAATTTGAAAATGAAAATTCAGCGGTACTTTTCATACCGCTGAATCTCAAAATTAATTTCCATTAAATTCGTCCAACATTCTCTGATACTCTTTTTCCTCGCAGTGTCAAAATCGATGTCCTCAAAATCTTCCATATCAAAATCTTCATCAAGTTCTTCCTCTGCCAGATCCATCTGAAGCGAATTTTCCAACGCCTTTTGCAAAAAGGATTCATCCAGA